>JAVBSC010000088.1:0-10629 GCA_031547305.1 Desulfovibrionaceae bacterium
CAGCGAATCCGATCTCAAAGCCGTGGCCAAACAGATGCGCGACGTGGGCGACGCGGAAAACAAGGTCGCCCCGGATAACAGCAAGTACGCCAAACGCCTGAACAAGCTCATCGGCAAACACATGAAGGAAGACGGCCAGGACCTTAACTTCAAGGTCTACCTGACCAACGACGTCAACGCCAACGCCACCCCGGACGGCTCCATCCGCGTCTATTCCGGCCTCATGGACCTGATGAACGACGATGAACTGCTCTATGTGCTCGGCCACGAAATCGGCCACGTGGTGGAGGGTCACAGCCTTAACGCCATGCGCGTCAACTACGCCGCTTCCGGAGCCATTAAAGTCTCCGGCGCGGATTCCAGCGCCCTAGGCAAGCTCCTGCACGCCACGATCAACGCCCAGTTCTCCCAATCGCAGGAAAAAAGCGCCGACGACTACGCCTTGGCCTTCATGAAAAAGCACAAGTACAACCAGCAAGGCGCTGTCACCGCCCTCAAAAAACTCGCGGACCTGGGCAGCACAGGCGGAGATCTGCTCTCCAGCCACCCGGACCCCAAAGACCGCGCCGCCCGCATGGAAAAACAGATTGGCAAAAAATAGCTGAAGTGGTTGGACGGATAAATCCCTTGCATCCCTTTTACGACGGCGCCGTCACGCAAACGTGGCGGCGCCGTCGATAATTGCGGGTCCAGGGGACCACATCCGCTGGGGTGGGCACTGGGGGCAGAGTCCCCCATATATTAAAAGTTGATCTTAATCCGCTCCGGCTGGTTTTTATCCAGGTGCTCGATCTGGCCGATAAGCCAGGCGTCCTGACGCAAGGCCTTGAGGCGGCGGAGTATTTCCTCAGCGTCTTTTTGCCCGACAACAAGGACGTAGCCGATGCCGCAGTTGAAAATCTGGAGCATTTCCGGCCAGGAAAGGTCGCCGACAAAGCTGAGCCATTCAAAAAGCGGCGGGGTGGGCCAGGCGTTGAAGTCTATGGAGGCGCTCACCTGGGTCGGGAGCACTCTGGGAATATTGTCGTAAAAGCCGCCGCCGGTGATGTGGACCATGCCGTTTACGGTGAAGTCGCGCATAATGTTGCGAATGGCTTCCACGTATATGACGGTTGGCTCCAGCATGACGTCGGCCACGCTGGACCCAAGGCCCGGAAACATATCGCAGCCCTTGAGGCCGCTTTTTTCCAGAAGTTTGCGGGCCAGGGAGTAGCCGTTGGAATGCAGGCCGGATGAAGCCAGGCCGATGATGGCGTCACCGACTTTGATGGAGGAGCCGTCCACGATTTTGGCGTTATCCACCAGGCCGACGCAGAACCCGGCCAGATCATATTCTCCGTCCGCGTACATTCCCGGCATTTCCGCTGTTTCTCCGCCCAGAAGCGCGCAATGAGCCCGTTTGCAGCCTTCAGCCACACCGGCTATGACCTGTTCGGCCACGCCCACTTCCAGTTTGCCGGTGGCGAAGTAATCCAAAAAGAACAGCGGCTTGGCCCCCTGCACCAGAACATCGTTGGCGCTCATGGCCACCAGGTCTATGCCAATGGTGGTGTGGCGGTTAAAGGCAAAGGCCAGCTTGAGCTTTGTGCCCACACCGTCGGTGGATGACACTAGTACCGGTGATTCCATGCCGCTCAGATCCGGCTTGAACAGGCCGCCGAATCCGCCTATATCCGAAAGAACGCCCTGGGTATGGGTTTGGGTAACCAAACTCTTGATACGGGAAACAAGTTCGTTGCCGGCATTGATGTTTACCCCGGATTCGGTGTAAGCTCTGGCTCGATCTTCCGGTTTTCCTGAGGCCATAATAACTCCTTGAATCTTTCAACCCGGCTGCTGGCCGGAAAGGCGTCTGCCCATGCCATTCCAAACAGCGGAAAAAGCGGACATTTCACTGACAAAGCGCGGCAAAAGAATAGACGTTTTGCCAGGATTACGCAAGAGCCCCGCACAAACAATGTGTCTGACAAATCCAATTAAGTCGATAATGATTAAATTTTTAACCATAACATTGTTCGCGGCCTGTCTGGGCCTTCAGGCCGCCCCGGCGCCGGGCGCGGACTCCGGACAGGACAAAGAGGCCCAAGAATGGGGCACGCGCGGCAGCGAGGCCGCCATTGGAACTGACAAGGATAGCGGCGACCAGATCATGGCCACGCCTGAACGACCGCTAGAGCGGGAACAGGACGGTTATAACGGCCCGATTATCGTGACGCCGGAAATAAACGTGCCTGGGAACCGCCCCGGCCCAAAACCGCCCCACCCGCCCAGGAACCTGCCATGATTCAGGCTCCTAAACGGCTTGCGCCGGCCCGCCTTTGGAGACCAGCCCCCAGGGGCGGCAACCTGGTGATCTGCGAATTGTGCGCCCACCGTTGCGCCATACCGGAAAAAAGCGCCGGCAAGTGCGGGGTGCGCCTGAATCAGGGCAGCCGGCTGTACAGCCTGGTCGGCGACAACCTGGCCTCGGTGAACCTGGACCCCATAGAAAAAAAGCCCTTGTTCCATTTTTTGCCGGGCAGCGCAGCTTTTTCCATAGGCACGCTGGGCTGCAACTTCAGCTGCGGCTTTTGCCAGAACTACGCCATTTCCCAGATTCGTCCGGAAGCCTTGCCGCGCTTGGGTAAAAAGGCCGCTCCGGCGGACATCGTCCGCGCCGCCCTGGAGAGCGAGGCCGCCAGCCTGGCCTACACTTACAACGAACCCACAGTGTTCTTTGAGCTTATGCAGGATACCGCGACGCTGGCCAAAGAGCATGGGCTGGCCAACGTGATGATCAGCAACGGATTCCAGAGCCAGGCCTGCCTGGAGGCGTTGCGGCCGCTCATTCAGGCGGCCAACTTTGATCTGAAGTCTTTTTCCGATTCTTTTTACCGTACCCGCTGCGGCGGACGGCTCAAGCCGGTCCTGGACACCCTGCGCCGGGCGGTCGCCTACGGCTGGTGGGTGGAACTGACCACCCTGCTTATTCCCGGCCTGAACGACTCGCCGGCCGAACTCAGGGAACTGGCCGGGTTCATCGCATCGGATCTGGGCAAGTCCGTGCCCTGGCACATCTCGCGCTTTCATCCGGCCCACAAAATGCCGGACTTGCCGCCCACCTCGCGGGAAAGCCTGGAAGCGGCCTGGGAAATCGGCAAACAGGCCGGGTTGGAGTATGTATACATAGGCAATCTGCCGGGGCACAGAGGCGAAAGCACCCTTTGCCCTGACTGCGGTTCCGTGGTGCTGGAGCGCGTCGGCTACCACACAACTATCCGGGGCCGGGGCGATTGCCCTGACTGCGGCCGCGAAATAGCCGGAATATGGCGGGAGGAAGGTTGATGCTTCTGGTGTATACGGGCGAAGGCAAGGGCAAGAGCAGCGCAACAATCGGCCAGAGCATCCGGGCTTTGGGGAGGAATCTTAAGGTGGCCTTTGCCCAGTTTATGAAAAAAGATGGCCACGCCGGGGAGCAGGTTGTTCTGCGCGCCCTGCTGAAAGACGATTTTTTTGCCGGAGGGATCGGTTTTTTCCGCAAGCAGGACGAGTTTCCGGAGCACCGCCAGGCCGCGCTGGCTGTGCTGGACTGGGCGCGCTCGCGCCTGCCCGGCCTGGATCTGCTGGCCCTGGACGAAGCCCTGTACGCCCTGGGAGCCGGGCTGATCACCCGTGATGAACTTCTGGAAATTATTGAAAAATGCCGGCGCAACGGCTGCCATCTGGTGCTCTCCGGCCGGGGAGTGCCGGACTGGCTTGCGGAAAAGGCGGATTTGATCACGGAAATGCGCATGGTCAAACATCCTTACACTGCCGGAACCAAGGCGCAAGAAGGCATTGAATACTGAATAAAATATCCGCTTGCTTCAAAAGCGGCTTTGGCTTAAACGTGCCCTACGGAACGGAGCGTGACGCAGGTGGTAGCGTGCTTGCTTTGGGAGCAAGATGTCGGAGGTTCAAGTCCTCTCGCTCCGACCAAAAAATTCAAGGGGTTATGGTGCAAAAACCATAACCCCTTTTTGTTTGGTAGGTACAAAAGCAGGCGCGCCTGGAAGAATCAGCCGCTCAACGCTACTCCACGCTATTCCAAACTTCCATGGACTTGGCGGCAATCCATGGGTCGGTCTTGTTTCTGAACTCCGCCAGGTACGGGGCTTTGGCGTGCACGTCGTCCACAGCGGCCCTGTTCTTGTACACTTCGTGAAAATAAAAGCGGTTCGGGTTATCCTGGCTGCGATAGACTTCAAATTGCAGGCAGCCTTCCTCAGTCAGGCTGTTTGCGGCGTGCTTCAGGGAAAGAGCGGCGAATTCCTCGCTGTGCGCGGGAATGGCGTCGAACATCACGGAAATGGAAAACATGAGCGCTCCTTTTTATTATTAAGACAGTCCTCACCAGCTGTTTCTGTGGACCTTGGCCTCGTCAAAGCGGCTCAGTCTCTGAGCCTCCTGAGCCGGATGTCCTATGACGATCAGGGACATGGGGGCAAAATTGGCCGGCAGGTTTAAAATCTTACGCAGCCCCTCCACCCGCTCCGGCACCGGATGCACCCCGCACCAGACCGAGCCCAGGCCCAGGGCGGTGGCCGCCAACATGATGTTCTGCGTGGACGCCGCGCAGTCCTGCACCCAGTAGTCCACCGGGTATTTCAGCCTGCTCAGATCGCCGCAGACCATGATGGCCAGCGGGGCTTTCGCCGCCATGCCCGCGTAGGGGTGAACCGAAGGGATACGGTCCAGAAGGGCTCTTTCGTCTATGACCACAAAATGCCAGGCCTGCTGGTTGCCCGCGCTAGGCGCGATCATGGCCGCTTCCAGCAGGACGCGCAGATCGCTGCCTGAAACCGGCTCCACCGTATATTGACGAATGCTGCGCCGGGTATGTATGGCGGTAATGGTTTCCATAAATTCCTCCTGAGAGCGAGGTATACCCCATCTTCATCAAAAAAAACATGCCCATTTGCGCGGCCGCTATTTTTGCCCTGTTGCTGCTTCCAGACCTGGCTACGGCCTGGAGCGGAGTGGTGACCCGCGTCCTGGACGGCGATTCCCTGATTGTTCTGCGGGACGGTACAGGCCAAAGCGAGCAGGTCCGCCTGTACGGCATAGACTGTCCGGAATACGGACAGGCCCACAACAAGAAAGCCGCGGCCATGACCAGGCGAAAAACACTTCACAGGCGGGTGGAGATTGAAGACCTGGGGAAGGATCAATACCAGCGCACTCTGGCCGGCCTTGTCAGGCTGGAGGACGGCGGCGTCTTGCAGGAAACATTGCTTAAAGCCGGTCTGGCCTGGGTATACAGACGGTACTGCAAGGACTGCCAGGCCTGGATAGACCTGGAAGCCGAAGCAAGAGCGGCGAAACGGGGCTTGTGGCGCGACAATAATCCCATTCCGCCCTGGAGGTACAGACATGAAAAAAAACCTGACTGAACTTGTTAAGCGCCTGACCCCGTGAGCCAGCTGAAAGCCGCGCTTTTCGGAATTTTTACAATTATACGCCAACCGCCAACCTGCAACCGCCAACCTGCAACCGCCAACTTCAAACAAACGGAAGTTAACCCGGATTAGCGGCTTACGTTTATAATAAGGCTGTTTTATTAGATAAATTTTGTTATCTAATCTTTGGCAGAGTTTTTGCTTTTAAAGAAACAAATACGGGCTCTAGCGATACCCCAAAATGCTTGTTCCGCTCAGGCGAACGGCAAGGCTATAAAATAAATGGAGTGGATTATGTTTGACGCCGCAAACTTGCAAAAAAACAGAAATCCGCATCCAGCTTGTTCAAAGTCCACTATAAGCCGCCATTTCAATGGCTGGCTTCGGGCGGATGATATGGTTCTCAGCATCACGGATGGTGGTTTTATGCGCCGAAGAAATAAGGAACACGCCGCGTTTGTGGAAGGCCGGCCGCCCGTTGACGGCGGGCAGGCTCTGCCGCTGGCGGATAAAATATTCGAACTGGTCCATAACGCACAGGAAATGGGTAAAAAATCCAAAGAAGCCGGTCGCAAGGCCGCCCAGGCTTACGCGGAAGCCCTGCGCCTGCTCAGGACTCTGGATAAACGCCAAGTTTGCTGGCGCCGCGCGAAATAGGGGAGTGCGCGCGCAGTAGAGCATTTCAAGATCGAAATACTCCACGGAGATATGCGCGACATGGCTCCGCGCCACGAGGAATAGGCTGGCCTAGCCAACCAATAACGACGAGTATGGCGTTTTAAAGTCAAATCGCCTTAAAGAGCACAGGATAGCTGCAGGGGCAGTCGGAGTACAGTCACTCCTCCGATGCTCCAGGGGGAGCGGCAAACGCCGGTTTCGCCGAGATAGCGCCGCTGTGGCGCGGTCCGGAACGGAGACCGGCGTTTTTTATTGCTGAAGCAGGCGCTTAAGCTTCTTGCGCAACCCCTCGCGGCTCAGGCCAAGAAGTCTTGCCGCCTCTGACTTGTTGCCGCGCGCCCGCTCAAGCGCGGCGTTGACGCGGGCTAATTCCGCGCCGTTGTTTGCGCGTCCGGCGCTGGTATGGCTGAACGCGCTTGTCTGATGGCTAGTCACCGGCAGCTGGTAATCCCGGGCGTCCGACGGCGGCGCTTCAGCAGCGCCGGCGACCCCCAAAGGATAAGCGGCCAGGGTGGGGGACAGATCTTCCGGGGTAATGGCGCCGCCTCTGGCCAAAAGGGCGGCGCGGCCGGTTTCGTTTTCCAGCTCCCGGATATTCCCCGGCCAGTCGTGCTGCTTGAGCAGAGCCAGAGCCTGAGGGGTAATGCTTCTGGCCGCGCAGTAGTTGCGCAGGGCGCAGAACTCCAGAAAATGTCGGGCCAGGAGCGGGATGTCTTCCTTTCTTTCACGCAGGGCCGGCATGTGCAGGCGGATTACATTCAGGCGGTAGTATAAGTCGGCGCGAAAAGTGTTTTCTTGCGCCGCCACGGCTAAATCCCGGTGCGTGGCCGCAATGATGCGCAAGTCCACGGGAATGGATTTGCGGCCGCCAACGCGCTCCACGCTGCCGTTTTCTAAAACGTGCAGGATCTTGGCTTGGCTCTCCAGCGGCATGTCGCCGATTTCGTCGAGAAAAATCGTTCCCCCGCTGGCCTGCTCAAAGCTGCCGATGCGGGCGTTCACTCCGGAAGCCACGCCCTGCTCAATGCCAAACAGCTCGCTTTCCAGCAAGGTAGCCGGAATAGCCGCGCAGTTTATAGCCACAAAAGGGCCGGAAGCCCTTGGGCTGCCGTAATGGAGCAGTTTTGCCAGCAACCCTTTGCCGGTGCCGGTTTCACCGCTGATCAGCACAGTGGCGTGAACTCCGGCGGCCTTTTCCGTCTGGCGCAACAGCTCTTTTATGATTCTGCTCCGGCCGATAAGACGCGGGTTGTCCTGGCGGATGTTTTCCCTGAGCTTGTCATATTCGCGGCTTAAAAGCCCCTGCCGGCGCTCCAGCTCTTTACAGGATTCCGCAAGCCGGGCGGCCAATTCCTCATGCTCGTATTCCCTGGCCTCCAGCTTGACCAGCATCAGGCCGAAAGCTTCCGCCAAAGCGGCCACAGGGCCGCCCTTCCGCTCGCTAAGGGCAAAAAGGGCACGGGCTTTCTCGTAATCGCCTCTGGCAATCCGCTCGCATAACGCGGCCAGATCGCCCAGGCCAGCCCGCAGTTTTTCGTATTCCGTCATTTATCCAGGCCTTTTAAAACACATTCACCTTAAGGCCGCCGCTTAACGGCGGGTTGCCGACGTTTCCGGAGGTTTCAGTTTGTCTTGGCAAATTTGGTAAATTATATTCAGTTTTATGAAAAAAAGCTATATTGAGAACTCCGGCCGGCAATACCGGCATTTTCAGATTGCTTTGCCCGGCAAAATGTAGGACCATTAAAAGAATAAATGTCCCGGGAACGCTGACTACATTTTACTTTTCCCCACTGCCAAAACCGCCAGAGAACACTATGAACAGCCTAAGTAAAAGCGTGGCCCAGGACATTATGCGGCGGATCATTGCCGGAGAATACCACGAGGACCGCCCGCTGCCCAAAGAGGAGGAGTTTGCGGAATCCTACGCCGTCAGCCGGGTGGTCGTTCGAGAAGCCAAAAAGCAATTACAGGCCCTGGGCATGATCCACAGTCGCAAGCGGGCCGGCTCCCACATTCTGCCCAAGATTAAGTGGAACTTCTTCAGCCAGGATTTATTCTCTCTGTATCTGGATCTTGGCGATGAGTCCTTGCGCCTGATCGAAAATTTTTACGGGCTGAGGCTGCTCCTGGAGCCGGATTTAGCAGCCTCGGTCGCCAGATCTCATTCCGCCGGCTTTATCCGGGACATGGAAAAAGTAATGCGCACCATTGTGCTGGAATACGAAACCGAGGAAAAAACCAATCTGCCGGCCGCGGATTTGGATTTTCACCTCCGGATTTACCAGGAATCAGACAATATGTTCCTTCTGCCCATAGGCAATCTGATACGGCCGATTTTTCTGCACGGACTTGAGCCGTCATGGTGCGAACCGGAAACGGATTTTAAAGATCACCTGGAACTATTTGACGCCATCCGCGCCCGGCAGGAGCGGAAAGCCGCCGAATCAGCCAGAAAACTGCTGCTCAACGCCAGGGACAAGTTCAAAAAAATAACCGGTTTCCAACCTTGAATTTATTTTAACCCCACACAAAACGGGAATGCGGATGGAAAAACTGTATCTGGTTCTGGTTGGTCTGCCCGCCAGAGGCAAATCCATAGTCGGCCTGCGTCTGCAGGAAGGTCTGGAGGCGGACGGCATCCGCGCGGCCATTTTTAACAACGGGGCGCTACGGCGCGCCCGGCTGGGCGAGGAATCATCGTCTCCCAGTTTTTACGATCCGGACAACCGCGAAGGCCGGGCCAAGCGGGAAGACATAGCCCTGGCGAACATGCGCCTGGCCAGGGACTATTTGGCCGCGGGCGGCCAGGTTGCCATACTGGACGCCACCAACGCCAGTATGGCCAGGCGCGAAGCCCTGGAAAAAGAGCTGAACGACGCGCCTATTTTTTATGTTGAATGTATAAACGACGACAAGGATTTACTGTCCGCCAGCATTGATCGTAAGGCCAGATTGCCGGAATTCGCCCAACTCAGCCATGCCGAGGCGGTGGCGAATTTTACCGAACGCATCAATTACTACGAAAGCATCTACGCGCCCCTGGAGCGTGAAACCTCCTTCGTGCGCATAAACACCCTATACAACAGGATACTCAGGGAAAAGCTCGACGCCAAGATTCCCTACTACGTGACCATCCGGGACATTCTGGTTTCCGACTGGGTGCGCAACCTTTATCTGGTCCGGCACGGGGAAAGCGAATACAACGTTCATGGCCGCATCGGCGGAGACGCTCCGCTCACGGAGCAGGGCAGGCTTCAGGCCCAGGCCCTGGCCCGGCACTTTATGGACATGCCCGTGCCGTACATCTTCACTTCCACACGGCTGCGCTCTTTTTTAACCGCCGCGCCGCTCCACGAATCCCAACCGAACAGCGTGGTGGTGCCCCTGAACGAATTTGACGAAATCAACGCGGGGATCTGCGACAGCATGCGTTATGAGGATATCCGGAAAAGCATGCCGGAAGAATACGCTGCCAGGGCCAGGGACAAATACACTTACGTCTACCCCAAGGGCGAGGGCTACATCACCCTGAAGGAACGCGTGGACCGGGGATTCCGCAAGGCCCTATTTTTGTCCGGAGCCATGCCAGGGATCATGATTATCGGGCATCAGGCCATCAACCGGATGATCCTCTCACTGTTTCTGTACCGCAGAAAATCCGACGTACCGTATATTTACGTGCCCCAGGACCAATACTTCCACATAGTGGCCACGCACCGCAAAAAGCTGTTCGAACTGGTGCGGTTTATGTGAAGCGCCGCTCCCGATCTCCCTAATTATCGACGCCGCCGTGTCGCTTCGCGGAACGGCGGCGTCGTAAACGGGGCCTGGGGCCGCAGCCCCAAATCTCAAGCCGGCGTATTCTTTTTGTTCAAACTCACGATGACCCGGCGCATGGAGCCTTCGCCCTTGCTGTAGGTCTGGACTTCCCTGTCATCCTGCAAGGTCATGTGGATAAGGCGGCGATGATATGAACTCAGAGGACGGGTGGACTGGGGTTTGCCGCCGGCCTTGACCTTTTCCGCCAGGCTCAGGGCCATTTCGCGCGTTTCCTCGTCCTGGCGCTCCCGCAGCCCGTCAATGTTGATCTGCAGCCGCAGATTCGCTCCCAACTTGCGGGAAGCCATGCGCACGGCCAGGTATTGCACCGCGGCCAGAGTCTGGCCCTCGCGGCCCAGAAGTCCGCCTTCCGGATCCCGGCACTCGGCCAGCACCTTGTTATGCTCCAGATCCAGGCTCACGCGGCAATCAAAACCATCCGTGACAGCGGAAGCCAGGTCCCGGATGACCGAAAAAACCGCCTCCTGCACTTTGGCCGCGTCCAACTCCACCAGCGGAGTGATCGGGTTATCCCGCGAATCGTCGTCCAGGTGCGCGCCCTTGTCCTGCCCGTTGCGGGCGGATTCGGATTCCGGCCTGGGCTGGCGGTGCTGTTCCCGGCGACCGCGCGGGGCCGTGGCTTCGCCGGAGGCATCGGCCGCTTTGGGCGCATCCGGGCGGCGCTCCCTGTGGCCCTTGGCCGTGGCCTTGG
>JAVBSC010000125.1:0-21250 GCA_031547305.1 Desulfovibrionaceae bacterium
GTGCGTGCACCCGGACGACGAGCGCTACAAGGCCCTGGTGGGCAAAAAAGCGCGCCTGCCCCTGATGGACCGTCTGATTCCCATTATCGCGGATTCTTACGTGGAGATGGAATTCGGCACCGGCGTGCTCAAAGTCACGCCCTCGCACGACCACAACGACTGGCAGCTCGGCCACAAGCACAACCTGGACTTCATTCAGGTCATTGACGACGAAGGCCTCATGAACGAGGCGGCCGGCCCGTACCAGGGACTGACCAAGGAAGAGGCCCGCAAGAGAATCGTGGCCGATCTGGACGCCCTGGGCCTGCTGGCGGAAGTAAAGGATTACGAGAACAAGGTCGGGCACTGCTACCGCTGCAAGTCGGTAATCGAGCCGCACGTTTCCACCCAGTGGTTCGTGGCCGTGCGCAGCCTGGCGGACAAAGCCAGGGCCGCCGTGCCGGACGAGACGAAGATCTACCCGGAAACCTGGCAGAAAACCTACTACAATTGGCTGGACAACATCCGCGACTGGTGCATCAGCCGGCAGATCTGGTGGGGGCACCGCATTCCGGCCTGGACCTGCCTGAACTGCAAAAAACTGATCGTGGAAGAAGAAGGCCCGGACGTCTGCCCGGACTGCGGGCACAAGGAATTTTCCCAGGACGAGGACGTGCTGGACACCTGGTTCTCTTCCGCGCTCTGGCCGTTTTCCACCCTGGGCTGGCCGGAAAAAACCCGCGAGCTTCAGGCTTTTTACCCCACTTCCGTGCTGGTCACGGCCTTTGACATTCTGTTCTTCTGGGTGGCCCGCATGCTGATGATGGGACTGCACTTCATGGGCAAAACACCCTTCCATCACGTTTACATCCACGCCCTGGTGCGCGACGCGGAAGGTAAAAAAATGTCCAAATCCACGGGCAACGTGATTGACCCGCTGGAAATGATCGGCAAATACGGCACGGATTCCCTGCGCTTCACTCTGACCGCCTTCGCGGCCATGGGGCGGGACATCCGCCTGTCCGAGGATCGCATCGAAGGCTACCGCCATTTTGTGAACAAAATATGGAACGCCTCGCGCTTCGCCCTGATGAACCTGGGCGATGCCGCGCCCGCTTCTGTTTCCCTTTCCTCCATTCCGGAAACCCATCACGCCTGGATTCTGCACCGCCTGGAGGAAATAAAAATCTCCACGGCCAAATCCATCGCGGATTACCGCTTTAACGACGCGGCCCAGGATTTGTACAAATTCGTTTGGAACGAACTGTGCGACTGGTACCTGGAGCTGATCAAGCCGGACATGCAGGCCGGCGGCGAGCGCCAGGCCCGCGCCCAGTACATCCTTTGGACCGCCCTGCGCGAGACGCTGCTCCTGCTCCACCCGATCATGCCTTTTGTCACCGCGCGTATCTGGTCCGCTCTTCCCGGCCAGGAAGATTCAGACGTCGCCCTGGAGCTCTACCCCGCCGCCCGGCCGGACTGCCTCAATCCCACCAAGTCCGCGCAAATGGACATGCTCCAGGCCGCCATTGTGGCCGTGCGCACCATCCGGGCGGAGCTGAACATCGCGCCATCCCTGCGCCTGGAAGTGCTGATCCGCCCGGCGGACGACTCCGCAGCCGCCGTTCTTGCCGGCCACTCGGAGCTGATCACAACTCTGGCCCGCCTTGGCGCCCTGCATATCGATTCAGCGGCCAAAGCCCCCAAGGCCTCGGCCAGCCAGGTGGCCCAGGGCAACGAAATCATCGTTTTCCTTACCGGCGCCATTGACTTTGCCGCCGAACTGACCCGCCTGGACAAGGAACTCGGCAAAATCGACAAGGAATGCTCCATGCTTGAAGGCAAGCTGGCTAACCCCAACTACGCCCAAAAAGCTCCGGCCGAACTGGTGGCGCGCGACCGTAACCGCGTGGCCGAACTAAAAGACGCCACGGAAAAGCTCCAGCGCCTCCAGGCCAGATTCCGCGAAGCCGCTGAAGAAAAATAGGAAATTGATATGAAAGTCTATTTAATCGGCGCGGGGCCCGGGGATCCAGGGTTGTTGACCCTGAAGGGCCGGCGGATTCTGGGTGAAGCGGACGTGGTGGTTTACGATTATCTGGCCAACGCGGCCTTTCTGGATTTTTGCCGCCCCGGCGCGGAATTGTATTATGTGGGCAAGAAAGGCGGGGATCACACGCTGGAGCAGGCGGAGATCAACCGTCTGCTGGTGGAGCGGGCCAGGGAAGGCAAAGTGGTGGCCCGGCTCAAGGGCGGGGATCCTTATTTGTTCGGCCGGGGCGCGGAGGAAGCGGAAGAGCTTCTGGACGCGGGCGTGGACTTTGAGGTGGTGCCTGGCGTGAGCGCGGCTATCGGGGCCACGGCTTACGCTGGTATTCCCCTGACGCACCGGGCCTATGCCTCGTCGGTTTGCCTGGCCACCGGGCATGAAGACCCGACCAAGCCGGAATCCGCGCACAACTGGCAGGCCCTGGCCCAGGGCGGATCCACGCTGGTGTTTTTTATGGGCATGAAGAACCTGCCGGAAATCAGCGCCAAGCTGATGCGGGCCGGCCTGGACGGCAAAACGCCGGCCGCGCTGATCCGCTGGGGCACCACGCCCAGGCACCGGAGCCTGGTTTCCACACTGGCGAAGCTGCCTGACGATGCGGAAAAAAACGGCTTTGAAGCCCCGGCCCTGATTGTGGTGGGAAAGGTGGCGGCTTTGCGTGAAAAGCTGAACTGGTTTGAAAAACGCCCGCTTCTGGGCCAGGGCATTGTGGTGACCAGGGCCAGGGAACAGGCCAGCGACATGGCTTTGGCCCTGAACGATCTTGGCGCGGAGGTCATCCAGTTCCCGACCATTGAAGTGAAGCCGCTGGAGGATTACTCGGCGGTGCGCAAGGCCATAGGCTTTATCGGGTCTTACGACTGGGTGGCCTTTACTTCGGCCAACGGTGTTAAGTATTTCTGGAAGCAACTGGAAGCCCTGAATCTGGACTCAAGAGCGTTGGGCGGAAGAAAAATCGCGGCCATCGGGCCGGCCACGGCCCAGGCTCTGCGGGAACATGGGGTGATTCCGGATTTTATGCCCAAAAAATTTGTGGCCGAAAGCGTGGTCCAGGGCCTGACGGATCTGGGCATGTCCGGCAAACGGTTGCTGCTGCCCAGGGCCAAGGTGGCCAGGGACGTGCTGCCGGACGAATTGCGCAAGATCGGCTGCACCGTGGACGTGCTGCCGGTTTATGAAACCGCGCCCGGCAGCTCCCGGCGCGAGGAAGTGCTGGAGCGGCTGGAAAAAGGCGAAATCAACGTGATCACCTTTGCCTCTTCCTCCACGGTGGAGAATTTTCTGCACTTCATTCCGGCTGAGGAACTTAAAAAGTACGCCGGGCTGCGTTTTGCCTGCATAGGGCCGATTACCGCGAAGACTCTGGAGCAGGCCGGGCTGCCCTGCCACGTCCAGCCCACGGATTTTACCATTCCCGCCCTGGTTGAAGCTTTACTTAAAGAATTGAAAAAAGGTTAAGGTTTTATGTTGCGCATAGCGGTGCTGGCCTCCGGGCACGGGTCCAACCTGGCCGCCATTCTTGAGCATTGCCGGGCCGGGCGGTTGCGCGCCCAAGTTGCGGCCGTGCTTTCCAACAACCCGCAAGCCGGGGCGCTGGAGCACGCCAGGACCGCCGGCGTTCCCCGCTGGGCTTTGGCTCATAAAGGAATCGCCAGGGAGGATTTTGACCTGCGCATGCTGGAATTCATCCGCGCGCAAGGGGCGGAGGCGATAATCCTGGCCGGGTACATGCGCCTGCTCACGCCGGCCTTCATCCAGGGGTACGCGGGCCGCATTCTGAACATTCACCCCGCTCTGCTGCCGGCTTTTCCGGGCCTTGACGGCGGCGGCGACGCCCTGGCCTACGGGGTAAAGCTGGCCGGCTGCACCGTGCATTTTGTGGACGAAATTATGGACCACGGCCCGGTGATCATTCAGGCCGCCGTACCTGTTGGCGCCGGTGACAAGCCGGATGACCTCATGCCGCGCATTCACGCCCTGGAGCACCGCATTTACCCGCAGGCCGTCCAGTGGCTGGCGGACGGCCGCCTGAGTCTGGACGGGCGCAAGGTGGTTCTGGCTCCGGCGCGAGGCGGGGAATTGAAGCCGGCCTGCTGTGGGGAAGCGGAACACGGCCCCTGGCTGGTCAGCCCGGCGTTGGAAGAGTTTTAACGAATTTGGGGGGCCTGAGGCCCCCCAAAATTACCAAGCAGCATCTACCACAAGAAATCGCCGCGATCCCCGCCCCGGCTGACCACGCGCACCTCGCCAGCCAGCTTGCGCACGTTTGGCGCGTTCTCCGGCATGTTCGTAAGCAGATTGGGCACGGTTCCGCCCGGGGCCACGTCCGCGAAAGAGCCGAACTTTACGGCTTTGGCCGCCCTGGCGCTGAATTCCTCCAGCGTCTTGCCGCAATTCACCGCAACTGCGGGCATATCCTTGTTCAGGCGCAGAGCGCCGGATTCATCGCGCTGAAGCAACGGCAGCAGGCAGTCCGGCAAAGGTTCGCGGTATTCCGCGACCACGCGGATATAGTCATCCGGCGTGGTGGACCAGCGCTTGGCCAGCCAGACCTGCGGCACCTGCCGCCCGCTGGCCGCGAAAAGCTGGGTGAACCAGTCCTGTGGCGCGTCAACCACCATAAGCTGCTCGGTCCAGGTATCACCGTTGATCTGGGACTTGCTCAGTCCGAAGCTGGTGGTGCCGGGAAAGGATTCCGGCGCGAAGTACCAGGCATCCGGGCTTTGCATGGTCACGGTGGCGGCCTGCACATAGCTTCTTACCGGTCCGCTTTCGGAATCGCTGAACACGGCGTATTCAAATGCCGCCACCGGGGTCACGCCCAGGATGTCGCTTTTAACCTGGGGCCATTTTTTGCCGTAGCCCACCACCTTATACGGCGCATTGGCGGTAATGCTCATATCAGGGGCGTTGGACGAATACAGGCTGTCCCGTGTCACCCCAACCTGGCGCGGGGTGCAGGCGGAAAGCAGGCCAAAGGAAATCATGGCGGATAAAAGAAGGATTTTTTTGGGCGTTATCATGGCATTTACTCCGGGATTGCTGGGCTGTATCCAGTTTGAAATGGCGGACAAGTCGGCAAAGGCGCGGATTCCCGCGTTAGTGGGAATGACGAACGGAAAATCGTAACCCGGCGGAACCGCCAGCCGTCATTCCCGGACAACTCTCCGTATTAGCATATACACCGCAAAAGGCTTTTTGTACAGGCCGGACGCAAGATTTTAACGCCGGGGCGACATTGACAAGCGGGCTCAAGTATAACAAAAGGGAACAGTTCGGAGTAAAACTTCAGCAAGGAGCCGATAATGTACAGGCCTTTCAGCTTAGCCGTCCTGATGCTGTTTTTTTTCAGCGGCGCGGCCTTTGCCGCGGAACGCACCATTACCGTGGCCCATGACGCCACCTGGCCGCCAATGGAGTTTATTGACTCCAACAAAAAAATTGTGGGCTATGCCCCGGACTACATCGACGCCATAGGCAAATCCCAGGGCGTAAAAATCGTGCACAAAAACGTGGCCTGGGACGGCATTTTCGCCGGCCTGGCCGCCGGGAAATACGACGTGATCGCTTCTTCCGTGACCATTACGGACGAACGCAAAAAAGGCATGGATTTTTCCGAACCCTATTGCGAAATCCTCCAGGCCGTGGTCACCCCCAAGACGCTGGACGTCAAAAAAGTTGAAGACCTGAAAGGCAAGACCCTGGGCGCCCAGATGGGCACCACCGGCTTTTTCGCCATTCAGCGCATGCAGAACGTGACCGCCAAGTCTTACGACGACATAGGCATGGCCATGGAAGCCTTGTTCAACGGCCGCATCGACGCCGTGGTCTGCGACGACCCGGTGGCCGCGGACTTTGCCCTGCAGCGCAAGGAGTACGCGGAAAAACTGAGGATCTCCTTTGTCATCACCGACGCGCCCAAGGAATACTACGGCTTTGCCGTGAAAAAGGGCAACAAGGAAGTTCTGGACATTCTGAACAAGGGCATTGAAGCGGCCAAGAAAGACGGCTCGGAAGCCGCCCTGCTCAAGAAGTGGCTTGGTAAATAAACATTTGTTCCTTCGGGGATCGGCCGTGGCCGATCCCCGCGCTTAAAACGCAATCTAGCAGGAAAGTGCGACGCATGGCGGATCTTCCCCAGCAAAACGTGCAGATAGAAATCTCCGACGGCGCGTCAATCCCGGATCACAAGGATACGCGCCTGATAACGGCCTGGTCGCTGGCCTTTTTCGGCGCGGTGGGCATTTTGGGCTACCTATGCCTGTTCTACCCCAAACCCTACCTGGACGTGCTGCTGTTCTTGCCGGACGGCATCAAAGTAACTTTTCAGATGACCGTGCTGGGCATCTGCTTCGCCATTCCAATCGGCATGCTCACCGGTCTGGGGCGGCTGTCGCGCAACCGGGTCATCAACCTGATCGCCTCCACCTATGTGGAGGTAATCCGAGGCATTCCGCTGCTGGTGCAGCTTTTTTACATCTATTACGCCCTGGGCCGGATCATCAACCTGCCGGACATTCTGGCCGGAACCATCGCCATGAGCGTCTGCTACGGCGCATACATGGGCGAAGTGTTCCGGGCCGGCATAAGCTCAATCGACAAAGGCCAGACCGAAGCGGCCCGCTCCCTGGGATTCAACCGGGCCCAGACCATGGTCCTGGTCGTTCTGCCCCAGGCCTGGCGCACCATTCTGCCGCCCGTGGGCAACGAGTTCATCGCCCTGCTCAAGGATACCTCGCTGGTCTCCATCATGGCCATGACCAATATTCTGCAACGCGGCCGGGAATTCAACTCCACCCAATTCGCGCCCTTTGAAAGCTACACCGTTGTCGCTCTGGTTTACCTCATCATCACGCTGATCCTTTCCAAGGGGGTCAGCCTTATGGAAGCAAGGCTCAGCTATTATGACCGCAAGTGATCCCATCATCAGCATCAGCAACGTCTACAAGTTTTTCGGGCAGCTCACCGCCCTGAGCGACGTTTCCCTGAACATCTACCCCGGCGAGAAAGTGGTCATCATAGGCCCTTCCGGCTCCGGCAAAAGCACGCTGCTGCGCTCCATAAACCGCCTGGAAACCGTGGACAAGGGGCGAATTGTGGTGGACGGGGTGGACATAAACGCCAAGGATACGGACATTAACCTGCTCCGCCAGGAACTGGGCATGGTTTTCCAGAGCTTTAACCTTTTTCCGCACAAGACGGCGCTGCAAAACCTTACCCTGGCGCCCATGAAGCTGCGCAAGATGTCAAAACAGGACGCAGAAGCTCGCGGCCTGGAACTGCTCAAGAAGGTGGACATAAGCGACAAGGCCAATGTTTACCCTGCCATGCTCTCCGGCGGGCAGCAGCAGCGCGTGGCCATTGCCCGCGCTCTGGCCATGACGCCGAAAATAATGCTCTTTGACGAGCCGACTTCCGCCCTGGACCCGGAAATGATCGGCGAAGTGCTGGACGTTATGGTCAACCTGGCCCGCGAAGGCATGACCATGGTCTGCGTGACCCACGAAATGGGCTTTGCCCGCGAGGTGGCGGACCGGATCATCTTTATGGACCAGGGCCAGATTCTGGAAGAAGGCAGCCCGCCCTACTTCTTTGAAAACCCGCAGCACCCCAGGTTGCAAAGGTTTCTGAACCAGATTCTGTAGGGGGCGGCGTTTGTAATTCATAGTTTACATACAGCATAAAATCTGGCACTTCTGGCAATCTTCCAAGGATTACCGCGCTTATTCCGGTAATCCATTTTTTTCGCGCTTGCGCCGGGCATATATTTTCCCAGTCTCCCGGCGCGCAAGGGAGTTTTACATGGCAAAAGCAAACCGCGATCTTTTCGCGTCCCGCTTGGGCATGCTGGCGGCCACCCTGGGCTCCTCGGTGGGCCTCGGCAACATCTGGAAGTTTCCGGCCCTTACAGGCAACAACGGGGGCGCATCCTTCCTGCTCATCTATGTCTTGTCCACTCTGCTGGTGGGTCTGCCCCTGATGATTTCGGAAATGGTCATCGGGCGCAGCGCGCGCGGCAACGCTCTGAGCGCTTTTTCCGCGCTTTCCCCCGCGCGGCCCGGCTGGAGGGTAATCGGCGCATTAGGCATTCTTGGGGCGTTGACCATTCTCGCTTACTACTCAGACGTGGCTGGATGGGTATTCGCCTATATTTTCAAGGCCGTCTCCGGCAGCATCGCCACCGCGGATCCGAAACAGGCCGCCGAGGTGTTTTCCGCGCTGCGGAGCAGCGCCGGAGAGTCGCTGCTATGGCAGTGGGTTGTGCTCGGTCTGGCCGGGGCTGTCATTGTGCGTGGGGCCTCGGGCGGTATTGAGAAAGTCACGCGTGTCCTCATCCCCCTGCTGTTCGTTCTGCTGGTGGCGGTTTGCGTCCGCAGCCTGACTTTGCCCGGCGCGGCACAGGGCCTGCGCTTTCTGTTCATGCCGGACTTCGCGCGCATAAACGCCCCGGTCATTCTTACGGCGCTTGGATTGGCTTTTTTCAAACTGTCCGTCGGGTTCGGCTGCATGATCACCTATGGCAGCTACTACCATAGTGATGTGCACGTGCCCATGCTGGCCTTGCGGGTCATGCTCTGCGATCTGACCGTGTCCATTCTCGCCGGCGTGGCGATTTTTCCGGCTGTGTTCACCTTCGGTTTTGAGCCGACACAGGGAACCAGTTTGCTTTTTCTAACCATACCGGCGGTGTTCTCTTCCATGCCCGGCGGGCAGATCTTCACAACGCTGTTCTTCGTGCTTTCCGCAGTGGCCGCCATGGGCGCGATACTGTCCCTGCTGGAAGTACCGGTGGCCTGGCTGGCGGAATGCCCAGGCATGACGCGGCGTAACGCCACTCTGCTTATGATGGCCTTTCTTGCCTTGTTCGGCTTGCCGGCCGCCTGGTCATCCAGCGTGTTTTCAGGCGTCAGCCTTGGCGGCGGCTCATTGTTTGACATGTACGACTTTCTTTCCTCCAACGTCATGCTGCCCGTGGACGGGCTGTTGCTCTGCCTTTTCACCGGCTGGGCCTGGAAGCGCGACAATGCCGTGAAAGCGTTTTCGCAAGGCGCGCCCGGAAACGGCGTACTTATCGCGCACGGCCTTTTGTTCCTGTGCCGCTACGTGACGCCGGTCCTTATTTTAGCCATACTGCTGAACGGGCTGGGGGTTATTTGATCACCCCGAGAATAGTTGTCCCTGAGGATAACAAGGCGACCTTCATAAACCGGCCCGGTTCCGCCTTGTTTTGCTTGACTTTTACCACCAGTGGGGGCAAAAAGTTGTTCCACCTTGCGGCGACTTGGTTCAGCTGGCAGAGCGGCTGATTCGTAAATACAGTATTCCGCCGAGAGGGACACAAATTTAAGTGATTTCAGGAAGTTGTAGGGTTGGGTCATTTGGTAGAGCAACTGATTCTATTGACCCCAGCCAACCTGAGATAGAATAAAAAAGCTAATAAATTTGCCGCCTTGGCTCAAATGGTAGAGCGCGAGATTCGTAATCCCGAGGTTATCGGTTCAATTCCGATAGGCGGCTCCATTTTCAAATAAAAAAAAGGACTTAGGATAAAACCTGAGTCCTTTTTTGTGTCCAAAATCGGGATAGCGGGATGGTTTGGAGTGTTTTTGTATATTCCCTTTTAAATCAATCGATTAAAAAGGCCCGCGCGGGCACACTGTCCGGAAAAAGCGCGGCGGAAATCAAAATGTTGGTATCAACAAGAAGCCGCATTACTCTTTTTCCTCATCGCGCATAGCGGCGATCATGGCCGTGACATCTTCCTCAGACTTCAGCCCGGCCTTTTCCGCTTCGCCTTCCATTGCGGTTTGCAGCATTTTCATGGCGTAGACAGCGGAATTCATCATAATGACCTGATCATCCTTGCGGATGAGCGTAACCCGATCGCCGGTCTGAACGCCCAGGGCATCGCGGATGTCTTTCGGCA
This sequence comes from Desulfovibrionaceae bacterium, assembly GCA_031547305.1. Lineage (GTDB taxonomy): Bacteria > Desulfobacterota > Desulfovibrionia > Desulfovibrionales > Desulfovibrionaceae > JAVBSC01. The sequence continues at coordinate 9,957 of JAVBSC010000125.1, forward strand.
AGGTGATTTGGCCTTTCGCCATCACCTTGGCGTTATCCACCAATATGTTATCCATGGTATCCTCCGTGCAAAAGCTAAAATCCCTATTTTCCCTACTTTTAGGCATAACCATTGCCGCCCCGAAAGCAAGGTTTTTATGGGTCGGAGTCAAAAGCGGCGCTCAGCCGGCTACCAATAGACGTCTAATGATACGCCAAGACTCACGCAGCCTTGACCATATGCGGTTTGGAGGTTAGAGAAGGATTGTACCAAAGCAAGATTTTCATCCATATAAAAATGGTCAGCACTGAAAATTTTTGGTATTTTGCTTGGTATTCAGAAAATGATTATTTATTTTACGTAATAAATACGCCAGATTGATTGGCATGGACAATCCCGTCCACCCACCAAATTTTAGTCCAGCGGAAGCTGGAAAAGGCCGGAAGAGCTTGAGAGTCAAGACTTCCGGCCTTCCCTTTGTCTATTGGCATCTATCAAGCCGCTCGCCGGCTGATCTGGAGGGCGGGCCATTCCCGAGGAACCACAACTTCACGTTCATTGACTGGAGATGCAAAACATGAATCACGCACTGTTTTTCCATGAACGTATCCTGTCGGACCGGCGGGCCTTTGTCGGCATTTGCGGCGAAACGCCCATCCCGAGGTTCCGCAAGGTCCGCCAGAAGTTTCCCAAAGACCATATTGGGGATATCCCGGACGCGGTGCGCGAAGCGCTGGGCAAACCGGGACGCCTCGGCGGAATCCGCCCCGGAATGCGCGTGGCCCTCGCCGTTGGCAGCAGGGGCATGACGAATCTCCGGGCCATGGTGGCCGCGCTTGTGGTTTGTCTTAAAGAAGCCGGGGCCGTGCCTTTCATCGTGCCAGCCATGGGCAGCCACGGAGGGGCCACCGCCGTGGGCCAGGAGGAAATGCTGGCAACTTTGGGCATAACGGAAGAAACTTGCGGCGCGCCGGTGCAAAGCTCCATGGAAGTCGAGCGCATCGGGGAAACCTCCGCCATATACGGCGGGGTTAAGGTACGCATTCCCGTGTACCTGGACACTTTGGCGCTCGCCGCCGACGCGGTCGTCCCGGTGGCGCGGGTCAAGCCGCATACCGCTTTTCGCGGTCAGGTGGAGAGCGGCATCTGCAAAATGCTGGCAATAGGGCTGGGCAAACATCTGGGCGCGCTGGCCTATCACAGGTACGGCCTGGGCACTTTCGCCGAAGTCATTCCAAAGGCCGCGGAACATGTGCTGCGGCGCGTCAACGTGCCTTTTTCGCTGGCGGTGGTTGAAAACGCATCCCATGAAACCGCGCATCTTGAGGCCGTGCCCGGAGAAGCCACTCTGGAACGGGAAGCGGAACTTCTGAAAAAAGCGTTCTCCCTTATGGGAAAAATTCTCTTTGACAAACTTGATGTTCTCATTGTGGAAGAAATCGGCAAAAACTTCAGCGGGGACGGGGCGGACCCGAATATAACCGGCAGCTACGCCACTCCCTACGCCGGGCAAGGATTGCATGCGGAAAGCCGGGTCATTCTCCGTCTGTCAAAGGAAAGCCACGGCAACGCCCTGGGTCTGGGCATGGCGGATTACACCACGGTAAGAGCCATGCTGCAAATGGACCCCGTGGTGACGTACACCAATTGCATGACCTCGCGGGTTTCCTGCGTCGGCAAGGTGCCGCTGGTCATGCCTGACGACGAGCTGGCCATACGCGCGGGCATACACCACTCCATCTCCGTGACCGCGGACACCCCGCGCATCGTGAAGATCGCCAACACGAACGACCTGGACGTCATCGACATATCCGAAGCGCTCTGGCCCGAAGCCGAGGCCAACGCCCAGGTGGCCTTTGAGGGAGATCCGTTTGAACTCGCCTTTGACGCCGACCGCGCGCTTGTTTCCGGAACGACGCCAGCGCGCTGAATTGCTGAGGCGCCAGGCTGTTTGCATGTCCACAAGCCGCGAGCTCCGCCGTTTTTCTTCCCTGCGGGCCGCCTTGTATTTTTCACAACATGAGGCTATAAAATTCCGCCATCAGCGATAACGGGATTCGGCTCCGGGCGGGGAACTTCTCCCCGCCATCCGGGGCCGCTGTCGCTGACTGGGTTATTCCGGCTGGTATCGACTTTCCGCCCTTGACGCACGCAATGCACCAAACAGGAGACGCGAATATGGAATTCAAAGGACTCGTGGCCAAAGCTCGTACCTACCGCCGCTACCATCAGGACAAACCCGTGCCGATGGAGCTCCTGATGGAAATCATCGACACGACCCGCCTTACCCCCAGCGCATCCAACGCGCAGCCCCTGCGCTACGCGCTGTCCGCCTCCCAGGAAATGAACGCGCGCCTTTTTCCCCTGGTGCGTTGGGCGCCGGCCATCGACAATTGGGACGGCCCGGCGGAAGGCCAGCGTCCGGTGGCCTATATCGTGATCGCCGCGGATACCAAAAGCCCTGTGCCGCCGCAGATGGACGCGGGCATCGCGGCTCTGGCCATCCAACTCGGCCTGGCAGAGAAAGGCATCGGCTGCTGCATATTCAACCATTTCGAGGCCGACGCGGTCCACGCCGCTATCGGCTTTCGCAGCTATCTGGCCGTGCAGTTGGTCATAGCCGTCGGCTACCCGGCGGAAACGATCATCATTGAAGAGCTTAATAAGGGCAAGCCGTACCAGTACCATCGCGACGAACAGGGGCAGCACTATGTTCCGAAGCGCCTGCTGAAGGACATTGTGATGGCCAGCTTTGAATAAACGCGAATAAAATCCGTACAACCCACTCAGTCACACGCGCGGCGCGGCGTCGGCAACGGCGGCATGCGCCGCGTTCCTTTTAGGCTGCCCAACAGGCAATCAACTGAATAAAAAGGCGATCGTCCGGCAGGCTTCGCTTATATAGCCTTCCTGGCTCATATCCGGGCTTACGGCCTTGCGGCAGCCGTAGCCGGTCATAAGCAGAGTGACCAGTTCCACGACCGCTCCGGCTTTTTCCGCCGGCCATTCCGGCTTGAAGCGGGCGCACAGCTCCAGCATTTGCAGGCGCATCCGGCGGTCAAGCCCGCGCACGTCTTTGGTGATACGTTCGTTACGGCCCATTTCCGCCATAATGTCGCAAATCAGGGCCATATGGCGCTCGTCGTTTTCTTCCAGCACATGGCGGCGGGTGAGTTCCTGCAGCGCGCCCACAAAAGTTTCCAGGCTGGTGGCCGCCTCCCGCACCATACGGAACAGCCCGGCGCATTCCCGCTCGGCCAGGGCGCCGATAATGGCTTCCTTGCCCGAAAAATAATGGTAAATATGCCCCACGCTCATGCCGGACGCGGCGGAAATTTCCGCCATGCTGGCGTTGTGAAAGCCGCGTTGCAAAAAACAGTTTTCCGCGGCGTTCAGAACCTGCTGCCGCCTGGCTTCAGCTTGCTGCTCATCGTAATGCCTTTTGGGCTTTGCCATTCCGACGACCTCCATCAGAGCATATTCACGCCACGCCAATCTTTCGGCAATTCACGCATGGCTCAGGCTTTGCGGCCTTTTTTCCCGCCCGTGAAAATCTCCCGGATCAGCACATAAAACACCGGCACAAAAAAGACGCCCAAAAAAGTCGTGCTCAGCATGCCGCCCACAATGCCTATGCCTATGGCGTTCTGGCTGCCGGAACCGGCCCCGCCGCTCAGCGCCAGGGGCAGCACCCCCAGGGCGAAGGCCACGGAGGTCATAATAATCGGCCGCAGGCGGATGGAGCAGGCCTCGCGCGTGGCTTCCAGCAGGGATTTGCCCTCGGCCTGAAGGTTTTTGGCGAATTCCACGATCAGAATGGCGTTTTTGGCGGACAAGCCGATGATCGTCAAAAATCCCACCTGAAAGTACACGTCGTTGGACTGCCCGAAGAGCCAGGCCCCGAGCTGCACGCCGATGACGCCAAGCGGCACGGCCAGAACCACGGAAAACGGGATGGACCAGCTTTCATACAGCGCGGCCAGGCATAAAAAGACCACCAGCATGGACACGGCGTAAAGCATGGGGGCCTGATCGCCGGACTGCCGCTCCTGCAGAGAAATGCCCGTCCACTCAAAGCCTATGCCCAAGGGCAGGCGTTCGGCTATTTCTTCCACCGCGTCCATGGCCTGGCCGGAGCTGCGGCCCGGCGCGGGCTCGCCCACTATTTCCGTGGCCGGCAGGCCGTTGTAGCGTTCCAGACGCGGTGAACCAAAGGTCCATTCCGTACGGGCAAAAGAGGAAAACGGCACCATTTCGCCGGAAGCGCCGCGCACCCGCCATTTTTCCAGATCCTCCGGCAGCATGCGGGCCTGCGCCTCGGCCTGGATGTAGACCTTCTTGACCCGGCCCTTGTCCACAAAATCGTTCACATATTCGCTGCCCCAGCCGCTTTGCAACGTATCGTTGATGTCGCTCAGCGATACTCCCAGGGCGCTGGCCTTGGCTTCGTCAATAATTATCCGGAACTCGGCGGTGTCGTTCTGGCCGTTTGCGCGCACCGCCCGCAGGCGAGGGGCGAACTCCGGCGAATAGGCATAGGCGACAAAGGCGTCGCGCGCCGCCTGCAGGGCCTCATGGCCCAGGCCGGCCCGGTCCTGCAATTGCAGGTCAAAGCCGCTGGAGTTACCCAGTTCCGCCACGGCCGGGGGCGCAAAGACAAAGATGTCCGCGTCTCGTATGGCCGTAAGGCCTTCCATGGCCCGCGCCGCCACGGCCTGGGCCCTTTGCGAAGCGTTTTTGCGCTTGTCCCAGTCCTTCAGGCTTACAAAGCCGGCGGCCGTGTTCTGCCCATTGCCGGCAAAACTGAAGCCGCCCACGGTAAAGATGGATTCCACGTTCTCCTTTTCTTCATTCAGAAAATAATCCTCAATCCGTTCCAGCACTTTAACCGTGCGCTGCTGGGTGGCCCCGGACGGCAGCTGCACGGAAACCAGCAGAATGCCCTGGTCTTCTTCCGGCAAAAAGCCTTTGGGAATGACCCAGAACAACCCGCCGGCCAGCGCGGTTATGCACAGATATAAAAAGAGCGGACCGGCCTTGCGCACGATGATTTTAGACACGCCGCGGCGGTACCCGCGCACGCTTTTTTCAAAGACCAGGTTGAACGCGCCGAAAAAGCCGTGCTGCGCGGCCTGGGCCTTGCCGTTATGGGAGAACATGGTGGCGCAGAGCGCCGGCGTGAGCGTAAGGGCCACCAGTACGGAAAGCGTCATGGCCGAAACAAGAGTTATGGAGAACTGGCGGTAAATGCTGCCGGTGGAGCCGCCGAAAAAGGCCATGGGAATAAACACGGCGGACAGCACCATGGCTATGCCGACCAGCGCGCCGGAGATCTGGCGCATGGATTTTTTGGTCGCCTCTTTGGGATTCAGACCTTCCTCGCGCATGATGCGCTCCACGTTTTCCACCACCACGATGGCGTCGTCCACCAAAAGGCCGATGGCCAGAACCATGCCGAACATGGTCAGGGTGTTGATGGAAAACCCGGCCGCGGCCAGCACCCCGAAAGTGCCCAGGAGAACCACCGGCACAGCGATGGTGGGTATGAGCGTGGCCCGGAAGCTCTGCAGAAACAGGAACATGACCAGAAAGACCAGGATTATGGCCTCGGCCAGGGTCTTGCAGACTTCCATGATGGAAATCTTGACGAATGGCGTGGTGTCGTACGGATAGACGACTTTAAAACCCCTGGGAAAAAACGGCTCAAAAGTCTTGATGGTCTTGTTCACGGCCTCCGCCGTTTCCAGGGCGTTGGCGTTAGTGGCCAGGTTTATGGCCATGCCCACGGACGGGTGCCTGTTATAGCGGGAAAGAAAGGCGTAAGTTTCCTGTCCCGGCTTAATGCCGGCCACATCGCCCAGGCGCACGGCCGAGCCGTCCTGGTTGACGCGCAGCAGGATATCCTGGAACTGCTCCACAGTCCGGAGCCGCTCGTGCACTTTTATAGACGCGTTAAGATGCTGCCCGTCAACGGACGGCGTGCCGCCGAGCTGGCCGGCGGAGACCTGGACATTCTGGGACAGCAGAGCGTTTTTCACATCCGTCACGGTCAGGGCGTAGCCGGTGAGCCTTGCCGGGTCCAGCCAGATGCGCATGGCCCTTGGCGCGCCGTAAAGCTGCACCTGCCCGACGCCCGGCACGCGGGCCAGGGTGTCCTGCAGGTTGGAGGCCACGTAGTCGGCCAGATCTCCGTCATTCATGCCGCCGTCTTCGGAAACGAAACCCAGAACCATCAGGAAGCTGGAGGTTTCCTTGGTAACGCGCAGGCCTTGCAGTTGCACTTCACGCGGCAGCAGGGACATGGCCAGTTGCAGCTTGTTCTGCACCTGCACCTGGGCGATGTCCGGGTCCGCGCCGGCGGAAAAAGTCAGGTTGATCTGGGCCTGGCCGGAGGAATCGCTCTGCGAGCTCATGTACAGCAGATTGTCGATGCCGTTCATGTGCTGCTCAATGGGCTGGGTGACGCTGGTGTCAATGGTTTCCGCCGAAGCGCCGGGGTATTCCGCCCGGATGCTGATAAGCGGCAGGGCTATGCTGGGGTACTGGGCCACGGGCAGCAGGCGGATGGCCAACACCCCGGAGAGCATGATGATGATGGCGATGACCCAGGCGAAAATGGGGCGATCTATGAAAAATCCGGCCATGTCGCGCTCCCGCTACTTCCCGGCCGGAGCCGGCCGCGTGGAATTTACGGCCGGCCCGCCCGCGCCCGGCAGGGCCATTTCCTTGGGTTCCGCCACGGGGGCCGGCGCATCGGGGATAAAGCGGACCCGTTGGCTGCCTTCCACAATGACCCGCTCCCCGGCCTCCAGGCCGTGGCGGATTATCCAGGAGCCGCCCATGGCGCGCAAAGTGGAAACCTCGCGCCGTTCCACGCTGTTGTCCGGTTTGAGCGCCAGAACGTAGGCCTGGCCGGAAGCTTCGCGGAACAGGGCCTGCTGGGGCACAAGAATGGCTTTTTCATGGCGGGCGGTTTCCAGGCGCGTGCGCACGTACATGCCGGGCAAAAGCGCGTGTTCCGGATTGGGGAAAATGGCCCGCAGGGTGATCGTGCCAGTGCTGGGGTTGACGGTGACATCGGAAAACTGCAAGCGCCCCTCGTGCGGGTACAGGCTGCCGTCTTCCAAAATAAGGCGCACTGTGGCCGCGTTTTCGCCGGCCTGGAGCAGATCCCCGGAAGCCATCTCGCTTTTAAGGCGCAGCAACTCCGCGCTGGATCGGGTCACGTCCACGTAAATGGGGTCAAGCCGCTGAATGACCGCCAGGGGGTTGAACTGGTTGGCCGTGACCAGGGCGCCCTGGGTGACGTTGGACCGGCCGATGCGCCCGCTGATGGGCGCAAGCACCTTGGTGCGCTCAAGCTGGATGCGCGCGTTTTCCAATTCGGCCTCAGCCATGGAAACGTCCGCCTCCGCCTGCTTCCAGGCGGCCAGGGCGTCGTCGTAGTCCTGCTGGCCAATGGCCTGGGAAGAGAGCATGCGCTTGTGGCGTTCCGCCCTGGGCCGGGCGGTTTCCAGATTGGCCCTGGCTTTTTCCAGTGCGGCCTTGGCGCTGTTGGCCCGGAACTGATAAACCGCCGGATCGATCTGGTAAAGCGGCGAATCAGCATTGACGTCGCTGCCCTCCACAAAAAAACGCTTCAGGATCAGGCCGTCAACCTGGGGGCGGACTTCGGCGATCAAGAGCGGGGCCGTGCGGCCGCTCAGTTCCGTAGTCAGGGTAACCGGCGCGGCGGCCAGGGTAATCACGCCGACTTCCGGCAAGGCGGATGCGGCCTGGCCGGCTGGCGGCGGGGATTTTTCACGATCGCAGCCGGACGCCATTAAAGCCGCCGCCAAAACAGCCCAAAGCCCGAACGCCTTATAAAAACTCTTGCCGCGCATGCGCCGCTCCTTTATTAACATTCTGGCAATTTATTTTGAGACGCCCGCTTCGGCGCTTATCGGCGAAACAAGTTTCGTTTAAGCTGATGACAAACCATGAAGGGATAAAAAACGATCTATGCGCTTCATAAATATAGAATGAACGTTCATTCTATGTCAAGAAAAAAATAACCGGAACTGAAAAGTCTCCCTGATTTCCAGGATAAAGATTAATAATAGGTCTAACACTCCATTATTGCTAATCAGAATCAAAGCTTGAGTCGGAGGCGGCGCGATGCCGCCATACCCGGCAACATCCGATAAAATCATTTTGGTTTTTTATGCGTTGGCTATATTATACCGCTTTTTGCATACTTTATCTTCTGTTGCCAGGGTGCCAGGCCGGGCTTCAGGACACGCAAGCCACCGGCCGAAGCGAGGTCGCGGGCGAGGCTTCCGCGGCGGCCAAGGCGTTGCTGGACAAAGACCCCGGCGGCCCTATTCCCGCGCCGCGCCTGCCGGAGGATCTGTCCGCCGGCGCCTCCGCCCCGGCTCAAGAGCGGGAATCCGGCAAAGTCCTGCCCTATATGGTGGAATGCGAGTCGCCGGAAGACCCCGCCCTGGCCAAGGAATTCATGAAGACCAGCCTGCTCGCCCGCCTGGCAGGTTCTCCGCCCGAAAGCGTTACCAGCCTGGAACGCCGCCTTGACACCGCGCTGGAGGAAGGACGGAATATTTTGCGGTCCAAAGGATATTACGCGGGCGCTGTTACCGGCCGCGTTGAGTTTGCCGGGACCCAGGCCGGCGCGGATGCCGGGGAGCGCGATTCTTCCGGCAAAGCCTCCGGAACCATGAAAGAGTCCGCGGTGGTCCGGGTGCTTTTTACCCCTGGGCCGCGCTATGTTCTGGGACGCAGCGCGGTCATTGTAACCGATGCGGACGCCGCCCCCCACTCCGCCCCGGAACAGGGCAAACCGCCCGCAACGCTGTCCGACGTGGGCCTGGCCCCGGGCGCCCCGGCGGAAGCGGACGCCGTGCTGGACGCCGTGGACAGGGTGCGCGACGCTTTTCGCAACAACGGCTACCCCTTTGCGGAAATAGCTTCCACACGCTACACCCTGGATAACGCCGCCCGCAGCCTGGAAGTCGACGTGCGCGTCAAGACTGGCGCGTTCTCCCGCCTGGGCGAAGTCCGGATTCATGGTGAATCCTCCGTTAAGCAGGCCTATCTGGCTTCCATGCGCACCTGGAAGCCCGGCCAGCCATGGAGCGAAAAAAGCGTCGGCGAATTCCGCGAAAAACTGCGGGCCAGCGGCCTTTTCAGCTCCATTGAGATTTCTCCGGCCAAGACGGCCGATTCCGAAGGGCGGCGCGACGTGGAGGCCCGGCTGGAAGCGGCGCCGGAACGGACCGTCAGCGGCTCGCTCAATTATGACTCGGACTTCGGCCCCGGAGTGCAGGGCGAGTGGGAGCACCGCAACCTTACGGGCCTGGGCGATTCCCTGCGCCTTTCCCTGCCCATGTGGCTGGATATGCAGGAGTTTACCGCCGCTTACCGCCTGCCTTTTTTTCTGCGCAAAGACCAGACTTTTATCGCGCGCGGCGGATTGCTTAACCAGAACACCGACGCTTACGATCTGCAGTCAGCCGCGGCCGCGGCCGGGGTTGAGCGCCGCTTTTCGCCCTTCTGGTCCGGCAGCCTCATGGCTTCCGCCGAAGGCGGCCGGATAAAAGACCCGGACGAGCCGCGACGCGAATACGCCATGCTCGGTCTGCCCCTGGGCCTTGCCTACGACAACACCGGCAGCATTTTGAACGCCACGCGCGGAATCCGTCTTATCGGCTCGGCAGGGCCGTATTCCGGCATGTATGACGGCTCCTTCACCGTGCTGCGCGGCCGCCTGGACGCGCACGCTTTTGTGCCGCTGCTCGGCCAGGATTCGCTCATTCTGGCCCTGCGCGGCGCATATGGAACCCTGTGGGGAGCAACCGCCCAGGAAGTGCCGCCTTCCGTGCGCTTTTACAGCGGCGGCGGCGGGTCCGTGCGCGGCTATGATTACCAGTCGCTCGGCCCGCGCAACGACGACAACGACCCACTGGGCGGAGCCTCGCTTCTGGAACTTTCCGGAGAAGTGCGCTGGAAAATTACTCCGGAATGGGGCATGGCGGCTTTTTTGGACGGCGGCATGGCCTATTCAGACGCCATAAGCGCGCTGTGGCGGGATTTGCGCTGGGGCGCCGGCCTTGGCCTGCGCTACTATACGGCCATAGGGCCGCTGCGCCTTGACGTGGCAACGCCAATCACACCGCGCAAAGACGATGCGCCGCTGCAGTTTTACATCAGCATAGGTCAGAGTTTTTAATGAGCCGCTTTAACTTTAAACACCTCCCGCGCTTTTTCACGCTGCTCCTGGCCGGGCTTGCGGCGCTCTGCCTGCTGGGCGCCGGCGGTTTTTTGCTTTTGCTGCGCACCGCCTGGGCGGAGGAATACGCCTTTAGCCTGTTCACCCGCCTGCTGGCCGAACAGGGCTATACTCTTACTTTTAAAGAATTTTCCGGCCCGCTGACTCTGCATATGCGGGCCGTCGGCCTGACGTTCGCGGACAAGGACGGGCCAATCGCGCGCGCCTCCGGACTTACGGCGGATATAAGCCTTGCCGCCCTGCTCAGGGGCGATGTGGAACTGGACATGCGCCTTGAAAAGCCTGAACTTTTGCGTCTGCCCAAGGGCGGCAAAGGCGGCCGGAAGTCCGGAGGCGGCGCGCCATTTGCGTTGAACCTGCCGGCGCTTGCCCTGCCTGTTCCAATCCGCCTGCATTCTCTGCGTCTGGAAGACGGGAGGCTGCCCGTGAGCGTTTTCCCGGCCCTGGCCCAGACCAAGCCGCCGGAAGCCCTAGGCCCCCTGCCGGATTCCCTGGCGGTGGATGCCGAGGCCACGGCGGTAATTGTGGACGGCGAGCTTGAGTCCTCGCTGATTCTGAGTCTGGATGCGGGTACGGGAAGAAAACTCCGCCTTAAGGCGGACGCGCGGGCCAAGGGCAAGGCGGCAAGCCTGTCCGCCGACGGCGCGCTTGACTTGCCGCTGAAAGCGCCAGGAGAAGCGGAGCGACGCGATTTTGTTTTTAACTATGACCTGGAGGCCGGAATTGAAGGCTCGCAAGTGCGCCTGAGCCGCCTGAATCTCGCCGGCCTGGGAGCCGCATTGGCCCTTGAGGGAACCTTGAACCTGGAGGCCGCCACAGCCGAGGCGCGTCTGACCCTTAAAGCAAAGGATGAAGAATCCTGGCAGGCCTTTCTGGCCGCTCTGCCCGTGACGGCGAAAAACAACGCGGCTGTCGAGCCTGCGCCGGCAAAAGAATTTGCGTTCAGCGCTGATGTCGCGCTCGCCGGCGTTCCCGTCCCCGGCAAGAAGGAAGCCGGGCCGCCTGGCGCGCGATTGTCCTTTGCGGCCAA
>JAVBSC010000078.1:0-9318 GCA_031547305.1 Desulfovibrionaceae bacterium
AGCGCAAAACCGGCCACGGCGCAGATTATGGACAAAACCGCCACCATTTTGATTGATTCACGCATGTTTCTTACTCCTGCCGAACATGGCGGGACGCCAGAGATCCAGAAGCGGCGCCAACAGGTTGCCGAGCAGCACGGCAAAGTGCGCCCCGTCCGTGTAAATGCCGTAAATGCGAATCACCACCACCATGGCTCCGCCGAACAGTCCGTAAAGGAACATGGCCCGTGCGGAAACCGGGGAGGACGCGGTTTCCGTGGCCAGAAAAAAGGCCGCGAAAATGGTGGAGCCGCAAAGAATGTAATACTGCGGGGCCGCGTAAAGGGCCGGGTCGACCAGCCAATACACGCCGCCCAGGATGAACGCTCCGGCCAGAAAGGAGACCGCTATTTCCCAACGGATCACGTGCCGGATGATCAGATACAGCCCACCCATGAGCAACAGCCCGGTCTGGGAAGCCCCAAGGCCGCCCAACTGCCGGCCGGTGAGCAGATCCAGCGAGGAGAGCGGACCATCCAGGCTATGCGGGCCAAAATATTTTAGCCTGACCAGGGGATCGATCAAATCAGTGTTCAAGATCACGGCCCCGGCATCCAGGTACAGCGGCCAGGAAAGCATGAGCGCGGCCCAGCCCACCAGGGGGGGGCAGAGCGGGTTGCAGCCCAGGCCGCCAAAGACGTGCTTGCCCAAGATTATGCTGATCGCGCTGCCGATGATCACCATCCACCATGGCGCGCCGGCAGGCAGGAGAAAGGCGAACAAAAGCCCGCTGACAAAGGCGGTCAGGTCGTCAATGCGCACGTCCCGTTTGGCCAGGCGCAGGCACAAGGCTTCCGCGCCCACGGCCGTAAGGCAGGACAGGCCCATGACTCCCAGGGCCGGGAAGCCGTAGGCGTACACGGCCATGGCGGCGGCCGGAAAAAGGGCGAACAGGGTGTCGCGCATCATGGTGTGCAGGGTGCGCCCCGTATGGATGAACGGGGGAGTATGCACCGCGAATATTTTACGGTCCGGGGCTTCCGCGCTCTGGCTGCTCATGCTTACCTCGCAAAAAAGCTTAGAAAAAAGCCTGCCGCACCCGCAGATTCAGGTGGGACTTGGCGGTCCGGTAATACTGCTGCATGGGGCGGCAGGCCGGGCAGACATAGCCGCACATGCCGCATTCTATGCACACGTCAAGGCCTTCCTTCAAACAGTTCTCATACTGCTCGAATTCCGCGTAGCGGCTGAGCATGTTCGGCCGCAGCCGCATGGGGCACATGGCCACGCAGTCGCCACAGCCTATGCAGGGGTTGTCCTCAAACTTCAGGCTGTAGCCCTTGGGCACGCAGAACAAGGCGCCGGCGAGCTTGTGAATGCCGCGCGAAAGCCCGCCCAAAGCGGTGCCGCGCATGACGCTGCCCAAAATCACTGAATCCCCGCTCTGCGGGTGAATGTCCACCTGCTCCAGCAGCTCGCCCACGGTCGTGCCCACAGGCACGCGAAAATTATGCCCCTGCACCGTAAGCATGGCGTGGGTGAGCGGCAGGCCGCTTTCCGCCACCAGGCCAAGGCCCCACAGGATGTTCAGGCGCACCACGGTAAAGCCGGCCATGCTCTCCTGCCCGGAAACCGCGCGCACCAAAAGCTCGGCCAGGGAGTTCGGATACACCGGCTTTATGTGCGCCACCTCCGCCCCTTCCACATGGACATCCGTGCCTTCGGCCACGCACAAAACCACCCGCTTGGCCGGGCTGAGCCGCCGGATCATCCGAATGCCGCTCTGCAAAAAACCCAGTTGGGTTCTGAGCAGTTCGTCGGGGTAAAAAATGCCTGGTTCCGGGTTAAGCCCGTTGATGATCAGGGTTTCGCACTCCTGACGGAACGGCCGCACGCTTATGCCCAGCCCTTTGAGCAGCTTGGCCAAAGGTTCCGGATCCAACTCCTCAAAAAAGGCCGGCTCCGGCGGCGGCGGGGACTTGGTGGCCCGATCCGCAAAAGGCTCTATTTCAATAAAATTACTGTTCACGTTTTTCAGCGCGCCGTAAACCGGGGAATGCATGTCCCCCACGTTGGGGCTGCTGTGCGTGGCCAACAGCATTCCGGGCGCGAGCAGGGCATTTTTTTTAAGAGCTACCGGCTGATGCCCGACCAAGGGCACCATTATGTCCGACGGCAGATCAAAATGCCGTATTTCCCGCCTGTCCGGGGCCGTCAGTACGAAGTTAGGTTTAAACAGCATAATTTCACCTTTGGCCGGCTAATTGTGACACTGCTTGCACTGTTCTTTGCTGTAAGGGCCTTTTTTGACGCTCTCGTGGCAGCCCATGCACTGCTTGTGGAAAGCGTCCATACGGCCTGGAATGAGCGCCTCAGCCTCAACGCCCTCGTGGCAGGAAGCGCAGGCGCTGAATTTCTTATCCAGGCTCCCGGCGGCCAGACGCTCGCGGGTCTGAACAGAGTCATGGCAGGTGGCGCAGCCTTCCAGTTTTTCCTCAAAGGCGGCCTCGTGGCAGGGCAGGCATTTTTCGTGCGCCGCTTTGGACAGACCGATCCTGGAAACGGCCTTGAAGTCCGGCCCGGGCTTTGCCGGGCTGTGGCAGTTGGAACACTTTTGCGGCTCCGGCTCTATATCCGGAGTATGATGACAGGTCTGACAGTCACCGGAAGCGTAGTCGTCCTTGTGCGTATCGTGATCCCAGCCCGAAGCCAGACCGGCGAATTCCACATGGTGACAGGTAACGCAGGACTTGTCTCCGCCGTTTTTAGCATAGCGCTCCACATGCGTTTCCACAAACTCCGCGTCGATCCTCACGCCGTGGCAGGAAGCGCAGAGCATGGCCCCCTGCCCTTTCGCGGCCTCGGCCGGTACGCCGCCCTGCTCGTGGTGGCAGCGCGTGCAGGCAATTTTGTAATCCTGGGCATGGGTGTCGTGGGTAAAGACCACCCGGCCGGCCGTGTTCGGAAGCAAAATCCGCGCGTGTCCGGACCGGTCAGGGGTCACCAGGTATCCAGCCAGGGCCGCCAGGGCGGACAAACCAAGCAACACCGCAATGGGGAGGTAACGCTTGCGCAAGAGAACACCTTCCTGTTGGAACTGAAACAGAAACTGTTATGTGTAAACGGATTATCAAAGCGGAGTAACATTGAAAATGTCCATCCGCTACGGCGGCGGAAACCACCGCCCGCCACGCTGGCGAAACTTGTTCCGCCGTTAAGCGCCGAAGCGAGCTCCGTAAAATTCACACGCTCCAGCGCCCCAAATTACGCACGAAAAGCATATTGGGGCTATGGGCTAGTGAATTTTTACGCAAAAGCAAACCATCCGCGGAACGGGGTCATCGACCGGGGACGTTCCGCGCTTCCGAGGTTATTGCGATCCTATACAAAGGATCCTCAGCGAATAAGTTTATAAATACAATCAACAGAACGTTGAAAAACAAATAAGGAAGTAATACGAACAACCTAAAGCGGACAAAAACAATTTGCATTTAACACGCGGCGAGTGGATAGTCAAACGGTTCAAGAAAATAATAATTATTTTTTCGTGATAGATCTGTCTTCACTTATATTGAAGCGGATTATATATCTTATACATTTCCCGGCCTGGCGCGGCCGCATTTCCCAGGCATGTTCCTCAATATGACCAACGCCACGCTCAGGGCGGGGAAAGCATCCGCCTTATTCACCACGCATTTCCGCAAAGCTCAGCCCTTTACCAGCCGTTGCACTTCCACATGGCGGAAGCACCGGACCAGGTGATCATTGACCAGCCCGGTGGCCTGCAAATGCGCGTATACTACAGTTGGACCTAAAAAGGAAAACCCCAGCTTCTTCAAGTCCTTGGCAATGAGTTCCGAAAGCGGGGTGACCGCCGGCAACTCTCCAGCCGTTTGCCAAACATTTTGAATCGGCCGGCCGTCCACAAAATTCCATAGCCAGGCGGAAAAACTTCCATGCCGGGCCGCCACTTCCAAAAAACAACGCGCGTTGCTTATGGCGGACTCTATCTTTTTCCTATTGCGAATTATGCCCGTATTCCCAAGCAGCCGCTCCACGTCTTTTTTCCCAAACTCCGCCACCGCCACGGGATCAAAGTCCGCAAAAGCCCGACGGTACCCGTCCCGGCGCAATAATATGGTGCGCCAGGAAAGCCCGGCCTGAGCCGCCTCCAGCGTCAAAAACTCAAACTGCCCCGCGTCGTCGTAACGCGGCACCCCCCACTCCTCATCATGATACTTGATCTCTTCACCATGCTTCATGGACCAGGGACAGCGCACAAGAGCTTCTGACATGGCGGCCTCGTTTTGGCTGTGGAGTGGTATACGTCCGCCTTGGCGGCGGCACAATCGGCAACGCGCCGGCAAATGCCGGAACAAACATTCAGGATCTTGTTATGACTATTCCGGGAAGAGTCAACGTGCGCGGGCCGTGGCGGCGCTTGTACACCCGCCTGAAAGTCTGGGGGAACACGCCGAAGCGGAACGGCCACAAAGCGCAGCTTTTGCCGGCCCGGCAAGCCCGCAGATCCTTTCTGCCCCCGGCGCAGGCCAGGCAATAGGAATGCACCGCGCGCACCGGCCGCCTGCCGCGCTCGTCCAACAACGCCTCCAGTTCCCCACTGTCCCGGACCGTTGTGTCTTCCTTGTGCGCCCGCTGGATGCTCATCCTCAAAGAATACAAAACGCACTCCCCATCCAGGCAGTCCCGCACGGATCGCGCGAACCCACCCTGGCAGGCGACGCAGAAACGCCGTATGGCGCGTAGAGCTGTCAATTCATTCATGTCTTTATTAGATTTGAGCGGCTCCGCCACTCAAACTCCCCGCCGGGGACAATCCCCTCTTCCTGTGCCGCGCATCACTTTGGTCTGAAGATTCAAAAACGCTTTACATCGTTTTGATCAAAGCGAGCGCGGCGCAGAGTTGGTTCAAAGGGCACTGCCTCTTGGCGGTGGGGTTTGGGGAGGCGGCGCCTCCCCGAGTATTTAATCATTCAGCCGGGTATCCGTCACGCGTTTGGATTTGCCAAAGGAGCGCGGCAGGGTTCCGGGGTCCGCTATTTTCACGGTACAGGAGATCAGCAGTTTGGAATGCAGGGTTTTAGCCAGGCGTTTAGCAAGATCGTCATCGTTGCCGGCCGTGGCATCCGGGCTGCGTTCCACCTGGATGTCCATAAGATCTTTGGCTTCGTGGCGGCTGAGGTCAATATGATATTCGGAGCCGAGTTCCGGGAAGTGGTGGAAGGCGTCGGCTATCTGGCCGGGGTAAATATTCACGCCCCGGAAGATGAACATATCGTCCGAGCGCCCGAGCAAGTGGTCGTGCCGGGGCATGGAACAGCCGCAGGGGCAGGCGCCGGGCATCAGGCGGGTGATGTCCCTGGTGCGGTAGCGGATAAGGGGCGAGGCTTCCTTGCACAGGGTGGTTACCACCATTTCGCCGATTTCTCCGGGAGCCACTGGCTTAAGGGTCTCCGGGTCAATGATCTCGATGATGAAAAAGTCCGCCCAGTAGTGCAGGCCCGTACGCAGGTCGCATTCCAAAGAAGTGCCCGGCCCGTACATTTCCGTCATGCCGCCGATGTTGTAGCTTTGGGTGACGCCAAGGTGCTCTTCAAAGGCCTTGCGCATTTTCGGGCTGTGGCCTTCGGCTCCGAAAATAACTTTCTTCAGAGATATTTTATCCGCCAGGCCTCCGCGCTGCACTTCCTCGCCCATGAGCAAGGCCATGGATGCGGTGCTGCCCAGGCAGGTCGTGCCCATGTCCGCAAGCATCTGGAGATGGATTTCCAGGTTGCCCGCGCCCACCGGGATGGACATGGCCCCAAAAAGCTCGCAGCCAAGCTGGAATCCGGCTCCGGCGGTCCACAAACCGTAGCCGACAGCCACCTGCACGCGGTCTTCCCTGGTCAGGCCGGCCAACTCGTAGCAACGGGCCATCTGGGTGGAAAAAATATTCACATCCCTGGCTGTATAAGCCAGCACCTTGCGTTTGCCCGTGGTGCCTGAAGAAGCGTGCACCCGCACAACCTTGCGCTGCGGCACGGACAAAAACGGCAACGGGTAACCGTAACGCAAATCATCCGCAGTGCTGAAGGGCAGCCTGCTCAAATCGCCCAAACCGCGTATGTCGCCAGGTTCCAGCCCGGCCGCCTTAAAAGACGCCTGATACTGAGGGTTGTTCTTGTAGGCGTGCTTCACACTCCAGAGCAGGCCACGCTCCTGAAGTGACGAAAGCTCATCCTCGGTATACTCGGGAATAAAACGACGCTCGATCATTACCGCCTCAACTGTACAAACGAATACGCTTGCGGGTTTTTGCAAAATTCCGTATCCCGGTTCTGCTATCACGAAATCGGGCGGCCGAAAACCTAAAAAATGAGGGGGCGCTGCCCATCCCAAGGAGATTCGGGGGACGGAGTCCCCCCGCTCCAAACAGGAGGCAATACTTGAAAATTTTAATAATAGGTTCTGGCGGCAGGGAACATGCTCTGGCCTGGAAGATCCGGCAGAGTCCGCTGCTTGGGGAATTATTCATCGCGCCGGGCAATGGCGGCACGGCCTTGGAAGGCCGCAATGTGCCCATAGCGGATAATGACATCAAAGGACTGACGGGCTTTATCAAGAAGGAAGGCGTGGATTTAGTGGTGCCTGGCCCGGAATTGCCCCTGGTTCTGGGCATTGCGGACGCCTGTGCGGAAATGGGCGTGCCCTGTTTTGGTCCCAAGGCCTATGCTGCGCAACTGGAGGGATCCAAGATTTTTTCCAAGCGGCTGATGCGCGAAACCGGGGTGCCCACGGCGGAATTCGAGGAATTTGACGATTACGGCAACGCCTTGGCGTATGTGAAAGCCATGGGCGCGCCCATCGTCATAAAAGCGGACGGACTGGCCGCCGGCAAGGGCGTGGTGGTAGCCAGGAGTGTGGAAGAAGCGGCCGAGGCCCTGGATCAGATGTTGGTGAAAAAAGTTTTTGGCAAGGCCGGAGAAAAGGTGGTGGCGGAGGCCGCGCTAAAAGGCGAGGAAGCTTCGTTCCTGGCCTTTTGCGACGATGAGACGGTGATCCCCCTTCCGGCGGCCCAGGACCACAAGGCGGCCTTTGACGGCGACACCGGCCCGAACACCGGCGGCATGGGCGCATACAGCCCGGCCCCGATCCTGCCGGAATCCCGCTACGCGGAGATCAGCGACCTGGCAATCCGGCCGATCCTGCGCGGCCTCAAAGCCAAGGGGCATCCTTTTAAGGGCATTCTGTATGCCGGCCTGATGATGACGGAGCAAGGCCCGAAAGTGCTGGAGTACAACGTGCGCTTCGGGGATCCGGAATGCCAGCCCTTGCTCATGCGCCTGAAGGGCGATCTTCCGGACATCATGCTGGCCTGCGCCCAGGGCCGGCTGGCGGAAAAAAAACTTGAGCACGATCCCAGGCCGGCCATTTGCGTTGTTCTGGCCGCCAAAGGGTACCCCGGCGCCTATCCCAAGGGAATGCCCATCCACGGCATTGAGCGGGCGGAAGCCGTCGCGCCGGGGAAGATCAAGGTCTTCCAGGCCGGCACAAAACTGGAAAACGGGCAAACTCTGGCCAATGGCGGCCGGATTCTGGGCATTACCGCTCTGGGTCCGGATCTGGCCGAGGCGCAAAAGACCGCTTATGCGGCGGTGGAGCAAATCCGCATGGAACAGGGGCAGTTCCGCCGCGATATTGGCAACAAGGGCATAAATCATTGCTGGGCTTGCGGCGGCGCCAAGGTTTAAGGCGGTTGCGCACTTTTTTCCGGAGGCGTGAGTTATTCATGAATGATCTGGCTTCCGCCAGACAAGTTTGCTAGACTAAACTCAGCCGGCATCAACTTTACCTTTTAAGGAGGCCCGCATGTTGACAGCGCGCGATATCATGACCCCAAATCCTGTTTCCGTCCCGGTGGGCACAAAGGTGACCGAAGCGGCGCGCATTATGCTGGATAAGCATTTTAACGGTCTGCCGGTGGTTGAGGCGGACGGCACGTTGCTCGGCGTGATCTGCCAGAGCGATTTGGTGGTGCAGAACAAAAAGCTGCGCCTGCCCTCCTTTTTTGTGGTGCTGGACGGGATTATCCCCTTGCGGTCCACAAAAAACTTTGAGGAGGAGATTCGCCAGATGACCGCCACCAACGTGGAGGACGCCATGACCAGCAATCCCCGCACGGTTCCCCCGGAGGCCACGCTGGAGGAAATAGCCGCCCTTATGGCGGACGAGAAGCACTATACCTTGCCGGTTGTGGAAGATGGAAAGCTGATCGGAGTGGTTGGCAAAGAAGACGTGCTGCGCACCCTGCTGGCGGAAAAAGACTGAGGAGGCCTCACCTCGGAGACAAAACACATTCCGCTCAAAGACCGGCCTGGCCTTGCGCATCTGTGCCGCAAGGCCAGGCCGGTGATTTTAAGGGCATTGCATCATTAAAAACGCGAATCATCAGGCCAACAGACGCTGGCACTCGGCAATTTCTCTGCCGCTGTTGGAAAAAGAACGATAAAAACGGTAAGCGTTGAACGGCGCGATAATTGTTCCGAAAATAAACCCAAAGCAGAGCTTGATAATGAGCCCGATCAGCACCCCGCCGCCGTTGCCGGAACTCAAAAGCGCGCGGTCCACGGCCCGGTCGGACTCGGAACCGCGCATGCCCGCCCAGGCGTTGGGCAGCCCGGCAATCCCAAAGCAGATGACGATGTTGAAAACCGCGTTGGAAACAGCGCCGCCGCCGCCTTTTACAAGCGCCGCCCCTGCGGTGACAATCCCAAGCCCCATAAGCAGGCCAGTCAAAACAAGGCAGACAGCGGACTTAATCCTTACCCGGCTGTGTTCCATAATACTTTCTTTAATCAAGGCCGGGGCGCAACCGCTGCAAACCGGCTTTGCGTCACGCGTCGCCGCCGCGTTGACGCAGTCAGCGCACATGCCGACTCCGCAGTGGGAGCAAGCGGCCACCGCCGGGTTGGAAGCGTGCCTAAGGCAATTCATACGATTATCTCCAAGGTGAATATTCAAAGAGCCGGTTGACTAACACAAGAAATTCCCACTGTATACTCAAACTTCTCCGCGCCCCATGGGCCGCTCAGGCGGTAACTAATTTGGGGAAGACATGTAGGGTGTGCGGTCCGGACGCGATACCTCCGTTCATGGTGGTGGGTATTCCTAAAGGGATGTGTGGTAGGCCCAGATCAGCGGAATCCCCCTCAGCGTTTGGCGTAAGGGGGATTCATAACCGCTTGTGGCGGTAAGATAATGCCGGCGTCGTCCTACTTTCCCACGCATGAGTACGCAGTATCATCGGCGAAGAGGCGCTTGACTTCCGGGTTCGGA
>JAVBSC010000101.1:0-4981 GCA_031547305.1 Desulfovibrionaceae bacterium
CAGCCTTTCCAGACGGTTGGCGGAATCGGGCGAAGGGTAAAACCGTCATTCTAATAAAGGTTTTCCTCTTCCCCCGGCCCCTTTCCAGAGAACTCCAGCGAGGGGTACTGAAAAGAATGGCACAGACCGGGCAGTAACCGCAACCCTGCCGTAAAGCCCTAAACGGATTCCATGAGCATCAGCCCCTGGCGGGTGCAGAACCGTGCCCTGCTTCGATTTTCCATTGGCTTCGAGAAAATCTATCCAACCGCTTTGATCTTCCTGGCCAGCGTAGTGGTAGAAAAACCCGGTAACAAAGGAAGTGAGAGCACCACGCCCCCGCCTCCCTCCACCACCTCGCGGCCCACGATGGTATCCGGCGCCCAATCGCCGCCTTTGATCAGCACCTGAGGACGGATGGCCTCAATAAGGCGCAGGGGCGTGTCCTCGTCGAATTCGACCACAAAATCCACGCTGGCCAGATGCACGAGCACGAAAGCACGGGCCTCGAAGGTATTGAACGGCCTGTCAGCCCCCTTGCCTTGCCGCCGCACCGAAGCGTCAGAATTGAGGCCCAGCACCAGGATGTCGCCTTGCGCCTTGGCCCGGGCCAACAGGTCCACATGACCGGGGTGCAGGATATCAAAACAGCCGTTGCTGAACACGATTTTGGCGCCTTGCGCGCGCAGAAGCGCCAGCCGCTCCAGAAGCTGCGGCAGAGGCAGAATGTGCGGATGGCTCAGGGAGTCTGACATGACAGCCTACCGCTACGCCTTATAAGGCGCGCAGCCCACAAGTTCGCGCACGAATTCCATGGTATGGGCGGCTTCCTTACGGGCCTTTTCGTTGCCCATGTCCAGGATTTCCTGCACCCGGCGGGGGTTGGCTTCCAGCACGGCCCGGCGTTCCTGCAGGGGGCCGATGAAGTCGGCTATGCCCTTCAGCAGAATTTTCTTGCAGTCCACGCAGCCCAATTGAGCGGAGGTGCAGCCCGTCCGGATTTCCTGGCGCGTGGCCGCGTCCGTAAGCAGGTCGTGGTACGGGTACAGGTTGCACTCGTCCGGGTTGCCGGGATCGTTCCGGCGCAGCCGGGCCTTGTCCGTGAGCATGCCCCGCACCTTGGGCGTAATTTCGTCCATGCTCTCTTTCAACGCGATATAGTTGTTGTAGCTCTTGGACATTTTCCGGCCGTCCAGGCCAGGGCACTTGGCCGCCGGGGTCAGCTTGGCTTCCGGTTCCGGGAAAAACTCGCCATAGAAATGGTTAAAGCGGCGGGCGATTTCCCGGGTCATTTCCAGGTGTGGCACCTGGTCCTGGCCCACGGGCACCCACTTGGGGCGATAAATGAGGATGTCCGAGCTCATCAGCACGGGATAGCCCAGGAAACCGTACGTGGAGAGATCTTTCTCCGAAAGCTGCTGTTGTTGTTCCTTGTACGTGGGACAGCGCTCCAGCCAGGAAACCGGGCTGATCATGGACAGCAAAAGATGCAGTTCGGCGTGTTCCTTGACGGAAGACTGCTGGAAAATCACGGTCTTTTCCGGGTCCAGGCCGGCGGCCACCCAGTCCTTGACCAACTCAGGCACAAACTCGCGGATGCGGCCGGGGTTTTCGTATTCGCTGGTCAGCGCGTGCCAGTCCGCCACAAAGAAGAAGGTTTCCATTTCTTCCTGCATGGCGATCCAGTTCTTGAGCGCGCCGAAATAGTGGCCCAAATGCAGAGGGCCGGTGGGCCGCATGCCGGACAGGGCGCGGTTGGCGGCGATATGAGACGGTGAGACGGGCATGATTCCTCCTGAAGGATGGACAAAAAACACGGCCCAGCCCACGGCCGGGCCGGGATGTTACAGCAGCGCAGCGGGGAAGGACGCAAGATACGCGATAAGGTCCACGCTGGTATTCACCAGCGGCCTCATGACAAAACGCAGCATACCCGTGCCCAGCAGGATAATCACCAGAATGATGCCGTAGCGGCCTATTCTGTAATACTGCGAGGCCAGGGACCAGGGCAGCAGGCCCCCCACGATATGGCTGCCGTCCAGCGGAGGTATGGGCAACAGGTTGAACCAGGCCAGGGTGACGTTGATCCAGACGCCAAGGTAGCTGGCCTGCACGGCAAAATCCATGAACGCGCCCTGTCCTCCACCCCCGGACATAAGGTGACGGACCAGCATGGTGTAGATAATGCCAAACCCGAGGGCCAGCAGGAAGTTGGTCAGGGGGCCGGCAAAGGCCACCAGCATCATCCCCTGCCTGGGATTGCGGAAGTAGCGCGGCTCTACGGGCACGGGCTTTGCCCAGCCAAGTATAAAAGGGCTGGTCAAGGCGGTGAGCACGAAAAGCAGGGAACCCGTGGGGTCAAAGTGCGAGATGGGGTTCAGAGTAAGGCGCCCCTGGTATTTGGCTGTGGGGTCGCCCATTTTCCAGGCGGCCCAACCGTGGGCCACTTCATGGCAGATAATGCCGAGCAACATGGGCACAAAGGCCACGGCTATACGCCGGACGTTGTCCCCTAAATCAAAAGTGAATGCGTTCATCCAAATCGCGCTATCACGATCCGCCCGTTAGAGCAAGCGGAGCGTAAAAAAGCCTGTCTTAAGCGGTGAAAACGCAGCCAGCCCCTTCGGCGTTAGGGGCCATGAAGGGGCTGAGCAAAAAATACCTGAAGTGCCAGGTCAGGGCTTCATGGCTTTAGCCACTTTCTCCATGAGCTCCGTGAGGTCCACTGACTTAACCACATAGTAGTTCGCGGCAATGGACTTGAGGTCGTGTTGGAAACTATCGTACGCGGTGCTCAAAATGACCGGCAGGTCGGAATTGGCGCTGCGTATGGTCTGCAGAAGGTTGAGCCCGGAGATATCCGGCCCCAGCTTGATATCCAACACCACCACGGAAGGATCTTCGCGCGCTATAACATCCATGATGGGTTCGCGGCCGTCCGTCAACGCAACGGTATACCCCTGCGCCTGGAGTTCTTCCTGGTAGAGCATGCGGATGTGCCGTTCGTCATCCACCACAAGGACTTTTTTCGCTATCATCGTTCCCTCCTTGCGGAATGCCGCGGTATCGTCCAATCGCCGTCCGGTTTGGAAAATATAACAAATAGTACCGTCTGGCTGCTTTTGTGGCAAGGATTTCTTGCCCTCCCTTCAATAACTATCTATAAACATTACTTGCCCGGCAGTCCATGCCGGAGCGCACATTTTCAGCAGGACCCTTCATGCAGTGTTCCTACACCAAGCCCACCATCACCGTCTGTCTGGAGCCGGAGGGAAAAACCTTAACGCTACCGCGCCCCAAAAGCGTGCTCCAGCTTTTGCGCACGCTGCAGATCCGCCAAGGTTCCGCTCTGGTTATCCGGGACGGCGGCCTGCTCACCCAGGACAGGGAAATCCTGCCCGGAGACCACATTATTATCCGCAATGTGGTGTCCAGCGGCTGATTTGCGCCGACACGGGCAAAACTCTTTCCTCACCTCACTGGCCCCTGAAGTGCGCCAACGCCGCGCATACCTTCAAAAATGAGACCCCTGGCTTCTTTTCAAAAGCAAAGCCGGACCACCTTTCGGCGGTCCGGCTGCATTACTGCATCTGGGTACTCCCCAGGCCCATACGCAGTCCGATGGGGGCTTAGTATTAGCCGCCCATGAGCTGCAGAGCCATTCTGGGCAGAGAGTTGGCCTGCGAAAGCATGGCCACCGCCGCCTGGGTGAGCACTTGGTTGCGCACGAATTCCGTCATTTCAGTGGCCACGTCCACGTCAGAGATGCGGGACTCAGCGGCCTGCAGGTTTTCGGCCTGAATCTGCAGGTTGGAAATGGTGTTTTCCAGGCGGTTTTGCATGGCGCCCAAGTTCGCGCGGATCTTGTCCTTGGAGATAATGGCGTCATTCAAGCCTTCCAAGGCACGCTGCGCGTTGGCCTGAGTAGAGATCGAATACGCCTTGTTGGTCGAGGCGGCCTGGTTGCCCACGCCCAGAGCGGAAGCCGTGGAGGTACCGATCTGAATGTAGTAATAGTCTTCCGCCGAATCGTTGGCCGTACCAAAGTGGACCTTCAGCTTGCCGGTGGACTGCAGGCCTTCACCGTTGTGATCGCCGCCAGAAAGGTTGCCGTTCAGCAGGTACACGCCGTTAAAGTCGGTAGCGTTGGCGATTCGGGTGATTTCCGAGGCCATGGCCTGATATTCGGATTCGATCATCAGACGCTGGTCTGAGTTGTATGTACCCGTGGCGGCCTGCTCAGCCAGTTCCTTCATCCGGATCAGCTTTTCGTCGATAACGCCAAGGGCGCCGTCAGCGGTCTGGATCATGGAAATAGCGTCGTTGGCGTTCCGCACGCCTTGGTTCAGAGCGGCGATATCCGCGCGCATCAGTTCGCGGATGGCGAGACCGGCGGCGTCGTCGGCCGCGCTGTTCACACGCAAGCCCGAAGAGAGGCGGTTCACCGAGGTTGCAAGGTTGTTGTAAGAAGTACCGAGGTTACGAGTGGCGTTCATCGCCATCATGTTGTGATTGATAACCAGAGACATAATATTCCTCCATGAATATTATTCTGCCCGGTGGTGCACTATGCCGGCCGCTTCCCTGCGGCTCTCCACCGTTGCCTGTTACCCGTCTTTTCGACCCCTGCCCTGTTTTCTTTAGGGGGTGTCAAAAATTTTCCGCTGCCCGCCGTTCCTCGGCGGCTTCCCCCGGCCGCCCGGGGGGATTACAGCGCTCAGATGTCCCTCCATTTCGGCCCGATTATAAAAAACTTTAGAGGCTGCCTGGAAAAATATGCCGTTGACAAAAAACAAGCAAAAAACGGCCCAACAATGACGTCGAACTGTTTCCAAAAAGTAGAGAAGGGGATCTAAAAAGTCGAACCCCCCGCAGCGCGGGGCGTGCGGGGGGTTCTGTTGGAGAGAAATAATGCCGGCACCGGCCTACTTTCCCACATGTGAACATGCAGTATCATCGGCGATGGAGGGCTTAACTTCCGGGTTCGGAATGGGACCGGGTG
>JAVBSC010000089.1:0-7562 GCA_031547305.1 Desulfovibrionaceae bacterium
ATTCCAACGCCTCAAAGACGAAGAGACAAAGCAACTCGGTTGGGATTTACGGCGCGATCTGGCAAAGATCAACTATCGCATTCACACAGACGCCATTAAAGAACGTCTTATACCGCAAGAACTGACCCGGCAACAGATTAACGTCGTCTACGCCTCGGAAGCGGATATGCTCAATATGGCGCTGTTCGGTCTGACAGCCCAGGAGTGGCGGCTCGCCAACCATGATAAAAAAGGGAACATGCGCGACTATGCCAATGTCGCGCAACTGGTGTGCCTTTCCAACCTGGAAAGCATGAACGCGCTGCTTATTCACGAAGGACTTTCGCAGTCTGAACGGCTGCAAAGGCTCAACAGAAGCGCCATTCAGCAAATGAAGCTGCTTACGGAAGATTCTCGCGTCAAAAAGTTGGAGAAAGGCAGATAACCCCAATCCCTCATTTCGGTGAGGGCGCACTCAGTTTCTAAAGAAACTGAGTGCGCTCTGCGAGGCGTTGGGCGCGGAGAAGCAGCGGGGCGGCATGGGAAAATGGCGGGCGTGTCTGGCTCCGGTCTTTGCGAAAAGCAAAAGCCTAGCACAGTATACTTCACTTCGTGAAGACTGTGCGACCGTGCCGCTCGACCGGTAAAGGCAAAAAGTCAGGGAAAGACATTTGAAGAACCCTGCCCTTTGCCGAGCGCCGGAATGGGAACGGACATTAACCGAACGAAAAGCAGACACACTCCGCTGAAAAAAAACCGCACGAACCTGACATCGCGGCTTCTGTGGCCTCTTTCCTATCTGTCAATCATCTGCATCATTTCCGGCGTAAAGCGCTGCCCCTTGATTGCATCAGATGGGAAGATGGCGTTGATTGCTGCCAAATCTTCAAGGGGCAAGGTCACATTCAACGCGCCGATATTTTCGTCAATCCGTTTCATGTGTCTGGTGCCGGGGATGGGGACAATGTGCTTGCCTTGCGCCAACACCCAGGCCAGAGCCAGTTGCGCCGGAGTGCATCCTTCCTCCTGCGCCAGCGACTCGACTTTCTTAACCAATTCGAGGTTCAGGTGGAAATTGTCGCCCTGGAAGCGGGGGAAGTTTTTCCGGGCATCATCTGGAGCAAAGCCTTCGGGTTTTTTGATAGCGCCCGTAAGAAAGCCCCGCCCCAGCGGGCTGTATGGCACGAAGCCGATGCCTAACTCTTCGCAGGCCATCAAAATGCCGTTCTCCGGGTCACGGCTCCACAGTGAGTATTCACTTTCAACGGCGGTGATTGTATGCACGGCATGCGCTCGCTTCAAAATAGCGACGCCGACCTCGGATAAGCCAAGATAGCGCACCTTGCCCTTCTCAACCAATTCGGCCATCGCTCCCACCGTTTCCTCGATCGGCACCTGTGGGTCGAGGCGATGGAGGTAGTACAAGTCGATGGAATCAGTGCCCAATCGCTTCAAGCTCGCATCGCAGGCAGTATGAACGTATTCCGGCGACCCGTTCACTTTCCTCCCGGTAACGGCCTCCGCTTCGCCTCCGGTGATGCCGAATTTTGTGGCGATGAAAACCTTGTCCCGCCTGTCTCGGATTGCTTTGCCCAACAGGATTTCATTGGTGTGCGGGCCATATTCGTCTGCGGTGTCGAACAGGCTTATACCCTGGTCGATGGCGTGTTGGATTGTTTTGATGGATTCGGTATCGTTGCGGGGACCATAATAGGCGCTCATGCCCATACACCCAAGGCCAATCGCTGATACTCGAGGACCGTTCGAGCCTAATGTGCGGAATTTCATGGCGGCTCTCCTCCTTTTTCACTTTTCTGCCAATATATCACATTGTGCTCCCACGTTCAGGAAAAACTGGCGCTCCTGGCGTGATAATGTGCCATGTTGTTGCAGCAGCACTGGCCAGGGGCGGCGAGGCGGTCTGAACAACGGCTTGTAAAATTTTTGAAGAAACGGCAGATTGCAATGGAGCAGGGAATCAAACCGGATAAAATTGTTGACGACAGTCGTCTTAAAACGTCCGACCCAATCTACAAAAATTGTTGGTATTACTGCTGTTATAAAATTACTTAAAAAATATCTTAGTTAATTATTTCAGTACATAAACTGAAAAGTCAGATTAACTTTGAGATTAAACAATGCAAGTTTCGCAAGCGGTATAATGTTTCGCTTGTAACAACGCCGGATTCTCAAAATAAACGACGCGCTCCTCCCAGAAGTGCTGGGCGATGACGGCGGCGCGCTTGGGCTTGCGAGCCGTTTTTTACTTGCCCCACATGCGTTCGACCGCATGCCACATGCAGGACGTGTCTTTAGCTCCCCAACCCTGGGCCAGGGCGACCTCGATAAGCTGCTGGACAGTCCGGCCCAGGACGGGCGGCGCGCCCGCCGCGGCGGCCATGCCCACGGCCAGGCTCACGTCCTTGCAGAGCAGGGCCACGGAAAAAGCCGGGTTGTCGTAATTGTCCTCGGCCACGCGCGGGCCAAGTTCCTTGAACAGGTTGCTCACCGTGCCCGCGCCGCTGGCCGCGATGGTTTCATACAGCAGTTTGGGCTCCACGCCCACCTGTTTGGAAACAGCCATCATTTCGGCGGTCATGGCGTTGATGGCCCCGAACATCATCTGGTTGAGCAGCTTGACGGTATGGCCGTTGCCGTGCCCGCCCACGGGAATAATTTTGCCGGCCACCAGTTCCAGAACCGGCCGGACCTTGTCCAGGGCTTTGGAATCGCCGCCCACGGGCAGGCACCAGTTGCCCACGGCAATGGGCCGGCCCAGAACCGGGGCGTCCAGGTAGTCCACGCCTTTTTCCCCGGCCGCTCTGGCCATTTCCAAGGTGTTCCGGGGAGAGCTGGTGGCCATGTCCACCACCACCAGGCCGGGGGCGGCGCTTTTTAAAATGCCGTCCTCGCCCAGCATACAGGCCTTGATTTCCGCCGGGCCGGGCAGGAAAAAGAACACGCAGTCCGCGCCCACGGCCAGATCTTTTGGCGTGGCGCTGTCCTTGCCGCCCAGCTTGGCGGCTTTCTCCCGCGCGGCCGGAAAGGGATCGTAAAAGCGCGTCTCGTGCCCGGCTTTGACGCAACGCTCAAGCAGTAAAGAACCCATGGTGCCGACGC
The DNA here is from genome assembly GCA_031547305.1 of Desulfovibrionaceae bacterium. GTDB lineage: Bacteria > Desulfobacterota > Desulfovibrionia > Desulfovibrionales > Desulfovibrionaceae > JAVBSC01. Next base: position 3,100 of record JAVBSC010000089.1, read on the forward strand.
CCAGTATTCCTATCTTCATTACTGACTCCTTTAAGATGCGAGTAACTGTTAGCATGTAACTGTTAACGTATGGCAAGGGCGGGTAGCAGATAACAAGTAAGAATAAAGACGGAAAGGCGAGAAAAAGAGACTGTTGTCGATGCGGCCGGCCTGGCTTGTTCCGCGTGGCGGGCAGTCCCGGCATAATATGGGGTTGTAAGGTGGGGCCGGCCCATGCGATGGCCGGCCCCTTACCGGGGAGATTGAGGGGGGCGGAACCCCCTAAAATCCGACTACTTTTTCCGCAAATGCACGCCGGCGCCGCCGGTAAAGGCGTCCGGGGTGCAGAGGATGCGCGGGTTTTTGCCCACGATGCGCTCGGCCAGCTTCACGGCGTCGTCAAAGGTGGTGACCGGCACAAAGCCCATGCCGCGCGCGTAGGCCGGGGCCTTGGCTCCGGCGATGATCACGGAAGATGCATACTTATGCGGCATGCTGCCGCCGCTGATCATGCTCATGGCGTGGAAGGGGTGGTAGGTGTAGTAGTTGGAGTATTTAAAGCAGTACTCCGTGTCTTTTATGAGGCGCTTGGCGGCTTCCGAGGCCAGGAATTCCGGGGCGGTGCAGAACTTTTGCAGTTCATCGTAGGTTTCCTGGTAGCTGGGGAACCAGTTGTGGTTGAACCAGCCGTCGCACACGGAAGCGGCAATGATCACCCCGCCTTCGCGGAAGTACTCCCAGCAGCGGGAAAGCTGGCCGCCGATGGCCAGGCTCATCAGAATGGGGTTGGTGCCCATGCCCGGCCCGTAGTGGAAGTTGCGCGGCACGCCCATGATCAGCACATCGGCTTTTTCCGACATATCCAGGCTGATGTTGGTGCGCTTGTCCGCCAGGGGCCAGGTGGCTTTTTCCACCTCGTCCATGGTGCCGGCGGCCACGCCGAGAACCTGGGCCTTTTTGCCGAGCACGGCGTCAATAACGAAGATTTGTTTGCCAATGCCTTTCTGGATGGCTTCGCCAATGGCGTGGAACTGCTTGCGCATGTGCGAGTTGGCGGAGGCGCCCAGCCAGTCCGGCCGGTGCATGGTGGAGGGGCAATGGTGGCTGCCGATGCACTTGGCCGTGGTCAGGCCGGTGACCAGCATTTTGTGGCCGCCGCTGTATCCGCCGTAGGGGTTGCCGGCGCAATGCCCCACCAGGATGGGAATATCCGCCTGGGCGAATTCGCGGTTGACCTGCACAAAGTTGCCCATTTCGTCCTGGCCCAGGTCCAGAATGTCCGGGGCTTCGGCGTCGTGGTTTTTCAGGCGGCCGGGGTAGAACATGTCCACAATGTCCTTGCCAAGCATCCAGTGGAATTCGTCCAGGGTGTTCATGCGGTGCAGACCCGGAGCGCACATGAGGGTGATGTCTTCCAGCTTCATGCCGCCCTTGAGCAGTTCCGCCACGATCAGCGGAATGGATACGCGGCGGTGGGCGTCAGCCTGCACGCCGCCTTTGACGCGGTCCGGGAAGGCGATGACCGCTTTTTTGCCCGGTTTGGCCAGTTCGCGCAGCGGCGGAATGCCCAGGGGTTTTTCAAGGGCGGCTATGGTGGCGGCCTTGGTGTCCACCTGCGGGGGATCGTTGTTCAGATCCGCCAGCTTCAGCACTGTAGCGCTGTCAGGCAGGGAAACAGATAATTTGCCGTCGCCGTAATCCAGAAGAACATCTTTCATGTTTTTTTCCTCATTTTATTTTACGCGGCTTTGCGCCGGTTTGTAGACCAAGGGTCCGTAAAGGTTATTTTCCGTATTGTTTGGACACGGTTTCCAGATGCTCCCGAACAGCCTCCCCCATGGAGTAGTCAGGCTTCCAGCCAAGTTCGCGCCGGGCGGGAATATCGTCATATACCGCAGGATAAGGAGAAAGTATCTTACTTTTTTCCGCAAACGTGATTTTCGCCCGCGGGCGCACTATTTTGGCCGCTTCCATCACCTGGCGCACGGAATGAGCGCCGCCCGCGATGTTGTAAATGCGCTGCGGCGCCTTCGTGGCGTCAAAGGCGCACAGCAGGGCCTTTACCGCGTCGCGCACGTACAGCCAGTCGCCTTGTTCCTCCGGATTTTCCACAAAGATTTCTTCGTCCCTGGCTATGGAATCCAGGAGCAGCGAAGAATAGAGCGCGGTAATGCCCGTGGTCCGGCCCGGCCCGTACACCCAGGTAAAGCGCAGGGCGCGGGTGTCCAGTCCGTGTTTTTCCGCGTACCAGCGCATCAGGTGCTCGCCGGCCAGTTTGGTCTGGCCGTAGATGTTGGCCGGCGCCTTGAGCGCGTCGTCCTTTACCGGCTCCTCCACCCCGCGCCCGAACACGGAAATGGAGCTTATCATGATGAAGCGTTTTACCTTTGCCACAACTGAGGCATCCAGAAGCACCTGGGTGGAGCCGAAGTTGATGCTGAATCCACGGATGGGGTCCGCGTCGCATGGGCCGGCCAGAACGGAGCCCAGGTGGAAGACGTCGGTGATTCTGTGCGTCAGCATGACGCGGTATAAATCGTTGGTTGAGCCCAAATCCCCTCGCACATAGGTTATCTTGTCTTTTACCGGGGCGAGGGAGGCCGGATCGGCCGCCAGATCAAAAACCACCGCTTCCGCGCCGCGCTCCAGAAGGGCGGGCACGAGGTAAGAGCCTATAAATCCGGCTCCGCCTGTCACCAGCACGCGCATAAGCATGTCTCCTTACGGTATAGCGTTATTTGCCGTTATTCCGGCTCTCCGCGTACCCTTCGCGCACCAGGGATTCCACTTCCGTGCGCAACTCCACAAAGCGCGGGTGGGCCAGGATTGCCACATTGCGCTCTCCCGGCGGATCCACGGTCACGATCTTGCGCATCCGTCCGGGCCGGGCCGCCAGAACCGCCACCCGGTCCGCCAGAAAGACCGCCTCTTCCACGCTGTGGGTAATGAAGACCACGGTGCGTTTTTCCTTGTCCAGGATGCGCAGCAGGGATTCCTGCATGTGCTGGCGGGTTTGCGCGTCCAGGGCGCCGAAGGGCTCGTCCATAAGGAGCACGGCCGGGTCCACCACGTAGGATCTGGCTATGGCCACGCGTTGGCGCATGCCGCCGGACAGCTCCTTGGGAAAGGATTCCTGAAAATCGCCAAGCCCGACCAACTCAATATAGTGGTCGGCGATTTCCTTGATTTCTTTGGGCGGGCGCTTGTTTGCGGCCAGCTTCAGGCCAAACTCCACGTTTTCGCGCACGGTCAGCCAGGGGAAGACCGCGTACTGCTGGAACACCACGCCCCGGTCCGGTCCGGGAACGGTCACCGGTTTGCCGTCCACCAGCACCTGGCCGGACGTGGCCGGCAAAAATCCGGCCAGCACGTTCAGCAGGGTGGTCTTGCCGCAGCCGGACGGCCCGACTATGCAGACGAACTCCCCGGCCTCAATATGCAGATTGATGTCCCGGAGCGCCTCGTACAAGCCGCGGCTGCTCTTGTAGGTCACGCCGAGATGCTCGATGTCTATGGCTTTGGACATGCCGCCTCCGTGTGTACGGGATCAATTGGACAGTTTTTCTTCCCAGGCCGTGACCTTGCGTTCAATGCGGCGCACCACGGCGTCCATGGTCAGGGAAATAATCCCGATGAGCAGTATGCCCAGCACCATGGGAGGCATTTGAAAAAAGTTCTGGGCTTCGGTCATCATGGCGCCTATGCCGCTTTGGGCGGCGATAAGTTCGGCGGCCACCAGGGTGGCCCAGCACACGCCCAGGGATACCCGGCAGGCCGTGATGATGGCCGGCACAAGCTGGGGCAGCAGAATCAGTCGGAACAGCTCCATTTTTGTGGCGCCCAGGGTTTGCGCGGCGCGGAAGTACAAGGGGTTCTGCCCCACCAGGGCCTGGTAAATGACCACCACGGCGGGAAAAAACGAGGCGTAGGTGAGCACCACAATTTTGGAGGTTTCGCCGATGCCGAAAAAGATGATCATCAGGGGGATCAGGGCGATTGGCGGCAGAGCGCGGAAAAACCCGATCAGCGGGTCCAGGAGCAGGCGCATGGGCCGGGAATTGCCCAGGACGAAGCCCACGGCAATCGCTCCGATTATGCCCATGGAAAACCCGGCCAGCACGCGGCCGAAGCTGGTCAGGCAGTGCCTGATCAGCGTGCCGTCGGCGATCATGGCCATGCCGGATTTAAGCACCGCGGGTATGGATGGGAAAATGGCCGGATTCACAAGGCCCACGGCCCGCGCTCCTTCCCAGACCACGGCCAGAAGCGCGAAAGACCCGATAAAGTACAAACGTTTTTCCAGGCGCTGTTTTTTTTCCGCGGCCAGAAATTTTTGTTCGGTGCTTGTTTGGTCAGCCATTGCGCTATCCCCTGTGCAAGAGTGTCCGTGTAAAAAAGCCGGCTATAGGGGCTTGCGGCCGCGGGCGGGCGGAAGCCCCCGGCGGACGCGCATTAAGTGACAGGGTACAAGAACCGGCTGGTAT
>JAVBSC010000087.1:0-21976 GCA_031547305.1 Desulfovibrionaceae bacterium
ATGAACAGCTACTCTGCCCAGGCAAAAGAAAGGACAAAGTGGTCTCAAAAAGTCCGGCATCATCCCCGAAAATAGTTGGTATTGTTGCTGGTATAAAATTATATGAAAAATATTTTAATCAATTATTTCAATATAAAAACAGCCAAATCAAATTAACTTTGATGTTTATCCGCTCCTGCGGCGGAGCCCACCGCGCCGGCATGGGCGAAACTTGCTTTTGCCGTTAAGCGAGAAGCGGGCGTCTTGAGGTCTTAAAAAGGAAGGGTTACATGCGACTAAACATGTAACCCTTTGTTTTTGCTTGGTGGGCGGTACAGGACTTGAACCTGTGGCCCCCGGCTTGTAAGGCCGATGCTCCACCAACTGAGCTAACCGCCCGGAGTGGTTCTTTTTAGGTGAAGCAAGGCGATACGTCAACCGTTTTGCGCGTCTGGAGCGGAAAAGCCCAGATATTCCGCCTCGGCCGGGTGCCCCCGCAGCCAGTCCACGGAAGCCTCAAAGTCGGCAAGAGTATGCGGCTCAAGGGTGGCTGAAGGTTTCACGCCGCTTTGTTTCAGCAGGCCAAGGGCCTTTTCCAGCGGGATACCGCCCAGGCCCAGCCCCAGGTGCTCGTCGCCCAGGCCGCTGTTGTCGTGCAGGTGCACATGCCCGATCCGGGGGCCCAGGGCCGCAATCCAGTCCGCCAGCCCGTCGCGGCGCGAGCCCAGGGCAAAGCTGTGCCAGTGTCCCAGGTCAAAGCATACGCCGGCTCGCCCAGGCAGGTTTTCCAGCAGCCTGGCCAGGGGCAGGGGCGTCAAATCGTGCGTGTTTTCCAGAAAAAGCCGGGCCGGGCATTCTTCCAGCACCAGGCGCCATGTTTCCAGGCTGCGCTCAATCCATTGGCCGACCAGGGCCGGATACTGGCCGTTAAGCGCATAATCGGGACGATTGGCCAGCTCATGGCCGTAGGCGGAAAGATCAAAGGACGGATGCCCGACCATGTGCCTGGCTCCGTATAGCGCGGACAGGCGGGCGGCATCTCGTAGCGCGGCCCTGGCCTTTTCCCGCCCGGCCGGGTCCGCGTCGCCCGGCGGGGGGGTGAAAAACGGCAGGTGTGCCGCCCGGGCCAGCCCGGCCTGATCCAGGCGCGCGGCGATCCCGCGGTGCCAGGAATCCGGCAGCTCCAGAGCCGTTTTGTCCAGGCCCAGTTCTGGCGCAAGGCCGCGTTTGATAAAAAGATCAATCCAGCTTTCATCACGCTCCACCCAGGAAAGCGGCAGATTTATAAAGATCATGAAACCGTCCGTGAATCTTTTTTTTGTTGCGGAATATACATTTTGTTCGTGAAAATAACTGCCGGCTCTTCACTTATGAAGTATACCATATCCGCCGGATCTTTGATCGCGCGCAATGCATTCCGGTGCCGGCACGGAGTTTGGCGTATCTTCGACTTGTGATTGTTCAGTCAACCAGCAGCAAGGAGGCAAAGGATTATTGCAGTGTCGCAGCAGTGTTTTGCGGTTGCAATATTGACGCGGTAAATCCGGAATCACTCTCCGTGCCTGGACGCGTTTATCTGTTTGCAATGAACTCGAATTGAGTATATCATCCCGCGCAGATTTCCGGAGGGCATTTAAGACGCCCCCATGGAAGTTGTGTGCGAAATTCTTGAACTTAATTGTAAGCGCTGGAATTTTTTTAGCAAGTTATTTTTCCCATTCATTTCCACCAAGGACTGCCACAATGAAGAACAAACGATCCTTGCTGCGATGGGCCGGGTTATGCGTGGTCGCGGTAGCGGTCTTAGCGGCCTTCGGGCTGAGGGCCGAAGGCGCCCCGGAGGTCAAACGCCAGATCGCCGTGAAGCGGGCGGATCTTATCCGGATCGACCCCATCAGGGCCTACGGCAAACTGGAATTGCCAGAAGTGGTCTTTCAGCATGACCAGCACACCGAGGCCCTGGCCAAGCAGGGTAAGGACTGTAGCGCCTGCCATGAAAAAGCGCCGGAAGGCAAAGGTCTTTGGGTCTACAAATTTAAGCGCCTGGAAGACAAGAGCGCCGAACAGCTCAAGGACGTTTACCACACCAACTGTATTTCCTGCCATACGGCCGAAACCAAGGCCGGGCGCAAAGCCGGGCCGCTGGAAGCGGAATGCCGCTCCTGCCACAGCAGCCGGCCGGACATGGTTTCTTCCTGGACGGAAATAGGCATGGACAAGTCCCTGCACTTCCGCCACGTGGATTCCAAGGCCATCCCGCCCAAGGACGACCCTAAAGTGAACTGCGGGGTCTGCCACCACGTGTACAAGCCGGAGCTGAAAAAGGCCGTCTGGGTAAAGGGACAGGAAGATTCCTGCCGGGCCTGCCACGGCGCTGTGCCGCAGAAAGATCCGGAACGCCCCGCTTTTGAAGGAGCGGCGCACCAGGCCTGCATTTCCTGCCATCTGGAAATCACGGCCGACAAGATGGACAGCGGCCCGAGCACCTGCTTTGGCTGCCACAGCCAGGAATCCCAGGCCAAGTTCAAGACTGTGGCTCAAGTGCCCCGCCTGGAACGCGGCCAGCCGGACGCGGCTCTGCTTCTGCCTCTGACCGGCAAGGATGCCCAAAACACCGGGGAGCTCAAAGGCTCCATGCGCCCCACGGCTTTTAACCACAAGGTCCACGAGGAAGCCCTGCCGGACTGCCGTTCCTGCCACCATAAAAAAATTGCCGCCTGCACGGAATGCCATACCTTGGAAGGCAGCAAGGAAGGCAATTACATTCAGCTTTCCCAGGCCATGCACCAGCTTGACGCCAAGCAGTCCTGCGTCGGCTGCCACGCCAAGAAGCAGGCCGAGCCCGCCTGCGCCGGCTGCCATGCGACCATGCCCAGGGAAATACCAAAGGACGCCTGCGGCACCTGCCATATCACCCCGGTCGGCGTGACCGACGCCCAGGCCGAGGACGGCTCTTTGCTCAAACTTTCCAAGGAAGACAAGACCGCTCTGGCCAAAGCCACCGTGGCGGCGCGAAGCGCCAAGGTGGAGCCCTTTGACCAGACCGAAATTCCGGATCGCGTGCAGCTTGGGTTGCTTTCCAAGGAATACGAGCCCTGCGACTTCCCGCACCGCAAGGTAGTCAAGGCCATTACCACGGCCGTTGGCGACAACAAACTGGCCGCGGCTTTCCACGCGGAAAAAACCACCCTCTGTCAGGGCTGCCACCACAACAGCCCGCCCTCCAAAACCCCGCCTAAATGCGCCAGCTGCCACAACGCCGGCGACCGGCCGGGCGCGGACGGCCGTCCGGCCCTGAAGGCCGCCTATCACTTGCAGTGCATGGGCTGCCATACCAGGATGGAAGTGCAGAAGCCGGCCAACACGGCCTGCGTGGATTGCCACAAGGAACGCAAGGACTAGAGGAGCGTAGCATGCATCGCAGAAAATTCCTTAGCTTGATGGGCCTGGCCGGGGTGGCCGGCACGTTGAGCCCGGCCAAGGCCGAAGCCGCGGCTGGGCACAGCTTCAAAGGCAATCCGAACGCCTTTGCCGTGCTGCACGACACCACCCGCTGCATCGGCTGCCGCAAATGCGAGGCCGGTTGCGCCAAGGTGAACAACCTGCCCGCGCCCAAGGCCCCCTATGACGATTTGAAGGTTCTGGACAAAAAGCGCCGGACCGACTTTACCACTTTCACCGTGGTCAACAAATATACGCCGGAAGGCCGTTCCCCGATCTTCCGCAAGCAGCAGTGCAACCACTGTCAGGAGCCGGCCTGCGCTTCGGCCTGTTTTGTCAAAGCCCTGAAAAAAGACCCGGACGGCCCGGTCAGCTACGACGCCAGCCTGTGCGTGGGCTGCCGTTACTGCATGATCGCCTGTCCGTTCTACGTGCCTACTTACGACTACGACAACGTTCTGAACCCCCTGGTCTACAAATGCACCATGTGCGCCCCGCGCATTCGGGAAGGCAAGCTCCCCGGCTGCGTGGAAGCCTGCCCTAAAGAAGCTTTGACCTTCGGCACACGGGAAGAACTGCTTGAGGTAGCCCGCAAGCGCATTGCCTCGGAACCCTCCCTGTACGTCAAGCACATTTACGGCGAGCATGAGATGGGTGGCACCAGCTGGTTGTATATTACCGGCGTGCCGGCCACGGAACTGGGCATGCAGGAACTGGGCGACACCTCCGTGCCGGAGCTTACTTCCGGCGCCTTGGGCGCGGTGCCCATGGTAGCCGGCATCTGGCCGGTGCTTCTTACCGGGGCTTACGCCATTTCCCGGCGCAAGGAAAAAGTGGCCCACGAGGAGCAGGTGGAAGCGGTCAAACAGGCGGTGGAAAAAACTGAATCCGAAGCCAAGTCCAAGCTGGACACGGCCCTGGCCAAAGCGGAAAAAGACAAGAAGGCCGCTGTGGAGCGCGAAGTGAAAAAGGCCAGGGAAGAAGCCATTAAAGAAACGGAAGCCAGGCTGGCTCCCAAGGAGCCCGAAGCCCCGGCGGCAGACGGCGACGGCAAGGAAGAAGGAGACGCCTGATGAGCACGCAAAGCAAATGCGCCTTGGTACCCGAAAACCTTCGGGAAGCCCTGCAACCGGAAAATCTCAAAAGCCTCTGGACGCCCGGCAACATAATCACGGCCGTGATTCTGGCCGTTGGCCTGGTCCTCACCGTTCTGCGCTTCACCACCGGTCTGGGCGGGGTGACCAATCTGGACGACAACAACCCCTGGGGCATCTGGATAGGCTTTGACCTGTTGTGCGGCGTTGCCTTGGCCGCCGGCGGCTACACCGCCTCCTCGGCCTGCTATCTGTTCGGCCTCAAACGTTACCACTCGGCGGTGCGGCCGGCCATAACCTCGGCTTTTCTTGGCTATTTCTTTGTGGTCATCGCCCTGCACTACGATGTGGGACAACCCTGGCGGCTGGTCTACCCGGTTTTCCTTTCCCAGGGCACCACGTCCATACTCTTTGAAGTGGGCCTGTGCGTGTTCCTGTACGTAACCGTGCTGTTCATAGAGTGGTCGCCCGCAGCGATGGAATGGCTGGGCTGGCCTATTCTTAAAAAGGTCCGAGGCGTGGTCCTTAAGCTGACCATTCCCCTGACCATTCTGGGCGTGGTCCTTTCCACCATGCATCAGTCATCGCTGGGCGCGCTGTTCATCACCTCGCCGGGCAAGCTGCACCCCCTGTGGTATTCCGGGCTGCTGCCGGTCTTCTTCTTTATCTCCAGCATGTACGCCGGCCTGTCCATGGTGATCTTTGAAGGCACGCTGGCCCACAAAGGCCTGCACCACAAGATGGACGAAACCCACCTAAAGGAAGCGGACGGAGTGGTAATGGGCTTCGGCAAGGCCGCGTCCTTCATCATGATGGGTTATCTGTTCATCCGGCTCTATGACCTGGCGATGAACAACGGCTGGAGCTATTTGAATACCGGCTACGGCGTTCTGTACCTGGTGGAGTTGATCGGCTTTGTGGCCCTGCCGTCCTTCCTGTACGCCATCGGCGTGCGCGAGCGCCGGCTCGGGGTCATCCGCGTCGCCTCCCTGCTGGCCATTCTGGGCATAATCCTGTACCGCTTCAACGTCTGCCTGGTGGCCTTCAACTGGCAGTTGCCGGCGGACGAGCGTTACTTCCCCAGTTGGATGGAAATAGGCATCTCCATCTTTGTGGTCACGCTGATTATTACCGCGTACCGGTTTATCTGCAGCTTCATGCCGGTAATGTACGAACACCCGGAATACCGGGACGCACACTAAGCCAGGGGGTCTTATGATTGACAACATCTTTTACTACATGCAGGACTTCATGCTCTGCACCAAGACCCTGACCTACATCTTCATGGGCTTGGGCCTGGTGGGGCTGTGCTGCTACTGGCTCTTCCTGTCCGGCCGGGATGAAGACATCCGGAAGTTTTAAGGAGACAGCTATGAACCAACTTTATGATATACTTGCCGGACCGGGCCTTATCGTCTCCCTGGCTGTTTTTTTCCTGGGCATGGCCTGGCGGGTGGTCTGGTACATCCGCGGCCTGGACTGGCGTTTGGAGCGGGTGGCCTACCGCCCCTACCTGAGCCTCGGCCTCAAGGGCGGCCTGCATTCGGCCGGCAAATGGCTGCTGCCTTTCGGCACTTACGGCTGGCGCGCCCAACCCTTTTTTACGGTCTGTTTCTTCCTGCTCCATCTGGGTGCGGTTTTTGTGCCGTTGTTCCTGATCGGGCATAACGAGATTCTGAAATCCGTGCTGGGCTTTTCCCTGCCGGCCATGCCCCAGTGGCTGGCCGATACGCTGACCATTCTGACGATCATCGGGGTGGTCCTGATAGCCCTGCGCCGTATCGCGCTCACGGAAGTGCGCATCCTGACCACGGGCTACGACTATTTTATCCTGGCCCTGGCCGCGCTGCCCTTCATCACCGGGTTCATCGCCCGCCTGCACGGGCCGGGCGAGGCCTACAGCGCCTGGATGCTCGCCCACATTATCTGCGGCGAGCTCATGCTCATTCTGGCCCCCTTCACCAAACTGTCGCACATCGCTCTGTACTTCATGTCGCGCATCCAGATCGGCATGGACTACAGCATCAAACGCGGCGGACACCGGCGCGGCCCGTGCTTTCCCTGGTAAACAGCGCAAGCCCGAAACAAGGAGCCCAATATGCCTGAAGGCAAATTCTGCAACAAGCGCCCCGTGAACACCGAGGAAGACCTGAAGGCCTTGCTCGGCGACAAGGGCGGCAAGCAATATTACGAAGAAATGGAACAACTGGACGTGGACACGGAAAAACTCTGGTCCAGCATCCAGAAAACCTGCAAATCCCGTACCCTGACCTGGCTGGAGATTTGCGCCCACTGCGGCTTGTGCGCGGACAGCTGCTTCCTGTACCGGGTCAATGATCGGGACCCGGAGCAGGTGCCGGCCTATAAAATCCAGTCCACGCTGGGTGAAATCGTCCGGCGCAAGGGGCAGGTGGACAACGCCTTCATGCGCCGGGCCATGGAATACGCCTGGTCCCGCTGCACCTGCTGCAACCGCTGCAGCCAGTTCTGCCCGCACGGCATCGACATGGGCGTTATGTTCAGCTATCTGCGCGGCCTTCTGTACGCTCAGGGGTTCGTGCCCTGGGAACTCAAGATCGGCTCCGGCATGCACCGCGTCTACGGCGGCCAGATGGACGTGACCGACGAGGACTGGGTGGAAACCTGCGAATGGATGGCCGAGGAAAACTCCGAAGAGTGGCCCGGCCTGGAAATTCCGGTGGACAAGGAAAACGCGGACATCATGTACACCCTGAACGCCCGCGAGCCAAAACACTACCCGGAAGACGTGGCCGAGGCGGCCATCCTTTTCCATCTGGCCGGCGAAAACTGGACCGTGCCCAGCAGCGGCTGGGAACAGACCTCTCTGGCCATGTTCGCAGGCGACTGGGAAGCCTGCAAAATGAATGTGGAGCGCGTCTATGGAGCCGTGGAGCGCCTAAAGCCCAAGCGGGTTGTAGGCACGGAATGCGGCCACGCCCACCGCGCCTCGGCCATTGAAGGCCCCTACTGGGCCGGGCGGCCGGACGGCAAGCCGCCCGCCGAATACATCCACTATGTGGAGTGGGTGGCTGAAGCCTTGCGCACCGGCAAGATCAAAATCGACCCGACCAAGCGCATCAAAGAGAAAGTCACGCTTCAGGATTCCTGCAACTACGTGCGCAACCACGGTCTGGGCAGGTTTACCCGCGAAATCATGAGTTACATGGTGGAGCCGGGGTACTTCATCGAAATGGGGCCGAACCGCGAATACAACTACTGTTGCGGCGGCGGCGGCGGGTTCAACGGCATAGGCCGCTTCCGCCACGAGCGCAACAAGGCCCTTATGACCAAGCGGGACCAGATCCTCGCCACCGGCGCCAAACTGGTCATCGCGCCATGCCATAACTGCTGGGACGCCATCCGCGACCTGGAAGAGGAATACAAAATCGGCATCCGCTGGTCCTTCCTCAAGCCTCTGCTTATTAAAATGGCCATAGTTCCGGAGCACCTCAAGCCCCAGGATGAGGACGAGGAAGCCGGCGGCGAAGAGGAATAAGAAACCGGGGAGCCGCACAGGACGTCGCCTGTGGCGGGCATAGCCTGTGCAAGACCTGAGGCCCCCGGACCCAGGCAATAAAAGCCGGCCTGTTGCGCAAAACGTAACAGGCCGGCTTTATTTACGCGCGGGTCTGGTAAAACTCCGCGATTTTTTCTTAGAGCATTTAAACTTTGAGATTAAACAATACAAGTTTTGCAAGCGGTATAGTCTTTCACTTGTAACAATGCGAGATTCTCAAGATAAATTACACGCTTCGCGTCTGCCGAGCAATTTCAAAGTGAAATCGCTCTAAGCTTTTAAAGCATCGGCCAATATTTCCAACGCTTTTTTCATCATTTCTTTGTCGGCCTGGCTGCCCATGTGCCCAAGGCGGAAGACCTTGCCGGCCATGGGGCCGAAGCTTCCGCCCACGGTCAGGCCGCGCGCCTGGAGGCCGTCGCGCCAATCCGGCCAGGTCCGGCCGTCCGGGATCTTGATGGCGCTGACCGTGGGGGAGTTGATTGCTCCCGGCCTGGGGAAGAGTTCCAGGCCCAGCCTGGCCAGACCCAGGCGGCACTGTTCGGCCACGGCCTGATGCCGGGCGAAGCAGGCGGGCAGTCCTTCGGCCAGCAGGCGTTCGGCGGCCAGTTTGAGGGCCGTGAGGCCGTGCGGGTAGGGAGTGTAGGGGAAGAGGTTGTCCGCGAACATGGCCTTGAAAGGCAAGAGGGCGTCGTAGCCCTGGTAGCCGACTTCCCTGGCGCTTTCCCAGGCCGCGGGGCTGACGGAAAGAAAACTCATGGATGGCGGGGCGCTCAGGCATTTTTGCGTGCCGCCCAAAAGCAGGTCGATGTTCCAGGATTCGCCCAGAACCTCAGCCCCGCCTATGCTGGCCACGGCATCGACATAGAACAGGGGAACGCCCAGATCTTTTTTGATCCGGCCAAGTTCGGCCAGTGGGTTGAGCGTACCGGATGGCGTTTCGCAGTGTACGGCGGTGATCATCTTGGGCTGGAACTTTTTTGCCGCCTCCCGGATGCGTTCCAGACTGTCGTCCTGGCCGATGGTGGAATTATAGGGCAGGGATACGGCCTCCACCCGGCAGCCGAAAGAGGCGGCCATCTGGCCTATGCCGTCGCCAAAGACGCCGGTCCCCACGGAGAGGACCTTGTCTCCGGCTTTCAGGCAGCTTTTCAGGGCCGCCCAGAGAGCCAGCATGCCTTCGCCGGTCATGATGACCACGTCGTGCGGCGTGCCCATAATCCGGCCGAGCAGCTTTCCGGTCTGCTCGTACAGGGGCAGATGATCCCGTTCCTGATGGCCGGCGTCGTGATCATGGGCCAGGCCGCGCAAAATATCCTCCGGCACGGAAACCGGGCCGGGAAGCATGGGAATGATTTTAGCGTTTTTCATTCTTTTATCCTGTTCCACAGGGTCCAGAATTGCGGAAAAGATTTGTTCACGCAATCCGGGTTATCAAGTTTTATGTCCATACCCCGGCCTTCAAGGCCGGTCAGCCCAAGCAAGGCAAGGCTCATGGCCATGCGGTGGTCGCTGTGCGCGCAAAATAGCGAAGCGGGCTTCAGCCCGCCCTTTGGCGGGGCGATAACCAGGCCGTCTTCAGCGACCATGACCACGCAGCCAGCCTTGCGAAATTCCACGGCGCAGGCTGCCAGGCGGTCGCTTTCCTTCAGCCGCAGGTGCGCGGCGTTGCGGATGACTGTGGCCCCCCTGGCGTGCGCGGCCAGGGCCGCCACTGTGGGCACAAGATCCGGGCAGTGCCCCATATCCAGGTCCACCCCGCGCAAGGGGCGCGGACTGACTGTCACCACGTCGCCTTCCCACTCCACTCTGGCCCCGAAAGCGGACAGAATATCCAGAATCGCCCGGTCGCCCTGCAGGGAATCCCGTCTCAGTCCCAGCAGGCTGACCGGACGCGGCCCAATGGCCCCGGCGGCCAGAAAATACGAGGCTCCGCTGAAATCTCCCTCAACTTTATACGCTCCCGGGCGATAGCGGCCCGCTTCGACCTCTATGCGCCAGGCTCCCGGCTCAGGCCCGGCCGCGCGCCAGTCCCCGGATTCCCGCGCCTGTACCCTGAATTTCAGGCCGAACAGCTCCAGGGTTTGCAGGGTCAGGCCCACATAGGGCCAGGAAACGACTTTTTCCCCGCCCAGGGTCAGGCGCAGCCCTGTTGTCCCCAGAGGCGCCGCCAGGAGCAGGCCGGACAGATACTGGCTGGATTGCGCGCAGCTTATCGCGTCCCAGCGGCCTTTTTCTTGTTCCAGCCCTTTGGCTTCCAGCAACAAAGGAGGGCAGCCGGGCGTTTTTTCATAGCGGATTTTCGCGCCGAATTTTTCCACCGCTTCGGCCAGCTCATTAACCGGTCTGCTGTGCATGCGGCCCTGGCCATGCAGGCGGAACAAGCCCCGGCCGGCGGCCAGCACGGCCAGAAACAGCCGGCAGGCGGTGCCGGATTCCCCAACGTCACAGTCCAGTGGGACGCCTTCCCCGCCCTGGGGCGCGTCGCCCAGGCCCTGAACCCGCCAGGCCCCCGGGCCGGTTCGCTCCAGCTTTACACCGCAACTTCGCAAGATGCCTATAGTCCTGGCTACATCTTCGTTTTCCGGCACCCCGTCCAGGCGTGATTCCCCAGCCGCCAGGCCGGCCGCGATTAAAAAACGATGCGCCAGAGACTTGCTGGCCGGGGCGTCAATTATGGCAGATTGCATGGAGTTATCCGGGAATGTTTCAATTATGTCATGCGGGCATTCTTACGCAGCAACAAGGCCGCGCTCAGGCGCGGCCTAGAATTGCCGGCAAACCCTGAGGAAGAAATGGAAAGGCCTGGAGTCCAGCTTGCTAAAATGACGAAAGCAACCTCAGGTCGAGCCAAGGCTTTGTCATTTCACAATACAGGCCAGCGCGCCCATTCTGTTTTTATAGGCCTGCATGGTGTTGATCAGCAGCATGGCTATGGTCATGGGCCCCACGCCGCCGGGCACGGGGGTCAGGGCCGAGGCTTTTTCGCTTACGCTTTCAAAGTCGCAGTCACCGCACAGGCCGTTTTCCGTGCGGTTTATGCCCACATCCACCACCACCGCGCCCTCTTTAATCATGTCTCCGGTGATAAAACGCGGCCGGCCAAGGGCCAGGAAGAGAAAATCCGCGTTCCGGCACATTTCCGCCACATCCGGGGTGCGGGAATGGCAGACCGTGACCGTGGCGTCCGCGAAGTGCCCGGCCGCGCTGAGCATGATGGCCAAAGGCTTGCCCACGATGTTGCTGCGCCCCACCACCACGGCTTTCTTGCCGGCCGGGGAAAGCCCGTAGCGCTCCAGCAGCGTCATCACCCCGGAGGGAGTGCAGGGCCTGAATCCCGGCAGGCCCAAAGTCATGCGCCCCACATTTTGCGGGTGAAAGCCGTCCACATCCTTGGCCGGGTCGATGTATTGCAGGGCCTCCTGGCCGTCTAATCCCTCCGGCAGCGGCAACTGCAACAAAATGCCGTCTATGTCCGGCCTCTTGTTCAACCTGCCGATCAACTCCTTTAACTCAGCTTGCAGCGTGTCCGCCGGCAGCCGGAAGGCTTCGGACTTGAATCCCGCGTCCACACAGGCATTTTCCTTGTTGCGCACATAAATGCGCGAAGCCGGATCATCGCCCACCAGAATGACCGCAATGCCCGGCGGACGGCCGTACTCAAGCGCCAGCGGCGCTGCCTCCGCCTTTAATTCCGCCCGAATTTTCGCGGCCGTGGCTTTTCCGTCCAGTAGGATCATGAGGTGTCCTTTTTAATGGGAAGAGATGTGCGGGAAGGGGAAAACTTTTTGGAAAAGTGTGGTGCTGGGGGGGGGCTAAAAACCTTTTTGGTAAAAAAGGATTTTACCCCCCAAAAAAATCTTATTCCTCTTCCGCCTCATCTCCAAACCCGAAGTGGTCCGCGATGTAGGGGCCAAAATACAGGCCGCTGTCTTCCAGTTCCTCTTCGATGCGCAGGAGCTGGTTGTATTTGGCCAGGCGGTCGCTGCGGGACAGGGAGCCGGTTTTGATCTGGCCGGCGTTCACGCCCACGGCCAGATCCGCAATGAAGCTGTCCTCGGTTTCTCCTGAACGGTGGGAGACCACGGTGGTGTAGGCGGCCTGTTTGGCCATTTCTATGGTATCCAGGGTTTCGGTAAGCGTGCCGATCTGGTTGAGCTTGATCAGAATGGAGTTGGCCACGCCTTCGTCAATGCCCTGGGCCAGGATGTCCGGGTTGGTGACAAAGATGTCGTCGCCCACCAGTTGGATGCGGTCGCCGAGTTTGCTGGTCAGAAGCTTCCAGCCGTCCCAGTCGCCTTCGGCAAGGCCGTCTTCAATGGAGATGAGCGGGTAGCGGCCCGCGAAGTCGCTCAGGTAGGCGACCATGTCCGGGGAACTCAGGATTTTGTTTTCGCCCTTGAGCACGTACTTGCCGTCCTTGTAAAACTCCGAGGCCGCCGCGTCTATGGCCAGGGCGATTTCCCGGCCGGGGATGTAGCCGGCCTCTTCGATGGCCTTGGTCAGGTAACGGAAGGCCGTATCGTGGTCCTTGAGGTTTGGGGCGAAGCCGCCTTCGTCGCCAACGCTGGTGACGTGGCCGTCGGCGGCCAGAATGGCTTTAAGGGTATGGAAGGTTTCCGCGCCCATGCGCAGGGCGTCGCGGAAGGTGGCCGCGCCTATGGGCATGATCATGAATTCCTGAATGTCCAGGTTGTTGGGGGCGTGGGCGCCGCCGTTGATCACGTTCATCAGGGGCACCGGCAGCACTTTGGAATTTACCCCGCCCAGGTACTGGTACAGGGGAAGAGCCAGGAAGGTGGCTGCCGCGCGGGCCGCGGCCAGAGAAACGCCCAGCATGGCGTTGGCGCCCAGGCGTGACTTGTTGTCCGTGCCGTCCAGATCGATCAGGGTGTTGTCAATCTGGACCTGGCGCAGGGCATCCAGGCCGACCACGGCTTCGGCGATTTCGCCGTTCACGTGTTCCACGGCCTTTTCCACGCCTTTGCCGCTGTAGCGGGACTTGTCGCCGTCGCGCAGTTCCAGCGCTTCGCGCGTGCCGGTGGAAGCGCCGGAAGGCACGGCCGCCCGGCCAATATGGCCGGATTCCAGGCCGACTTCCACTTCCACAGTCGGGTTGCCGCGTGAATCCAGAATTTCCCTGGCCCAAACAGAAACTATAGTGCTCATGTACGACTCCTTGGTTCAGGCGCGAATACGCCTTCCTGATTTGCGGAATTAAGAATTTTCACTATACAATATTTTTAAACCTTCTAAAAGCAGATCCGAGCGCAATTCGTCAAAACAATCGCTCACCTTGACCAGTGTGGCGGCAAACCCGCCGGTGGCAAGTGTCAGGACCGGCCCAGGCAGCACGGTTTTTAGCCGGGCGCACAATCCTTCGCTCATTGCCGCGAACCCGAAAATAAATCCATGATTAATACTGGTGCTTGTGGACTGGCCGATGGCCAGCGTTTTTTCCGAGACCTCCAGGCTCACGCCCGGCAGCTTGGCCGTGCGCGAAGCCAGAGCGGACACGGAAGACAACACGCCGGGGCAGATCAAACCCCCAAGGTAAGCATTGTCCGTAAGGCAGTCAAAAGTTGTGGCCGTGCCGTAATCCGCGCAGATGATGGATTTGGGCTCCGGGAAAAGCCGCCGGGCCGCGAACGCGCCCACCAGGCGGTCCGCTCCCACCTGAGTGGGGGAGGCGTAGCGGTTTTCCAGAGGAATGGGCAGATCTTCCGGCACAAAAAGCAGATCCCTGTTGAAAAAACGTCCGCAGGCGCGGCGCAGCAGGGGGTTTAAGGCCGGCACCACGGAAGAGGCCAGGCAAAAAATAACCTCGTCCGGGTCCACACGGGCCACGCGCAAAGCCTCCAGAATGGCAAAGCCCAGGGAATCGCCGGTGTGCCGGTCATCCGTGGGCAGCACGTAGGCTTCAAGAACCCTGTTTTTATCCGCCAGGCCAATCTTGATGTTGGTGTTGCCAATGTCAAAAAGAAGCGCGCATTGCACGGCAATCCTCCTGTTGCGATAAACACATATTTTGCCCGGACTTATGAAAAAACACAAGTCTTGATAGGACCACTAATAATCCGTGGCCGCTTGCAGATACTGGCGTTTGAGTTCCGAGTCTTCCAGGGCGTCCGCGTGCAGCAGGTAGACCAGGCGCAGATGGCGGCGCATAATAATATCCGTATTGGCCAGACGCTCGGCAATGCAGCGCTCGGCCCGGCCGGACTCCCGCCAATCCCTGAGCTTGGCGGAGAGCGCGGCCGCCCTGTGCTTGGGGCGGTGCGCGGCGTTTACGGCCTGGCGGCCTTTTTCCGCAACGCGCAGACGCGCTTCCGGGCGCCCCAGAATCCAGAGCGCCTTTTGGGCCGCGTCGCGCGGGTCGTTCAAGGCGTACATGAACAAGTCTTCGCCGTCGGTAAAAAGTTCTTTCTGGCCGTGCCCGATATCCGGGGTGAGCAGGCAGGCTCCGCAGCCCAGGGCTTCAAAAACCCGGAAGTTCAGGTCCGCGGCCGCGCAGTGGTTCAGTGCCACTTCCGCCCTGGCGAACAGATCCGGAAAGTGCCCGGCTTCCCGGTGCAGGCCGGGAACAAGTTTTTGCACCTCATCCAGAAAGGCGCAGCGTTCCGGGTTTATGGCCGGGTCGGCTGTGCCGGCAAAGAGCAGGGGCCAGGTTTTGGCCATCGGCTCGGCAGGGGGCCGCATCATCTCCGCCGCATAGGGCGGGGACCACCACAGGGCGTCGTCCGGCAGGCGGCCGCCGCTGAAGGCCGGAATATCGTCGCGCAGGCTGATCAGGCAGGCGTCAAAGCCCTGCCCGTATTGGGGGTGCCAACTATGGATGTGCGTATCCACAGCGTAAAAAATCGTCAGGCAGGGCAGGTGCTGCATGCCGGTTAGCATGGGCACGGAGCTTTTATCCGCCAGGATCACGGCAAATGGCAGGCGCCCGTTGCACATGGCCAGAATATCCGCTGCCGTGGCTAGTTGTCCGGCCGGCGGATCATGGTGGGCCACTTCCCAGCCTTGGTCCCTCAGGGCGGCGGAAAAAAACGGCGGACCGATCCAGGCCAGCAGGGATGGCTCCGTTACGGCGGATCTGGGGACTCGGTTTTCCGGCATAGGCGGTGACGACTCCTTCAACGGCATTTTGACTTCAAGACGCTCGCTCCGGCGTTTAACAGCGGCTGCGGATGCCGCCCGCGCCTTCGCTGCAAAAGTCCTTTTTCCCACAAATCAATATCCCGCGCGGAGGGTAATGGCAAAGAAAAAATGGCTTTGTTGACAGGCGGGCTCCCGCAAGGTAGGCAAACTATTTTTAAAAGGAATATTTATGCCCCAATACGGAGACTTGGCGATTCTGGTAAGCCCCAAGGGCAAGCGCCATTTGCGGCGCATCGAGCCGGGCCAGGACATGCACGGCACCCACGGCATCCTGCGTATGGAAGACCTGGTTGCCGTTGACTACGGCAGCGAGGTCAAAACCCTGCTCGGCGTGCCCTTTCGCGTTCAGCGTCCCACGCTTTACGATTTGGTGCGCGGGGTTCGGCGCCAGACCCAGATCATCTACCCCAAGGATATCGGCTATATCTGCATGCGCCTGGGCGTGGGCAACGGCACCAGGGTGATCGAAGCCGGTTCCGGCTCCGGCAGCCTTACCGTGGCTTTGTCGTGGTTTTCCGGCGAGCGTGGCCACGTATACACCTATGAGGCCCGCGAGGAATTCTTCAAACTCTGCCGGCGCAACCTGGAGTGGGCCGGGGTGGGACAAAACGTCACCCAATACCATCGCGATATTGCCGAAGGCTTTGACCAGACCGATGCGGACGCTCTGTTCCTGGACATGCGCACGCCCTGGGAACATCTGGACAAAGTCGTCAAAGCCGTCCGGCCCGGCGCGGTTCTGGCCTTCCTGCTGCCCACGGTGGACCAGGTTTCCAGCCTGCTCAAAGGTCTGGAAGCCGGTCCATTTGACGAGGTGGAAGTGGAGGAGATCCTGGTCCGACGCTGGAAGCCCGTGGCGGACCGCCTGCGGCCCGAAGACCGCATGGTCGCCCATACCGGCTTCCTCATCTTTGCCCGGCGCCAGGATAAATCCGCTGAATTCGACTCCTTCCGCTCCCTTGGCACCCGCGAGCGCAAGCAGGAAGCCGCTCGCCGCGAACGCCTTGGGATCGGAGAAGATATTGAAGAGATTAATGAGGAAGAGTCTTGATTTTTTGAGGTGACTCCGTCCCCTCAAACTCCCCTGCCAGGGCCATGATGGCCCTGGACCCGCATTACGGCCGTCCCATTCCGCAAAGCGGAATAGGAAGGCGGCAATAGGCCGCAAGGGACAATGTCCCTTGACGGTGGGGTGGGGGGGCGGTTCCCCCAACATCGGAAAAGGACAATTCAAATGAAAGATGATTTGCTGTTGCTGGATTGCGGGAGCGGCGGCCGGGCCGCGCACAGGCTGATTGCGGAACTGTTCCTGAGCCGTTTCGCCAATCCGGTGCTGGCCGCTTTGGACGATGCGGCCCTGTTGGATTTGCGGGGGCCTGTGGCCATGAGCACGGACAGCTACACAGTGGACCCGCCGGAGTTTCCGGGCGGAAACATCGGCTCTTTGGCCGTGCATGGCACGGTGAATGACGTGAGCATGTTGGGCGCTCGGCCGCGTTATCTGAGCTGCGGGTTTATTCTGGAAGAAGGTTTGTCGCTGAAGCTGCTGGAGCGGGTGGTGGATTCCATGGCCGAGGCTGCACGTCGGGCGGAGGTGCTCATTGTGACCGGCGACACCAAGGTGGTGCCCAAAGGCGCTGTGGACAAAATATTCATCAATACCACCGGTATAGGAGAGATTATCAATATGCCGGCGCCTTCGGGCAGCCGGGGCCGGCCTGGCGACGCGGTGCTTATTTCCGGCAGCATGGGCGACCACGGGCTGACCATCATGTCCTGCCGGGAAAACCTGGCCCTGGCGGCGGATCTTGTTTCCGACTCCGCCTCCCTGAACCATATGGTGGAAGCGCTGATTGCCAGAGTGGGCGACGTTCACGTTCTGCGCGACCCCACCAGGGGGGGGCTGGCCACCACCCTGAACGAAATAGCCGGCCAGTCGAACCTGGTTTGCGAGATAAAAGAAGGCGCGGTGCCGGTAAAGGCAAGCGTTGCGGCCGGCTGCTCGATTCTGGGCCTGGACCCGCTTTACCTGGCCAACGAAGGCAAGCTGATCTGCATCCTGCCGCAGGAAAAGGCCGAAGCGGCTCTGGGCGTGATGCGCGAATTCGCGGAGGGGCGGGACGCCGCGCGAATCGGCCGGCTGATGGAGCCTCAGGGCGCGGCCAGCGCCGGACAGGTGATTCTGGAAACCGGCCTGGGCGGCAAACGTCTGCTGAGCATGCTGGAAGGCGAGCAGTTGCCCAGGATCTGTTAAACATATTGATTGCTAAGGATAACATCTCTGGAACATTGGATAAAATATTCCGGAGTTTTGTCGCCCGCGTGCCGCCGGGCGGCAAATTCCCTCTTTGCAAGCCAGGCCCGGCCATGTATAGAAGTTCGATGAATCCGCCAGATTCCGTCCCGGCAAATGCCGTCCCTTTTGCCTCCTTTCCCCGCCTGGCCCTGCGACGCCGGGATCTTATCCTGTTTGAGCATCGCCTGCGCGGCAATATCGGGTCTTTTATCGATTTTAAAACCCATAGCCTGTATTTTCCGCGTCTGGACGCGGACAGTCCGGAATCGCTCCCCCGCCTGCTTGCGGAGGAGAAAAAGCTCCTGCTGCCGCTTTTTTCCGCCCAGGGGGAAAATCTTGGCGTGTTCATGGCCAGGGGCGTGGACGCCAAGGCCGCCACGGCCATTTTATCCCGGTTGCCCGCTCTGGCCGCTCTTTGTCTGGACAATCTGCAACTATACAAGCAGAGCCTGTGTGACCCGGTCACCGGCCTGTATTCCCGGCATCATCTGCTCAGCCGCATCAGCCGCGAGCTGGACCTGCTGCGCGAATCCCAGTTCGCCCCCGGTCCGGAGCCGGAGCAGGAAGAGAACGACCCGACTTCAGGCTGTTCCGGCCGCTCCTGCCTGGGGGTGATTGTGGTCCGCCTGGCCTCCCTGCGCGATGTGGTGCGGGAGTATGGCTATTTGTTCGCGGATCGCATGGTGGCCGCGCTTGCGGACACTTTAACCACCATCTGCCCGGAGGGCGCCATCAGCGCCCGGACCGGGGATTTTGAATTTGCGATTTTCCTTCCGGCCGCCACCCCGGCCACGTGTAGATCTCTGGCTCTGGAACTGGCCGGCCGGCTGCGTGAAACCAGTTTGCGCAACGAACTCACCGGCGAACAGGTACGCGTTGGCGCGGCTCTTGGCTACGCCGGGTTCCCCCAGGATATGGATTTGGGGCCGGCCGCCCCGGTTTCCTTGCGCTCCTCCGGCGAAGACGCCCCTCGTCTGCTGCGCAAAGCCAGGCTGGCCGCGGCTCTGGCCGCAGAAAAGCCGCGCCTTCCCGGCACGGAGCAGGTCATGGGCTTTGGCCGCATTCTGGCGGAAGGCGGCAGCGTGCTGAACGTCCTGCCTCTGTCGCGCTACGTGATCAGCCTGGGCCGCAGCATGAACGCCCGCGAAGGCCGCTGCTTCTCCGTCTGGTCCCCGGATTTGAACGGCGGGTCGGCGGATTTGGCCGCTCCTCCGTTGTACAAGGGTGAAATCGTCCTTATAGAGGTGCGGGAAAATTCATCTCTGGCCGAGCTGGTGCAGCGTGGGGATCCCAGCTTGTCCATTGAACCAGGGGATCAGCTTACGCTTCTGCCGGACCCGCCGCTGATCGGCAAAGGCGGGGATTCGGAATCCAGCAGCGACTCTCTGACCGGATTTTTGCGCCACGGCGAGTTTCTGGCCCGCTTCAGCGTCGGCCGGGAAGAATGCGAGGCCTTCAGCCTGGCCGTTCTGCGCCTTGGCCGGGCCGGCGGTTCACAAGACGAAGAGGGCGCCGGCCCCAGGAGCGGCGAGCAACGCATGGCCGAAACCGCGTCCATGTGCCGCGCCATGTTCGGCCGGGATCTGCTGGGCGGCCGCTACGGCCTGGACAGCCTGATTTTTTTTCACCCTGGCCTGTCCGGTGAGGAAGCCCATGTTCAGTACCGGCGGTTGGCAACAGATCTGGAGTCCCGCCTGGAGGCCAGCCCGGCCGTCGGCATAGCCTGCTACCCCTATCTTGATTTCCGCAAAGCCGACGTTCTGGACAACTGCCTGAAAGCTCTTGATTACGCGTTGCTTCTGCCCAAGCCGCAGGTCGGGCTTCTGGATTCCCTGGCCCTGAACATCAGCGCGGACCGCCGCTTCAGCCTGGGGGACAGTTTCGGGGCTATTGCCGAGTACAAGCAGGCCCTGCTGGCGGATCCGGAGAACACTCTGGCCTGGAATTCGCTGGGCATTTCCATGGCCCGCCTGAGCCGCCACGCCGAAGCGGCCGGCTATTTCAGTTCGGCGCTTGAGCGCGCTCCGGATGACCTTATGGCACTGTACAATCTGGGGCATGTGTGTCAGATTCTGGGCGAACGCGCGCAGGCCCGCACCTTGTATCAGCGCTGTCTGGAACTTAGCCCGGATCATCTGTACGCCCTGATCCGTCTGGGCCAGTTGGAAGAAGCGGACAACCCGGCTCAGGCCGTGGAATACTACCGGAAAGCCGCCCTTTTGCCGGGTGGAGCGGCTGTGACCAGCCGCTATCTGGCCCGGCTGTCCATGCGCGAAGGCAAAAACGAGGAAGCCCGCGAGCAGTTGCATGAAGCCCTGCTCCACGACCCACAGGACGCCATGGCCCTGCAGCTTCTGGCCCGGCTTTTTCTGGACGGCGGAGAAGATCCGGCCATGGCCGAGACCCTGGCCCGGCAAAGCGTGGCCCTTAAACCATCCGCAAAAGGCGCCTGGCTGGAGCTGGCCCGCGCTCTGGAAGCCGGCGGCAAAAGCGAGGCCGCCCGCCAGGCCTTGAGCAAAGCTGAAGAATTATAGGAATTTTGGCCGGGTGGATGTTGGGGAGGCTCCGCCTCCCCAACATCCACCGCCAGGGGAAATGCTTTCCCCTGGACCCCACATTAACGCGTTTTCAGAGGTGCGACATGGCTGGAGCAAAAACCAAGAGTATTGCGGAGATAAACGAACGCATCAAAAAAGGCCAGGCCGTTGTGCTGGACGCGGCGGAAATGACCGAACTGGTGCGCCGGGTGGGCAAAACCAAGGCCGCGGCCGAAGTGGACGTGGTCACCACCGGAACCTTCTCGCCCATGTGCTCTTCCGGCCTGCTCTTCAACATCGGGCAGAAAAGCCCCCCGGCCATGCGCACCAACAAGGTCTACCTTAACGGCGTATTTGCCTATTCCGGCATAGCGGCCGCTGATTCCTACCTGGGCGTGACCGAACTGCATCGCGACGACCCCCTGAACAAAGTTTAACCCGGCCAGTTCAAATACGGCGGCGGGCACGTCATTGAGGATCTGGCCAGCGGTCGGACCGTACACCTGGAGGCGGTCTCTTACGGCACGGACTGCTACCCGCGCCGGGAACTGGACAAGCGGGTAACCCTGGCCGAGTTGCCCTTCGCCCAGCTTCTGAACCCGCGCAACTGCTACCAAAGCTATAACGTGGCGGTCAACATGACCAGCCGGATCATCTACACCTACATGGGGCCGCTCAAGCCGGACCTGAAAAACGCCAACTACGCCACGTCCGGCAAACTCTCGCCCTTGCTCAACGATCCTTTGTTCCGCACCATCGGCCTTGGCACCAAGATCCTCCTGGGCGGCGGCGTGGGCTGGGTTCTGGGCGCCGGCACCCAGCATGTTTCTAATCCCAAACGCACGGAGCGCGGTCTGCCGCTTTCCGCGGCCGGCACCCTGATGCTGCGCGGCGACCTTAAAGGCATGAACCCCCGCTACCTGCGCGGCCTGTCCTTTCTGGGCTACGGCTGCACCATGGCTGTGGGAGTGGCCATTCCCATCCCCATCCTGGACGAGGAAATGGCCTGGTTCACCGGCGTGGACGATTCCGACATCCTCATGCCGGTCAAGGAATACGGGCACGATTACCCGCAGTGCGACCCCAATGTGCTCGGGCACGTCACCTTTGAAGACTTGCGCAACGGCGAAATAACCGTGCAGGGCCGCAAGGTGGAAACCGTGCCCCTGACCAGCTATTCCCTATCCCTGGAATGCGCTCAAAACCTTAAAAATTTGATCCTCCAGGGCGAATTCCTGCTCACCGAAGCGCAGGAAAAAATACCGGCCGCTTAAGTTGCGGTCGGCTAGAGCAATTTCACTTTGAAATTGCTCGGCAGCCGCGAAGCGGATGCCCGCGAAGCGTGTAGTTTATCTTAAAAGTTTCGCATTGTTATAAGCAAAACACTATACCGTGTGCGAAACCTGTATTGTGCAATTTCAAAGTTAAAATGCTCTGAGACTGAAGGATTTACTTCAGCAGCGCTTCCGCCAAAGCCAATCCCTTGTCGCCGCCGGCCATGCGGGCCAGTTCTTTTTTTACGGCGTCTTCGTCCAGGCGGGTGCAGATGGTGTAGGTCCGGTTGTCCCTGACCTCTTTGCTCACCTGAAAATGCCGGTCCGCCAGGCAGGCCAGTTGGGGCCAGTGGGTAATCAGAAGCATCTGGCGCTTGGCGCCCAGGCTTTTGAGCCTGTCGGCCAGGCTGTTCAGGGTCAGGCCGCCAACGCCCGCGTCCACTTCGTCAAAAAGCAGGGTGGGTGTTTCCTCGCTCCGGCTGCTCATCAGGCTGGCCAGGGCCAGGAGAAAGCGGGACAGCTCGCCGCCGGAGGCGATTTTTTCCAGAGCCTGCGGGGCCTGTCCGGGATTGGGGCGCCAGAGCAACTGGGCCTGATCCTCCAGACAAGGGACGCAGTGTTTTTTATCCGGCTGCAAAGGCCGGGGGGTAAAAATGAAT
>JAVBSC010000121.1:0-7803 GCA_031547305.1 Desulfovibrionaceae bacterium
CGAAGTTGCGTTGCATGTTCAGGGGGGTTTGTCTGGACACTGGGATAAACTCCAAACGGATTATTAAATATTACAACCAAGCAAGGCGTTGATTGCGAAAGGCCGCGCACACGCGGCCCTTTCGGCAACCAACGCCCGCAAAACCGGAAATACGAGTACGAATCGGGCGACTACCAGCGGTAGTGGGCGAAGGCTTTGTTGGCTTCGGCCATGCGGTGGGTGTCTTCGCGTTTTTTAACCGCGCCCCCGCGCACGTTGAAAGCATCCACCAATTCGGCGGCCAGTTTGTCGGTCATGCCTTTTTCGCCTCTGGCCCTGGCGTAAGTGATCAGCCAACGGATGGACAGGGAAACCTGGCGATCCGGCCGCACTTCCATGGGCACCTGGTACGTGGCGCCGCCCACGCGGCGGGCCTTGACTTCCAGATGCGGCTTGACGTTTTCCACGGCTTTTTCAAAAGCGCGCAACGGCTCTTCGCTGGTTTTTTCACCCAGTTTTTCCAGGGCGGCGTAAAAGATCTTTTCCGCCACGCCTTTTTTGCCGTCGTACATCAGGCGGTTGACAAAACGGGCAGCCAGGCGGCTGCTGTAGATCGGATCCGGGAGCACTTCCCTTCTGGGAATTGGACCTTTGCGGGGCATTTACTGAACTCCTGATTATTTTGGACGCTTGGCGCCGTATTTCGAACGGGATTTGCGGCGATCCTGCACGCCGGAGGTGTCCAGAGTGCCGCGCACAATGTGGTAGCGCACGCCGGGCAGGTCTTTAACGCGGCCGCCGCGGATCATCACCACGGAGTGCTCCTGCAGGTTGTGGCCTTCGCCAGGAATATAGGCGCTGACTTCAATGCCGTTGGTAAGACGCACGCGGGCGACCTTGCGCAAAGCCGAGTTGGGCTTCTTGGGCGAGGTGGTGTACACGCGGGTGCACACGCCGCGACGCTGCGGGCAGGCCTGAAGAGCCGGGGTTTTTTTGCGCTTTTGAACCAGTTTGCGCTCTTTACGGATCAATTGGTTAATGGTGGGCATTCAAGCTCCTCCGCAGTATCTTTTCTTTAAAAATTTTCTCTTGTTTCGTGCCAGAGCAGCGTTACATAGACCAGCGCCCCGGCCGATGTCAAGGCATTTTGTTTTTTTGCCTGTTTTTTGGCAAAAAACAATCTTGCGCCAATATTCCCGGCGCGCTATTACTTGAGGCACGATGATGCGATCCCCCGGCGCGGACGGCTTGACGCCGCCCGCCGCCGCGGCCGGCGCTCAGGCGCGGCAATATTATAATTTTTCAAACGCCGGATGTAAAACAATGCACGATTTAATGCAAATACTCAACCTGGTCGCCCGGGGCGGCCTGAGTCCCAAAGAGGCTTCCGCCAAGCTGCGCTTCGCCCCATTTGAGCAACTGGCCGAAGGCGTGACCATTGACCAGCACCGGGCCATGCGCACCGGGCTTAAAGAAACCGTCTTCGCCCAGGGCAAAAGCCCGGCCCAGCTTGTGGCCGCGCTTAAAGGCGTGGCCAGCCCGGCCGGCGGCCCGCAAAACTCCCCGGCTCTGGCCACCCGGGTCGGCCCGGAGCAGGCGGAACTGCTCCTGCGAACATTCCCGGACGGCGAATACACACCCCAGGCCGGCCTGTTCACCCTGAACTTCCCGCTTAACCTCAAATATCCCTGGCCCGGCAAAGGCGAGGTCATGGTCATCACGGCCGGAGCCTCTGATTTGCGCATCGGCCTGGAAGCCCTGGGCGTGGCCATGTTCCACGGCCTCTCCGCCGGCCTGGCCCCGGACATAGGCGTATGCGGCATTCACCGCATCACTCCCTGGCTGCCCATCCTGGACGAGGCGAAAGTGCTCATTGTGGCCGCCGGCATGGAAGGCGCCCTGCCCAGCGTGATTGCCGGGCTGACCAGGCGGCCGGTGCTGGCCGTGCCGGTTTCCGTTGGGTATGGCGTTGCCGCCGGCGGCTATGCCGCGCTTTTGGGCATGCTTTCCTCCTGCGCGCCGGGCGTGAGCGTGCTGAACATAGACAACGGCTACGGCGCGGCCATGTTCGCGGCCCGGTTGCTCCGGGGCGGCGATTAAATGGCCGTTAAAATTCCGCTTGGGGCGCACGGGGGCGACGTTTACTCCCTGGCCGGGGCCATGGGCCTGAGGCCCGGCGACATGCTGGATTTTAGCGGCAACGCCAATATCTTCGCCCATGGCCTTACCCAGAGGCTCGTGAGCCAGACGCCTTATTCTTTTTTGCATTACCCGGATTCCAACTGCGCGGAGCTGACCCGCGCCATTGCCGCCCACGAAGGCCTGCCGGCCGAAAACATCCTGGCCGGCAACGGCGGGGCGGATCTGATCTGGCTGGCAATGCGCGGCCTGGCCCCGCGCAAAGTTTTATGCGTCGGCCCGATATTTTCCGAGTACGCGCAAGCCTGCCTGGCCATGGGCGTCAGCCTGGACGTTCTGCCCGGCCGGCCGGACCTGGATTTTAACCTGGAGCCGGAAGATTTGCGCCGCATCTGGGAATCGGACGCGGACCTGGTTGTTTTATGCGCGCCCAACAACCCGGCCGGCACAAGCTACCCGAACATCCAGGCTTTTTTTGAAGTCCTGCGCGCCCCGCGCCTGCTGGTGGACGCCTGCTGCCGCGAATTCCTTTACGGATTGCCGGAATATGCGGAAACCGGCTATAAATTCTGCCGCCGCCTGGCCCGCCAGGGCGTCAGCGTGCTCTGCCTGTCCAGCTTCACCCAGTTTTTCTGCTGCCCAGGCATCCGCCTGGGCTACATTACGGGGGAAGCCAACCAGCTCGGCCGCCTGGCCCGGCAGAGCCCGCCCTGGAGCGTCAGCGCCTTTGCCCAGGACATGGGCCGCCTGTTCCTGGAAAACATTGAGGACTACCGCCAGACCCTGACGCCATTGCGCCGGGCCAGGCGGCTGATGCGCCGCGAGCTTTTGCACCTGGGCCTGTTCGACCCGGATCTGGTCTTTGACGGGCCGGGATTTTTATGCTGCGGTCTCCCCCAGCCCCTGGCCAGGCAAAACGGGACGGCGGCCCTGCGCGCCTTCTTGCTGGAGCGGCGCATCCTGGCGCGCAACTGTGACAACATCCCGGGCCTGCCGCCCGGCTTCATCCGCCTGAACGTCCGGCCGGAGGAAGATCTGGAAAAGCTTTTAAGCGCTTTGCGCCGATGGACAGGCTGAGAATATCCCTATATTACGGGTGGGGGAAACGCCTCAATAAAACCGGAGCGGGGCTCCGGATCACAATATCTTAAAAATCAAGTATCACGCCGGGGGTACCATGTCTTGCTTTATAACGGCACGGGGCTTCAAACGCACCCTCAGCCAGGCTCTGCTTTTGCTGCTTCTGCTCTGCGCGGTTCCGCTTCAGGCCGCCCAATCGGAATGCTCCGTAGCCAACCTTAAGGACAACACGGTCGCGCCGCGCCAGACTTTAATCCTGAAGTTCGCCTCCCCCATGGTGGAAGAAAGCGGGCTGCGCCAGAGCCTGGCCCCGGACGAGCTGCCATACGTCCTGAGTCCGCGGGTTAACGGCGAAGGAGTCTGGACCGCCCCGGACACCCTGCACTTTATCCCCTACGAGCCGTTCCAGCCGGCCAGCCTGTATACGCTGACGCCGGCGGAAGGGGCTAAAACCCTGGCCGGCGCGCCGCTAACCCTGCGGCTGGCTTTTTCGTCCACGCCGCTGAAGCTGGAAAGCCTTGTCCAGCGCGATTGTCGCCAGGACGGAAGCCTGAGCTTCATACTGGGCTTCAACCTGCCGGTTTCGCCCTTCAGGCTTAAGGACAGCCTGAGGGTCGCAACGGAAAACGGCCAGAACCTGCCCTTTGAAATCGAAGGCGCGGAAAGCTCCGTGAGCATAGCCGTGGCCGTGAAGCCGGAAAAGCTCGGCAAGATTTACGTGGTCCTGTCCAAAGATTTCCGGGCGGAAGTCGGCAACGCGGGCCTGCCCAGGGCCATTGAAAAATCCTTCACGGCCACCTCCATGCTGGAGGTGCAAAGCCTTGAGTTGCGGCAGAACTACGAGGCGCCATGGTCCAAATACATCATCGCGTACGCCAGCAACCCGGTGGACGTGGCCAAGGCCGCCAAGTTTGTGGAAATCAACCCCCCGGTTAAGTTTGAAGTCGCCAGCCATTACGGCGCATTTGCCATTTACGGGGATTTCAAGCCGGAACAGGCATACACTGTCACCCTTAAAAAGGGCCTGCCCGGCAAAAACGGTTTTCTGGAAAAAGACTTCCGGCAAATCCTGAACGTGCCGGCCTATTCACCGCAACTGGCCATAGTGAGCAAGGGGTCGGTGCTCAGCCCGGAAAATCCGCTCAGGGTCACTGTGGGCAGCGTGAACGTTGATGAGGCGGACGTATATCTGTGGCGGCTTTATGAAAACAACCTTCCCCTGGTGGCCATGGGCTTTTTTGAAGACTACCAGAAGGATCTTTCCGCAAAGGCCGCGGAACGCCGGGCTTTGTTCAAGGCCCAGCGCAACCGGTACACGGAGCGCGGCATTGATGTGCGGGAACTCGCCGGCAACAAGCGCGGAGTGTTCCTGCTTTCCATATTCGAGCGCGGCCCGGGCAACGGCTCCGAGGAAGACGGCTACGAATACAACGACTATCATTACGTGGACCGCTCGCGGGAGCGTCTGGTCCTGGTCACGGATCTGGGGCTGAGCGCCCAGGTTACGGATTCCGGCCTGGGAGTCTGGGTTAACAGCCTGGCTTCCGCCCAGCCGGTGGCCAAGGTAAGGGTGCGAGTTTACGACCAATCCAACCAGATGCTGGCCGAAGGCTTAACGGACCAGAACGGCGCCTGGCGCTATACCGGCGACCTGCCCTGGTCCGAAGCCGGCAACAGCCCCAGGGTGGTTACCGCCTCTCTGGACGGCGACAATCCGGATTTGAGCTACCTGCTGCTTGGCGGCGACCTGGCCGCTGATGCCGCCTTTGACGTGGCCGGCCGCGGTTACCTGCGCTCCGGATACAACGTCTTCAGCTTTGCCCCGCGCGGCGTCTACCGCCCCGGCGAAACAGCGGACTTCAAAGTCGTCGCGCGCGGAGTGAAGGATGAAACGCCCACCCCCTTCCCCCTGGGTTGGGAAGTGATCTCCTCGGTCAAACGGGCCATCGCTTCCGGCACGGTCATGCTGAACAACGAAGGCAGCGGCCACATCCGCCTGCCCCTGCCGGAGGCCGCGCCAACCGGCTCCTACACCCTGCGCACTTTCCTGCCGGGCCAGCCCAAAGAAACCATCAGCGCGCTGTCTTTTTCCGTGGAGGATTTCACCCCGCCGCGCCTGGAAATAAACCTGGACAGCACGCGGAAAGTCCTGTTCGGCGCGGAGGAAACCACCCTTCTGGTCAAGGCCAGGTATCTGTTCGGCGCCACCCCGGATTCCGCGCCCATGCAAAAATCCGTGCAGTTGCGGGGCCGCCTGTTCAAGCCCGAGGGCTTTACCCAGTACCGCTTCAGCGATGCGGACCTGCCGGACTATTTTTCTGAAATGGAATTGGGCGAGGATGTCTTAAGCCCCCTGGGCGAAGGCTCCTTTGCTTACAGTGTGCCCAAAATCCAGACCGCCTCCGCCGTGGACCTGAACTTCCGCGTGGACGTGCGGGAGGAAGGCGGCCGCTGGACCGCCAAAACCCTGACCGTGCCCTATTTTCCCAACAAAGCCATGCTGGGTCTGGAAGCCCCGGCAGGGGAACTTTCCCCCGGCAAGCCATATACCATGAACGTGGCGGCCGTAACGCCAACGGGAGCCGATTCCGCCGTGGCGGCGGATCTTACGGAAGTCGCCGCCGAGGTGCAGCGCGGCGTGGACCATTACCTGGGCTACACGGACGGCTCGCGAACCAGGGAAACAGAATATTCCACTGTGGAAACGCTGAAGATCCCGCTCAAGAACGGCCTGGGCAGCCTGACCTTCACCCCCAAGGCGCCCGGCCTGTACCGGGTGCGTCTTTCCGCCCCGCAAGCCTCCACGGCTTCCCACAAAGCCCACGCCTGGAGCGGTTCCTCTGAAGGCGGCTCCACCCTTATGGACCGGATTATCCTGAGTCTGGACAAAGACAAATACCGGGCCGGGGAGACCGCCAGGCTTAAGGTGCGCGCGCCCTTTACCGGACGGCTCATCCTGACCGTGGAAGCGGCCGGGCAAATCCTGGAACTCAGCCGGGATTTGCGGAACACCGAGGAAGTCCTGGATATTCCGATCACCCCGGATATGGCTCCCAACGCCTATTGCTCCGTCCGGGTGCTCCGTCCGGTCAAGGAAGCCCAAAAAAGCGCGGACTGGGGCGGACACCGGGCCTTCGGGGTTATCCCCCTGCGCCTGGACATGCCGGAGCGCAAGCTGGCCGTGGAACTGGACGCCCCGGCCAAAGCCCTGCCCAAGGGCAGCCTGCCGGTCAGCCTTACCCTTAAAGACGAAAACGGCACCCCGGTGCGGGGCGAAGTGGCCCTGGCCCTGGTGGACGAGGGCGTGCTTTCGCTGACCGCCTACAAAACGCCGGATCCCTACGCCTTCTTCACCGCCAAGTGCAAGCTGGATTCCTCTTTCCACGACCTCTACGCCAGGCTGATGATGCCGTCCCTGGCCCAGGCCATGGCCCTGCAAACCGGCGGCGACGGCATGGAGCGCGCCCTGGCCGGCAATCTTTCGCCCAACAAGCGCAAGGTGGAAGTGCTTTCCATCTTCCTGGCCAGCCTGAACACGGACGCCTCCGGACGCCTGCAAACCACCCTGGCCCTGCCTGAATACAGCGGCAACGGCCGGCTCATGGCCGTGGCCACGGCCGGTCCGCGCAGCGGCTCCAGCCAGCGCAACGTGCAAATAGCCCGCACCGTCACCGTGGAATTCACCCCGCCCCTGGCCGCCGCGCCGGGCGACACCTTTGAAATACCCGTGGATCTCTTCCGGTCCGACGACAAGGACCACAACGTCAGCCTTACGGCCGAGCCGGGCGGCCCGCTCAGCCTGGACGGTCCGAAGAGCTTTGATCTGGTCATGAAGGACAAGACCGCCCGCCTTGTGCTCAAAGCCAAGGCCGGCCCGTCCGCTGGCCTGGCCACCCTGACCCTGAACGCCAGGGTCAAGGATCTCAAGGAAGATCCTTTCAGCCAGAAGCAGGAAATAGACGTCCGGCCGCCCTTCCCGCGCGTCTCTCTGAACGGCGGCGGCATCGTCGGAGGCGGCGCGGAAGCGGACATCGCCCTGGACACCTCTTCCTTTACCAAGGGCACGCTGGACCTCTCCCTCAGCGTGGCCGATACCCCGGCCGTGGACGTTACCAAGGCCCTGAGCTATCTGAGCGGCTACCCTTACGGCTGCCTGGAGCAGACCGTATCCCGCGCCTGGCCCTACCTGGCCATGCCGGACATGCTGAAGGCCCTGGACAACACCCTGGCCGGCGACCAGAGTTTCAGCCAGGCTCTGGGCGACAGCCTGAAGCGTGTGGCGGCCATGCAGAACCTGGACGGCAGCTTCGGCTACTGGCCGGGCGGCTGGGGCCGCTACGACTGGGGCACGGTCTATGCCGCGCATCTGCTCACGGAAAGCAAAAACCAGGGCGCCATCCCCCCCGCCGTGCTGGAAAGCGCCCTCCGCTACCTGCAAAACTACGTGGCTACCCCCGTGAGCCGCGAGGATCAGTCCACGCCCTGGCTCCTCAGCGCCAAAGCCTACGCCTGCTACGTGCTGGCCCTGAACCAGCGCGCCCCCCTGGGCTGGATGCAGTTCCTCAAGGATCAGTCCGAGCGCATGGCTCCTTCCGGGCGCATCCT
>JAVBSC010000110.1:0-5484 GCA_031547305.1 Desulfovibrionaceae bacterium
ACCCGATCAGGCGGGGGAACCAGCGGCTTTTAAGCCAAGGCTGGCGCTTGCCCCAAAAATGGCCGGCCAGTTCCCAGAGCAGCAGGCAGGCGAAGCTGAACAGGCGGTTGTTCCATGATGCGAGCATTCCGTAAGAGTGGTGCCAGGTAAAATCCCAGTCCCGGCTCACGCCGGCCATCTCAAAAGCGTGCAGGTTCAACCAGAACAGGGAAACCAGCCAGAACAGGAACCACAGGGCGGTCTGGCGGCCCAGAATGGCCAGGGGCAGGAGCAGCAGGGACCAGGCCCGGAACAGCTCCCAGCTGTCCGCCCCGGTCTGGTAAATCTGGCCGTAAAGGGCGAACATGGCCCCGATGGCCAGGCCGGCGGCCAGAAGCGCGGCTTCGCCCAGCCAGTGCCGCCAACGCAACAAGGCCAGGCCGCCGCACAGCGCAAAGGCCGCCTGGGCCAGGCCGAATTTGACGAATTTGGGAAGGTCCGCCCAGTTCCAGGCAAAAAAGAAAATTACTCCGGCCACCATGGCCAGCAGACCCAGCAGGCCGAAAACACGCTTAAAAAAAGCGGCCCAACCGGCCGGGCCGGAACCGCCGGACAAAAGTGACCGAGCTCCGGCAAAATCCGAATCGCACGTTGCCGAGCCAGTGGCTTCAAACATAAGCACCCCCGGAATGTTCATTCACAATTCCACCCCCCAAAATTTACCCAGCAGGAACTACCTATTTTCAAAGATAAAGTCCATCCCCGCTTTCTTCCATTGTCACCAGCCACTTGTCGCCCGCCGCCTCCACGGCTTGCCCGTTCAGGCGAGTCTGGCTATATTGGTCCGGCAACTGCGGCGAGTCCGCATTCTTAAATCTGAAACAACGTGATGTAAGGAAATGAAAAAGCATACTCCGGTAATCTGCATTCTGGACGATGACAAGGAACGCTGCCTGCGTGAGGAGAGCGCCCTGGATGAACTGATCAAGGGGAGGAAGCTGAACGCCATGGGCATTTCCAATTTCGGAACCTGCCATATTGCCCGGTGCGGTATGGAAGGACGGGTGCCGGCCATTGACGTGGACGGCAACTGCTTTGTGCGCAAGATAGGGGAAGAGCTTACTCCGGAAATTCTTGGAGAATTCTTGGATATGCTGGTGCGCCGAGGAGTAATCAAAACGGCGGAATAAAACGGTAATGCCTGGTCGTGTTGAGGCCAGCCGCAGTGGGGCGCCCTATCCCCTTTTCATGAAATCCCGCGGCATGATGCCGTGTTTGCGCAGTTTGTACTGAAGCGTGGAGCGCGGCAGTCCAAGCAGTCCGGCCGCGCCCCGGCTGCCGCTTACCCGGCCGCCGGTCAGGGCGAGGATGTGCTCAATGTGGGCCTTTTCCACCTCGGACAGGGCGTTGGGGCTTGCCGGCCCGCTTTCCTGACGCGTCCGGGCCGGAGCGGCCGGGGCGGCCGCGCTGGGAGGGGCCGGTGGCGCCTGGGGAACCGGTTGGCCCTGTTCCAGCAGGGGCCTGACGTGTTCGGGACCGAGTTCCGTGCCGGGATGCAGAATCAGCAGCCGGGCCAGCATGTTGGACAGTTCGCGCACGTTGCCGGGCCAGTGGTAGTCTTCCAGCATTTTCAGCGTGTCTGGATGAAAGGCGAGCGGGGCGCAATGCATGTCGTCGGCATAAATGCGCATAAGGTAGTGAAGCATGGGGACGAGCTCGTTTTCCCTGTCCCTGAGGGGCGGTACCTGCACTGTGGTCACGCCCAGGCGGTAGAAAAGATCGCGGCGAAAGCGCCCTTCGCTCATAAGGTGGCGCAGGTCGGCGTTGGTGGCGGAAATGCACCGGGTGTCAACGCTGACCGGCCGGCTTTCCCCAACCCGCTCGAACTTGGCGTCCTGCAGCACGTGCAGGAGTTTGGCCTGGAGCACGATGTCCAGATCGCCGATTTCATCAAGAAAGATGCTGCCCTTGTCCGCCATTTCAAAGCGGCCTAGCCTCCTGCTGGAGGCTCCGGTAAAGGCGCCCTTGGCGTGGCCGAACAGCTCGCTTTCAAAGAGCGTGGGCGAAAGAGCCGGACAGTTGACCTTGATGAAATTGTGGTTGGCCCTGGCGCTGAACCGGTGAATGAAACGGGCGACAAATTCCTTTCCTGTGCCGGTTTCGCCGCAGATGAGCACCGGCGCGTCGCTTACCGCCAGCAGCCTGACCTGGCTCATCAGGTTCTGCATGGTGGCGCAGTTGAAAAAGAAGCGGGAGCCGGAGTGCAGCATGTCGTCCCCGCTTAGCAGCGTGTCCACCTGCTGGTTCAAATATTCGTTCTGCTGGTTAAGCTTGGCGTGGGTGATCATGTTGTCCACGGCAAGCGCCACCTGGGCGCAGGTTTTGTCCATGAAGTTTGTGAGGAACGCCTCTTCGTCGTCAATATAGCGCAAAAAGGAAACCACCACCGCGCCGATGGGCTTGCCCCGGCTGATCAGGGGAAAGGCCATGGCGGACCGCAGGCCGGCCTGGACCATGAGGCGCAACGCCTCGTCTTCGGCTCGGTCTTCAAGGCGGAGGGCAATGACCGGAGCAACGGTTGCTATGGCCGCCCGGGCCAGGGGGCCGCGCAGTGGCGCGCTGTCGGAGTCCATGCGCGAGACGCCAATGCCGACCGCCTTGGCAAACCAGGCCAGGGAATTGGTTTCGGATTCGTAGATTGTCAGGCTGACGCGGTCGCAGCCGATTTTTGACTGGAGAATTGTCGCCAGGGAGTTGAAGAAACCGTCAGGGGTAACTTCTCGCACAAGTATGTTGTTGATTTCCAGCAGGGACTGGTACAGGGAGTCGGGTGCGTGGAGCATGCGCTTCTCCGCGGCGGGCCTCAAAGTTGTATGTTCCGGATGCGGCCGGGGCGAAACAACCGCCCCGGCCGCGCAGAGTATAGGGGGATCTTTCCTTCAGAGCAAGGGGCGTACACGAACCCCGCCCGCCGCACAGGCGTGGACGAAACTTGTTCCGCCGTTAAGCGCCGAAGCGAGCGTCTTAAAGTTAAAATACCCTAGATTCCCACGTTTTTGGGCGTGGGGACGAATCCCTGCGCCCTGAGGATTTCCTCCAGCATGTCGTAGGCTTCTTCCAGGCTGGAAGCGACCCGCGCCCCGGCGCTCTTCAGCGCGGCGTGCTTTGATTCCGCCGTGCCAGCGTTGCCGGAAATG
Source organism: Desulfovibrionaceae bacterium (assembly GCA_031547305.1). Lineage (GTDB taxonomy): Bacteria > Desulfobacterota > Desulfovibrionia > Desulfovibrionales > Desulfovibrionaceae > JAVBSC01. The sequence continues at coordinate 3,177 of JAVBSC010000110.1, forward strand.
ATGGCCCCGGCATGGCCCATCTTTTTGCCGGGAGGGGAGGTCACCCCGGCAATGAAGTTGACCAGGGGTTTTTCAAAGCCGACCCGCTTAAGATAGTCGGCGGCCTGTTCTTCAGCCGCCCCGCCTATTTCCCCGATCATCAGCACCGCCTTGGTTTCGTCGTCGTGGCGGAAGAGTTCCAGGATGTCCTCAAAGGGGCTTCCCGGAACAGGATCGCCGCCAATGCCCACGCAGGTGCTCTGCCCCATGCCGCGTATGGTCAGGCAGGATGCGGATTCGTGGGTCAGGGTGCCGCTGCGCGAAACAATGCCCACCGGCCCCCGGCTGTACAGGAAGCCTGGCATGACCCCGAGCTTGCTCTTGCCGGGGCTGATCATGCCGATGGTGTTCGGGCCGATGACGCAGCAACCGGCCTCTTTGGCGGCCTCGCGGATTTTCATGGTATCGCGCACAGGCATGTGCTCGGTGAGAATAACCAGAGTCCTGATGCCGTTGTCTATGGCCTCAAGGGCACCGTCCAGCACGGCGAAAGGGGGGGTCATGATCATGGAGATGTCAATGGCCCCGAGTTCTTCCCCGGCCTGGCGCACAGTATCAAACACCGGCAGGCCGCTCACCTTTTCCCCGGCTTTGCCCGGGGTGACCCCGCCGATCAGCTTGGTGCCGTACTCCAGGTGGTAGGGCACATGCAGGCGGGCTTGTTTGCCGGTAATGCCCTGGATGATTATCCGGCTTTTTTCGTCAAGCAGAATGGACATGCGTGTACCCTCTACAGCCCGGCAAGCAGGGTTTGCACGGCATCCCGTGTGGTGCCGTATTTGATGATCGGGACCTTGCGCGCTTCAAGCAGGGCCCAGCCTTCGTCCTGGGAATGGCCGCGCATCTTGACGACAATCTTGCCCTCGGGCTTGTCCGTGTCTATGACTTCAGCTATTCCGCCGGCTATTTCGCGGCAGTTGTTGATGCCGCCGAAGATATTGATCACAACGCCCCGGACTCCCTTGGTGGCAAGGGAGATGCGCAGGGCTTCGGCCATATTTTTATCGCTGATGCCGCCTCCAAGGTCCATGAAACTGGCGGCCCCGCTGTTCTGGAAGTTGACCGTGTCCATGGTGGCCATGGCCAGTCCAGCGCCGCCGGCGATAATGGCGACCTGGCCGTCCAGGGTCACGTAGTTCACCCCGATGGCCTGGGCTCTGCGCTCCAGGTCGTTGGCGGGCACGGAGTCCGTTTGGGCCATGTTCTGGCGCTTCAGGGCGGAATCGTCAATAACGGCCTTGGCGTCCAGAGCGATGACCTCGTCTTCGCTGGTGACGGCCAGGGGGTTTATTTCCAGAGTGGAGCAATCGGTGGCGAAAAAGGCTTCGACGAGTTGCTGCACCACGGTGGCGACCTTGGGCAACAGGGCGCCGGTAACGCCGGCCTTGCGCACTTCTTCCAGGATCACGTGGCGGCGTGGCAAGGCAAGGGAAGAAAGGCGCAGAGTGCGCACCTTTTCCGGCGTAGCCTTGGCGACATGCTCAATCTCGACGCCGCCTTCGGTGGAGAAAATCAGCACCGCGCGGCCTTCGCCCGCGTCTATGGTCAGACCGGCGTAGAACTCTTTTTCAATGCCGCAGGCTTTGGCGATCAGCAGCTTTTTGCAGGTTTCACCCTTGATAACCATGCCAAGTATGGCGGTTGCCGCGGAGCTCAATTCGTCCGGGGTCTTGGTCAGCTTGACGCCCCCCGCCTTGCCGCGCCCGCCGGCCAGAACCTGGGCCTTCACCACAACGGGAAAGCCCAGTTCCCGGCCGGCGGCAAGAGCTTCTTCAACCGAAGAGGCGACACGTTCGGGAGTGGTGGCGATGCCGTGCTTGCGCAAGATCGCCTTGCCCTCATATTCCAGCATTCTCATAACTATTTCTCCTTGCCGATCCTGGTGCGGCCCATGTCAAAGTCTTTTAGCGCGGATTAACATTGAAGATGTTCATCCGCTTTAGAACAAATTACGCTTGAGTTTTTCGCTCGACAACGGGCAAAGTCCGCCCGCGAAAAACCCGCGGGCGCCGCTACGCTACGCGGCGCCAGAGCATTTTGTCGGCCAGAAAAATCTCAAAGTTAAAATGCTCTAACGGCGGAAACCGACGCCCGCCGCGTAGGCGTGAGCGAAATTTGTTTCGCCGCTAAGCGCCGAAGCTGGCGTCTCAAGGTTAATTTGCTCCAGGAACGGGCGCGCATAACGCGCGCCCGTTCCCGGGAGTTTATTCAGCCAGGCTATCAGCCCCATACTTCCGCATCCGTCGGGATTTTGTTGTCCTTCATGAAG
>JAVBSC010000007.1:0-76153 GCA_031547305.1 Desulfovibrionaceae bacterium
TCACCAATGCGAACCCTCTGTTATTGACTAAAAATCTCTTGCCTGGCCGACCTTTTGGCGCTAGTGTGATTATATAAAGAAACACGATTTATCATAAGAAGCTGTTGCGGAATTCGAGCAATTTCACCTTGAAATTGCTCGGCAGACGCGAAACATGTAATTTATCTTAATAATTTAACATTGTTATAATCAAAACACTATACCATTGCGAAACCCGCATTGTTTAATTTCAAAGTTAAAATACTCCAGGAGTGAACCATGCTGGAAAGCACGGCCAAGAAGCTGAACATACTGGCGGAATCGGCCAAGTACGACGTGTCCTGCTCTTCCAGCGGCACCAGCCGGACGGGCGTCAAAGGCGGGGTGGGCAGCGCGGCCGGCTGGGGCATCTGCCATTCCTTCACCGCGGACGGCCGTTGCGTGTCCCTGCTGAAAATCCTGTACAGCAACGCCTGCGTTTACGACTGCGCCTATTGCGTGAACCGCAGGAGCAACGATATTCCCAGAGCCGCTTTTTCCCCGCGCGAACTTGCGGATCTGACCATTGAATTTTACCGCCGCAACTACATTGAGGGGCTTTTTTTAAGCTCGGCGGTGCTGAAAACCCCGGATCACACCATGGAGCGCATGCTTCAGGTGGTCCGGGAACTGCGCGGGCTTCACAAATTCAACGGCTACATCCACATGAAGGCCATTCCCGGCGCCAGCCGGGAACTGGTGCGCCAGGCCGGCCTGTACGCGGACCGCCTGAGCGTGAACATTGAAATCCCCTCCGAGCCGAACCTGAAAATGCTGGCCCCGGAAAAAGACCACCAGAGCGTCTACACGCCCATGCGCCACATCCGCCAAAATATGCTGCAAAGCCGGGAGGAGCGCAAAAAATTCCGCGCCGCGCCCCGCTTTGCCCCGGCCGGACAAAGCACCCAGATGATCATCGGGGCCAGCAATGAGCAGGACTGGCAGATTCTGCGCCTGTCCTCCTTTCTCTACCAGGCCGCCGAACTGAAGCGCGTCTACTATTCCGGCTTCATCCCGGTCAACACGTATGATTCCCGCCTTCCCGCCCTGATCCGCCCGCCTCTGGAACGCGAGCACCGCCTGTACCAGGCGGACTGGCTGATGCGTCTTTACGGCTTTGACGCCGAAGAAATCGCCAATGCGGACTACCCTACCCTGGACCCGGATTTTGACCCAAAACTCTCTTGGGCCTTGCGCCACCCGGAACTCTTCCCCCTGGACGTGAACAAGGCCGACTACCTGCAGATCCTGCGCGTGCCCGGCATCGGACTAAAATCCGCCCAAAGCATCGTGGCCGCCAGACGCGCGGGCAAAATCACCCACGAACACCTGAAAAAACTCGGCGTGGCCATGAACCGCGCCAAATTCTTCCTGGCCGGCCAAACAGGACCGGCCTTCACCATTCAGGAAGCCGGCCCGGCCTACATAAAAAAAATCCTGGGCCCCAAAAACAAACCGGAGCGCAGGATTTATCAGTTATCGTTGTTAAATTGAAGGGACGCCGCCTCCCCAAATTTAACCATCAGCCAACTTCGTTGTTATCTTCGTTTTCCATGGTGTCAGCGCGGCGGAGGAGTTCGTCCAGCTCGATATCCGCGCCCAGGATGCCGGTGATTTCATCATCATCGTCGGTTATGGCCGTTGAGACGGTCAGGATGAGTTTGCCGGTCATCTGGGACTGGTAAATGTTGGTAATGTGCAGGCCGCCGCTTTTCATGGGTTCCTGGAACCATTTGCGGTCCGAGAAGTCAAAACCCAGGGGCATGCGGCTGTAGTTCTCGCGGTAGGCCTCGTTGCTGATGGCCATGCCCAGGAGCCGGGCCTGGGTGTTGGTGACGTAAACGTACTGGATGAAGGGATTTTCCGCCAGAAAGCGCGGCATCCACGGGTAGAATTCCGTGCCTTCGCCTTTGACTTCGCACTCTTTGGCCAGGCGCAGCAGAATATGCGCGGCCAGCTTGCTGGCCAGATCGCGCAGGCGTTGCAGTTCCGAGGGGAACAGGCCTGGCAGGTAGCGCTTGGCCAGGGCGAGCATTTCCTTGTTGGAAAACGAAGTGTTGCGGCCCTGCTCGTAGGCGGTGAGGATGCGATTGTAGATCATGCCGACGGCCGGGTGGGTTTTGCTGATCCGCTTTTCCAACTCCAGGCCAAGGTGCTGGTTAATCCAATAGGCCACGCCGGCCCGTCCGGATTTATCCGTAATGATGATGGGCACGTCGCGGCCCAGAATGGCGCTGGTATCGAAGATATTGTAGATTTCCTCGTTCTTGGCCAGGCCGTCCACATGGATGCCGGCGCTGGTGGCGTTGAAGTCCCGGCCGGTCAGGGGGTAGTTGTCCGGAATGCGGTAATCCAGGTCGGTCTCGAAATACCTGGCTATGGCGCTGATCATCCGGGTGTTGGCCGCCTCGTCCTGGCCGGTCAGGGAAATGTACTCAATGATCAATGCTTCCAGAGGGCTGTTGCCGGTGCGCTCGCCAAAGCCCATGAGCGTGCCGTTGACCCCGCCGCAGCCGTACAGCCAGGCCGTGCTGCCGTTGACCAGCACTTTGTGAAGATCGTTGTGGCCGTGCCATTCCAGCCATTCGCCGGGCACGCCGGCTTCGTCCGTAAAGGCCCGCACCAGGCGCGGCACGGACCGGGGCAGGGCCGCGCCTGGGTACGGCACGCCGTAGCCCATGGTGTCGCAGAGGCGGATTTTCACGGGCAGGCCGCTTTCTTTGGAAAGATCCATAAGCCGGGCGGCCAGGGGCAGGCAGAAGCCGGGCACGTCCGCCCTGGTGATGTCCTCAAAATGGCAGCGCGGCACAATGCCCCACTCCAGAGCCTGGGCGGCCAGGGCGGAATAGTTTTCAAAGGCCTGGCGGCGGTTCCAGCCGAGCTTTAGAAAAATGTGGTAGTCAGACACGCTGGTCAGCATGCCCACCTCTTTGAACTCCATGTCCCTGGCCAGACGCAGGTCTTCCATGGTGGCGCGGATCCATCCGGTCACCCGGGGGAAGGAGTATTCTCTGGCCCGGCAGGCTTCAATGGCCTTGCGGTCTTTTTCCGAATACATGAAGAATTCCGAGGCTTTGATCAGCCCGCTGCGGCCGCCCAGCTCGTAAAGCATGTCGTAAAGCTGAAGGATCTGCTTGACCGTATAGGGCGGACGGGCCTGCTGGCCGTCGCGGAAGGTGGTGTCGGTAATGAACATGGAGGCGGCCGGGCGCGGCTCCACGTAAATGCCGTCAAAAGCCACTCGGCTGACTTTGGTGTAGGGGAACATGTCCCGGAACAGCTCCGGGGAATCCACTTCCCGCAGGGCCATCGTGGAAGGATTGCGTTTGGGGTGCAGCAGCGGCATGGCGAGTCCTTTTCGAATTATGAGCTTAAATAAAAAAACGGGTACCCTCACCCGCTTAACGGCCGAAATATAGCACAATCTTTTTGCAAGCGCCAGACTTGATCCGCCGGCCTTAGCGCAAACAAAGGCTTGCCTGACGGACCGGCCGGGGATAAAGGGAAATATCTTCGTTCCGCATATAAAAATCTCTGCCGGAGGCACACGCATATGGGCCAGATTATTGAAGTCACTTCCGAAGGCGCTGTTATTACGCCGGATAACCCGATTATTCCCTTTTTGCCCGGCGACGGCACCGGGCCGGACATCTGGCGGTCCGCCCGAATGGTGCTGGATACGGCGGTGCAAAAAGCCTACGCCGGCAAGCGCAAGATTGAGTGGCTGGAAATTCCGGCCGGGGAAAAAGCCCTGGCGGAAAAAGGCGAATCCCTTCCCCAGGAAAGCCTGGACGCCATCCGCAAGTACCGGGTGGCCATCAAGGGCCCGCTGACCACCCCGGTGGGCAAGGGCATGCGCAGCGTAAACGTGGCCCTGCGTCACGCCCTGGATTTGTACGCCTGTATCCGCCCGGTACGGCACATCTCCGGCGTGCCCTGCCCGGTCAAGCGGCCCCAGGACGTGAACATGGTGATCTTCCGGGAAAACACGGAAGACGTCTATATGGGCCTGGAATGGCCGGCCGGAAGCCCGGAAGCGGCGGAATTCGCCGCCCTGGCGGAAAAATTCTCCGGCAAAAAAATCAGGCCCGGCGCGGCCATAGGGCTGAAGCCCATGAGCCGCGAAGGCAGCCGCCGCCTGGTGCGCAAGGCCATCCAATACGCCGTCAAAAACAAGCTGGACAGCGTGACTCTGGTGCACAAGGGCAACATCATGAAGTTTACGGAAGGCGCGTTTTGCGCCTGGGGCTACGAACTGGCGGCCGAGGAATTCGGCGGCCTGACCGTGACCGAGGCTGAAGTGTTTGAAAAACACGGCGGCAAGGCCCCGAGCGGCAAAATCGTGATCAAGGACCGCATCGCGGACGCCATGTTCCAGCAGATCCTGCTGCGCCCGGCGGAATACAGCGTGCTGGCCATGCCCAACCTGAACGGCGACTATATGTCCGATTCCCTGGCCGCCACGGTCGGTGGCCTGGGCATGGCGCCCGGCGCGAACATCGGGGATCAGTACGCGGTGTTTGAAGCCACGCACGGCACGGCGCCCAAATACGCCGGGCTGGACAAGGTCAACCCCGGCTCGGTCATACTTTCCGGCGCCATGATGCTGGAGCATCTGGGCTGGGACGAAGCCGGAGCCCTGGTGCGAAAGGGACTGGCCGAAGCCGTGTCCGCCGGCCAGGTCACCTATGACCTGGCCCGCCAGATGGACGGGGCCGCGGAAGTGAGCTGCTCCGGATTCGGCCGGGCGGTCTGCGAGCATATGTAATACGTTGACAATACCCGTTTCCCACTGAAAAGGCGGCTTTCGGGCCGCTTTATTATTTGACGTCATTTAAAAAGTTACACATATAACTTTATCTATTAAAAAACTCCCTTGCAAGCCTCAGGGCTCTCTGGGCCACCTGACCTATTCCGTGAGCCGGCTGATCAGTTCCCGGCTGAAAAATGAATTCCGCCGGGCCGGGTTGAATCTGAGCGCCGAGCACTGAGGCGTGCTCATGCAGATCTGGCCGCGCCAGGCGCGCCGGGGGCGCATTCTCGGCTTGCTGATCTTTCTTTTTCTGGCCGCCGGGGCTGGCCGGCCGGGGAATAGCGGAAGATCCGCGCCCGGCCTGAAATAATCCGCTCCATATTGCTTTTAAAAGCAATCTATAGCATTTATAATCAAAATCATCCGGGATGCCTTCAACCTGAATCCTCAGCCCAAGAGAGTCCCCCATGCCGGGTAAAAGCCGCGCGGCGCTATGCCTGAACATTCTTCTCTGCCTTCTGTGTCTGTGCGCCCGCCCGGCCGTCTGTTCCGCGGCGACCCCCAAAATCGCGGTGTACGGATTTTCCGAGGAGCACAACAAATCCTTTACCGGCACGATGACCGGAAACCCGGCCCGCGAAAGCGTGACGGTTTCCTTTGTCATTCCGGGCGTGGATATTTCCTGCTCCGGTTCAAGCTATTCCAGAACCGCCCAGCAGAACGAAAAAGACCCGTCTTTTATCGAGTCCGGCGGGCTGCTGACCTGCTCGAAAATCAGCGCGAATCTGCGCTTCATCTATTCAGGAACCGGCGCCGGAGCCGCTTCCGCCAATTTATACGAGGGGCAAAGAAAATACTTCGCCTACGGCATGCCCCGAGAGGAAGCCATGTCCATGCTGGCCGCCCTTGCCGGCAGGGCTAAGCCAGGCTCCCACGCCGCCGGTCCCCCGAAACCCCAGCCCAGGGCGGAGGCCCCGGCCGGCAAACCGCCGGCCCAGGCCGCCGCGCCCAGACAAGCGCCCCAGGCTACGGTTCCAAAGCAGACTCCCAAACAGGCGGCCCCGTCCCCGGACGGCATGTACGACGCCTATGCCTATTCCGACAAACTGGGGATTTTTCTGAGCGGCACGGCGGCTTATTCCGTCTCCCACGGAAAAGCCTTTCTGAGCCTTGCCGGGCCGGACACGAACTGTTCCGGTTCCGTTATCAAGTTCACCAAAAAGAAAAAGGAAGACGGCGGGGATGTCCTCGTCGGTGAGGGGACTCTCCAATGCGGGGCAATGGAAGTGCCGATACATTGGCTGCCCGCCGGACCGGCTTCCGGCACCGTTGTGGGGCCCCACCCGGACAATGAAGGTTTCTTTTATATCTTTTACGGTTTTAAAAAAGAAGAAGCCGGGGAAATGCTTGTGGAACTGGCCCGGAAGCTCAACCCCGCAAGCCCCCTGCTGGCGGCGGAAAAAAATGGCAAGGCAAACGGCCCCGCCGGTAAAAAACCGGAGAAGAAAAAAAAGGGCATGTCAATGGGGAGCGGCTTTTTTGTCAGCAACAATGGGATTCTGGTCACCAACTGGCATGTGGTGGATGAGGCCCAAACCCTGAAAATATACATGCCGCGCCTGCGCAAAACCGTTCCGGCCGAGCTTATAGACAGCGACCCGGTAAACGACATCGCCATCCTGAAGGCGGATTTTGAAAGCAAAGGCCTGCCGCTCTACTCCGGCGGAGTGAGCAAGGGCGAGGAAATCGTAGCCCTGGGCTACCCGGCCGCGATGTTGCAGGGTGTGGAGCAAAAAGCCACTTTCGGCCGCATCAACGCGCTTTCCGGCCTGGGGGGAGACCGGCGTTTTTACCAGATCGACGCGCCCATCCATCCCGGCAATTCAGGCGGGCCGATCCTTAACGTGCGCGGCGAAGTCGTCGGCGTCGTGACTTCCACGGTAAACCAGGACGCGGCCTATGAAACTATGGGCACTTTCGCCCAGAACCTGAACTTCGCGGTCAAAATAGACTATGTGAACGTGCTGCTGCGCAGCCTGGGCGACGAATATGTTCCGGTTCCATCCGGCGCGGACGCCCTGGATATGCCGGCGCTGGTCAAGCTGGCCGAGCCGTCCGTGGCCATGGTTCTTGCGGAATAATCCCGCAGCGCCCCGGCCGGAGGAATGCCCCCCCCGAAAAAATTGAAGGAACGCGACCATGAAAACCCTGCCCATTCTTTTTTGCGCTGGTCTCATCCTGGCCGGCTGTGTGGCCGCGGCGCAAAACCCCCGGCCTAATCCGCCGGCGAACGTGCCGGCCGCCGTGGCGGGACAGCCGCAAAGCTATGAAATACATGTAAAGTCGGAGTCTTCCAATCTGGCGCCCGAACGCCCGCGCTTCGTCATTCTGCCTTCAGCCGGGCCCGGTTTGCAAAAAGATTACCGATTCAAGGATATCGCCGCCCTGGTCGAGACGGAGCTCGGCAAAAAAGGGTATATGCCAATCCGCCAAGGCGAACCCACAAACCTGGCTGTTTTTCTCTCTTATGACGCTGATTTGACGGAAACGCTTGCCCCAGGGCTCCGTTCATCCGATATTGAAAATATGATGTCCTACTTGAGAATCAGCGCCTTCAAAGTCTCGCGTGAAAAAGGGACTCCGGAAGTGGGCGATGCTGTATGGACAGTTTCATCCATGTATTTGTCAAAAGATGCCCCGGATTTAAGCAAAATGTTTCCATTTTTTGTATCCGCCGCCAAGGAATACATCGGGCTGACTTCCGGTGAATTCTTCACCGTGGAAATTGACGCCGCCGATCCTTCGCATATTCTCAATATTAAAATAACAGAGTAACGGCCGGGAAAGAAACACCTCCCCTATTTAAATAATCGTATTTCAAACTGATTTATATTATTCTCCTCAAAAAGGGCATTGAATAACCGTCTGTGGATGTTCCGAAAGCAAGTCCCCCAGCCGCTCTTTGGAAGCCGAACCTCTCAATATGCCGAAAAAGAGAGCCGCATGATCCTTCTGAACAAAATTCTGGCCAAAACGGATCTGGCCGTTGTGCGCAGAAGCCGCATCACCCGGTCTGAACGCGAACTCAAAGAATTGCTGTTGGCAAGCGGAGCAAAAAACTCCATAACGCACGCTTTTGCGCGGCGTTTCGGCATGCCGGCTTATCAGTCACGCATCGCCCTGGTTATTTCCTCGTTCGAACAGGAAGCCGTTCCGGATTTTCTGGCGCGCTACCCGCAATGCCGCCTGGAATTTGTGGTCTTTTCAGACGCCTCGGAAAATTCGCCGAAATTTTTGAAGATTCCCGATCCTTACAGCGATTTCCGCTCCGTCCCCGCCGGTAGTCCCCAGGCGCTGAAAAAACATCCGGATCTGGAAATAGTGCTGTACGCGGCCGCGTTTCCATCCGAAGCCATGGACAAGGCGATCTGCGATTTGGAGGCACTCGGGCTCGGCTGCCCATATGTGGCGGACTTGCCGACAGCCGCGCGGGATTCCATCGTATGCGTCCCCTATCATTACGCCACCTGGGAAAAACAGCTTAAGGGCCTGTCCTCCCGCCTGGCGGATTTACCCAGCCGCCTGGTTCTTGCCGCACGAATCAGAGCCATGTGCACCGGCAACGCGGAATATCTCGTGGTCAGCCCCTATTGGAAAGGCCAACATCCGCTGGTTTCAATGGAGAGCAACGGTTTCAGCCTTGGGCTGGAGGATTCCGGCGCGGAAACAGCCAACATCCACGCCATCCTGCGCGAGAAAGAGGAAGCGCTGCGCGCCGGCAAGCCGAACATGGCCGTGGCCGTGCACCACGAACCAACGGACGTCCTGCGCGTTGCCGAATTCATCGACCGGCTCGATCCGGGATACACGCTGTTTCTGGGGCACCACAGCCTTACCGGAAACGGCACGGTGCTCTATGCCGCCCTGCGCCCTGGCAAAACAGCGGAGCGCGCTTAAAATGCCCGTGCCGCTTCTGTCCGTTATTGTCCCCTACCATAATAAAAAGGTTCAACTGCCAAGGCTTCTGGACTCCGTGCTGGCCCAGAGCCTGCGCAACCTGGAAGTGATCCTGGTTGATGACTGTTCCGATCAACCCTGCGAAGATATCGTCGAGTCCTACCTGAATAAGGATCTGGATTTGCGCCTGGTCGCGCACAGTCGCAATATGGGCGCGAAGGACGCCCGCCTGACCGGCGTAAAGGAAGCGCGCGGAAAAATCCTGGCCTTTGCCGACGCCGACGACCTGTTCCTGGGCGAGGAAGTTCTGGCGCGCCACGCCGCAAGGCTTATCCGGGAAGAAGCGGACATCCTGCACTTCAACGTTGTGGAGCGCATTCCGGAAACCGGGCGGGATATCTTCTGGGCCTGGTGCTCGCCGTTCGCTCCGGCCCTGGAAGGGCAAGATATCCTGCGCGCTTTTGTCAGGCAGCGGCGCGCGAGTTCCCTGGTCGCAAGACTGTACGCCAGAGAACTCTGGCTGAAGTTTCTTGCGGAGGCGCAAACGGACGCCGGATACCGCGCCACCGACAACGTCTGTTTAAGCACCTTCGCCTTTGCCCACGCCCGCAGGTACATTGGCAGTGAAGCCGCCGGGTATTATTATTTTCGCACTCCGGAGGTTGCGGATCTTCGGCGTTCCGAGACCCGCATCAAGGACTTTGGGCTGATGCGGCGCAATTTTGTGCCCTACCTGGCCAGGCTCGGCATCGCGGCGGATATTCTTGACGGCTATGACGCGCTCATGGCATTCTGGATCGCCTATTATAAAAAAAGACAAGTACTTGCCGGCAAACCGCAAAGCACTCACGGAAATGCATGACTGACCAGTTCCGCGCACCGCTTCTGTCCCTGATTGTACCGCACTATAATATGCTTGATACTTTGCCGCGTCTTCTGGACAGCGTCTTGCAGCAGACAATGCGCGATCTTGAAGTTGTGCTGGTGGATGACGGGTCCGCGCATAGCCCAAAAGATATCGTGACGGCTTATCGCAACAAGGGGCTCAATATTGGCCTTCTTGCTCTGGAAGAAAACAAGGGAACAAAGCGGGCCTGCATAGCCGGACTGCTGAAAAGCCGGGGCCGGCTCATCGCTATTGCCAGCGCCGACGACTTTCTTCTGGAAAATGATACATTGGAATACCACACCCGGCTGCTCCTGCGCGAAGGCGCGGATATCGTGCACGCCAGCACCTTGATGCGCGACCTGGACAGCGGCCGGGAGAGCCTGTGGGCCTGGGCCAGCCCGTTGGCTCCGGCGCTCGAGGGTGGTGAAATACTGGCCTCCCACGTGCGCCAGAACCTGCGGGCGCACAGCATGAGCGACAAGATTTATACCCGCGACCTCTGGCTTGACTGCCTGAAACCCGCTGAATCCGTGGACATCCGCTTTGAAGGCGAAGACTACTTTCTGGTCTCTCTTCTCTTTGCTCTGGCTCGCCGGTACAGGGGCAGCGAAAAAATTATCCACTTCTACAATATGACTTCCCAGGCCAACTTGAAAGTTCGCATGACGCGGTACATTATAAACCAATACCGGATGCTGCGGCGGATTGCTCCGGTTTTTCGCACGCTCGGCATACCGGACAAGCTTATCTCCGGATTTGAGTCCGGACTGAAAAACGGAATACGCTGGCGGGTCGAGGTTTTTTGCGAATGCTTCGCCTTGCGCGATGCAACCCGGGAGCAGGCGGAAATGTTCCGCTGCCAGATGCTTGGCGTGGAGCCGCTCGAACTGGCGGCCGCCCTGCGCTGCCTGTCTGGCCGCCCCTTCGGGGAAAAAAGTCCCGGCCTGACGCAACGGATGATCTCGGCAGCCGACGCGCTGGAAAAAATGGCTTGTTCCCCCCAAACGGCGACAAATCGTAAACAAACCGCAAACAGCCCGAACAACCATATGGCTATTCCGGCCAAAGACCCCCTTTTATCGCTAATCGTGCCGCATTACAATATGCTCGGCACATTGCCGCGCCTTCTGGACAGCATCCTGCAACAAAGCCTGCGCGATCTTGAAGTTGTGCTGGTGGATGACGGATCCGAACGGAGTCCCCACAATATTGCGGAGATATATCGGGCCAAAGGACTGGAACTTGTCTTTATTGAACTGGGCAACAACAGGGGAACAAGGCAGGCCTGCATCGCCGGACTGCGCAAGAGCCGGGGGCGAATCATCGCCTTTGCCAACGCCGATGATTTTTTTCTGGAGCGCGACGCTCTGGAATATCATGCCCGGATGCTCCTGCGCGAAGACGCGGATATCGTGCACGCCAACACCTTGACGCGCGACCTGGACAACGGCGGGGAACGCCTGTGGGCCTGGGACGGACCGCTGGCTCCGGCCCTGGAGGGACAGGAAGTGCTGGCCGCTTACGTGCGCCAGAACCTGCGGGCGCACAGCCTTTGCGATAAGCTTTACACCCGCGATCTCTGGTTTAAATGCCTGAAAACGGCTGAATCCGTGGATATACGTTTTGAAGGCGAGGACCATTTTCTGCTTTCTCTTCTGTTTGCCCAAGCGCGCAGGTACAGGGGCAGCGAAAAAATTATCTCTCTATACAACGTCACTCCTCTGGCCAACAGGCAGATTCGCTTGGCGCGGTACATTGTAAACCAATACCGGATACTGCGGCGGCTTACCCCGGTTTTTCGCGCCATGGGCATACCGGATAAGCTTATCTCCGGATTTGAGGCCGGCCTGGAGAGCATAATGCGCTGGAGGGGCAAGCTTTTTTGCGAACACTTCGTCTTGCGCGACTCAACTCCGGAACAGGCCGAAATATTCCGTTGCCAGATGCTCGGCGTGGATCCTCTCGAACTGGCAACCGCCCTGCGTTGCCTGGCTGGCCGCCCTTCAGGGCAAAAAAGCTCCGACTTGGCGCGGCAGATGATCACGGTAGCCGCCGCGCTGGAAAAGATGGATTGTTCACCACACGGCCTCCAGGCTATGTAGTGACAAATTATAGAAAAATTTCACCATGAAAAGAATCAAAGCTCGGGATGTATCTGTTGCGCTGTAATCCGGCGCCCTGGGCTTAAGCCGCCAGCTATTGCAAAATCCCGCTCCTTACCCGCGCCGGTTGCATTTAAAGGCAAACTGTATCATTTTAAGGAATCGCGAATTCTCCGCGTTAATTCATCCGTTGCCCGGCCACACTCAAAAATGGAGGCCATAAAATGGACGGCAAAGGACCCGTGACAATAAACACTGACTGGTGCAAAGGCTGCGGCATCTGCGCCGCCTTCTGCCAAAAGAAGGCCCTGGTCATCAAAAACGGAAAATCAACCCCGCTGCCGGATTTGTGCATAGCCTGCGGCCTGTGCGAGCTGTACTGTCCGGATTTGGCCATCAGCGTGGATAAAAGCCAAAAGCCCAAGAAAAAGTCCGGGGGGGATTAGCCATGGCCGCCAAAAAACAGGATCTGCGCTTTGTTCAGGGCAACGAGGCCTGCGCCCAGGGCGCTTTGTACGCCGGGCTGAAATTTTTTGCCGGCTACCCCATCACCCCGTCCACGGAAATAGCGGAAACCCTGGCCCTGGAACTGCCCAAGCGCGGCGGGGCCTTTATTCAGATGGAGGACGAAATAGCCTCCATGTGCGCGGTATGCGGGGCTTCCCTGGCCGGGGCCAAGGCCATGACCGCCACCAGCGGGCCGGGCTTCTCCCTTAAGCAGGAAGCCATCGGCTACGCGGTCATGGCGGAAATCCCCTGCGTCATCGTGAACGTTCAGCGGGCCGGGCCTTCCACCGGCCTGGCCACAAAGGTGTCCCAGGCGGACGTGAACCAGGCCCGCTGGGGCACGCACGGGGATCACTCCATAGTGGCCTTAACCGCCTCGTCCATCCAGGATGTTTTCAAAATCACCGTGGAAGCCTTTAACATTGCGGAAACTTACCGCACGCCGGTCATCCTGCTCTTTGACGAAGTCATCGGGCACATGCGCGAGCAGCTCATTGTGCCTAAACCGGGCGAATTGTCCGTGGTGGAGCGCCTGTACACCTCTGTCAAGGCCGGGGTGAACTACCATCCCTACCTGCCGCGCGAGGACGGCCGCCTGCCCATTTCAGACTTCGGCGGGGTGCACCGCTACAACGTCACGGGCCTGTACCACGACATCTGGGGGTTTCCCACGGAAAACCCGGATCAGGTTCAAAAGCTCCTCTACCACCTGATGGACAAAATAGAGAACCGCGCCCACCAACTGGCCCACTGGAACGAATACTACCTGGAGGATGCGGAGCACATCATAATCTCTTACGGCTCCTCGGCCCGCTCCGCCCGCCACCTGGTGGAGACCAGGCGCATCAAGGGCGACCGCATCGGCCTGCTGGAGCTTCAGACCCTCTGGCCCTTCCAGTCCAAGCTGGTGCGGGAAAAATGCTCCCACGCCCGCAACGTCTTTGTGGTGGAAATGAATATGGGCCAGCTCCTGGCCCAGGTAAAGCAGCACCTGCCCAACCCGGACCGCGTCTTTCTGGTCAACCGCGTGGACGGCAACATGGTCATGCCCCAGGACATCGGCAAAGTGATGCGCACCGTTGAAGGAAGGGGGTTTTAGCATGGCTTTCCAAGATCTTATCCGCAAGCGTTTCTTCCCCCACCTCTGGTGCCCCGGCTGCGGGCACGGCACGGTTCTGAACGGCCTGCTGCACGTGGTGGACGAGCTGGGCTTTGACAAATCCTCCCTGTGCATGGTTTCCGGCATAGGCTGCTCGGCGCGCATTTCCGGCTACGTTGATTTTCACACCATGCACACCATGCACGGCCGGGCCCTGGCCTGCGCCACGGGCATCAAGCTGACCAAGCCGGAGCTGCGGGTCTTTGTGCCCATGGGCGACGGCGACGCACTGGCCATAGGCGGCAACCACTTTATCCACGCCTGCCGCCGCAACATCGACCTTACGGCCATAGTCCTGAACAACCGCATTTACGGCATGACCGGCGGGCAGTATTCCCCTCTTTCCGGCCGGGACATTCTGGCCACCACCGCCCCATACGGCAGCATAGACAACGCCTTTGACACCGTGGACCTGGCTCGGGCGGCCGGGGCCAGCTTTGTGGCCCGCACCACCAGCTTTCATGTGGCCGAGCTTAACTCCACCCTGAAAAAAGCCGTCCAGCATAAAGGCATGGCCGTGGTGGAGGTGCTCACCCAGTGCCCAACCTACTTCGGCCGCAAAAACAAAATGGGCGATCAGGTCCGGATGCTGGAATATTTCCGCGACAACACCGCGCCCATGGGCTCACCCAAGCTCAAGGACAACCCCGGCCTGATCCAGCGCGGCATCTTCGTACAGGAGGACAGGCCGGAATACTGCGAACAGTACGCCAAAGTCAGCGCCAGGGCGCGGGAGGCCTAACATGGAAAAATACCGCATCCTACTTTCCGGCTCCGGCGGGCAGGGAGTGATCACCATGGCCATACTCCTGGCCGAAGCCGCCGTGCTGCACGAAGGCCTGACCGCCGTGCAGTCCCAGAGCTACGGACCGGAAGCGCGCGGCGGAGCCACCCGCTCCGACGTGATCATCTCCGATTCCCCCATCTACTACCCCAAGGTCAACCAGCCGAACATCCTGGTGGCCCTGACCAACGAAGCCTCCGGCAAGTATTCGCCGTCAATCCGGCCGGGCGGGTTGTTCCTGTACGACAGCGAGTTGGTCCAGCCCAACCTCTCCATAGACGCCGTCACCTACGGACTGCCCTTGCATCAGGCCACCCTGGAAGCCCTGGGCAAAGTCGTGGCCTACAACATTACCGTGCTCGGCGCCCTGGCCGTACTGACCAAAGTCGTCAAACTCAAATCCCTGGAAAAAACCCTGGAAGCGCGTTTCCCCAAACAACATCACGAAGCCAACAAAAAGGCGCTGCGTCTGGGCGCGGATTTGGCAAAACCATATCTGGAACAAAGCTAAATTATATATTCGGGGCTCCCCCCAACCCCCGGCAGGGGGCGTGGCCCCCCGCGCCAGCGGTTATGTCAAATACGCGAAATGCGCGGATAAAAAGGGAATATTTCTCTTCAGGAGTTGCAATGAACATCCACGAACACCAGGCCAAAGACCTGCTGGCCGCCTACGGCGTGCCGGTTCCCTGGGGGGCTGTGGCCTACACGCCCGGCCAGGCCCTGGCCGCGGCCAGGGAAATGGGCGATCCCCCCTGGGTGCTCAAGGCCCAGATACATGCCGGCGGGCGCGGCAAAGCGGGCGGAGTGAAAATATGCCGTACCCTGGACGACGTCCGGGAGACCACCGCCGCCATGCTTGGCGCGACCCTGGTCACCCGGCAAACCGGGCCGCAGGGCAAAGAAGTGCGCAAAATCCTGCTGGAACAGGGCACGGACATCGCCGATGAACTATACCTGGCCGTGGCGCTGGACCGTGAGGCCGGACGCCTCACCCTGGCGGCCTCCCCTGACGGCGGCATGGATATTGAGGAAGTGGCCGCCCAAAGCCCGGAGCGCATCTTCAAGGCCCGCCTGGACAGCAACCACCGGCTTTGGCCCTTCCAGGCCAGGGAGTTGCTCTTTCGCTGCGGGCTTACCCCGGCCCTGGCCGCCCATGGCGCGCAACTGGCCCAGAACCTGGCCCGCCTGTGCGTGAGCGAAGACGCCCTGCTGGCGGAAATAAATCCCCTGGCCGTAACCGTCCATGGTGAACTAATCGCCCTGGACGCCAAACTGAATTTTGATGATAGCGCCCTGAAACGCCGCCCGCATATAGCCGCCATGCACGATCCGGACGAAATAGACCCCCTGGAGCTTAAGGCCGCGATCCTGGGCGTGAACTACGTGCGCCTGGACGGCTGGATCGGCACACTGGTCAACGGCGCCGGCCTGGCCATGGCCACCATGGACGCCATCCGGCAGTCCGGCGGCGCGGCGGCCAACTTTTTGGACGCCGGCGGCGGGGCCAGCGCGGATATGGTCAAAAACGGCTTTGAAATCATGCTCTCGGACTCCAACGTGCGCGGCGTGCTTGTCAACATCTTCGGCGGCATCCTGCGTTGTGACATTGTGGCCGAAGGCGTGGTCCGGGCCGTGCGCGAACTGGAAATAAGCCTGCCCGTGGTTGTGCGCATGGAAGGAACCAATGTGGAAGAAGGCCGCCGGATCCTTAATTCCTGCGGCCTGAATTTTGCCACCGCCTCCTCCATGAGCGAAGCCGCGCGACTGATTGTGGAAAAAACCAGGCGGGAATAATTACGCGTTGCATATGCCCCAGGCCATCCATACCCCCATGGCCATGGTGCAGGCGGCAAACGCCTGCTTGAGACGCCGGACGGGCGGACGGAATGAGCCGGCCGCGCGCCTCCAACGGCCATGAGCGGGCTGGAAATGTTTTTGCCGTAATCACCCCAGGAACAAAGGAAGCTGCCCCATGAGCATTTTAATCGACGAGCGGACCAGAATTGTGGTCCAGGGCCTGACCGGACGGGAAGGGCTGTTCCACGGACAGCAGATGCTGGAGTACGGCGCGAGGATTGTGGCCGGAGTGACTCCGGGCAAAGGCGGACAGGAAGTCCTGGGGGTTCCCGTGTTCAACACGGTGCGCGAGGCGGCGGGAGCCACGGGCGCGGAGGCCTCAATCATTTTCGTTCCTGCTGCGGCGGCGGCTGATTCCGCCTGCGAGGCGGCGGCCGCCGGCATAAGCCTGGTGGTGCTCATAACCGAGCATATCCCGGTCCTGGACATGATCAGCTGCGAAGATTTTGTGATCAAGCGGGGGGCCAGGCTGATCGGCCCCAACTGCCCAGGCCTGATCAGTCCAGGCAAGTGCAAAATGGGCATCATGCCGGGCTATATACACAAACCGGGGAACATCGGGCTGATCAGCCGTTCCGGCACCCTTACCTATGAGGCGGTGCTCCAGCTCACCGCCGCCGGCCTGGGCCAGAGCACCTGCGTGGGCATAGGCGGCGATCCCGTACCGGGAACGGATTTTGTGGACCTGCTGAAACTGTTCCGGGATGACGAAGATACCGAAGCGGTCTGCCTGATTGGCGAAATAGGCGGGGGCGCGGAAGAAAAAGCCGCCGCCTACATCCGGGAGAGCAAGTACCCGAAGCCGGTATTCGGCTTCATTGCCGGGCTCTCCGCCCCACCGGGCAAACGCATGGGGCACGCCGGGGCGATCGTCAGCGGCGCCAGCGGCCGGGGCGAAGATAAAATAAAGGCTCTTGAAGAAGCCGGGGTCACGGTAATCCGGGATCTGGGCGAATTCGGCGCCACTGTGTCGGAAAAGCTGTAGAAGAAAGCGCCAGGCGGTTCGCCGCCGGGCGCTTTTGAGGCTGTTGACAAAGTCTTCTTTGGCAACAGCCCGCCACGTGGGCGCAGGCGGCATTCATTGCCGCCGTAAAACGCCGGAGTGGGCGTGCCTTTACAAAACCCGGCCTTGCGGGGGGGGGTAATTAATCTGAAGCGGGCGGAATTGTTCCGCCCGCTTTTTTCTTACGTCCTAAAGGGGAATCACTTCTGCAACGGCTTGTGGCAGAACCACCAGTCATAGCCCTCATACTCGTCCAGGCGTTTTTTGGCGTCAGCCACATTCTGCGGCGGCGGCACAATGACATGGTCCTTGATCAGTTCGTTGTCCGGCCAGTTGGCCGGCATGGCGCCCTGCTTGTCCGAAACCTGCAGCGCCTTGACCACGCGCACGATTTCATCCATGTTCCGGCCCACTTCCTGCGGGTAGTAAAGCATCAGGCGCAGGTTGCCTTCCGGGTCCACCACAAAGACCACGCGCACCGTGTTGGTGCCTTTGCCGGGGTGCAGCATGCCAAGTTTGAGCGCCACGGCTTCCGTGCCGGCAATGACCGGGAAGGTAATTTCCACGCCCAGTTTTTCCTTGATCCACTCAATCCATTTCATGTGCGCGAAAACCTGATCTATGGACAGCCCGATCAGCTTGCAGCCCAGAGCTTCCAGTTCCTTCATGCGTCCCTGGAAAGACACGAATTCCGTGGTGCAGACCGGGGTAAAGTCCGCCGGATGGCTGAACAGGACAAACCAGGACCCTTTGTAATCATCAGGCAGGTTTTTCGGCCCCTGCGTCGTAACCACGCTTATTTCCGGGAATCTTTCGCCAAGAAGCGGCAGCCGTATGGAATCGCAGCAATCTTTGCTCATAATATCTACCTCCGCTTTACGGCCCGGCAAGTGCCGGGCCTGGTTAAAAATTCGGGGCGCCAGATGTTTATACTTGACGCGCTATCAATAACTGTTACTATTAAATGAAATTAAAAATAGTTCAAGCCCCTGAAGTGCTTTTTCTCGCACATAATATTTAACACGATGAATTTTTTCCTTTTCCGGGCCGTGCCGGGGAATCCGCCAGCGGTCAGCAGTTCAACCAACCTGGAGGCGCCATGTATTTTAAACAGTTCACCACCCCCGGCCTGGGTTGTTTCTCTTACCTCATCGGCTGCCCGGCGGCCGGAACGGCGGCCGTTGTCGATCCCCGGCGCGACATTGACGAGTATCTGGATGCGGCCGCCGGGAGCAACCTGCGCATCACCCACATTTTTGAAACCCACGTCCATGCGGACCATATCAGCGGCGCCCAGGAACTGGCCGCGGCCACCGGGGCGGGCATTTACATCCACGAGTCCGCGCAAATCACTTACCCGGCCAAAAGAATAAAACAGGGCGACATCTTTGAGTTTGGCGCGGCCAAAGTGACCGTGCTGCACACACCCGGCCATACGCCCAACTCCACCTCCCTGCTGCTGGCGGATAAAATACGCTCCCCGGAGCCGGAGATGATCCTGACCGGCGATCTGCTTTTTGTGGGCGACGTTGGCCGGCCGGACTTGCCGGGCCACGAAATTATGGACGAACAGATCCGTAACCTGTACCACAGCCTGTACAATGTGCTGGGCGGCCTGCCGGACGGCCTGGAAATCTGGCCCGCCCACGGCCAGGGATCTTTGTGCGGTTCCGGCATGAGCGCGCGCGGCCAGAGCACCCTGGGCTACGAGCGCCTTACCAACCCCATGCTGCGCCACAACAGCTTCGAGGACTTCCGCAAGGCCATCCTGGGCCGCCTGCCCATGCGGCCGCAAAGTTTTTCCAGCATCATCAGCGCCAATTCCGGCACGGTGCCCCTGCTGCGCGGCCGCGCCGCGGAAGATGCCTCCACGGCCCTTTCCCCGGCCCAGGTCAGCTCTTTGCTCAAGAAAGGGGCTATAATTCTGGATGTGCGCGACGCCATGGCCTTCGCCGGGGCGCACATACCCGGCAGCCTCAACGTGGACGCAACGGAAGGCCAGGCTGTCAACTGGATCGGCACAGTTGTCAAACCCGGCTCCGCCCTGGTCCTGCTGCTCTCCGTTCCGGAGGATTTTAACCGCCTGCTCACGGATTTGCATCGCATCGGCTATGATAACGTCAAAGGCTACCTGAAGGGCGGCCTGAAGGCCTGGCTATGGGCCGGAAAACCCGTGGCCAGCCTGCCGGTTCTGGCGGCCGAAGACTTCAGGGACGCCGTGGAGGAAAAACGCTTCACCCTGCTGGACGTGCGCACGCCGGGCGAATGGGCCGACGGGCGCATCAAAGGCAGCCTGCACGTGCCCATTGACGCGCTAGTCGCCGACCCCAAGGCCTGGAGCGCCAAGGGCCCGTTTGGCGTAACCTGCCAGAGCGGCTTCAGGGCCAATATGGCCGCCGCCCTGCTCCAGGCTGAATCCGGCGCCGGCGTAAGCGTACTCGCCGGAGGCGTCATGGCCTGGAAATCCGCCGGCCTGCCGCTGGAGAAATAGAAGAATCGAGAGTGCGTTGCCATGCTTGCCGTCATGATACTCGGCCACCAGATCCCGGGTGGCCGGGTCGTCGTCAACGAGCAGGATTCCTTTCAATCACATCCCCTTAAAAACACCGTCCAGAAGCAGAAAACTGATCGCGCCCACCAGGGCGGAGGCCGGAATAGTCAGAACCCAGGCAATGACCAGGTTGCCGGCTATGCCCCAGCGCACGGCCGAAAGGCGCTTGGTGGAACCCACCCCGAAAATGCAGGAGGTTATGGTGTGCGTGGTGCTGATGGGCGCGCCGAACATGGAGGCGCAGCCGATTACCGCGGCGGCCGATGTTTCCGCCGCAAAGCCGTGCACCGGCTCCAGCTTGAAGATCTTGTGCCCCATGGTCTTCACGATTTTCCAGCCGCCCACGGCCGTGCCGGCGGCCATGGCCAGGGCGCAGGCCAGCTTTACCCACAGAGGCACGGTTATGGTGGGAATTTCCCCAAAAATGAGCAGGGCCAGGGTGATCACGCCCATGGTCTTTTGCGCGTCGTTCAGGCCGTGGCTCAGGGCCATGAACCCGGCGGAAACGATTTGCGACTTTCGGAAAATGCGGTTGACCAACGGCCGGTTAACCTTAAAAAATACAATGCTGATCAGCCCCATGAGCAGCAGGCCCATGATAAAGCCGGCCAGGGGAGAAATAAGCAGCGGCAGGATCACCTTTTTGACGATGGACAGGCCGTTGAGCGAATCCGGCCCGGCGTGTGCCACAGCCGCGCCCATAAGTCCGCCGATCAGAGCGTGCGAGGAGGACGAGGGAATGCCGAAATACCAGGTTATGCTGTTCCAGGCTATGGCGCCGATCAGCGCGGCCAGGACCAGGACGTGGCTGCCGGTGACTATTTCCGGCCGCACTATGCCGCCGCCCAGAGTGTGTGCCACTTCCGTGCCCAAAAACGCGCCAAGCAGATTCAACGCGGCGGCCATGCCCACGGCCAGGCGCGGGGTAAGCACCTTGGTGGAAACAACGGTGGCGATGGCATTGGCGCAGTCATGCGCGCCGTTGGTAAAGTCAAAGATCAGGGCGGCAATGACGATCAATACCAGCAGGATCGATACTTCAAACATTTTTCAAAACCGCTTCTTCAATGGACTCCGCGAGCGCGGTCACCTGGTTGACGGCCATTTCCATGCGGTCGTAGGCCTGGGTCCACTTGAGGATGTTCAGGATGTCCGCCGGGGCTGGCTCCTTGATGTCATGGAGTTCTCCCAGGCCCATGCTCAGGAGCATCTCGCACTCGTTGCGCAGGGCCCAGAACACCTTGGTATTGTGGCTGTCACGCTTTTGCGAAAGCCCTTCCAGCATGGACTTGGTGAGCTGGGCCATCAGCTTGAGGTTGCGCGCCAGTTGGAGCATGGGGAAGCGGACGTAGGAAAATTCAAAAATATACAGCCTGTTGGCTGTATTGCGGATCAGGTCGATGGCTTCCTCCTGCGTCTTGTTTATGTGCAGGATGTCTTCCCGGTCTATGGGCGTGATGAAAGTCAGGGACAAATGCTTGGTTATGGCCAGATGGATGGAGTCCGCTTCTTCTTCCAACAGGGAAATTCCCCGGTGCGGCTTGTCTATGCCGGTGTTGTTTTCCAGCAGTTCGGCCAGCGCGGTGGCCACGGAACACAGGATTTTGTTTTGCTGCAGAAGAAGCTCAAAAAAGGGCGCCCCTTTGGGCAGAAGAGCGTTGAACATTCAGGCTACTCCGGTTCAATGGTACTTTCAGACAAATCTGTGAGCAAATCGATAAGTTAACAGCAAGCGACAGGCCGCGCTTCAAACGCCCCGTCCCGGCATAAAAATTCCACAGACCAGGCAAATTGTCACCTTAAACTTGCCCGAAACCGGAAAATTTTCCGTCACGCTTTGAGCTTGACCGCCACAGCGCAGACAATCCGCCGGATTTCCTCTTTCTCCAACTCCTCATAATACGGACCCCGCGTTCCGTCCGCCTTTAAGGCGCACACACCATAAATATACGCGGGCCGGGAGTTTTCCGGCCCGCAATTTTTTTGCCGCCCACTCTCCTAAATACCGGAACTGTTTCCACAAGGCGGTGCAGTTAAACTTCTTACAAAAATATAAAAATAGCGGTGATAAGAACTATTTAATAATTCACCTCATTCACATATCTGCCTATATTAACGTAATAAATATTGACGTGGACGTTTCATAGCTTCATATTCTACTTCACGCTCAAGTTTTGGCATTTATACTTGCCCTCATTCAGCATCTTCAGCAGTCCGCTTGTTGCGAATCGCCGCGCATTTCGTTTTGCACACCAGACAGCGTTGGCGCACAATCGCCAGCAACAGAGGTTTGCCGGTAAATGAGTTGCCGGCCCTTTACCCTTTTCATCAGTGAACCGCTTCAAATCACGGAGGATATATCATGAACGCGGAGGCAATATTCAACAAACTGGCCGATAACGCGGGAATCCACGTGGACGGCGACAAGCCCTGGGATATCCAGGTGCACAACAGCGGGCTGTACGGCCGCGTTCTGCGCCAGGGCACCCTGGGCCTGGGAGAATCATACATGGACGGCTGGTGGGACTGCGAGCGCCTGGACGAGATGGTCTGCCGCGCCATGGCCGCCACCTCGGCCCAGTTGGCCATAGCCCGTAACGCGCATACCAGGCTGCACGATCTGGTCATGAAATTCCTGAACCGGCAAACGCTCGGCCGGGCCACCAGGGTGGCCGAACAGCACTATAACGGCGACCATGCCATGTTTCAAGCCATGTTGGACCCATACATGCAGTATAGTTGCGGCTGGTGGGAAAACGCCTCCACCCTGGCCGAGGCGCAAATCGCCAAGATGGAGCTGATCTGCCGCAAGCTGTGCCTGGCTCCGGGCATGAATGTCCTGGACATAGGCTGCGGCTGGGGCGGTCTGGCCCGATATATGGCTGAACGCCACGGCGTGAGGGTGACTGGCGTCAATATTTCCACGGAACAGCTCGCCTATGCCAAAGAACATGCCGGAAGCCTGCAGGTAAGCTACCTGGAGAAGGACTACCGCCATCTTTCCGGCGCCTGGGATCGCATTGTTTCCGTTGGTATGTTCGAACACGTCGGGCCGCGCAATTACCGGGAGTTTTTCGCCAAAGCCAGGCAATGCCTCAAGCGGGACGGGTTGCTTCTGCTCCATACCATTGGCGGCAACGGCGGCCGCGACAGCGGTTCGGACGTCTGGCTGGAAAAATACATATTCCCCAACGGCATCCTGCCCTCGCCCATGGGCATAACCAAGGCCATTGAAGAACTCTTTGTGCTGGAAGACTGGCACAACTTCGGGGCGGACTACGATAAAACCGCCATGGCCTGGCACCGCAACTTTGAGGAAGGCTATCGCCAAGGCGCCTTCAAATGCACGGAGCGCCAGCGCCGCATGTTCGCCTATTACCTGCTGAGCTGCGCCGGCTGCTTCCGCTCCCGGAACATCCAGCTTTGGCAGCTTGTGCTTTCGCCGGGAGGAGTGCCAGGAGGCTACCGCCGCCCTTAGAAGCTGGTCCAGCTTTGGGACTCCGCCCCCCAGTTGGGGGCAATTGTACCCCGGACCTATTGCCGGTTCCAAACGGTCCAATTCATGGGCAGGGAGCGTGAAGGGGCGGAACCCCCGGAAGCGGAGCCATATAGGCGCAGGCGGCATTCATTGCCGCCGTGAAGCGTCGCGGTGGGCGCGCCTTTGAAACTCCTTGCGGGGTTTGTCGTCAACTTGATCAGACTATCTTCTAAATCCGCCGAAGTGTGGCATGAACATGGGCCGGCCGCCGCCAAAGGAGTGGAAGCTGTTCTCGCGCAGGGCGCCCATATCCCGTTGCGCGCGTTCGCGATCCAGCTCCCGCGACCGGTCCTGGGTAAGGCCGGGTTTTTGCAGGGCGCGCTCCCGCAGGTTCCCTAACTGGTCCTGGTTAAGGTTGGGGTTCCGGCTCAGGCGATCCCGCAGGTTTTGCAGCCTGTCCTCCTGGTTCTGGCCGCCCGGGGGCGCGCCCGGCTGGCCGGGCTTCCGCAGGGGATCCCACTGGCGGGTATCGCTGTTGTAGCGATAGAGCTGCCCGTCCCTGGAAGCGAACACGTTGTTGTTGATGTGGCCGATGGCGTCGCCGCCGCTGCCCCTTAGGCCGCCAATGTCCACGCTCTGGCCGCCGCCGGTATGCGCGTCCACGCGCCCGGCGGTTACGGATCGCCCAGTGTCCGCGTTGCCCACGGTCACGCGCCCGGCCGAGCCCATGCTTCCGGTGTTGGGGTTCACCCCGGCCGCGTGCCCGCCGTAGGCGTAATTGCCGGTGTAGACATTGTCCACCGCGCCCCGGCCGCCGGCGGCTATTGCACCGGTGCGCGAATTGTAGGCCATTCCGTAGGTTTTGGCGAACTCGTTGCCGGTTACGGCGTCGTAACCGCCAATGCCCCGGCTCACCGAGCTTACGCTGCCCCAGTTGCGGTAAATGTTGCCGGTGGTGCCCGCCCAACCGTTCGGGCCCCAGGCGGTGACGCCGCCGTAGCCGTTATAGTAGGCGCCGCTGTAGTACGGCCCCCACCAGGGCGCGGGCGGATAACACCAGCAGCCGTCGCAATCGTCGTCCCACCAGGCCCAGCCGAAGGCGAAGCCGAAGGCCCAGCCCCCCCAGGGAGTCCAGCACATGGAAGCCCCGTCGCAATAGGTGACCGGCGGGCCGTACCAGACCGTGCCGCTGACCCAGGCCGGGTAAGTGTAGCCGGTGCCGTACACCACCACGCCGTCCGGCGTGATCAGCGTGCCGTAATAGCCGCTGGTGTAGCCTTCCACCACTGTGGCCGGAGTCACGGCGTATATTTTGACGTAAACCACGTAATGCAGGGGCGAAGTCACGGGAATGGCGTAAATGGCCGCCGGCACCTCCGTGGCCACGCTCCAGGGTCCGGTCACGTCGCTGGCGGTGAACCAGACAGCTCCGTGCAGGGCGTACCAGTGGAAATCGCTGACCTTGATGATCGGATCCGCCGCGTTAAAGACATAGTACAATGAGGTGCCGGCAATGGGCCGCAAATGGACCGGACCGTCAATGACCTGGGTGAACGTGGTGTGCTGGCGATCCACCACGGCCGTCTGGGGTATGCCGGCGCTTATGACCGCCTCGTTGGCCTGTTCCGTGCCCGGCACCGAGGCTTTGACGTTTTCCTTGGGCGAGTCGTCCGGAATTCTGGCAAAATCCCGAGGCAGGTTTTTAGGCGGCACGTAAGCCCAGGGGCCGCCGAGAGACGGCGCGCTGAACCAGCGGCCGGAAAGAAGCGCGTATACTTTGCCGGTTCTGGTATCCTTAAACAGGCCGGCCGTGGTGTTTTTTACATACTCCAGGCTGGTGCCGCGGATTGGCGCGTAGATCGGCTCGCCGTTCATAACGATCAGCTCGGACGGCCTGGCGGCCACATAGACGTCCGGCGGCCCGGGCAGTTTAAACAGGGAAGGCGTTTGGCCGGTTTGCGGATCCGGCTGCCCGGCCAGCAGATCCACCTGCCGGCTCTTTTTGGCGGCCTCCAGGGCCGCATCCGCGCCCTGGGGAGCCCTGTCGGCGATGCTCCACGGCCCCAACAGGGCCGGGGCGCTCAGATAGCCGTTCATAAAACGCAGATAGTAAGCGCCGTCAGACGCTTTAATCAGCAAAACCCTGGTGTTGACCACTCTTTGCAGCCCGGTGCCGGGCACCGGGGCCAGGCGCGGTTCGCCGTCAATATAAATGAGCAGGGCCGGCCTTTTGGAAATAATGATCTGCGGCGGGGTGTTGTCCAGGGGGGAGGACAGCCCGGCCACCTCGGCTTCGTGCACGGCCAGGGCGGATTCCAGGCGGTCCAGGGAAATGTCGCGCAAATCCTGAAGCATGCCGGGACGCAGAGCGGCCATAAAGGCGCCCTCCCTGGACGGCGCGCCCGGCAGGCTGACGCTGAGGTTTTCCACGTCCGTCAGCCGGACCGCGCGCCCTTCTTTGTCCACCTGGGTGTGCGCGGTCAGGGAAAGCACACCGTACTCGGTCTCTTGGACCCCGGCAAAGGTCGCGGACAGAGCGGAACGGACCTTAAGGGTATTGCCGTTCCAAAATTCCACCTGGGGCTGATAAATGGTTGCCGTAACCCCCTGAGCGCTGACCGTGCGCGGCCAGGGGGCGAATCCGGCCGCCTCGCCAGTCGACTGCGCCGCCAGGGAGGGGACGGCGCCTGTCTCTGAAGCTAGCGCCAAAATTACAATGACAACACCGGCAAGCCTGCGCATGGCGATTCTCCTTTGCCGCTCCCGGCCGGGGAGCGGAATATGCGCGCTCGGCCGGGAGTGAAAATTCGGCGATTGTTTCCAATATAGCACGGCCTGAGGATGATGGCAAAAATATAAGTCTACAATTATGGAGAAATATCGAGCGGAAAAGGTTAGGCGCAAGGCCCAAAAAATTGAATTCCCGCCGGTCAGGGGGGAGGCTGGGGCCGTTGACCTCGCAAAGGCGGCCTGACCGGCGGGAGAGTGGGGGGTGGGGGCTGCTCCAGGAGCGCTTTGGACCAACTTCTCTTTTACCAACCCCACCAGCCTGATTGTAAAATAGTGGGTGTATTAAGGACTTACTATTATATTCGCATGCCACGACATAAAAAATAATTTCCCTTATCTATATCCTGAAAATGGCATACCGTAATCAGCGATTAGGATTTATAAAAAAATACCGGCACTGAAAAAAGCGGCATAATCCAGAGAAAAAACCCCGCGTCTGGCCGCCTGAATAATTTTTATCATCGGCTTGACTATGTCTTTGGCGAATATATGATAAATTATAGAAAGAAATAAGGAGGTCGCTTATGAATATCGCCAAATTCAATCCCTGGAACTGGTTCAACAAAGAAGAGCATCAGGGCGCCGGCCTGCTCCCCAAAGATATGCGAAGCGGTTTTGCCGCTCTGGACAAGCTGCACTCGGAAATAGACCAGATATTTGACGGTATTTTCGAACACGGCTTGCCGATGTTTCCGCGCCCCAGGGCCGGCTCACCTGAAGAATCGGCGGAACTGAAGCCGAAGCTGGACATAGCCGGGGGCGATGAACATTACCTGGTCACAGTGGAGTTGCCCGGCGTGGACGAAAAAGACGTGCATCTTGAACTGCGCGGGGACTGTCTGATCATCAAAGGCGAAAAAAAGAACGAGCATGAGGAAAAAGGCAAGGACTACTACCGCATGGAACGCAGCTACGGTTCCTTCCAGCGGGTGCTCTCCCTGCCGGAGGATGTGGACTCCTCCGGCATAAAAGCGGCCCACAAGGCCGGCGTGCTCACCGTTACCCTTCCCCGCAAGGCGGCGGCTCTGCCCGCCGGCAGGTCTATCGCCATTGAGAAAGGCTAAAAAATCAGAGGCGGCCAAAACCCGCCTCCTGCTTTGGACTCAGCCCAAAGACTCAGCGGAGCCGCCGCGTTCAATGATGGAAATGGCGCTCATGAGCTGGCGGCCGTATGATGTTTCGCGGCTCATTTCACGCTCCAGGGACGTAATGCCCTTTATGACCGTGGAGTGGCTGCGTTTGAAGTGCAGGCCTATTTCCTCCAGGGAAAGCCGGGTATGTTTGCGGGCCAGGTAATAGGCGGTGTTGCGCGCTCCGACGTATTCCCGTTTGCGGCTTTTGGAGTTGAGTTCCGCCTGGGATATGGAAAACAGCCGGCAGATCTGGCGGATGATATCCTCCAGGCTAAGGTCCGGCTGCTGGGCGGCGTAATTGGTGATCGCCTCCATGGCCAGGCGCAGATCTATGCCGCGATTGAGCAGTTTGGCCTTAAGGATAAGGTTTTGCAGGCAACTTTCAATGATCCGGATATCCGAACGCAAATTTTCGGCCAGAAAATCCTCCACATCTTCCGGCAGCAGCACCTGGTGCACGGAAGCCTTGCTGTGCACGATGCGCTTTCTGGTTTCGCGATCCGGCTGGTCTATGGATGCGATTAAGCCTGAATGGAAGTGCGAGGCCAGTTGTTCGTCCAGGTTGCGCAAATCGCGCGGGGCAAATGAACTGGAAAAAACCACCCGGCCGCCCCTATCCAGCAAGGCCTTGATGGTGGCCAGAAGCTCGGCCTGCATTTTTTCCTTGCCCTGCATGAAATGCACGTCTTCCAGCAGCAGTACGTCCGCCTGACGGTAACGGGCCTTGAAACGCTCCGGTTCATGCGCGCGCAAGGACAGGTAAAAGCGCGAGGAAAACTCCTCGGCGGAAAGATATTCGATTCTGGGGGCGCTCAGGTTGGAAGCCTGGCCCAGGGCCGCGCCGGCCGCCTGCATCAGATGGGTTTTGCCCAGACCGGCGGAGGAGCACATGAACAGGACGTCCGCGCCCCGGCCTTCACCGGCCTGGCGGCACATTCCGCGCGCGGCGGCGTAAGCAAGCTCGTTGCAGGGGCCTACGACAAATTCCTCAAAATTGAAACGCCACTGTCGCAATTGCCGAGGCGCTTCCGCGTAGCCCAGGGGCAATTCGGACTGCACCGTCTGGCGCGGCCGGGCCAGTGCCGGAACCGGCGGCCTTTCCCCGGCTAAAGACGCGCTTTTCGCGGGAGCGGGAGCCGGCTGCCCGCCGGAGGCGGACACGGGCAACCCGGAGCATTTCTCCGGCAGAGCGCCGCTTATGCACAGAACCGGCGTATAGCCCAAAACTTCGGACGCGGCCGCGCTTATGGCGTTGGAAAAACGCATACGCACAAAACCGGCCACAAAGTCGTTCAAGGCCGTCAGGCGCAGGGTATCCCCATCCAGCCTGGCGCTGAGGGGAGCTATCCACACCTTGAATTGCCCTTCTTCCAGCTTATTCTGAAGAATCGGCGTAATCTGGCCCCAAACGTTTTCCATGCGCGTGTTTTACCCGTACTCCCCTCCCGACACAATCCGCCTTTTCACGGCCTGCCACGGCCGGAAGGAGCAGGGTTCTTCACAACCAAAATCTACATATAACGCCTTAAACTTATTGCATTTTATCTAATTATACGGTCTTTGCTGGGCAGCCCTAAAGCATTGTTCGGCAAGGGCTTTACCAAGTCTGAAAATTTTTCTCACCAGACAGTCAGAAAGTTATCAACAGCGTGTCACCATATAAACTGCAAAAAACTCAATTTTACTTCAAAATTCTTACACAGGTGGTTTATATTGTCTTTTTTTGTTAAAAAATTTCCGAAAAAAAATCGACCATGGAATATCAAATTGTTATCCGCAGTTCAGCTTTGCCGTACCGGAGCGGGCGCCCCGCCGCCTCGCGTCATGCCCGCCCCCCCCATGCCGGGCGTGCCGTTTTCGCGATGGCCGCCTTGCGGCGGAGGCGGCACATCGCCCCTCTGGATGCCCAGTTTTTTCATTCGTGATTCAAGCGTTTTCGGATTGACATCCAGTATGGAAGCAGCCCCCTTTTTACCGCTGACGCGCCAGCGAGTATGCTGCAAGACTTCAAGGATATGTCTGCGTTCCATCTCCTGTAATGTCAACGGGATTTCAGATTTGCAACAGGAATCTTCGGAATATTCGGAAATTTTTATTCTCAGAACAGGTCCCTGTGCAAGGATGACGGAGCGTTCAATGATATTGCGCAACTCCCGGATATTTCCAGGCCAGTTATAATTCACCAGATGCGCAATATCGCTCGATGAAATACCTGTAATATTTTTATTTAACCGTTTGGCAAAAAATTTTGCATAATATTCTATTAAAATAGGTATATCCACCTTCCGCATGCGAAGAGGAGGGATAGAAATGGGGAAGACATTCAGCCGATAATATAAATCCTCGCGAAAAGATCCGTTTCTTACATCTTCCGCCAGGGTGCGATTAGTCGCCGCTATAACCCGGACATTAACATTAATGGTTTTGTAAGAGCCAAGCCGCTCAAATTGTCCTTCCTCAAGCATTCTGAGCAATTTTGTCTGGACATTTAATGGGAGTTCGCCAATTTCATCAAGAAAAAGCGTGGAGCCATCCGCTATTTCAAGGCGGCCAAGCTGTTTTGCAACGGCGCCGGTAAACGCGCCTTTTTCGTGCCCGAACAATTCATTCTCAATAATAGATGGGGGCAAGCCGCCGCAATCAATACGCACCAACAGCTTATTTTTTCTTGAACTACCTTCATGGATGGCTCGGGCGATTAATTCTTTTCCCGTTCCGGTTTCCCCCAAAATAAGCACTGTGGAATCTGTTTGCGCTACTTTATTGACCTGCTCTATTACCTTCCGCATCGCATCGCTCTGGCCGATGATTTGCCTACAGCCTCCAATGGCCCGTATCTCCTCTTGTAGAGATATGTTTTCAACAGCAAGTTTATCCTGGAGTTCTTGAATTTCTTTAATAGCCTGCTTCAGTTGTGCCTCATTATTTCTTCTTTGCAAAGCATTGGCCAGAATTATGCTCATGACTGACAATTGGTTGAGCATATTTTTTGGAATGGATTGCTTGATGTCAAAAGCTCCGAATGAAAGCGATCCGATTATGTTGCCGCCCACCACAATGGGAATGAATATGATCTTCTTAATGTTGATCCGTTTGAAAAATTTTTTATCCTCTTCCGCCTCATCCGCCATTTCGTCTATGTTCTCGATAAATAGCGGCTTTTGGGTTTTATGTATTGTGCCATATACCCAGGGAAAATCGGAAACACAGTAGTCGGTGTGAAATTTGCTGCCATCTCGCGCCCAGCAATGGGTGCCCCGAAAACGCCCGTCCGTATCCGGAAGATTCAAGAGCGTTCCTCGATCGAAATTGATGAATTTAGCAAGCCGCTCAAGGGCCCACTCAATATTCTCATCGACCTGCTCGGCGGGTAAATTGACAAAACTCGCGCCCATACTGGCTATTAAGTCTTCAACCTTATGGAGATCAGAATAATTGTCTTCCATTTTTTCCTCATCAGAGCGGATTAACTTTTAGACGCTCGCTCCGGCGCTTAACGGCGAAACAAGTTTCGCCCGCGCCTGCGCGACAGGCGACGGTCCCCACCGCTGGGGCAAACAAGCGCGCCGGCAAGGCGGCCAAACTTTTTGGCGCCGCTTTCATGCCGAATTAAAAGCCGGCAATATATCCAAGCGAACGCTATGCTTCCCACGTCCATATAGCGGATACCTCAATGGAATGCGAGATCCGCCTGGAACATCTATATCTGAGGAGCGAAAACGCCGACGATTCAAGTGCCCTGCCGCTCATGCGGAAAAACAGCTATGATTTTTTTAATATGCTTTGGCTTGACTGCGCAAAATCATCATTCTGCACATAAGCAACACCAGCATGAGATGGCCGGCTAAGCGTGGTTTACCGGCAAAAAACCGAAGATCTAAACAGAAGGACCGTGCGCGCCGGAAAAAATTAGAGCGGATTGGCGCAGGCTGGCTTTGCCCGGCGTTAAGCGGCAATCTTTGGAGATGTTGCCGGGTTCGGCGGCGAGGTTAAGAAGTCCGGTCTTGTGTTTGATGACATTTTGATTGAAACTTTCCATGATGATTCTCCGTGGGCGCTGTGCCGGGTTGATAGTGTCGCTGCACTTCCATCAAACCGGAGAGCCCCTCGTGCTTCAAGGGGTAACTGCCAGATCAAATCGACACTAATTCGGCTATGCGCAGACGCCCCGCGTCCGCGCCTGCCCCCAGGCGTGCTCCGTGGCCTTGCCGCTGCCGTATTCCCGGCGTATGCCCCCGGCGCGCGGCCAACCGCGGCCTCTCTCAGGATTTTCATGCGCTGGCGCCCATGCCTGAAGTTCTTCCATGCCGCCGCCCCCCCTGCCCCTTTGGCCGGCACAACTTCAATTTCGATTCGCAATATTGTGCGGCGGGTTTGCGCATGCCTGAACCGCCGCAACAGATGCCAGCCAAAATTTCAAGTCAATTTTATTTCAACTGGGCAATCAAATCATTCCGCTGCATTGTGCAAGTCAAATATTTAATGTCCGCTTTTGCATTCAACAGCAAAAGCGCCGGAATATCCTGAACATTGTATTTATTGGCCAGCGTTTTTTTTGTCGCGATATCTATTTTTATGATATTATATTTTCCCTCCAGTTCTCTGTTGGCGTCTTCAAGCAGCGAACTGAACTCCAAACTGGAAGTATTTTTCGCGTCAAAAAATGCCAACAGCACGGGGCGGCTGCTCTTTTCCACGCCTGTCTTAAAATCTTCAAGTTCAGTTATGTATCTTTCCGCAGCGACAGCCGCTGTTGCGCCATCCCCAGCCGCGGTAACAACCTGGCGCAGATATTTTATCCTATTGTCGCCTATCGCATAAACTCCGTCAAAGTTCGTTTCCATCATTTCATTAACGGCTATATACCCATTACGCATGGTCAGCCCGCTGCCATCCAGGAATTTTGTGGAGGGAATCATACCTACAAACATGAATACACCCTGGCATGGCAGGCTTGAAATTGCGCCTGTTTTCAAATTCTTGAGCTTTATGCCCTCCACGTTTTCATGCCCCGTAATTTCCTGCACTGTTGAATTCCAGACAAATTCCATTTTTTCATGGCGCAAAGCTTTTTCAGCGCTTAGCTTGTTGCAGTCTAAAACCCCTTTGTCGTGCAGAACAATTGTGGTGACCTTTTTTGCGAATTTCGCTATAAACATGCCTTCTTCGATTGCTTGATCGCCGCTGCCCACCACAACAACATCTTCGCCTTCAAATGACTCCGCATCGCACGTGGCGCAATAGGCCACGCCATTGCCGGCGAACTCCTTTTCTCCGGGTATTCCAAGAAATCTGGGCTCGGTGCCGCAGGCTATAATAACCGCCATAGCGTGGAATTCTTTACCCTTCTTGGTTGTTATCCATTTTTTTTCTTTAGAAAAATCAACTCCCGCTACCGTATCTTTTAAAAATTCCACACCAAACTCTTTGGCATGGTTTTCGAAGTTCTTCATCAGGTCCGGACCGGATATATTAGCAATGCCTGGCCAATTGGCGATTTCCCTTGTTGTATGCGCTTTGCCGCCAAGAAGTCCCTTATTGATCACCAGCGTCTTAATTTTTGCCCTTCCACCATATATTGCAGCGGCAAGCCCGCCTGGACCTCCGCCGATGATGACTAGATCATAATCGCTTGACATTGTAATGGCTCCTGATCAGGAGAATATTTTATTAATGCTGTTTTCAATATCTTCTTCTTCAACAAGTCCGGCCAATTTTGCGTGGTACTCGCCTTTATTGAAAAATAAAATTTGCGGTATGCTTTTGAATGAAAAACTATGGAATAATTGTTTTTGCTCTTCAACATCCACTGCATAAAATGAACATTTTTCTCTGTGGTTTGCCTCCATATCCTCGAGGACAGGCACAACCTCTTCGCATACGTGGCATGTTTTTCTCATAAATATCACAAGGCAAGGCTCTTCATTTGTATATACAGTGGCTTCAAATTCTTCTGTGGTGAGCTTTTTCAACTTTGTATCAATCACCGTGCGACTCCTTATATATTCATGATATTGCCGGGCTGTTCATTGAATTGAGAGTCTCCTCTGTTTGTGAATGCCCGGAGGAGACTCCCAATTATTCGGCGTCGTTTATCCCATAAGCCCAGGCTAGAATTCTTCTTCAAAAATCTGGTATACCGGCGCTCCCTCGCACTGTTTCGGGAATCGTACGCCACCCAGCGCGGCAAGCGTCGGAGCCACATCAATTTCTCTTATGACGCGGCTTGTCTTGAAGTTCTTTTTTATTCCCTTGCCGGCGGCGATGAAGATCGGGGACACCGAGGTGCCGGCCTCGCCCTGGGACGTGGAAAGGCTGTCGGCATGATCCCACTGGTAGCCTTCCGCCAGGAAGTAGACGATATCGCCAGATTCCGGGCCTCCCAGGCCAAAGTGCACGGCATCCTTGTTGCGCACGGCCAAGGCGATCACGCGCTTTCCGGTCCTGGGGTGGCGGTAGCCGTAAAGGCGGGTGATTATATCTTCCTCAACTTCATACTTGTCCTTCGGGTCCACAATGCCATGCTCATCCCGCCCCTTAAGGTTGACATAAATATGCGTTTCCCGTTGCGCGATGGCCAGCGTATTCTCCCAGTCGATCTCGGGCAACCCGTTGCCCTTTTCATCACGCTTAACTTTGGTCAGGCCGAGTTCTTCCATAAAGCCGACGCTTATGCCAAGCACATCGCCCATCAAGAGGAAATCATGCTTGGAGCAGACCTGGGCGTGGTCGGAAGTGATAATGATCGTCCACCCTTCATCCAGGTATTTCAAGAAGTTGCTGAGATACCAGTCCGCCTGGATGTAGAGATCTTCCATGAACTTGCAATACTTTTCGGGCGGCAGCTTGTTATATCCCTTATCCGTCATGTAACGGATGAACATGTGCTCCTGAAGGTCAATGCTGTGGAAGTGCGAAATCACCACCTCTATGCCGTGGTTGTCAACCAGATCCGTGATGGCTTTCGCCTGCCATTTGGCGTTGACATACCAGTTGTTCAACATAATATCGTTGATCAGCTCCTCACTCTGCTGGCCGAGCATGGAGGTGGGGGGCGCATACCCGGCGCTTTTTACAATCCAGTCCTGCATCTTTGCCGGAGAGAGGCACTTGCTGATGTCTTTTTCCATGGAGGCGGAAATGTAGATCCTTATATTGGACGCATCAGGCGCAAGTTCAAGAAGTTTCATATTGCGGACTACATTCACTTTTTTGTCGTCGCGGATGCCTTCGTCCTCAATACGGTCAACAAGCTTGCCAACCGTCAGAACCGCCAGCGGCTTGGTCTCTTTTTTGGATTTGTAAATAGCGACCCTGTCATACACGCCGCTTTCATTCTGGAGAACAAGGCATGGACGGCGAAGCAGTCCGCCGGACAGCAACATGACGATTTCTTTGGCGCCGGCGGGGGCGTTGGCCCAGTCCGTCGCGGGCTTGATTGGGGACTGCGCGACGTTGATGGGCAGGTCCGGAGTGGCGATGGCGCTGCCACGTTGCTTGTCCAGAACGATATTGCGGCTCTCCAGCGCCCCGGTGCCCGCGAGAATGTCGTACCCGTCGGAATCCACAATATCCATGCCGGTGATGGAGCAAGGGGTGACGGCGTTTTCACTCATATTCCTGAAAAACGTCGGCTCCTTTATACCCAGGCTGGCGCCCAACATCATTTCACCGTCGAACTGCCCGAAGCTCATGCCCACGGAGCCTGGGCTGGTGCCGTCCACCACATACAAATTCGGGCTTTGCGAGGTCGGGGGCCAAGCGCAGCCGGGCCAGTGCCAGACGAGCGTTTTTTTGCCCGCTTCAGCAAAACAATCCCAAACGCGTTCAGCTTTGCAACTGGAGGAATCAAGGCTGTACCGGATCCAGTCCAGGCCTTTGGCGCTGGAAATGTCAAAACCCGTAATACCGTGCACATTGGCGTAGCACCCGGAGGCCAGGGTCGCCCACATGGGTGGAGTAACCGTGGGGTGCCCGCCCAAAAGAACAAGATCATCACGGCAAGAGCCGCGTTCAATATATTTTTTCACATTCGGCATTTTGCCTTCAGCAACGTACTTCTTAGCCAGACGCGGATCAAAACCGTCAATACCCAGAACCATAATCTTTTCGGTAATTGCGGGGCGTTTAGGCTTACTCATTATCCTTCTCCTTTTTAGGGGTTGAATTACGTCTCTTCTCCGTCGTTTGGCTCCAAGCCGCAGGAGCATATATTGGATGAGACAATATTTTCACTTCACTATATAAATTATATGGAGCGATCGTCAGCATATTCATTGCATAATTGCAAAGCAATACTGTTTATTTGGAATCATATGCCGCATCATCATTCCATTTGAAGATCCACTTTTTCTACATTGGCGGCATCTCTTGCATAGAACTTTGCTGCGACCATAAAGCATATTATGGCCACTATCGGTGCGATTGAACAAACAAGCATCGATGTTTGAATTCCATAGATATCTGATAATATTCCGGCAACGAGCGGACCCCAGGCAAATCCGCCTATATTTTGCATAAAAATACAAGATGATACTGAGCTGGTCCGCATTCCAGGGTGCACCAGATCCGCAAATGAAGAATACATCGGCCCCATGTATGCTGACACCATCATGCCGCCCAGCATAAGGAAAACAACTTTTAGATTGCCAACTTCCAAACTGAAACCGGTTATAAAGAATGCCGCCGTAAGCAACTGCATGAATGCCGCGGCCAGCGGGCGGGCATTGACCCGACCGCGGCTCACGAATTTATCCGCCAGGTAGCCGCCCAAAAAACTCCCGATCACGGACATAAGCAGCAGTATGCCGGTCAGGCGTGATGCCTGCTCAAGGGGCAGCTGATGAACGCGCAGGAAGTAGGTGGTCGGCCAGGTGAAAATTACCCCGAGAAAAAAGGTGGAAGCCATGGCGGCGCAATAGGTGGCAAACACGGACGGCGTGTGCAGGAGCATCTTCAGGATTTCTTTCTTGCTCATCGCGCGCTGCGGGGCCGCTTGGCGTGAACCGTCCCCGCAGGAGCCAAGGTGTTCAGGCTGGCACCCCTTGTCGCTGGTGGTCAGGGCCACTGTTTTGTAATCCCGCACGGTAAAAAAGATGAGCGCGAAGATTATGCCGGGGATGGCGACAACTCCGAAAGCATGGCGCCATCCGAAGTGGACGGCTATATAGCCGCCCAGAGCAACCCCTATTGCGGACCCCAACGGCGCCCCGCCCATGAAAATTCCGGTCAAAGTGCTCCGGAGGCGTTGCGGGAAGTGCGCCCACAGCAGCGCCGTGCCGGCGCCTCCATACCCCGCTTCCCCAAGGCCGAGGATGAAGCGCAACGATAGCAACTGAGCGAAATTACCGATAAAAGCGCAACTGAAACAAGCGATTCCCCAAATAGTCGACATCAGGCCGATCGTTTTTTTTCTGCTCCACCTGTCCGCAAGGATGCCGACGGGTATGGCGAAGCAGGCGAGCGCCCAGTTGACGACAGACACCAGAAGTCCGCACTGGGCGTCTGTAATGCCCCATTCCTCTTTAAAATAAGGAAAAAGCGCGGTGATGACCTGCCTGTCGATAAAATCGTACAGCATCAATATAAAGAGAAGGGTGAAAACAAACCACGAATACCTTTTAGAGATGGGGTAGTCCTCGCACTTGGGTCTCCCTATAGCTTGCGGAGGATAAGCAACGGCTGCGGATTGAGTTTGCATAGAGCATCATCCTATTTTTTAGGTGATTGAAAAATCTCTACATGCTTGTTAAAATAAGCACAAAGTGTGCCGTTTTTGTATTAATTGCCGCGCCTGCATTAATATGCTGTTATGAAAGCAATAAATCTTCCGGGCCGGCTTTTTGCCGGACCGGAAGAATGAGAAATATTCTGAAATAAAAGGAATAGCTGTTATGTCAGCAATTATAAGTGCAGTGACATTAAATTAACTTTGAGGCGCTCGCGCGGGCTGTAACGGCGAAGCAAGTTTCGCCGACGCCTGTACGGCGGCCGGAGCGGGCGGCGGATGCGGGAATTGAAGGCGGACGAGCGCGGTCTTGAGCGGATGTATTCTGTCTGGAGGTTTGGGGGACAAAGTCCCCCGGCTCCAATTATAAGGGCCCTAACGGGTAGCGGCCGCAGGTGAACTTGGGGCCTTCCGGACACCAGCCCAGGCGTTCACATTTGGCGCCGGCAACGTTAAAGATGGCCGGCAGGACTTCGCGGCAGAGCCGGAGCATTTCGTCGGCCAGGGCCTTTATTTCCCACTGGGCGCGCAGGCAGCAGCGCTGCTCGAAAAAGTTCAGCAGGGAGCGGCAGTTCATGGTCATGACGATGCGTGTTTCCGCGGCCTGGGGCAGGACAAAACGGGCGTCCTCCTTGGCTTTGTCGCCCCGTCCGGCTTGCTCCAGCAGATCTTTCAAATCCCGGTAGCCCTGGCCGATTTCCGCCATCAGAGCCTCAAAGCGCTCTTTGGCGGCCGGATTTTTGGCGATTGCCGGGGGCAGGATGTAGTCAAAGGCGCTGCCGTCCACATAGCGCTGGCTCTGCTGGGAATAAGAGGCCAGACGATGCCGGACGAGCTGGTGCGTCAGAGCGCGGGAAACCCCCTGGGCCGCGAAGCTGAAGCTGACGTGCTCTATGGGGCTGACATGGCCGGAATCCATGACCTGGGCCACGAACTCCGCCTGCTTTTCCCGGCTGATTTCGCCGGAGACCAGGCGCGGCCACATATCCGCCACGAATCCGGCGTGGTAGCACTGGCGAAAAGCCGCGTAAATCAGGGACAAAGGCTCGGGCGTGGCGGCCAGAAGCTCCACGCGCAGTTTAGTTTCCGGCATGTTTTCCTATCCCAGAAGGTTAAGATGCTTGTAGGCTTTGGCGGTGGCCACACGGCCCCGGTGCGTGCGCTTCAGGAAGCCGCACTGGATCAGGTATGGCTCGTAGATGTCCTCTATGGTGCGCACATCCTCGGAGCAGGCCACGGCCAGGGTTTTCAGGCCTACCGGCCCGCCGCCGTAATGCTCGATAAGCACGGACAGCAGCTTGCGGTCCATCTGGTCCAGGCCGCTCTCGTCCACTTCCATGCGGGCAAGGGCGTGGGCGGCCTCTTCCGGC
Source organism: Desulfovibrionaceae bacterium (assembly GCA_031547305.1). GTDB lineage: Bacteria > Desulfobacterota > Desulfovibrionia > Desulfovibrionales > Desulfovibrionaceae > JAVBSC01. The sequence goes on from JAVBSC010000007.1 coordinate 38,082, forward strand.
CCGATCTGCTTCTTGCAATGCACAGTGCAAAAATCCCGCACCCGGCGCAGCAACCGGTTGGCGATGCGCGGAGTGCCGCGCGCCCGGCGGCCTATTTCCAGCGCGCCTTCCGGCGTGACCTTTACCTTGATGATGCCGGAACTGCGCGTGACAATACGGGCCAATTCCTCAGGCGAGTAAAAATCCAGGCGCAGGATTACCCCAAAGCGGTCCCGCAGGGGCGAAGAGAGCAGCCCGATGCGTGTGGTCGCACCCACCAGGGTGAAGGGTTCCAGGTCGATCTTGACCGTACGCGCCCCAGGCCCCTGCCCCACCACCAGGTCCAGCTTAAAATCTTCCAGGGCCGGGTACAGGACTTCCTCCACGGCAATGGGCATACGGTGGATTTCATCCACAAACAGCAAATCGTGGCGGGACAGATTGGTGAGGATGGCCGCCAGATCCCCGCTGCGCTCCAGCACCGGGCCGGACGTGCTGACTATGTTCACGCCCAGCTCGCTGGCCATGATCTGGGCCAGGGTGGTCTTGCCCAGGCCGGGGTTGCCGTAGAACAGCGTATGATCCAGGGCCTGGCCGCGCTCCTTGGCCGCCTGCAGATAGACCTTAAGGTTAGCGCGCAAATCCTCGTGCCCGATAAAATCGTCCAGGGTCCGTGGGCGGATGCCTTCTTCCGCGCTGATCTCACTCATTTGTTGCGGCCCCCGGCCAGTATTTTAAGCGCGGCCCGGAGCAGACCGCCCAAATCGGATTCTCCGGCAGCCGCCAAAGCCTCCTTGACCGCCACGGAAGCCTCTTCCTCGCTGTAGCCCAGGTTTTCCAGCCCGGCCACCGCGTCGCGGAACACCGTATTCCCGCTCCCCGGCCCGGACCCGGCAACGCCAGGCAAGCCGCCGTCCAATTTGAGCTTGTACTTCAATTCCAGAAAAATCTGCTGGGCGCTTTTCTTGCCGATTCCGGAAACCCTGGTCAGGCCCATGACATCCTCTTCCAGCACGATGCGCCGCAAATCCTCCGGCCGATAGACCGTAAGAATGGCCATGGCCGTGCGCGCCCCCACCCGGTTGATCCCGATCAGCGTAAGAAAGGTCTCCCGCTCGTCCCAGGCTTCAAAGCCGAACAGCTCCAAGGCGTCCTCGCGCACGATGGTGGCCGTGTACAGGCAGACCTTTTCCCCCCTGGCCGGCAGCCGGCCCAGGGTATGGCCGCTTAAAAACACCTCATAGCCCACGCCGCCCGGCGTCACCACCACGCAACCGTTCAGGCTCACTTCCGCCAGGCGGCCTTCCACATATGCTATCATCCCCTCACCTCACCTTGAGGACCAGACCCTGAACAATTCCTCCAACTCCCCGTCCGGGTAGCCCGGCCGGTCATAATTGCCGGACAGGCCGCGCCTGCGGCTGGCTTCGGCCAGCAGAACCGCCGCCGCCACCGAAACGTTCAGGCTCTGGATCATCCCCAGCATGGGAATGTAAATCTCCCCGTCCGCTATGGAGGCCAACTCCGGCGTGACCCCGCTGTGCTCGTTGCCCAGAATGATCGCCGTGGGCGCGCTCAGATCGCAGTCCCAAAAAGACCTGGCCGCTTCCGAGCAGCTTGTGGCATAAATGCGCATGCCCTGCTCTTTTAACTCTCGGCGCAGCCCCTCCGCATCCTTGTGCCTTCTCGTCTCCACCCACTTGCGGGCCGAGGCGGAACTCTTTTCGCCCAGCACCGGAAAAGCCGTGTCCGTATAATAAAGATGCACCCTGGGCACCCCAAAGGCGTCGCAGCTCCGGTAAATGGCCGAGACATTGTGCGGATCGTGTATGTTCGCCAGCACCAGCGTCAAATCCGGCTGCCGCTTTTCCAGTACCCGCCGGATCTTCGCCAGCCGCGCCGTTGTCCTGGGCCTTGGAATGCTGTTATCCCGCTGCTTCATTAATATAAATCCAGTTATGCTTATGAGTGTTCCGCATTTTTATCGCTCGACCGGACATGCCAGGGCTACCATTTCGCGCAGGAGGGAGATGGTTTCCTCCGCGTCTTTGGGTTCCACTTTCCGCAGGGCGAACCCGGCGTGAACGATCACGTAGTCGCCGGGATGCAGGTCTTCGGATAAAAGCATGGCCGAAGCGTTTATATAGGTGTCGCTGTCGCCAACCCGGCAGCGCAGCATGCCGGATTCCTGCACTTCGGTAATCTGGACCGGTACGGCAAGGCACATAAAAAGCTCCTGAGACTAAAAATAAAATAAACTGTCGAATTCTGGCAGAAAGCGCCAAGGTTGGCAAGAGAAGCGCGCGGGTTGAATCAGGGATCAAAAAAGGATATCGCGGACAGCCAGCGGGATGACACGCCTGGCCGGCCGTGGAGCAAAAATTACCTTGCCCGGCTTTCACCAAGAGGGTGAGTAAAGCCGTAAACGAAAATAAACCGCAAAAAACTGTCCACTCTTACAATTGACACAATTTCCGTAAAAAGTAATAAACTGAGAGTTGAAAGGAGTCACCAAAGGTTGACGCTTGAGCCAGCTTGGCTATTCCGTATGATATATCCGCAAATTCATCACCCCTTCTCTGTCCGGCTATTATTTTGGCGCGGAGGATTCATGCGCCCGCTCCGGGTATGGCTGGCGCTGTCGTTGTTCGCCTCTGGCTGCGTGCCGGGCGGCATTGTCCATCAGTCCACTCCGCTGGACCCGGCCCAGCTGGAAACCGGCGCATCCCTGCCGCACCTGGAGGGAATCGACTGGCCTGCCGACCGGTGGTGGGAAATCTATCGGGATCCGCAACTCAATCGCCTGGTTGAACAGGCCTTGCGCGAAAGCCCGAATCTGCGCCTGGCCAAGGCCAGGGTGCGCATGGCGCAGGGCGCGGCCATGGCGGCCGGAGCCAATTTGTACCCGTCGGTCAATGCCGGCGGCAAAATGACGTACACCAGTTACAGCGAGAATATTTACTTTGCCGAAGAACAGGCCGGGCATCAGCTCTGGGATAACGCCGCGCTGCTCTCCGCCTCATATATTCTGGACCTCTGGGGCGGGGAAAAAGCGGCCTACACCGCCGGACTGGATACGGCGGCCGCCGCGTCCGCCGAGGCGCGGGCCGCCGGGCTGGTGCTGGAAACCAGCGTGGTCCGCGCTTATATCCGGCTCTCCGAGCAATATGAACTGCTGCGGGTGGCCCACAAGACCCTGGCCCAGCGGGAGCGGGTGTACCGCATATCCCGCGAGCTTTCATCCGCGGGCATCGACGCGGGGCTGGCCGTCAGCCAGGCCGCCATTCCCGTTGCGGCCGGTCGGATTCGCATTGTTGAACTGGAATCAGCCATCGCCACGACCAAACAGCAGATCGCCGCTCTTACCGGCCGTGGCCCCGGCGCCGGAGAGGCGATCGAAAGGCCGTTTCTGGCCGCGGCGGAAGCCACGGGCGTGCCTGCGGCTCTGCCCGCCGAACTGGCCGGGCGCAGGCCGGACATCACGGCCGCGCGCCTGCGCGTGCTGGCTGCCGGGCAGGGCATAGTCGCGGCCAAAGCGGATTTTTATCCCAACATTAACCTGGCCGCTTCAGGAGGATACCTGGCTGTTGGCCTGGACCGGTTCATCACCCCCGGTTCCATGAGCGGCCTGGTGGGACCGGCCGTTAACCTGCCTATATTCCAGGGCGGACGTTTGCGGGGGCGGCTTACGGCAAGCACCGCTTCTTATGACGCGGCCGTGGAACTTTACAACGAAACGATTATTTCCGCTTTTTCCGCGGTGGCCGGCCGGGTGGAGGAAGCGCGCTCCTTGGCGAAACAGGCGGAGGAAGCCGCCAAAGCCCTGAGCCTGGCCAAGCGGGCCTACGAGATCAGCCTGCGCGGCTACCGGGCCGGCTTCACGGAATACATCAACGTGCTGACGGCTGAAAATATGCTGCTCCTGGAAGAGGAACGGACCGTTTCTCTTGCCGCGCGCCGGCTGGATGTTCATGCCCGGCTCATGTACGAGCTTGGCGGCGGCTACAGAGCGGACCCGGATCCGGATACACCTACCTTTCCGGCTCCTTTTGCCGCGGATGCGCCGCCGGCCCCGTCGGTTCAGGGTTCAGCCGGAGCATCCGGCCGTGGGGAAAAAACAAGCCGGCCGGATGCGACAAACGCGGCGGAGGCTCGGCCGTGAGCGCCAACCGCTGGCGCGGCATCGCCTCTTTGCCCTGGCGTAAGGAAATCCGGGAGCAGTTCCCCACGCTCCTGCGGCAGGAGGGCGCGCGCTGGGGCTTTGTGCTGCGCGCCGCCCTGGCGGCATTCATGGCCCTGTGGCTCTCAATGTTTCTGGAACTAGGCCAGCCGTCCACCTCCATGATCACCACCCTGGTGCTTATTCAGCCCCAGAGCGGCGCGGTGCTATCCAAAAGTTTCCACCGGGCGATGGGAACCCTTGCTGGAGGCCTGGCGGCGCTGCTGCTCTTTGCCCTGTTCCCGCAGCAGCAGCCTTTGCTTCTGGCGGGGCTCTGCCTGTGGGTATCACTGTGCGTAGCCGCTTCCGCGCGCTGGCGCAACTCCAGTTCATACGGGTCCGTACTTGCCGGGTACACGGCCTGCATCATCGCACTGCCCATTCTCAATACCCCGGAACATATTTTTACCTTCGCCTCCCTGCGTATTGCCGAAGTCTTCGTGGGCATTCTCTGCGTCGCTCTGACCAGCGAGAGCATCTTCCCGAAAGCCTTGCAAAACGTGCTTTACGCCTCCGCCGAAAATTGTTTTCTCGCCTTTGGCGACCTGGTGCGCGCGTCCCTGACCGACAGCCTGCGGCCAGCCGCGATAGAACGGATGCAGTTGCGCTTCATCCGCGACATAGCCACGCTGGACAGCTACGGAGCCTCCGCCGCGTTCGAGGCCGGCGGGGCCTTTGAGCATGACCGGGTGCGTTTGTTCAACACCGGGTTCATGACGGTCGCCACCAGTTTTCACTCCCTGTACGCTTTTGTCGCCAGCCTGCCCCATGAAGATCATTACCAGCTCCGGCATTTTTTCCGGAATATTCTGACTGACGCGGCCAGCCGCCTCGCCCCCGGCGGAATTCCCGTCCACACGGCCGAAGAGGCGCTGGCCGCCGCTGAATCCTTTGCCGCTTACCGCAAAAAGGTCGAGGCGGACCTGGCCGCGCTCTCCGCCCGAACCAGTTTTCTTCCGGAGGAGCGCCGGCTGCTGGAAAGCGGCCTGCACCTGCTGCACCGTTTTATCACCGACATGCGGGCCTATCTTATGCAATACGCCCGCCTAAACTCCCCCCCCTCCCCTGCTTTACGGCGCTTTCCCCGCTTTGACTCCGGCACGGACAAAGGCATCGCCGTTGCCACCGGCCTGCGGGCCGGAGCGGCGTTGGCGGTTGTCCTGGCGTTCTGGCAGGCTTCGGACTGGTCAGCCGGTTCCGACGCCGCGATCTTCGCGGTGGTTTTTTGCGGCTTTCAGGCCGCGGCCCCCAACCCGGTGCGATCCATTTTCTTCAGCGCCAGCGGCTGCTTCATCGGGGTAGCCCTTGGGATGGCTTACAATTTTCTGGTCCTGCCCAGCATGTCGGATTTTGTGCCCATGTGCGGCGCCCTTTTTCCGTTTATAGCGCTAGGGCCATATTTGATGACCATTCCGCCGCTTGCCGGCTTGGGGCGGGGGTACAATTTCATGTTTGCCTCATTTGCCGAGCCCGGTCTGGCTCTGCATATCAACCCCGGCCTTCTGGTGGCCGGCGGGCTTGGCAAGTTGTACGGCATCTTCCTGGCCGCGGTCGTACTGGCCGTGTTGCTGCCTTCAGGCGGCCCCTGGTGGAAGCGGCGCCTGCAACGCGGACTTCTGCGCGAAGCTGGCCGCGCCTGCCGCGCCCGGCTCGCCTCCTTGCTGCCGCGCTTCGAAAGCAGGGTGCGCGATATTCTGCTGCAGTACATCGCCAGCTCGCTGCCAACCGAAAAAGAAAAGCAGACCATGCTCAAACGCGCTCTGGCCATCGGCAACCTGGGCCGGGTGATCATTGAGATCCGGCATAATCTGGGCGGCGACGCCTTTTCGCCGCTGGAAAAAGAACTGCTGCGCCCGATTATGGCGGAACTGCGGCAGGTGCTGGAAAAGCGCGACTTTTCACATTACCGCGCGCTCCTGGAAAAAATTCAGAGCACAGCCATAAAGCTGGAAGAACCAACCGCCGACGGGCGCCCCTCATTTGTTCCCGGCAACGCCGCTTCGCTCGCCCGCATTCTGCAACGCTCGCTGATGCGCGTGGCGGAGGAACTGCGCATGTTCGCGCCCCGGCCCGGCGCGGAAAGGAGGCCGGCGCATGCCGCGTGAGAGTGTTTTTCTGGGTCTGTCCATGCCTACCCTGGTTCCGATCTTCTTCCTCTGCCTCATCATCCTGTGGCTGCTGGAAAAATACGTCTTCGTTCCACGGCGCGTATACCGGAAAGTGGCCCATCCGCCGCTGTTCCGCATCGCCGTATTCGCGCTGCTTTTTTGCTGCGCCGGGCTTTTAGTTTATTAACGCCTTGCGCCGGGAGGATACATGCGCATCGCCATATTGCTACGCCTTCTCATCACAGGAGCCGTGCTGACTGCCGCTGGGGCGGTCGCCGTGCTGCTCTGGAGGCACTACATGTACACCCCCTGGACGCGCGACGGCAGGGTGCGGGCCGACGTGATAACCATCGCCTCCGACGTCTCCGGGCTGGTGACAGAGGTGCCCGTAAAAGACAACCAGTTGGTGAAAAAGGGCGATCTGCTCATGCGCATCGACCAGGAACGCTACCGCCTGGCCCTGGCCAAGGCGGAAGCCAAAGTGGCCGCCGCGGAAACCGAGGTCGGACGCTTGCGCGACGAAGCGGCGCGCCGCGCGCGCGTGGGGACGGACGTCGTTTCCAGCGAGGCGCACGAGCAGGCCAGGCTGGCCGTTGTAGCCGCCGAAGCCAACCTGAGCGAAATCAAGGCGCTCAGAGATACCGCGGCGCTTAACCTGAACCGCACGGAAGTGCGCTCTCCCGTGGACGGCTGGGTTACCAACCTGAGCGTGTTCCCCGGCGACTACGCCGCCACCGGAGTGCCGCGCATGGCGGTGATTGACGCTAATTCCTTCTGGATCTGCGGATATTTTGAGGAAACAAAACTGCCTTACCTGCATCCCGGCGACCCGGCCTCCATCGAGATGCTCGACGGCACTCCGGCTTTTGCCGGGGTGGTGGAAAGCGTCGCCAAAGGCATAGGCGAACGTGAAAACCCCACAGGCGGCAAGCTCCTGGTGGATGTGAATCCGACCTACAACTGGGTGCGCCTGGCTCAACGCATCCCCGTGCGCATACGCCTGACCGGCGAACGCCCCGCGCTGGCCATCGGCCTGTCCTGCACGGTAATCATCCACCCCAAAACGGACTGATCAAGAGCCTCCGGGACATTTTTACTTTGCCGTTCACATCGACCAGCGAAGCGAGAATACGATAATGCAAGAGACCGCGAAAGTTCGCCTTCACGGTCTCTGATCAAATCCGGCCAATTTTCATTACTATTGCCGGCTATATTCCTACTCTAAATTTTATTTGTTATTCGTGATAGTCATGTCTGTAGTCCCTGTAATGTCCGTTGTCCGCGCTTCCATGATCATGTCCGTCGCCCCGGTAATGCCCGTTGCCCAAATCCTGGTGATCATGTCCGTCGCCCCGGTAATGCCCGTTGCCCAACGCCTGATGACCATGCCCGTCGCCCTGGTAATGCGCGTTTGCCGTCGTGAAGCCCGGCTGGTTGTTTAACGCGCTGTTAACGGTGAAATCCGCCGTAAAGGCGGTTGCGGGGATGGCGAGAACTGCAAACGCAATGACCATTAGCCGCATAAAAATAAAAACGCCATATCTCATAATGCCTCCTTTGCCCGGGCCACATTGCCTCTTTCAAGTGAAGGCTCCGTGGCCCAAGACCTGTTGCCCACAATATTCTTTTTTTTTGGGGAGTCCATAAATCAGAAGGTAATAATATTACCTAAATTTATAACATGTGATTGCGGACGGCAGGATCAGGCGTTTGTCGGAGTTGGGGGAAATAGCTTAGAAAATTTGCGGGGCACCATCCGCGTTGCAGAACAAGGAAGCGCCGCCAAGTTCTTTTGGCCCAAATAATAGCGTACTTTCTGGAATATTTTTCGAGCTACAAATTTGCAAACTATCCTTATGAATTCCCATCCTATAAAACTTAATGTCCGTAGAAGATAAATATTTTCTTATCTCAAGGACATGTTCTTCCGGCATGCATAACCCTGCATGAATAGCTGACAATTTTAGTGGTGAGGCGTGATGAGGGATGCTTTCGCCTGTATCATCGGCAGAAGCTATCAATCGCCATTCTTTTTCGTGGCTCCATACAGTAAGTTTTTGTAAACACAATATCGCCATCAAGATAAATGCAATTTGCTCGACTCCTACAATATCTGTATGTGCCATAATTGTTTTTTGCAAATATTCATTACCATCAAATGGTATTTCAGTATAAATGACTGGCATAAGGGCATAATAGGCCGTCCCCGTACCAAATTGATTCGGGTGCCATGCACAATCTTTGGGTTCGTATTCTAAGCAATATCCGAAGTGACTATCCCCATAATATGCCCACATGGGGGAGTTATTATTTACCTCAGAAAATGAGGCATAACTCATCTCTGCCTTGAAGCTACCTTTAAAGATTGACTCAAGATGTTCATAGTCATTGCCAGCGGTGAATCCGTTACCATAATGTTCACAGCTATTTTTTACGTTAGTGTAAAATTTTCTTAAAATATGTCCACATCCATCAGGTATATTTCTCTGTATTAATTGAATTAACTCTTTATTGCTTTTTGCTCCATGCAAAGGAGCCAGCCATTCGAGTATGCGCATAACGCTTATATTTGCATATAGGTCATACGGGTCATTGAGGCGTTGCGGATTTGAAAGATGTAGGCCCCCAATGCACGCCTTTTTAAGATAGTCCAATTTATATGAGCTATAGCGGTATAGTTTTTGAAAGCGATGTGCCAAGGGGATATGCGGCTCTCGGCTTAATAAACCTGATTTACTGAGGTCATACGGCCCGATTCTGTTAATAAATTCTTGGTGCCACGGGGCATCTACCCTCGGATTTTTCAAAATAGGCGCTACTGACTGCATGGGCGTATCTCCTAATGTGGATGTGAGTGTATCACAAAATTTCCAGAGAATTCATCGCGGGGCCAGGGCGAGGCCAAGCCCTTAAATACAGAAAAAGGGCTTACAGCGATTAACTGTAAGCCCTTAAAATTCCTGGTGGAGGTGGACAGAATTGAACTGACGGCCTCTTGAATGCCATTCAAGCGCTCTCCCAACTGAGCTACACCCCCATGCGGGAGAGCCTTGTTTGCCTCAAGACGTCCCGGATGTCAACAGAATTTTCGGTGGAGGAAAATTTTTTTTCCTCAAATCTGCAGCGCGCCAAAATCAGCCAGCCGGCCCAACGGTTTGACCAGGGCGCTCAAAAGGTTCAGGCGGTTGCGTTGCAGCTCTTTATCCTCGCACATGACCATGACTCCCTCAAAAAAAGCGTCCACAGCCGGGCGCAGTTCGCGCAACAGGGCGAACAAATCCCCAAAGCGCTCCTGGCTCCACAAGGCCTCAAAGCGCGGCAGCAGGGCTTCCAGAATGGCCGCCAGGGATTGTTCCGCGTCCTCCTGGAGCAGTTCCTTTTTATAGTCGCCGGCCAGGGCTGGAGCGCCTTTTTCCTGACCTTGCTTGCGGATGATGTTGGCCGCCCGTTTGAAAGTGAGCACGCTGGCCCAAAAGTCCGCCGTGCGGCTGAATTCCTCCAGAGCGCTCAACCTGGCCGAGGAGGCCCAGACGTCCAGCCCCTGCGGGGATTCCGCTCCCAGAGCCGCTTCCACCAGCAGGGTTTCCCGACCATGGCCGGTGAAGTAGTTCTTCAGGCGCACCGTGAAAAACTCCCGCAGCTTGGGCAGGGCCTCGGCCGGGGGAATCTTCCAGTCCCGCTCGCCATAGGCGCTGAAGGCCTCCGCAAAGAGCGCGTCCACGTCCAGGCGCAGCTTTTTTTCCTCCAGAATGCGGGCTATGCCCAGGGCGCAACGCCGCAGTGCGTAGGGGTCGGCCGCGCCGGTGGGGATCATGCCAAGGCCGAAGCAGCCGGCCAGGGTATCCGCTTTGTCCGCCATGGACAGCAGGGCTCCGCACAGCGTGGCCGGCAGGGGCGCGTCCGGACCGGCCGGCAGGTACTGCTCGGACAAGGCCGTGGCCACATTTTCCGGCTCGCCCTTGCGTCTGGCGTAAATGCCGCCCATGATCCCTTGCAGGGTGTCAAATTCCTTGACCATTTCCGAAACAAGATCCGCCTTGGACAGCCGCCCGGCCCGCCGCGCGGCTGTCACATCCGCGCCCAGGCGCTCCGCCAGCCAGCCGGCCAGGCGGCTGATGCGCCGGGTCTTGTCGCCCATGCTTCCCAGAGGGGCTAGAAAGATCACCTTATCCAGGCTGGCCAGCCAGGATTCCAGGCTGGCGGCCAGATCCGCCTTCCAGAAAAACCGGGCGTCCTCCAGGCGGGCGCGCAAAACACGCTCCCAGCCCTTGCGCACCAGGGCTTCGCCATCCGGGCCACCGGGCGTCATGTTCAGCACGGTCAGAAAATGCGGCAGCAGCTTACCTTGGCTGTCTTCCAGGCCAAAGCTCTTCTGGTGGTTTTCCATGCTGGTCAAAAGCACTTCGCGCGGGATTTCCAGAAACGAAGGGTCAAACCCGCCCAGCAGCGGGACAGGATGCTCGGTCAGGCCGCTTACTTCCAGCAGCAGTCCGTCCTTCCAGATGACCCGGCCGCCCAGGGCCTGGGCCAGGGCGTTGCCGCCCTTGACGATCACTTCTTCCCGGACCGCGCCGTCCACCGTAACCCGGCAGCGCTCCGCGACCAGTTCCGCGTAAACTTCCGCCCGCGGCACCGCGAACGGCCCGTACCCGTGGATTCTATGCCCCCAGGTCTGATTGCCGGATTTTACCAGACCGACGCTGAAAGGGACCACTTCCGCGCCCAGCAAGGCGACAATCCAGCGCAACGGCCTGGCGTAAGTGAAGGAATCCGCCCCCCAATGCATGCGCTTGGGGAAAGACAGGCCGGTGATGATTTCCGGGCAGATCCCGGCCAGAATATCCAACGTGGCCTTGCCGCCCATTTTTTTCCGGCCGGCCAGGTATTCGCCTTTTTCCGTTTTTTCCGTGAACAGCGCGTCCGGGCTAAGGCTCTGGGTTCTGGCAAATCCATCGGCCGCCTTGGTCAGCTTGCCCTGCGCGTCGTAAGCCACTTTGACCGGCGGCCCCATGACCAGCTCCTCCCGCTCAACGGAACGCTCCGCCAGCGCCGCCCGGACCACCGCCCGGCGCGGCGTGCTCATGACCGCCAAATCCTTGCATTCCACCCCTTCTTTATCCAGGGCCGTCGCAAAGCGCTCCTTCAACTCCGCTTCCAGGCCCGGCAAAAAGCGGGCCGGCAATTCTTCCGTGCCTATTTCAAGTATAAAACTCAGCATGCGCTTTCCTTCGTCATTTTGATAAGCGGATACCCCATCTCCTCGCGCTGGGCGGCGAACAGCCGGGCCACGCCGGAGGCCAGGGCCCTTACCCGGCCGATGTAGCCTGTACGCTCGGTGATGGAGATAGCTCCTCTAGCGTCCAGCAAATTGAACGTGTGGGAACATTTCATGGTATAGTCATAGGCTGGCATCAGCAGGCCCAGTTCCGTCAGGCGTTTGGATTCCCGCTCGAACTCGCTGAAGTGATCCAGCAGCATGGCCGCGTCGCTTTCCTCAAAATTGAAGCGCGACTGCTCCACTTCGTTGCGGTGGTAAATCTCCCCATAAGTCACCTGATTATTCCAGGCCAGTTCATACACCGATTCCTTGCCCTGCAAATACATGCACAGCCTTTCCAACCCATAGGTGATTTCCGCGCTCACGCGCGGCAGCTCTATGCCGCCCACCTGCTGAAAATAGGTGAACTGCGTGACTTCCATGCCGTTCAGCCAGACTTCCCAGCCCAGGCCCCAGGCCCCCAGGGTGGGGGATTCCCAGTCGTCTTCCACAAAACGGATGTCATGCCTGGCCGGGTCCAGCCCCAGGGCGCGCAAACTGTCCAAATACAAATCCAGCACATTGTCCGGCGACGGCTTTAAAATGACCTGGAACTGAAAATAATGCTGCAAACGGTTGGGGTTTTCCCCATACCTGCCGTCCGTGGGCCGGCGCGAAGCCTCCACATAAGCCGCGTTCCAGGGCTCCGGACCGATGGCCCGCAAAAACGTGGCCGGGTTGAATGTGCCCGCCCCGCACTCCACATCGTAGGTCTGCTCAACCACGCAGCCACGCTTTGCCCAAAAGTTCTGCAACGTTAAAATCACATCCTGAAAATTCATATGAACTCCGAGTTGAGGATGAAGACATCCGACTATGCTTTTGGGTCTCCGCCACAAGCCCCGCCGGCCTGAATGGGTTCCAAAGGACGTCGTCCCTTGACGGGGGGTTTTAGGGGGGGCGCCCCTCAAATCAAAAGGAAATATTCCTATACTCTGACAAACCGGCCGTTTTCCCAGGCCAGGCCCACGTGGTACTGGATGAAGGCGTCCACAGCGCGGGAGCATTCGCGCCGGCTCTGAGGGGGCAGGGTTATGCCGCCCCAGGCGTCCGGGGTATATTCCAATATGTGGCTTAGGGCGTCAAGGCTTTCCTTGCCCAGCCCGAACATGGGGCCGTTGGTCCCGGAGGCGCAGTCAGCGCAGACCAGATAGCCGCCGGACAGGGCCAGGAAGGCTCCCGGGGTTTGGTCAAAGCCCAGGCCGCAGGCTGAACAACGGGAAAAATCCAGGGCGTAGCCCTGGTCCGAAGCCAGGCGAAAACGGAAGAACAGGGGCAGAAGCTCCGGGATGGCCGCGGCTTGTTCCAGGACCGAGAGCAGGTTGTGGAATAGGTTCCAGGCCTGCTCGGAGCCTTCGCGGCCTATGCCGAAGGCCTCAAGGAATTTGGCGCAGTTGATCGCCAGGCCCAGGCGTGGCCAGTCCCGGCGCAGGCGTTGCGGCCCGGCCATCAGGGTGCCTTCTTCCAGGTTCAGGTAGCCGCCGCTACGGCTGCCCTTGATGTGAAAAAGCACTTCATTGAACTGGTCCAAGCAGCCGGAAAAGCGCCGCCGGCTGCGGCTGCCGCCAAAGGCGAAGGCGGAGAGCACCCCCCTGGACGGCGAAAGAAGGCGGACCCAGAGGTCCGCCTCTTTAAATTTTCCCACCCGCAAAACAATCATGCGCTCGGTAAATTCCATAATCTGGCGGGGGCGGCTTTGGCCGTACCGGGAAAGCTAACGGCCAGGCGGGAATATGAGAGTTTTCACTTCTCCGGGCTTGCCGGCCACCGGATAATCCTTGCCGTTATAGCGTATGGTCACTCCGCCGGCGTTGCCGAGGGTGAGCACCAGTTGCTTTTTAAAGCTCAACGCGGAACTTTCCCCGGCCGTCAAAGTAAAGCGGCGCCCTTCGGCGCCGTCCGCCCTGGATTTTATCCAACAGTTGGCGGAAGCTGTAATCAGCAGACTGTTGACGTCAGTATCCAGCGCCTCGGCGGCTTCGTCCGATTCGCGCGCCGATGCGGCAACGGTGGCGTTGCGGGCGGCGGTGGCGTTCTGCCCGGCCGCGGTTTGCGGAATCTGGGCGGCAGCGTTTGCCGGGGCGGACGGAGCAACGGCCGTGGCGTTCAGGCGCTCCGCCTGGCGGGGCGCGGCATCCGGCAAAGCTTCGGCCTGCATTGCGCCCTGCGGCGGCTCGACCTGGCGAAGCGGCAAATCCGGCACGCTGGTGGCGGAAGTGCTCCGGGGGGGGATGCGTTCGGCCGGAGCCGACGAGGTGGCGGCCGGAGCGGTCCTGTCCGGCTCCGTGGCGTTCTGGCCTTCGCCGTTGCCCACGCTGCTGGCGGTAAAGGGTTTTTTGACCAGGTTCCAGATGTCCTCGCCGTAGCGATCAAAAACCACCCAGCCGCCGTACCCCAGAAGGGCGAGCAAAAAAAGGATGACCAGCGGGACAATTACGCGGCCTATGCCCATACGTGGAGTCATGGCCTGCTCCCGGGCCGCCGGGCCGAGTTCCGGGTGGATGTTGCCCAGAACTTCGGAGGGGAAGGCCTGGTCCAGCATAGCCCCGAGTTCCGCCGCGTCAATGCCCACAGCCAAGCCGTAGGACTTTACAAAGCCCCTGGCGTAAATGGCGTGAGGCAGGCCGGACAGCGAACCTTCCTCTATGGCCGCCAGGGCGCGGGACGAAACCTTAATCCGGGCGGCCACGTCCTCATGGGTAAGCCCCATGGCTTTGCGGCGCTCACGGATGAGGGACCCCAGCTCCAGCAATTTTACTCCTTCCATGTCACCACCTTAGAGTATTTTACGCTTCGGCTTGCCGCCGCTACACCCGGATATCCACAACCGCCTTGGCACGCAGTTGCTTTACATATTCTTCAAAACGCTCCTGCAGCTTAGGGCCGCGCAGGATTTCCTCTATTTGCGGCGTGGCGTCCGCCAGAGTCTGGGAACTGCCGGAGAGCGCGGAGTTAAGCTGAAGGGCCACTTTTTCATAACCATTGGAAATAACCTGCGAAACGTCGCCAGGCTGCATCTTGCCCAATATATCCTGCCATTCCGGAGCCAAATCCCGCCAGGCTATGCTGCCCAAATCACCACCCGCCTGGGACGAGGAATTCATTGAATATTTACGCGCCGCGTCCGCAAAGCTGATCTCGCCCTTTTTGATGCTGGCCACGACCTTTTCCGCATCCGTGGCCGGGGAAAACACGATCAGCGAAATCTTGACCGAATCCTGCTGCACAAACTGCGATTTGTGCTCTTCGTAATAAGCGGCGATTTCGTCCTTGGTCACCACCACCCGGCGGGAAATCATAATAGCGGTCACGCGCTGGCGCAAGATGCTGTTGCGGATGCTTTCCCTCACCTTGGCCATGGTGCCGCCCTGAAGCACGACGTTCTGCTCGAACTCCTCCGGGCTGAGCTGGCTGCGCTGAATAAGCTTGCGCAGCTCGTTTTCCACTTCCGAATCCGCGACTATTATTTTAAGCCGATCCGCTTCCTGGCGCAGCAGGATGTCCGCGATCATGGCGTCCAGCACTTGCTGGAAAATGGCGTTACGCGCGGCAACGCTCTGCGGGTCAGATCCCTGCAGGCCGCGCCTGGCTATTTCCGCACTGGCGTTCATATGCACGTCGTACAGGGTGATCATCTCGCCGTTGACCACAGCCGCTATTTTATTCACCAACTGCGCGCCGCCGGCCTGAGAGGCCAATATCAACAACAGCCCCGCAACCAGCAGGGCTCTGGATTTTAAAGAGAGCCGCAATGCCGTCTCCTGCCTTTTAAAGCTGGTTAACTTTTATAAAAATAATTATTCGCTTGAAGTCCACGTTTATCTTCCAAATTAACATTTGCCTCAAGTTAAAAATCTGCCCTTCGTTTAATATCTTTCATGTTAATATGCAATGCATTTCCCCAAAGGCCGCCCGCGGCGATGTTCTTCTCCGCCCGGCCGTATTCAGACAGCCGCGAGATCCCGGTAGATGCGCTCGTCCTCCGCTCCGAACACGTTAAAGACCACCCGGTCCAGGCGGCCGGGATTGGCTTTGAGCCAGGCGCGGACGCAATCCAGAGCCGCGCGGGCGGCCAAATCCTTGGGATAGCCGAAAACTCCGGTGGAAATGCAGCAAAATGCCAGGCTGCGAATAACCGGAATTTCCCCAGCAATCTCCAGACAGGATCGGTAGCAGGCCGCAAGTTCGGCTTCCTGTTCCGGGCCTGGCCGGCCGCCGCCGACTATCGGCCCCACAGTGTGCAGGACAAAGGAGGCCGGCAGACAGTAGCCCCTGGTAATCTTGGCCGCGCCCGTCGGCTCCGCGCCTCCCCGGACAGCGATAATCCGGGCGCAGTCGTCGCGCAGACGCGGGCCGGCACCGCAGTGAATGGCGTTGTCTATGCAGGCGTGGCCGGGAATGCGGCAGCCCAGAAGCCAACTGTTGGCCGCGTTCACGATGGCCCCGGCTTTAAGAAGCGTTACATCGCCCCGCCACAGGCAGAGCCCAGGCTCAAACTCCGGCAGCGTTCCGGCCTCGGTGACTCCCCTGTCGCCAAGCTCCGCTTGCAGCAAGGCTTCCACCGGGAGCAGCCAGGAGTCGTCCAGCGGCAGCTCCGGCCGCAGCACCAGCAAATCCCGCAGCAAAGCGCGTCTTGACTGGTAATCGGCAGGCAGGCTCCCGGCATAGCGCCGCCGCGTGGACTCCCACCCCGGCTCGGCCAGCAAAAAACCAAGGGCGCGGCTCACGGCTTCTTTCCTTTCTTCCCGGCCCCTGAGCGGGTCCGGAGGGATAAACGGCTCCAGCAGGGCTATTTCCCGCGCGTAAGTTTTCCAGTGCATGGCAACCTCCTTTCAACCTCCAGCCAGAGCAATCAAATTCTCGCCTATGTCTCCGGCCACAGCCAGGCTTTTCCCCGCCAGATCCTTAGGCAGCGAGCAATCCTTCAGGTTAAGGCGGGCCAGAAAAGCCCCTGGGTAGCGCCGGGTGTAGCCTTCAAAGGCGTAGCGGATTATGCCGGGCGTGTTGAACCCCACGCCCAGTTCCAGAAGCAGCAGCTCCCCTTCCCGCGCCGCATTGATGAATTCCCCGTAGCTCACGCTTTTGGCCATCCACGGCCCTTCCACAAAATTCGCGCCGGAACGCAGGTTCAGGGTCACTTTGCCGCCGCACCAGGGGCAGCGGGGAATATCCGCGCTCCGGATGCGGAAGCGCTCCGCGTCCAGCCCGGCCAGCATAGCCGTGAAAAGCTCCAGGTTGGGGAATATTCTTTGCCGGCACGGCTTCAGGCACTGCAAGTAAGCGTAATCACCCTGGGGGGTGAAAATAAGCTCCCGCGCAAAGCCCGCTTTGGCGAACTGGCCGTCCACATTCGTGCTGATCACAAAATGCTTTTTGTCCATGACCAGGCTGAACAGATCCGCGTAAGGCCGCCAGACTCCGGCCCGGTGGCGGACCCGCATGATGTGGCTGGCCCAGAGCGCCCAGTATTCCTCTTCCGCCTCAAACCTGGTCCACAGGGCGGCCCAGCGGTTCTCTATGCCCCTGGCCGCCAGAACGGGAAAAGAGGCGGCGAACTCCGCCTTGTCCAGGTAATTGATCCCGCCGGAAGCGGAAAGTCCGGCTCCGCCGCCCAGCAAAATATATTCCGCGTCCGCAATCCGTTGCCCAAGTTCGCGTAATTGATCCACCGGCGGTTTGCTCCTGACTTTTTTGTTCTATATACTTTTTCCCCGGATGATGTAAAATTGCCGGACCGGGCGCAAAAGCCCCCGTTTAAAATATCCTGTAACTCTGGACTAAATATTCTTTTAAGGTTATGGATGCCAGCTTTGCCTTGAACAACCGGCCGGAAAAACCGGCCCTGCCGCCCCAGCAGGACGGCGTGCTGGTGCTGAACAAGCCCGGCGGCCTTACTTCCGCCGCCTGCATCGCCAAAATAAAGCGCGGCCTGGGGCAGAAAAAAATCGGCCATGCCGGCACCCTGGACCCCATGGCCAAAGGCGTGCTTCTGGTGCTGCTGGGCCAGGCCACCAAGCTGTCCGGTCCGTTGCTGGAAGACGGCGAAAAAATTTACTCCGGCCTGATCCGCCTTGGCCTGGCCACCGACACCTGGGATATTGAGGGGCGGGTGCTGGAAGAGCCGGGCGCGGCCGGGCTGGACGCGGACGCGGTGCGCCGGGCCATTCTGGACTGGCAGGGCGAGAGCGAGCAGCTTGTGCCGCCGTACTCCGCCGCCAAACACCAGGGTCGCCCGCTGTACGAGCTGGCCCGCAAGGGCCTGGACGTGCCGGTCAAGACAAAGCTGGTAAAAATTTCACGCGTGCAGGTCGAATCGGTCGATCTGCCTTTGGCACGCTTTCGGGTGGCGTGCGGTTCCGGCACCTACATACGGTCCCTGGCCCACAGCTTGGGGATGCGTTTAGGGTGCGGCGCAACGCTCATGGAACTGACCCGGGAGTACAGTCACCCATTTGGGCTGGACAAAGCCGCGAACCTGGAAGACTTGCTGGCAAACCCGCGGGATCTTCCAAGCAAAGTGCGGAGCCTGGAATCCTGCCTGCCCGCCTGGCCGAAAATCCGCATCAGCGCGGCAGATTCGGCCAAAGTGCGCAACGGGACGGCTCTGCCTATGGAAACGCCGGAGGCCCGGCAAGACTTGGGTTCTGAACCCACGGCCGGCCTGAAAGCCTTTTTCCAGGACGCGGATGGACGCCCCCTGGCTCTGGTCCAAAGCCAGATCCAGAACGGACGCCTGGTCTGGGCCATCGAACGGGGACTGTGGAACCAGTAAGGGACACCCTTACACAAAAACAAGGAGACAGCTGTGGTACTGGACGTGCAGGAAAAACGCGCCATTATGGAGGCGCATGCCAAACACGCCGGCGATACCGGATCCCCGGAAGTGCAGATTGCGCTCTTGACCGCGCGCATCACCTACCTTACGGACCATTTCAAGTCCCATAAAAAGGACTTCCACTCCCGCCAGGGATTGCTCAAGCTGGTCGGCAAACGCCGCAACCTGCTCAACTACCTGCGGAAAACCGAAGTTCAGCGCTACCGCGAAATCGTGGAAAAACTGAACCTGCGCAAGTAATCCGATACGAACGGGGAGGCAGAGCCTCCCCGTTCGTTAACCTTATAACAAGCAGTCGAAAGGGGGGTCCGGGAAAAGGATCCCGAAAGGGGTATTTTACCCGGAGTCCCCTTCGCGAAGGTAAAAGAATCATGGGTATTTTTTCTGAAACAAGAGTCAGCGCCATTGTCGGCGGCAAAGAGATCATTCTGGAGACCGGGCGTCTGGCCAACCAGGCGGACGGCGCCGTATGGATGCAGTGCGGCGGCACAGTGGTGCTGGTAACGGCCTGCTCCCAGCCCTTGGATTTTGACAAGGGCTTTTTTCCGTTAACGGTTGAGTACACCGAAAAGATGTACGCGGCCGGCCGCGTTCCCGGCAACTTCTTCCGCCGGGAAATCGGCCGTCCCTCCGAGCGGGAGACGCTGGTTTCCCGGCTCATCGACCGGCCCATCCGTCCGCTGTTCACCAAAACCTTCAAGGACGAAGTCCAGGTTCTGGCCAACGTCATTTCCTCCGACCAGGAAAATGAATCCGACGTGCTGGCCCTGACCGGCGCTTCCGCCGCTCTGGGCCTGTCCTCCATTCCCTTTGCCGGCCCGGTGGCCGGAGCCATGGTGGGCCGTATTAACGGCGAATTTGTGCTCAACCCGACCATTTCCGAAATGGAAAAAAGCGACATCCGCTTTGTTTTTGCCGCTTCCAAAGACGCGGTGGTCATGGTGGAAGGCGAAGCGGCCATGGTTCCGGAAAGCGTGGTGGCCGAAGCCCTGGCCTGGGGCCACAAAGAAATCCAGCCCCTGCTGGCCGCCCAGGAAAAACTGATCGCCCTGGCCGGCAAAACCAAGCAGGCCGTCCAGCCCAGCCCGGATTTCAGCGATTTGGAGCGCCGCATCGCGGAACTGGCCTCTGACGACATTGCCAAGGCCATGAGCATTCCGGCCAAGATGGAGCGCAAAGACGCCCGCAAGGCGGTCAAGGAAAAAGTCAAAGCCGCCATGACCGCTGAAGGCAGCCCATACAAGGACGACGCGGCCGCCCTGGCCATGGTCGGCGACATCATAGGCGATCTGGAGAAAAAGCTGGTCCGCCGCCGCATCAAGGAAGAAGGCCGGCGTATTGACGGACGGGATCTGGTGACCGTGCGCCCCATCCTGATTGAAACCGGCGTGTTGCCCAGGGCGCACGGCTCGGTTATTTTCGCCAGGGGCGAGACAAAATCCCTGGTGGTGGCCACCCTTGGCGCCAGCACGGACAGCATGCGCACCGACTCCCTGACCGGCGACGTGACCAAACGCTTTATGCTGCACTACAACTTCCCGCCCTTCAGCGTTGGCGAAGTCAAGCCAGTGCGCGTTTCCCGCCGTGAAATCGGCCACGGCGCCCTGGCGGAAAAAGCCGTCAAAGCCGTGCTGCCCACAGAGGCGGAATTCCCCTTCACCTTGCGCGTGGTGGCGGAAACCATGGAGTCCAACGGTTCCTCCAGCATGGCGGCAGTGTGCGGCGGCACGCTCTCCCTTATGGATGCCGGCGTGAACATCAAAGCCCCGGTGGCCGGCGTGGCCATGGGGCTGATCAAGGAAGACGACTCCTACCTGGTGCTCACGGACATTCTGGGCGATGAAGACGCCCTGGGCGATATGGACTTCAAAATCGCCGGCACGGCCGACGGCATCACCGCAGTCCAGATGGACATCAAGATCACCGGCATTTCCACGGAAGTCATGGCCAGGGCCATGGAACAGGCCAAGCAGGCCCGTCTGCACATCCTGGGCGAAATGGCCAAGGCCCTCAAAGCCCCGCGCGCCGAATTGTCCGAATACGCGCCCCAGCACTGCGTGGTGGAAGTCAACCCGGACGTAATCCGCCTGATCATCGGACCGGGCGGCAAGAACATCAAGCAGATCACCTCGGAAACCGGCGCATCCGTGGACATTGACGACTCCGGCGCGGTGGCCATTTTCGCCCCCACCCTGGAAGCCATGGAAAAAGCCAAGGAAATGGTCCTGTACCACGATCAGCGCGCTGAACTGGGCAAAAACTACGTGGGCAAGGTGCGCAAAATTCTGGAAATCGGCGCCATTGTGGAAATCCTGCCCAACCTGGAAGCCCTGGTGCATATCTCCCAGCTCGATACCGGACGCGTGGCCCAGGTTACGGACGTGACCGAACTGGGCGCGGAAATGACCGTAAAAGTCATCGAAATAAACGGCGACCGTATCCGCGCTTCCCGCAAAGCCGTGATTCTGGAAGAACAGGGCACCCCGTGGAACCCGGAAGACACCGCCCGCCCCACCGGCCCGCGCCCGGATCGCGGTGACCGCGGCGGCCGTGGCGATCGCGGCGATCGTGGCCGCCGGGACAGAGACAGACGCTAAACGATTTGGGGGATTCCGTCCCCCAAGTTCCCCGCCGGGGGAGCGCGCTTGGATTTTGTCCTCCTTCGCTTCAATCAGGATGGACGGCCACTGCGCCAGCATTAAATCCGGCCCTGCCGCGCAAAACGCGACAGGGCCGGATTCCCGCTATTTTGCTTTTTCCAGAAAAGCCCGCATACGCTTTTTTTGTTCTTCTGTGCTGAAGCATAATCCAAAGGCCTGGGCCTCCAGTTCCTGACCAGCCCGCAGATGGGATTCCAGGCCACGCCGAAGGCAATGTTTAATCTGCCGGATCGCATGGCGGGAATGCCCGGCGATTTTTTTCGCTATTTCCATAGCTTTGGGAAGCAGGTGTTCAGGCGGGCAAAGCATATCCACCAGCCCCCAATCCAGAGCGATTTTCGCGTCGATGATTTCGCCGGAATACAACATGTAGGCCGCCCTCCCCCGGCTGATCAGACGCGGCAGGCGCTGAGTGCCGCCAAAGCCCGGCGTGACTCCAAGGCCCGGTTCAGGCTGCCCGAATTTGGCTTTTTCCGAAGCCAGGCGGAAGTCGCAGGCCATGGCCAGCTCGTTGCCGCCGCCCAGAGCGAAACCGTTGACAGCCGCAATGACCGGCTGTGGCATAGCCTCCAGGCGGTCAAAAACGCGTTGCCCAAACCTGGCCCAGTCCAGAGCCCGCGCCGGGGCGAGATTTTGCATTTCACTTATATCCGCGCCTGCCGCAAAAGAACGCTCCCCCGCGCCGGTGACGACTATAACCGCCACCGCTTCATCTTTTTCCAATTCGCGCAGGCACTCCGCAAGTGCGCCCAATAGTTCCCCGTTCAAGGCATTCAAAACCTCGGGCCGATTAAGGCGGATAATGGCCGTCGCGTCTTTTTTTTCCAGCAGCAATGTGTTCCACATATCCTTTCACCTCCGGAGCATTTTGCGCTTGAGGCCGGTACTGATAAAACGCGCATCCGCCTTATCGTTTCCTCCCGGCTCAGGGCCGTGAGCGCGGCATTCTTACAGCTGTTCACCCAGCCATCGTTTCGCTTTCCGGTTGGCGCGGTCCCGGTTACACCTATTCAAGGCGGAGTGAACAACCTGTCGGAACATTACATCTGGTTGCCTGAAGTGGACAGGCGCGCTTCCAAACGGCGGCCCGCAAAAGATATGACCAGGCAAATGAGCAGGTAGCAGACGGTCACGCCCAGCCAGACTTCGCCGGCCAGGCCGCTGGAGTTTATGAATTCCATGCCCTGGAAGGTCAGTTCCTGCATGGAGATGACGGCCAGGATGGCGGAGTCTTTGACCAGGGAGGCCAATTGGCCGGAGAGCGGCGGCAGGATGAAGCGCAGGGCCTGGGGCAGGATGATCCGGAACAGGCAGCCCGCCCGGCCAAAGCCAAGGGACTGTGCCGCTTCCCACTGCCCTTTGGGCACGCAGGCTATGCCGGCGCGCACGATTTCGCCCACGTAGGCGCCTTCGTACAGACTGAGGGTGAGGACGGCGGAGAAAAACACCGGCATGCGCGAAGCGGACGGGAACAGCCATTCCCCGCCCGGCAGGTTTTCCACCCAGCCCCAGGGGATATGCCCGGCCACGCGGATGGAAAAAAAGAAGTGGATGATAAAGACCAGGACCAGTGGAGGCATATTACGCAAAACCGCCACCAGGCAGGCCCCGAGCATGCGCGGCAAATGCTCCAGACTGGAGCGCAGCAACCCAATGCACAGCCCGATGGCCCCGGCTATCCACAAGGTCCAGAAGCAGATCCGGAAGGTGTTGATCAGCCCGATCCCCAGAGGTCCGGGCACAAGAGCGCCGTCCTCCAGGCGAAAAAAGGCCCGGATGAGCGCGCTGAAATCCCAGGAGCGGGCATACCCCGGCCCGCCCCGGAACCACAGGAACAGCAACAGCAGGATCAGGCCGGCCAGGGCCAGCCCGTCCAAACCGCGCCGGATTTTCGGATCAATAACCAGTCCGCGCATGCCGCCTACTTAAGCTTGCTTTCCCAATCCAGGCTTTCAAACCAG
Organism: Desulfovibrionaceae bacterium; assembly: GCA_031547305.1. Taxonomy (GTDB): domain Bacteria; phylum Desulfobacterota; class Desulfovibrionia; order Desulfovibrionales; family Desulfovibrionaceae; genus JAVBSC01. The sequence continues at coordinate 61,161 of JAVBSC010000007.1, forward strand.
TAGTGGCGGCGCTCTTTGAGCCAGCCGTCCGCTTCCGCTTTAGCAATCCAGTCGTTCAGCGCCTTCAGGGACTCCGCGTCGCCCTTGCGCAGGGCCATGCCCACAGGGTCCTTGCCCAAAGGCTCCTTAAGCGGCCGGAAAAACACGTCCGGGTGCTTCAGGGCCTGAAAGGCCGGCAGCGGCGCGCTGGAGATAAAGGCCCAGGCCCGGCCGCTCAAAGCTTCTTGAATAGCTTGGTTTTCCTCGTCAAAAAAGCGCAGTTCCGCCTTGGGCATGTATTTTTCCACAGCCGCCTTGGCCGCCCCGCCTGACCTTATGCTCAGGACTATCCCCGGTTTGTTGAAGTCTCCGGCCGTGGTAAAGCCGGCGGCCTTCTGCTTGTTCGCCACCAGGTCCATGATCGCGTAGTCGTACGGAATGGTGAAGTCCACTTTCTCGCTACGCTCCGGGGTTATGCTCATGCCCCCGATAATCACGTCAAACTGCGAGGTCAGCAAAGCCGGAATGATCCCGGACCACTTGGTGGGCATAAGCTCCAGCCTTAGCCCCAGATCCTTGGCCAGGCGCGTGGCCACGTCCACCTCAAATCCGATGAAGTTCCCGTCCTTGTCCTGCATGGCCCAGGGCACAAAGGTGGAAAAGCCCACCCGCAAAGTCCCCCGCTTCTTGGCCGCCTCGATCATGCTCTCCCCGGCGGCCCAGGACATTCCGCAACTGAGCAGAAAAACCGCTCCCGCAACAAACGCCAGCAGCTTTTTCATCGTATCGTTCCTTAATATAGAGGTTGAAGCCATCGTTATCCCCATCAAAATATTTAATGTCTACCCACCTTGGCAAAACCGCGCGACAAGCGGTTTTGCAGCAGCATGGCCAGGCCGGAGAGCAGCAAGGCGAAAATAAGGTAGATTGCCGCCACCGGCAACCATATTTCAAAGCTGAGGAAGGTGTCGGAGACTGCCAGCCCGGCGCGCTGGGTCAGTTCGCTGACCGCGATGATGCTGGCCAGGGAGCTGTCCTTGAGCAGGGAGACGCTCTGGCTGAGCAGCGGCGGCATGCTGTGGCGCAGGGCCTGGGGCAGAACCACGTTGCCGAAGACCGCTCCGCCGGGCAACCCCAGGCTGTAGGCGGCTTCCCATTGGCCTTCGGGCACGGCCAACACTCCGGCCCGGAACACTTCCGACATGTAGGCGCCTTCAAAAAGACCGAGCACCAGAATGGCGATGCCTTCGGCGGAAAAGCCCCAGGAGACGGGAGCCAGGGCGTAAACAGCCAGAAGCTGGACCATAAGCGGGGTGTTGCGCACGGTTTCCACATAGGCGAGACACAGAGACTTAAGCAAACGGCCGCCGGCCAGGCGCAGCACGGCGGTAATAATCCCGGCGCTGAGGGCCACGATTAAGGCCAGGGTGCTGATGCGCAGGGTGGCGACCAGACCTTCGCGCAGCAGGGGGCCGGGGCTGATGCCGGAATCTGTGACGGCAAAAAAGAAGGGCCAGGCTTTTTCCCACTGCCAATTGTAGCCGCTTTGCACGGCCCCGTGCGCGAAAAAAGCCGCCAGGCCGGCCAGAATCAGGGCGCAGGCGACGGCCCCGCGGGATCGGGCGATCAAAAGGCGACGCTTGGCCTTGCGCTCATGGATCAGACTCAGGGGAATTTCCGGCATGACTGGCTAATAGTAACGAATAAATACCTGCGAGCAAGTTTTTTTTGCGTGCGAATTTTTTGATCGCCTGGGCCGGCCTCGCCATTCTGACTGGGCTCTCGTCCGCATTTTTCGGACATATGTAAAAAAAACGACTAATTCAATCACCCCACCCGGGAACGCATGTAAGAAAAGCGACAAATTTAGTCGGATTTTTCCGGACATACATAAAAAAACCAGTTTGGCCAGTTTTTCCAGAACACGCCCGCCATCCCGCTTTTAAAACAAAATAGCGCATATTGGACAAAAAATATTTTTTTGGCATGAAACTTGATACCATACATGGCGAATCTGATTTTAGCGGATCTGGCAATAACGTATAATCTTCATTTTAACGATTTTCTGGAGAGGACCATGTTTCGTAAAAACGCTCTGCGCATCCTGTTCGTGTTCATGTTCGTCTGCCTTGTGCCTGCCAGCTTTGCCCAGGCCTACAAATACACCCCGGATCTGCCGGACGGCTCGCCGTGGAAAGACTATAAGTGGCAGCAGAGTTTTAATCAGGTGGACAAATACGTGTCTTCAGGCGTGATCGTGAACACCGAGACCGGCTACGCTTACGAACTTATCCAGACCACGGCCATGCACGTGCCCGCCCTGCTGGAACATGCCGCCACCCGCACCTGGGATTACCAGGGCCAGACTTTGCAGGGCCAGCTCGCCACCGCGAACACCAAGGAAACTTACGATTGGATCGTGGGCATGTTCAACAACAAAGCCAAGAACGCCCAGTCTTACGATCAGCGCTGGGACATGTCCCGCTCGGACATCAAGGGCGATACCGCTTTTGCCGCCTCCCAGACCTGGTATCTGTATGAAATCCTGATTGGCGGCTACCGCGATCTGGCCACCAACACTAAGCAGTGGGAATCCGGCGCGGCCTGGGGCTTTGAAGCTCCAGGCGCCTGGGGAGGCAATTTCCAGGAAATGTTCGACAATGGCAACCCCACGAGAAACTGGCTGATGTTCATGAACGGCAGTCAGTGGGGTTGGGCCGACGAATCCTGCCTGACCGGCTATCTGATTGAATACAAGCTGCCTTCCGCCACCCCGATTCCGGCCGCCCTGCCCCTGCTGGGCACCGGTCTGGCCGGCCTGATCGCTCTGAAACGCAGAAACAAGGCTTAATCATAAAAACAGGCTTGAGCAAAAGAATCCCCGTTCTCCCACAGGAAGAGCGGGGATTCTTTTGGTACTCCGGACCGACCTGGCGCCGGACAACCGCCTGGCGCAGGCGCTTCAGCCCCCCGCGCATTCAGATGAGCATAGCTTTGGCCTGTATTTTGCATTATATTTTATACAGGTTATCGTTCAGTCCATTTTTATCGGACAGCCGCAACTGGCCATAGTAAAAATACACCTTGGGGGGAAACCATGTTAAAGAACGCTCTGAAAATACTGTTCGTGGTCATTTGCCTTATGCCGGCCACGTTTGCCCAGGCTTACAAGTATGTTCCGAATCTGCCGGATGGTTCCCCCTGGGTCGACTACAAGTGGAAAAGTTTCAACTCCGTGGATAAATACTTGTCCTCCGGCGTGATCATCAACGAACAGACCGGTTACGCTTACGAGCTTATCCGCACCACGGCCATGCACGTGCCCGCCCTGCTGGAGCATTCCGCCACCCGCACCTGGGATTACCAGGGCCAGACCCTCCAGGGTCAGCTTGTCACCGTTAACACCAAAGCGACTTACGACTGGCTCGAATCCCAATTTTACTCCCACAGCGCCAACGCCAAGGCCAAGAACGCACTGCCATACGACCAGCGTTGGGACTTGTCCCGCTCGGACATCAAGGGCGACACCGCTTTTGCCACTGTGAAGACCTGGACCCTGGCTGAAATACTCACGGGCGGTTACTATAAGGACGGCCAGAAGCAGTGGGAATCCGGCGCCGCCTGGGGATTTGATTACGACAGCAGTCTTGTTCCCACCTCGGGCCTGAACAACTGGCTGTATTTTTATGAAAAGGCTTGGCGCTGGGGAACGGAAAGCTGCCTGGCCGGCTACATAGTGGAATACAAGCTGCCTTCCGCCACCCCGATTCCGGCCGCCCTGCCCCTGCTGGGCACCGGCCTGGCCGGCCTGATCGCCCTGAAGCGCAGAAACAAGGCTTAATTACAAAGGGCAATCCGCAAAGGAAATCCCCGGCTTTTAAAAAGAGTCGGGGATTTCCTTTAAGTTTGATGACAAACCCCGCAAGGCGGGGGGGCAAGGCACGCCCACTCCGGCGCTTTCCGGGCATTAGCTCTTTTTTAAAAGCCCCACAAACCAGTCCGGCGCGGGCACCGGCCGCCCTTCTTTGTTCACGCAGGCGTGCTGAGTCGCGCCCTGGGCCAGGAGCAGCTCTCTTTCCTGATCGTAAATCTCGTAAACGAAGTTCAGGCTGGCTTTGCCCCAACGGTCTATGCCGGCCCGGATCTCCAACAGGTTGTCGTAACGGGCCGGGCGACGGTAGCGGCAGGAGGCTTCGCGCACCGGCAGGTACAGCCCGCGCTCTTCCACACGCGTGTAGGGCATGCCCAGCGCCCGGATGTATTCGTTGCGCGCCCGTTCAAAAAAGTGCAGGTATTCAGCGTAATAGACAACGCCCATGCAGTCTGTTTCGCCATAGGAGACCCGGTGATTAATCCGGATTTCGGGAACGGGAAAATTCTCGGTCATAAATTCCTCTTGATCATGCTGCGGTTACCCTGCATAACTCCGTAAAACAAAAGTCTCAAGAAGCTATTTCATAATTCGTTACGAAATCAGGATAAGGCTTCTTTCAGGAATCCGCATGCTTAAAAATCCCGCCTTTTTCGCCCTGGCCGCCATTTTATCCGCCCTTGCGCTTCTTAACGGCTGCGGCGCCCAGCAGCCTCCTTCCCACGCCAGCCACCCCGGCCTTCTGGATTCGCCGCAAGGCGGGGCCGGGGCCAAGCTGTTTACCCCCCTGAACGACTACGGCGCATTTGCGGTGCCGGATGAGGAAGCGCTCCGCCTGGCCTCATCCCTTTCCCCGTCCGCGCAGGGTCTGGGCGGCTGGAAGGATTTGCGCTTCGCCCTGGAGCAGAGCCTGGCCTTTGCCAAAGCCAGGCCGGCCGGAGACTGCGCCCTGGAACGGCCCGGCCTGCGCCTGACCTGGGCGACAATGACCAAAGGGCTGGAACGCCTTATTTACCTGCTGCCATACCTGGATTCCAACCCCTCCCTGCTGGTGGAGGAGTTCCGCTGGCTGCGCCTGGGGCCGGATTTTTCCTTTACCGGTTATTACGAGCCCACGCTCCGGGCCAGCCGGGTCAAAACCAAGGAATACAACTACCCGCTCTACCGCCTGCCGCCGGACGTCAAAAACGGCAAGCCCTACTACAGCCGCAACGCCATTGACCGCAAGGGGGCGCTGAACGGCCGCAAGCTGGAAATAGCCTGGGTGGACAGCGAAACGGACGCCTTTTTTCTGCACGTCCAGGGTTCCGGCCGCCTGGCCTTCCCTGACGGCTCCACCCGCCACGTACTCTACGCGGGCAAGAACAACCAGGCCTACAAGTCCCTTGGCCGGCTCATGAAGGAACAGGGCCTGCTGCCGGAAGACAACGTGAACATGCGATCCATCCGGGCCTGGCTGTCCGCCAATCCGGAACGCCGGGCCGAGCTTTTTGACCAGAATCCCAGCTATGTGTTTTTTAAAGAGGCGACGGCCGGGCCAATCGGCGGCATGGGCAGGCAGCTCACTCCAAAGGTCAGCCTGGCCGTGGACCGCCGGGTCATCCCGCACGGAGCTATCCTGTTTTTTTCCGTGCCCATGCCGGATTCAAAAGGCCTGCACAGCATTCCCTTCCACGGGCTGGGACTGCCACAGGACACCGGCGGGGCCATTAAAGGCAACCGGGTTGACTTTTTTTGCGGGGCGGGGCCGGAAGCCGCGCACACGGCCGGCTACCTGGACGCCCCGGGCGCCGTGTATATTTTAATCCCGGCAAAATAAATATACTCCTTGCACATACTCTCCGCAGGCGCTATATACGTAACAATTATCATTCAAAGGTGTTGCGCAACCAACGGCAAGACGGCTTTTAGAGCAGGTCAACTTTGAGACGTTCGCTTCGGCGCTTAACGGCGAAACAAGTTTCGCCAGCGTCCGCGCGGCGGCCAGGTGGGACAGCGCCCGTCCTGGATGGCACGTCAAAGTTGCAATGCCATAATCCCGGAGGATGTATGAGCGGGAAAAAAATAGTGGTTGTTGACGACGAGCGGCATATCCGCATGTTGTACCAGGAAGAATTGCAGAGCCAGGGATATGAGGTGGCTATCTCCGACGGGCAGGAACCGATCCTGGCCCTTGTGGAACGCGAAAAACCGGACGTCGTGATTCTGGACATAAAAATAGGTCCGAATATTTCCGGCCTGGATCTGTTGCAGACCATCCGGGCGGCCTGGCCGCATCTGCCGGTTATTCTGAGCACGGCTTACGATAGTTTCCAGCACGATCTTAAATCCATTGCCGCGGACTTTTACGTGGTCAAGTCCGTGGAGCTCGGAGAGCTCAAAGACAAGGTGCGCCAGGCTCTGGAAAAAGCCAAAGAATAGCCCCCGGCTTTGCCGTAACGTTTGACAAGGCGCGCCCTGTGGAGCATATCCGTGGGGCGCGCTCTTTATATGTTTTCCATTTTCGGAGTTTTCAGCCATGCCCGGACGTCCGCCCCAAAACAGCCGAAACAACAGGGATCTGGTAAACCGCAATATCTACAAAGGTATCGCTATTGCCGCGCTTATCCCTCTGGCGGCGGTGCTGGCGGTCATGCACCTGCAACTGACCGAAACCTTCACGCGCATCGCCCACCGGCAGATGGACGTCGTCGTCACGGAAAACGCCCAAAAACTGAACAGCTTCGTCACCGAGCGTCTGGCCGGTCTGCACCTGATCGCGGAAAGCCAGTCCCCGGCCTACCTGAACAAGGCCCAGCTTTTCCGCTTTCTGGAGCAAATGCGCAGAACGCATGGCGAAGGCTACCTGGAGTTGGCCCTGCTGAACGAAGAGGGTAAAACCGTGGCCAGAGTCGGCTCTTCCGCGCCGGAGGATCCAAACAAGGAAAAGCCGCCCTTCAATTCCGCATCCAGGGACTATGTTTCCGACTTGTATTGGGCCAAGCCCACTCAACCTTATATTTTTTTGTACGTGGAAATGCCGGAGGGCGAACGCTCCTGGATTTTACGCGCCGCGACGGATGCCTCCCCGGTGCTCCGCAGCCTTGAAGATCTGCGCCTGGGCGCCACCGGCGTGCTGGGGCTGCTGAACCGTTCCGGCCGGCTGGAACCCCTCATGAATCGCGAGCGTTTTCCGTCGGACCAGGATCTGGCCGCCCTGCTGAACTCCGGGACAGGCTCCGTCGCTCCGGGAAAATCCGGCGTGCTGGAGCATAACGGCGTTCTCTACGCCATGTCCCGGCAGATCGACGGCGAATGGACCATGATCCTGCGCCAGGACAAAGACGAAGCCCTGGCTCCGCTGCATTCCTCGCAAAAAACCCTGCTTCTGGTCCTGGGCGCGGTAAGCTTGGTCATGCTCGGCCTAGCCTTTTTCATGGCCCGGCGCATTGTCGGCCAGGTGGACAGGATGGAAAAGGAAAACGATGCCCTGAACTCCCAACTGCTGGAAGCCGGCAAGCTCGGGGCGCTGGGCGAGATGGCCGCCGGCGTGGCCCATGAAATAAACAATCCCCTGGCCATTATGATGGAAGAAGCTGGCTGGATTGAAGACCTGCTTCAGGATATGCCCAAGGACAGCAATACTCAGGAAATCACCCGTGCCGCCGGGCAGATCGCCAGGCAGGCGGGCCGCTGCCGCACTATTACCCACAAGCTGCTGTCTTTTGCCCGCAAAGCGGACCACGAGGCCAAGGACGTCTCACTCAACTCGGTGATCCGGGAAATAGTCGGCCTCATGGCTCCACGCACCCAGACTTCCGGAATCCGCCTGAACCTGAACCTGGACCGCAACATTCCGCCTGTGCACGCCGCACCGGCGGAACTCCAGCAAATCCTCTTGAACCTGCTGAACAACGCCTTTGACGCCCTGGAGGGCAAAAGCGCCGGAACTGTCCGTTTGTCCACGGCCATGGAGGGCGCGCGCTTCATCGTGCTCACCGTGGCGGACAACGGGCCGGGCATTCCGCCCAAGGTGCTGACGCGCATTTACGAGCCCTTCTTCACCACCAAGCCCGTGGGCAAGGGCACCGGTCTGGGGCTGTCCATCTGCTATGGCCTGGTGCACCAGATGGGCGGAGAAATCAGCGTGGACAGCGCGGTCGGGCGCGGCACGGCCATTCAAGTGCTTTTGCCCGTCGCCCCGGCCCAGGTCAGCAACCTGGCGGACGCCCGCCTGGCCGCCACGGCCGACGCGGTGCGTCAGGCCGCGGAAAGCGCCGCCGCCCAAGCGGACGCAAAGCCGAACAAGCCGGAATGAACACGTGGACGCAACCTTAAAAGTACTGCTCATAGACGAGGACCGCAATTTTACCGCCGTGCTGGGCAAACGGCTGGCCCGCCGGGGAATAAAAACAGAGGCCGCCAATTCCCCGCAACGGACCCTGGCCGCCCTGCGCCTGGGCGCCTACGATCTGGCCATTATGGACGTAAAGCAAAAAGCGCTTGACGGCCTGGAATTTTTACGGGTACTTCGTAAAATGGAACCGGACATGCCCGTACTCGTACTCACCGGGCACGCTTCGGTTCACGAGGCGCGCGAAGCCATGCGGCGCGGGGCCTGCGGCTATCTGCTCAAGCCCTATGACTTTGAAGAGCTGCTGCTCCGGCTGCGGGAATCCGCGGCCGGAATTCTGTCCGAGGCGCTTTTTCCCAAAGCCACGGACGGTTCCGGACCCGGCCCGGAAAGCTGAATTAACCCGCCGGCAAGAAAATACTATGCCTGAACTGAATTTCGCGGCCAAGATGCAGCTTATCTCCCTGGCCTTCATCCCCACCCTGCTGGGCATGATCTGCCACGAAGTGGCGCACGGATGGACCGCCTACAAACTGGGAGATCCCACGGCCAAACGCCTGGGCCGCCTTACCCTGAACCCGATTCCGCACCTGGACATTCTGGGTTCCCTGCTCTTTGTGCTCACGGCCGTGGCCAGTCCATTCATTCTGGGCTGGGCCAAACCCGTGCCCGTGGACCCGCGCTACTTCCGCAACCCCAGGCACGGAATGATGCTGGTTTCCGTGGCCGGCCCGTTCACCAACATCCTCCTGGCCATCCTCTGGGCCTTTGGCGTGCATTTCCTGCCAACCCCAATCCTGCGCGACGTGGCCTACCTGGGCGTGCAGATCAACTGCACCCTGGCCTTTTTCAACCTTCTGCCCATACCGCCCCTGGACGGAAGCCACATCCTGGGCGGCCTGCTGCCGGCCTCCATGGCCCGGCCATACTACAACATAGGCCGCTACGGCATGCTCATAATCCTGGTCATGCTGGCTACCAACATATTCAGCAAAATCATGTACCCTATAATCATCGGCTCCATGGACGTGATCTTGACAATGACCAAATTTCATTAAAATATGGCGGACTGATTTGATTAATTGAGTGGTGCCGTCCGACTTTTTTTCACTCCTCGGCCGCGTTGATACGAAATGGGTAAAGGCCATTTCACGCGGCCGGCATCGCTTCAAAGCGCTACCGCGCCTGCCGCGCGGCCTAAGGCATTACTTGCCAGTCACGAGGCTGACCGGGCTCCCTTCCAGGCCGGGGCGTTTTCCGCTTTGCGGAAACCGCCCCGGCCTGGAAGGGGTCCAAGGGGTTAGCCACTTGGCAGAGGGGGTATGGAAGACTGAGTCCCCCAATCTGAACAAAGATAGCTTTATATAATAAATTCGGAGGATCAATGACCAAATCTCAAGTGGAAGTTCGCGCGTTTTCCGGCATGCGGCCCACGGGGCCGCTGCACCTGGGGCATTATTTCGGAGCCCTGATAAACTGGGTGAAAATGCAGGATGAGATGCCATCCTTTTTTTCCGTGGTGGACTGGCACGCATTGACCAGTGATTACGCGGACACCAGCCGGGTCAGGGAATTTTCCATGGAAATGGTCAAGGACTGGATAAGCGCGGGTGTGGACCCGGAAAAGTCGACCATCTTCACGCAATCCTGGGTCAAGGAAACCGCCGAGCTGCACCTGCTGCTCTCCATGCTCACTCCGCTGGGCTGGCTGGAGCGCTGCCCCACTTACAAGGAGCAGCTCCAGCAGATTACCAACAAGGATTTATCCACTTACGGCTTTTTGGGCTACCCGGTGCTGATGACTTCGGACATTCTGACCTGCCGGGCCAAGTGGGTGCCGGTAGGCCAGGACCAGTTGCCGCACCTGGAGCTGGCAAGGGAAATAACCCGGCGCTTCAACGGCTTTTACGGCGAGTTTTTTCCGGAGCCGGAAGCCCGCCTTACCGCCGCGGCCAAGTGTCCGGGCCTGGACGGGCGTAAAATGTCCAAAAGCTACAACAACTCCATATATTTAAAAGAAAGCATGGAGGAGATCACCCCCAAGGTGCGCGGAATGCTTACGGACCCGGCCCGCTTGCGCAGAACGGATCCCGGCTCGCCGGACGTGTGTAACCTGTACCCGTACCACGATCTGCTCACGGACGAGGCCACCAGGGCGGAAATCCGCAAAGGCTGCACCAGCGCGGATCTGGGCTGCGTGGACTGTAAAAAGATCCTGCTCAAGGGCTTGGAAAAATTCCTGGCCCCGCTGCACGAGCGCCGCGCCGCCCTGGAGGCCCACCCCGGCCGGTTGCGGGAAATCCTGGAGGAAGGCACGAAAAAAGCCCGGCTTGAGGCCAGGCTCACTCTGGAAGGCGCCAGGGAGTTGATGCGCCTGCCATGAAGTACTCTGTTTCCATTTTCTGGAGCGAAAAACGGCAAAAATTCGTGGCACTGGTGCCGGAGTTCGCCAACTTGCACGCTTTTGGCGATTCCCAGGAGCAGGCCGCGGCCCAGGCCGCCCTGCTCCTGGAAAGCCTGCTGGAAGGCCTGGCCGAGGAAGGCGCCGCCCCGCCGGAGCCGCGCCTTTTGCCGGAGCACAGCGGCCAGGTGCGGCTGAACCTGCCCAAAACCCTGCACACCAGGCTTGTTCTGGAGGCGGAACGCCAGGGCGTGCCCCTGGAGGCGCACATTACGGCCATTCTAAGCCGCGAACAGGGCGAGTCGGATACGCTGAAAAAGCTTGAGGCCAGGGTGGCCCGCCTGGAAGAAACCCCCGGGAACTAGGGCCCGCCGCCTTTACTTTTACGGTCAAATAGCGCAAGAACGTTTTACTTTATCCATAAATAACATTCCGGAAGCAGATCGATGATTCGCATTGCGGGCTTGGAAAAAAGCTACGGCCAGACGCCGGTGCTCAGGGACATAAGCCTGGAGGTCGAAGCCGGCGAGGTTTACGGCATCGTTGGTCATTCCGGGGCGGGCAAGTCCACCCTGCTGCGCTGCCTGAACGGCCTGGAAGGCTACCAGAAGGGCAGCGTCCGGGTTATGGGCCGGGAAGTCAGGGATTTGAGCCGCAAGGGCCTGCTTGAGCTGCGCCGCGAAATGGGCATGATCTTCCAGACCTTCAGCCTGATGTCCCGCAAGAACGTCTTTCAGAATGTAGCATTTCCTCTGGAAGTCTGGGATCTTGGATTTGTGGACAAATGCGGGATGCTTCTTAATGCCTTGGACCCGTATTCCGGCAAGGTGCGGCAAAAGCTGGCCCTTTTGCGCGAAGTCTGGCGCGCGGCCGGAGCCAGGCGGGAAGCCAGGGTCATGGAGCTGCTGGAGCTGGTGGGCCTGGCGGACAAGCGTAACGAGCGCATCCAGAACCTGAGCGGCGGGCAGAAGCAGCGCGTGGGCATTGCCAGAGCCCTGGCCCTGAACCCGAAAATCCTGCTCTGCGACGAAGCCACGTCCGCCCTGGACCCCAAGACCACCAGCTCCATTCTGGATTTGCTCCGGGACATCAACCAGCGCCTGGGCCTGACCATCATCATGGTCACGCACCAGATGGAAGTGGTCAAGCGCCTCTGCCACCGCATGCTGCTGCTGGACGCGGGCCTGACACAGGGCCTGGGCCGGACGGATTCCCTGTTCCTGCACCCCACCCCGGGCTTGAAAAAACTTATTGAGGAAGAATACGCCCTGATCCCCTCTGGCACCAACATCCGGCTGATCTTCCCGCGCGAGCTTTCGCAGCAGAGCACGGTGACCAGCATGGCCAGGGAGCTGGACATAAATTTTTCCATTGTGGGGGGGCGTCTGGAACGTTACCTGGACGACATGCTGGGTTTTCTGATCATCAACGTGGACGACGCCCACCTGGACTTGGTCCTGGAATACCTGCAAGCCAAAAAGCTGTTCTGGGAGGTGCTGGACGATGCTTAACGAACTTCTGGCCGCCCTGCTGGAAACCCTGTACATGGTGGCGGCTTCCACGGCTTTTTCCCTGATTCTGGGCTTCGGCCTGGCCGTGCTGATGATCCAGACCGGGCCGCACGGCCTCAGGCCGAATCCCAGAGTTTACGCAGTGCTGGACGTGCTGGTCAACCTGCTGCGCTCCTTCCCCTTTATCATCCTGCTGGTGGCCATAATTCCCTTTACCCGCCTGGTGGTGGGCACCACCATCGGCAGCACGGCCGCCATAGTGCCCCTGACCATAGCGGCCGCTCCCTTTGTGGGGCGCATCCTGGAAGCCAGCTTCCTTGAAGTGGACCGGGGTGTGGTGGAAGCGGCCCGCTCCTTTGGGGCCACGGACATGCAGGTCATCTTCCGGGTCATGCTCAAAGAGGCCCTGCCCTCAATCATCCTGAACGTGGCCGTAGTGGCCATCACCCTGCTGGGCTATTCCGCCATGGCCGGCATGGTTGGCGGCGGCGGCCTGGGGGATCTTGCCATCAAGTACGGCTACATCCGCTACGATACTCTGGTGATGATCCTTTCCGTGGTGCTGCTGGTGGGCATTGTGCAGTGCATCCAGAGTTTCGGCAATTTCCTGTACAGAAAACTGCGATAATATATAATTTAAAAAACAGTACCCAAGGAGTGACCATGAAACGCATTCTCGCAGCGCTTTTTCTGGTTTTGTGCCTGGCTTCCCAGGCTGTTGCCGCTGATTCCAAAAAAATCGTGGTGGGCGTAACCCCATTCCCCCACAAAGACATCATGCTGGTGGCCAAACCCATTCTGGAAAAAGAGGGCTACACACTGGAAATCAAGGAATTCACCGACTACGTGCAGCCCAACATGGCCCTGGCGGAAAAACAGCTGGACGCCAACTTCTTCCAGCATATCCCCTACCTGGACAACATGAACAAGGATCGCGGCCTTAAGCTGGCCTGGGTGGCGAAAATCCACATTGAACCCCTGGGGCTGTATTCCAAGAAGATCAAGGCGCTGGACGAACTGAAGGACGGCGACAGTCTGGCCGTGCCCAACGACCCCACCAACGAAGCCCGCGCCCTGCGCCTTCTGGAAGCCAACAAGTTAATCACCGTGAAACCCGGCGAGCTGGTCACGGTCAAGGACATCACGAACAACCCGCGCAACCTCAAGATCAAGGAACTGGACGCCGCCCTGCTGGCCCGGACCCTGGACGACGTGAAAGCCGCGGTGATCAACACCAACTTCGCCGGCGAAGCCGGGTTTATTCCCTCGCGCGACGCCATCATCATTGAAAGCAAGGATTCCCCCTACGCCAACGTGATCGTGGCGCGCGAAGCGGACAAGGACAGCCCGGCTATCAAGGCCCTGGTCAAGGCCTGCCAGTCCCCGGAAGTCAAAGCTTATATAATCAAAGAACTGGAGCCCAAGGGCATTGTTCCGGCGTTTTAAAATGCCTTGCGGCCGGAGCGGAACTCCGGCCGCAAGGCACATCACTCCGCAAGGATCGCCCGGTAAATTTCTAAAATTCTGTTTAACCGCAGCTCCGGCGCGAAGTTTTTACTGAATTCTTTATTGCGCTCCGCGCAGGCTTTGCGGCGCTCCGCGTCCCCAAGCAGACGCTCCAGGGCAGCGGCCAGAGCCGCGTCATCCCCAGGCGAAACCAGTAAATCCACTTCCGAAATAAGTTCCGGCACGCCGCCCACCCGGCTGGCCACTGCCGGCAGACCCAAACTCATGGCTTCCAACAGCGTGTTCGGCAAAGACTCGGAAAAAGACGGCAGAGCGAATGCCGTGAAAACCTGTAGATAATCCGCCACGTTCTCGGTGCGAGCCACCAGGCGCACCCGCTCGCTCACGCCAAGATCAGCGCACAGCGACTCCCAAAGCTCCGCCTGAACCCCCACCAGAACCAGCAGGCTTTGCGGACGTTCCAGGCGGGCAAAAGCTTTGAGCAGCACCTCCACGCCCTTGTTGGCGGAGTTGTTGGTCACGCAGCCGATGACCGGCTGATCCGGGGCGCAACCCATTTCCGCAAATACATCCGCCGCGCTCCGGGAGGGAACGAGCCGCTCCGGAGGGATGCAGTTATGCACCACGTGGGCGCGCTTTTTGCGCCAATAGAGCGGCAGAACATCCGCGCAGGCCCTGGAATTGACTATAAAGGCCCGGATGCCCGGCAAAAGGTAAGGCAAGGGATTGCCCGGCTTGAAAATAACCCCGCGGTGCGCGGCGCAGGCCATGCCAAGGCCCTTGAGCCTCCACCAGGAGCCAAAGACGGCAGCGACCTTAACCGCCTGGTTGTGGAAGGCATGGACCACAACCTTTTCCCCGGCCGCCAGCCAGGGCGCGGCAGCATCCTGAATCCGCCGCCCGGCGGCCAAAAAACTTTCCGGCAGCTCCACCCAGTCCAGCCCCTGATCCAAAGAGCGCAGGCGGCTGCCCGCCGGAGCGATAAACAGCACGCGGTGCCCGGCGTCGCGCAGCCCCTGGGCCAGATACAGGGCCTGGCGGGAACCGCCGCTCTTATTGGTGGAAGAGGTGACGAGAATTACATTCATGCCGTTTTTGCTTAACCGCTGTTTGATTATAGGTAAAGGATAAAAGAGCGGCCGCGTAAAGTCCTTCCTCAGGCGTCTGTTACATTTTGCAATATCACAGCAAGGCATGAAAGGTGAAATTGTGGCAACTTCACATAATGTCGCGCTTTTCAGGAGCGCCGCAACCACAACCCTCGCGGAAAGGAACGGATATGAAAAAACCCCTGTTCAAAGCCGGGCTGACGGCGCTCATGCTGTTCGGCCTGGCCGCCCAGGCTCTGGGCTACCCGGCCGTGTACCCCACCGGCACGGTCCTGTACAAGCCGGACAAGGCTTTCAACGGCTATACCCTGATGAGCGGAGC
>JAVBSC010000079.1:0-43259 GCA_031547305.1 Desulfovibrionaceae bacterium
TGAAAAGTCCCGGATTCCCGCGAAAGCGGGAATACGGGACTTTTCATTTTATGCCGTTGTGGGGGGGCAACCGTGAACCACACGGGGCTCTGTCAGAAGAATCTAAAAATTGAAATGCTCCAGATGTAATGTTTCAGGGCGTTTTATGCACTTCATCCAGGCTGAACAGGATGGCCCGGCAGGCCGTTCCCGGCTTTTTTCAACCCGTGGCGCCGGGTTTTGGCCGCGTTGCGCTCGGCCCTGGCGGATTGCTTTGCGCGCTGGCGTATTTCGATTTCGCGTCTGGCGCGGCGTGCAGCAGCATTGCGGATTCCCTTAGCTGTTTGCCGGTAAATAAGTCATAGGCGCATTGGTACGAGGCCACGGTTTTTTCCGCCATATTTTCGACCTGCCGGAGTGGGACCTGGCGGTTTTCCACCCTGCCGTTCGGGGAAAGGCTGGTAATTTCTATCTTATTGTTGGGGGCCAGCACGGCAAGCTGATTTTCGGTCCGAAAACCCAGAAGCTGGTAAGTGGATATCCAGGCCCGCCCGGCCTCGGCCGGCAGTTCGCGGGCGTCGGCGCCAAAAAATTGCGAACGGTATTGCCAGCCAAGGGCGGCCAGAAGCGTTGGGCCCACATCGATCTGGCTGCACAGCGTATCCACTTTTTCCGGTTGGAAAAATTTTGGACCATACATAATGCAGGCAATGCCGTACCCGTCCGCCGGCACTTCCGTTTTGCCGGCCACTGCGGAGGGGTGATCCCCCACGAATACGAACACTGTGTTGTTGAACCAGGGTTTCTTTTCCGCCGCGCGCATGAAGGAGCCAATGGCGTAATCGGAATAGTTGACGGCCCCGGTGCGGCTGGAGCCCGGATCTATGCTTACCTTGCCTTTCGGGTAGGTGAAAGGCCGGTGGTTGGAGGTGGTCAGAAGAATCTGCATGAACGGCTTGCCGGCGGCCTGGCTGGCGTCCGCCCGGTCAAGGCTTTCCGCGAACAGATCCTCGTCGCACTGCCCCCAGGCCGTGGCAAAAGTTTTATTCCTGGCCGCGAAGTCGAGTTTGTCCACCACCTGAAAACCGTTGCCTGCAAAAAAGGCGTTCATGTTGTCAAAATACCCGATGCCGCCGTAAATGAAGTTCAAAGCATAGCCCTTGCGGCGAAATTCCGTGCCCAGGTTGAACAGGCCGGCGTTGTCCGGCCGGCGCACGATGGAATTGCCGGGCGTGGGCGGAACACTGAGCATTACCGCTTCAATGCCCCTGACCGTGCGCGTTCCCGTGGAGAGCATGTTGGAAAAAGAGAGTCCGGCGGCGGCCAGTCTGTTCAGGTTTGGGGTGTATTTGCCCAGCCACTTGCTGCCCATGCTTTCCATGATCACGACTATGACGTTGGGATCCCGCTTGGAGAAGCGGGAAGTCACGGTGCGCTCCAGGGAATCGCCCCCGGCCTGGGCAAAAGAGCTTTCGTCCTCGGATATTTCCCGCCGCATCAGGTTAAAGGCGGTTTGCGTGTCCATGGTTTTGTAAAAAGCGCGGTAGTCCAACTGGTTGTGCCGGAAGGCGGAGAAAAGCTCATACACGCCGTTTTTGGCGTACTCGTCCCAAAAGCGATTTTGCTTGCCGGCAAGCGGGGTGAAAAAGACAAAGACCAGGCCGGCTGTTGCGCACAGCCCCCCCAATGCGGCCAGGCGCGCCAGGCCGGAGGTCTTCGCGGGCGCGCGGGCTGTCCGGACGAGTTTTTGCAAAGCATACGCGGCCATGGCGGACAAGGCGGTTATGGCCGGCAGAATCAGGCCCATGGGGTAGGATTCCCCGATATTTCGCAGAACTTCGCCGGTATAAATAAGGTAATCCACAGCAATGAAATTGAACCTGGCCTTGAACTCCCCCCAGAAAAAATATTCGGCAAAAGCTGTGAACACGAATATAAAGGCGCAGGCGAAAATGATGCCTGAATAGTAAACCCGGCCCGCCGGCCGGTGCAGAAACCTGTCCGTGGGGGCCAGAAGCAGGGTGGCCGGCAGAAGCAGGACAAAGGCCAGGGTGGCCAGATCGTTCAGCAGGCCGGCCGAGAGTCCGCCCAGCATGCTTACGGACCAGGGGAGGTCCCTGGAAAAAGCCATTTGCAGAACCAGGCGCAAAGCCAGGTTCACCAGGACAAACAGGACAGCAAGGCCGGCCAGGACGCGCAGTCTGCCGGCCAGAGCCCTGAAGGAAAAAACGTTGTTCATGATTCGCTCCGGATACGATAAAATGCGGATGGACCTGAGCCCATCCGTCTCGCGCCCGTATACTATCCCGGAGGTAACTGTTCTCGATATTATTGTAACAAATTGTAATGACAATATATGAGGAGTTATTTTTTTATAGCAAATTGACATTGAAACCGTTTATTCGCCCCGGCGGCGCGCACCCCAGGGGGCTGCGTCTGCTGGACGGTTTTACGTCTTTGTTCTTCATGCTTTCGGCACAGAGTTTTTTTTGACAGCGGTTGGCGGAGCGGGCGGTATTTTCATGCGCCCGCCCAGAAAAGAAATCAGAGTCAGGGCCAGGAACATGGTGGTCAGCGTGTGGGAAAGAAAATGTTCGCCTCTGGCCATCTGGTACAGGCCCATGAGCCAACCGGCCGCCAGGCCGGCCAGGAAAAGGGCTTTTTTGCGCTGTGGGGACAGCGGCAGATAATACAAGGACATCAGGGCAAAGCCCCCGCTGGCGTGCCCGGCCGGAAAAGCCCGGCCACCGGTTGTCCAGCCGTGCGCCAGGAGTTGCGTCAGCCAGCCGACGTGCGGATATTCGCCTCCGTAGGGTAGAAGGTCGGCCGGAATGTGCACGCCGTTTATTTCTTTAAGGCCGGAGACGAGCAGGGGAACCAGGGCGATGCTCAAAAACGCCAGCAGGGCTGGCTTTTTCCAGCCCTGAAGTTGCCCTTGCGTTCTTGTGGAGCAGCTTGCGGCCAGGAAGACGAAAAAAAACGCGCAGGCTATTGCGATGATAAGCGCTTTTGGGCCGGTATAGAGCAGCCAGCCGTAAGCGCGGTGGAAGGATTTGGAGATCAGCCATGAGCCATGCGCAAAAAAGGGGCTTTGGGCGAGCTGATCCAGAGCGGTGCAATTTTCCAGCAGGGCGCAGCCGACGGCCGCCAGAGCGTAAAACAACGGATTGCCCAGGCCGGCGGCCTGGAAATAGCGGGCCGGATTTTCAGAGGATAGCGGCGGGAGGGTGGTGGTGAAAGAGAGCGGAATATTCATTATGGTCCGCATTCTATCCTGAAATGCGCGCATTGTGAGGATTTTTTCATGTAAAAAAATGTAACTCTCGATCTGTTTCCTTCAAGATTTATTTCGCGGTGTGAGCCGGCAGGATGACCGTAAGCTTCAGGCCTGGCGCCGCGTTGGCCGCCGCGATGCCGCCGCCGTGGCTGAGCGCCGCTTCTCTGGCCAGCGCCAGGCCCAGGCCCACCCCGCCGCTGGCCCGCGCCCTGGAGCTGTCCACCCGGTAAAAGGCGCGGAAAATATCCTGTAATTGCTCCTCCGGCACGCCTGGGCCAAAGTCCCGGATGGAGACCACCACTTCTTTACCGTCCGCTTCCGCCTTCAGCAGCACTCTCTCGTATGGCGGCGTGTAAAAAAGGGCGTTGGAGATCAGGTTGCCGAACATGCGCCGCAGGAGCGGCGCATTGCCGTAGACCGTAAGGCCGCTCCTGATTTGCGCCAGCACCGCCTTGTTCCGCGCTCTGCCCTGAAAGGCGAAGTCCTCGGCCAGGTCCGCCAAAAGCCCGCTCAAATCCACCGGGCCGTCCGGGCCGGAAGTATTGAGGCTGTCGCGGGCTTGTTCCAGCAACTGGCCCACCAGGGCGCTCATCTGGTCCACCTCTTTTTCCAGCCTCTGGGCCAGGGCGCGGTTTTCCTCGGTCCCCCTTCCCTGTTTGAGCAGCTCGGCCGCGACAGCCATCCTGGTCAGCGGCGAGCGCAGTTCGTGGGAGATGTCCGCCAGCAGCCGGCGTTCGTTATATAGTTGGCGCTCTATCGCTCCGGCCATTTCGTTAAAGTTTTGCGCCAGCAGGTCAAAGGCGTCCCGGTCGTTGCCGATCGTCGGCAAACGGGCCTTGAGCCGGCCGTGCGCCAGAGCTTTTGCCGCCTCGGCCATTCCGTCCAGTTTTTGAAAAAGAACTTTGGATACGAAATAGCCGCAGGCCAAGGATGGAATGAAGATGCTCAGCGCCCAGATGATTGCCTCATGCCAGGGTTTGAATTCGCCGATTATTCCATGGAGCGTTTTCGCTGTCAGCGGCTCCAGGATGAATTCAGCCAGGGTCACCACAAAGACCTGCATGGCCACGATGGATATGTAGACCTTCCAGAACAGGGGCAGGGCGTTCAGGCGGTCGCGCAGGCTCATTGCGGGTCCTTTGCGGCCAGATACAGGTAGCCTTCGCCCCGGACGGCCCGGATTCTTTCGCTGCCGTCCGGCCTTGGACCGAGTTTTTTACGCAGGCGGCTCACCAGCATGTCCAGGCTGCGGTCCAGGGCATAGGCCTGGTGTCCGAAAACATCTTTATAAAGAAAGTCGCGCGCCACAACCTGCCCGATATTTCGGAGCAGGTGGTTCAGCAGGCGCAGTTCCGGCACGGTAAGGGGCTGTGCTTTGCCGTTCACGGTCACGCACAGGGCCGCCTGGTTAAGGAGCAGATCGTCGGCCTGCCTTAACTGCTCCGGCCGTGCCTCCGTCCTGTCCGGGGAGGAGCGCCGCAGGATCGCCCGCAGCCTGGCCACCAGTTCCCTGGGGCTGAAGGGTTTGCCCAGGTAGTCGTCCGCGCCCATTTCCAGGCCAACGACCCGGTCGATTTCCTCTCCTCTGGCGGTAAGCATGAGCACCGGAAGATTTTTTTGCTCCCCTTCCACGGCGCGCAGACGGCGCAGCACTTCAAAGCCGTTCAGGCCAGGGAGCATCACGTCCAGGACTATGGCGTCAGGGCTTTTGCGCCCGGCCTGGCGCAGGCCGGATTCGCCGTTCGGCGCGTGCGCGCAGGAAAATCCCTCGCTTTTCAGGTATTGCTCAAGAAGACTGAACAGTTCTTCGTCATCGTCAATGATAAGAATGTCCGGCATGGCTTATCCGGTGGCTTCACGGTGCAGATAGGCGTTGTAGTCAGGCCTTGTGGGCTTGTAGGGATCGTCGAACAGGTGGGAGCTGATTACGAAGTCCGCCGTGGAGCGGGTGCAGGCAATGACCACGTTGTAGACCGTGCAGATGCGCACCAGGGCTTTGACGTCCACATCGTGCGGCTGGGGGGACATGGGGTCGGTCAGAAAGATCAGGATGTCCAGGCCGCCTTCGGCAATGCGGGCGCCAAGCTGCTGATCGCCGCCCAGAGGGCCGGATTTGAGGATGGCTATGCGCGGGCTGTGATCCGGGAATTCATTTGTGAACATGGTTGCCACCAGGCCGCCTGTGGTGCCGGTGCAAACCAGGTTGTGGCGGGCCAGTTTTTGCGCGTTGCGGCGCACCCAGTCCAGCAAGTCCGCCTTGCGGGCGTCGTGAGCCACCAGACCGATATTTTTGGCTTTGTGCATTGTTCGCCCTACGCCTTGCTTACCATAATATCCAGGATCACCTTGTCTGTCACGGCCATGCCCTCGGAAGCCAGGCGGCCCAGGTTGCGGATGCATTCCTCCAGGTCGTCCGCCACTATGCCGTCGCTGCCCTTTACGGCTATGGCGCTCATGCCCATAAAAGCGGCCTGAATGGCCGCGCTTACGGAAGACGCCACCTTAAGGGCGCAACTGCCCTTTGCGCCGTCGCAAATCATGCCGGCCAGGTTGCCCACCATGTTCTTCACCGCGTTGCTTATTTGCGGCAAGCCGCCGCCCAGAAGCAGCACAATGCCGCAGCTTGCCCCGGTGGCCGCCACCGTGGCTCCGCACAGGGCGGAAAGCCGGCCCAGGTGGTGCTTTATATGTATGGAGGCCAGATGGCTCAAAATAAGGGCGCGGGCCAGTTGCTCCTCGCCGCAGCCAAGGCGCTCGGCAAAGGCCAGCACCGGCACTGTGCAGGTAATGCCCTGGTTGCCGCTGCCGGAGTTGCTCATGACCGGCAGGGCCACGCCGTCCATGCGGGCGTCAGCCCCGGCCGCCGTCAGCTTCATGGCGTAGCTGCTGGTATCGTCGGACAAAAGTTTTTTGCCGATGTTCTCCTCGATGACCCGGCCCACCTGAAGCCCGTATTCGCCCTTGAGCCCTTCTTCGGCCACGGCCTTGTTCATGCGCGCGGCTTCAAGAATAAAGGAGATGTCCGCCAAATCCGCCTCTTTGGCGAAAGTGCAAATTTTTTCCATGCTCAGCGGCCAGGCGGCTTCCAGATCCGAACGCTCCTTGGCGTCGTCCAGGCCAAAAATAACTGTGCCGTCTTTTTCCACCAGCACAATGTTGGTATGCTCGTGCCGCAAAATGGCCCTGGCCTCGTGCCCGCCGGCTCTGGCCTTCACTTCCGCGAATAAAAGATCCGGAGTTTCCGCCACCTTCAGATGGACCTTGCCGGCCTCCACCATGGCCAGGCCCCTGGCCGCCAGCTCCGGGCTCAAATCCCGCAGCAGCTCCAGGCCAAGTTCAGGATTGCCGCCAAGCGCCCCCACAGCGGCGGCTATGCCCAGTCCGGTCCGGCCAGTTCCTGGCACCACCACACCCATGCCGTTTTTAAGCAGGTTGCCGCTGACGTTCACATCCAGCTCTTCCGGCTCTTCATCCAAAGCCCGCGCCGCCCTGGCCGCGGCCAGGGCCACGGCCACCGGCTCGGTGCAGCCGAAGGCCGGCACCACTTCATGATTCAGCAAATCAATAAACTTCTTCCATTCAGGATTTTTCATCTTTGCAGCTCCAATATCTTATCTTTTTCGCGGGCGGTCATAATTCCTCAGCGCAAATGCGGCGCCTGGGAAAACATAGCCAGGAGAATGGCGCCGGCCTGGGCCACATTGAGGGAGTCAAAATCCCGCAACATGGGCACATGAATCAGCTTCAGCCTTTTTGCCACGCCCTGGCGCAGGCCGTCTTCCTCGCTGCCCAGGACCAGCACGGCCGGGAATTCCGGCTTGAGCTCAAAAATGCTCCGGGAATTTTCCTCCGGCTTAAAGGCGGAAGCCCCGTAAAGGGTGAATCCGGCCTTTTCCGCCGCGTCCAGGGCCTGCCCCAGGTTGACCACCCTGGCCACCGGCAGGCGCTCCAGCGCGCCGGCCGCCGCCTTTTTGGCGGCCGCGCCCAGGTACACGCCGTTGTGGCGCGGCACCAGCAGGCCGGCCCCGCCAAGGGAGTACAAGGTGCGGGCCAGGGTGCCGGCATTGCCCGGGTCCTGCACCTGATCCAGGGCCAGAATCAACGGCAGGGGCGCATTCGCCGCCTGGGCCAGCAAATCCGGCCAGTCCACAAACCCGGCCTCGTACAGGCGGGCCACAACGCCCTGGTGCCGGCCACGATAGTGTTTGTTCAGCACCGCCTCATCCGCCAGAGAAAAACGTACCCCATGTTCCCGGCACAAATCAAGAATGCGATCACTGGCCTGATCCCGGCGGCCTTTGAGCACAAAGACCGTGTCAATCTTGGCCGGCTCGCTTTCCAGAAGCTCGCGCACCGCCTTCAGGCCGGGCAGGATCAGAGAGGCGTCTTCTTCAGGCCGCTCCGGTTCAGACCTTCCAGGGCCGCTGAATCCGGGACCGGATTTGCGCGCGGCCGGAGCCGGAAAATTATCGCCGGGCTTTTCCCGCCGCGACTCCGGGCGGGAAGGTGTTTCCTCGTAATCTCCGCCCCGGCGCGGGCGTTCCGGGCGGGAAGGCTTATTGTCCGACCCTCTGTCCCGGCGCGGGCGTTCAGGTCTGGATGGCTTATCCTCGGAATTTCTGCCCCAACGCGGGCGCTCCGGGCGGGAAGGTTTTTCGCCGGGGTCTGACGCGGGGCGGCTGGCTTTTTTGGCCGGGGCGGGAAACTGATGGCCTTTCATAAATAATTCCAATCCTTATTTTGTTGAAATATGGGGCGGGCTGCGAAGAACCCCGGCATTGCGCCAATCTGAAAGATACGTTATTAGCCTACGATGTTAAGTCCTGTCGTTTACTTGTTCATCTTGACGGACAAAGTCAAGCCCGCTCTCGACTTGCTCCGGAAAAACCGTTTCGCCGCCAGGACGCGGCGCAAACCAGAGATATGCCTATGCTCTTGAAAATTTTTTTTTCCTTCCTGGCGCCCCGCTTTTTTCTTCCGCTTTTTTTAATAGTAATTCTCGCCTTCGCTTCTGGTTGTACGCCAACGCGGATTTCTTCCGCCCCGGATCAGGCTTCCGGTGCCATCATCAACCCTCCTGAAGAAGTTGTCATTGGCCCGGAACTGCCGGATGACGACGGCATTACCCTGACCCACGCCGAGCGTCTGGCCATGGAGTCCACCGGAGAGCTGGACAAGGGCCTGAGCGCTGAAGAAAAAAAACAGGTGGAACTGCACTTCAAGTATTTTGTGCATAAAAAGCGCGACACCTTCGAGCGCTTTCTGGAGCGCGGCGAGCGTTATCTGCCGTACCTCAAGCGCACCCTGCGCGAACGCGGACTGCCGGAAGAAATAGCCTACCTGGCCATGGTGGAAAGCGGCTACAACCCCAACGCCATCTCTCCGGTCGGAGCTTTGGGCATGTGGCAGTTCATGCCCTTTACCGGCAAAAAGTACGGCCTGATGCAAAATGCCTGGGTGGACGAGCGCCGGGATCCCTTTAAGGCCACGCATTCGGCCGCGGATTACCTGCTCAAGCTGCACGGCGATTTCGGCAACTGGCTGTTCGCCATCGCCGCCTACAACGCCGGGGAGGGCAAAATAGGCAAAGCCATTGAATGCACGGGCGCGGAGGATTTTTTTGAGCTCTGCCGTCTGAACAACACAATACCGGAAGAAAAAACCCGCCTGAAGAACGAAACCCAGCAGTATGTGCCGCGTTTTCTGGCTGTCTGCAAAATAATGCGCAACCTGGAAGCCCTGGGTTTCAAAAAGCCCAATTCCTATTTGGGCTACGATCTTGCGGAAATAACCGTGCCGGAAGGTTGCGATCTGAACGCCCTGGCCCGCAAGCTGGGCATGAAGTGGGAAGATTTCAGCGCCGTCAACCCGGCCTTCAAGCGCACGATAAGCCCCCCATTTGCCACCAGTCAGGCCTATGTGCCTAAATCCCAAAAAGAGCTGGCCATGGCCTGGCTGGTCACCAAGGAAGCCAAGATCTACGCGGGGTGGGATGAATACAAAGTGCGTAAGGGCGATACCCTGAGCAAAATCAGCAAGAAATTCGGCACGCCCATGGATCTGATCCGGGTGGCGAACAAGCTGAAAAGCGATAAATTAAGAGTGGGCGCTGTGTTGCTGGTGCCTGGCGACGCAGCCGCGGCCAGGGATTTTCTGCGCGCGGATTCCGGCGGCAAGGGCGCGCCCAAAGCCGTTGCCTCGGCGGCCGCGTCCGGCTCGGCCAAGGCCGTGCCCGGGCGGTATACGGTGAAGCAGGGCGACACCTTGTTTTTCATCGCCAAGGCGTACGACGTCAATCTGAACGACCTGCGGGCGGCCAACGGCATGCGGTCCGGGGAAAGCGCCCTGCAACTGGGCCAGATTCTGAATATTCCCGGCGGCGTTCCGGCGGCCGCGCCAGCGTCGGCCAAGAAAGCCGTGGCGTCCGCTCCGGACAAAAAGGCCGCAACCGCAGCGGAGCCGGGAAAAAAGACGGACGTGACGGAAAAAATCGACAAGCCGGACAAGCAGATTGTGGTGCGGCAGGGCGATACCCTGTACGCCCTGGCCCGCCGGAACAACACCAGCGTGGACGAGATCTGCTCCGCCAACGGCATTACGGATAAAAGCCGTTTGAAGCCCGGACAAAAGCTCATTTTGCCTTAGGGGCAAGCCCGGTATGAACATTCTGGTCGTAAACCTAACCAGATTCGGGGATCTGCTGCAAAGCCAGGCCGCCCTGGACGGTCTGGCCGGACTTGCGGCAAGACCTGGCCGGGCGAATAAAATCGGTCTGGTCTGCCTGCAAAATTTTGCCGGAGCGGCCGGCCTGCTGCGCCGGGCGGATTACCTGGCTCCATTGCCCGGATCCCTGCTCCTGAGCAAGCTGGAAAGCGCCTGGCCGGAAGCCCTGGCCGGTCTGGAAGTCTGGAGCGCCAGGGTCCGGCGCGAATTCGCCCCGGACCTGGTTTGCAACCTCACCCCATCTATCGCCGCCCGGCTGCTCGGCCGGCATCTGGCCGGGGATTCGCAGCTTTCCGGCTTCGGGCTGGACGCTTTCGGGTTTGGCACGCAAGGCAACAGTTGGGGCGCGTTTATGCAGGCCGCCGGCAAAAGCCGCCAGGTCAGCCCTTTTAACGTGGTGGATCTTTTTCGGGCCGTGGCCGGCGTGCATTCGCTGCCCGCGCAATCCGCCCTGGCCGGCCCAGCCCCTCAGGCCGTGGAAGAAGCGCGCCAGCGCCTGGAATCCCTTGCTCCGCCGGGACATCAGGGGTTTGTGGCCTTTCAGCCGGGCGCCAGCGAAGACAGGCGGCGCTGGCCCCTGGAATATTTCGCTACGGTCGGGGAGCGTCTTTGGCAGGAGCTACGCCTTTGCCCGGTGATCCTGGGGGTTAAGAGCGAAGAGCCCCTGGCGCTGGAATACGCCGGCCTGGCCGCCAAAACCCCGCACATAAACTTATGCGGCGCGACCAACCTGGCGCAACTGGCCGCAACCCTTAAAACCTGCCGGCTTTTACTGACCAACGACACCGGCACCATGCACCTGGCCGCCGGACTTGGCACGGCGATTCTGGCGATCTTTTTGGCCACGGCCCAGCCATGGGACACTGGACCGTATCTGGCCGGCAGTTGCAGCGCCGAGCCGGACCTGGACTGCCATCCCTGCGCCTTTGGCGTGAAATGCCCGCGCGATCTGGCTTGTCGCCATTCCATAACTCCGGATACCGTGTTCCGGCAGATCCGCGTTTCGCTTGATTCCGGCAACTGGCTGAGCATGCCGGCGCAAGAGGCTAAAGCCCGTCTGTGGCTGGCCGCCCCGGACGAGCACGGATTTATGGGGTTAAAATCCATTTCCGGCCACGCAGGCAGCCCGCGCACTGTCTGGCTGACGGAGCAGCGCTATTTTCTGCGTCGTTTTTTTGACCGGGACCAGGATGCGGAATTCGTCTTTCTTCCGCAGTCATTTCCCCTGGCCCTGCCGGCGGAAGAGGCCGCCGCGCTGCAAAAAGAGCTGGAACAGACCGGCTCCTTCATGCAATTGCTTCTGGAGCAGGGCCGGCTGCTCGGCCAAAATCCCCTGCCCAGAATGAAGGACAAGTTCATGGCCACCTGGCAAAGAGTGGCCGCCGGCTTGGAATCCAGCCGCCACCTGGCCGCCCTGGCCCTCTTGTGGCGGGAAGAAACCCTGACCCGCGAAGCTGACTTCGGCAAAATTCTGAAAATCGTCGGGCAGTATAAGAACCTGCTGGACGGATTGCGGCGGAGAGCCGCCAATCCGGCGGAGTGACGGGTTTTTGGGCAGGAAATTCCCCACCGTCTTTTGAGACCGCCAAGAAAAATCCATTGTATTTTAAGGATATTTTTATTGCCTCCGACATGTTGAGGTTGGCATTCTACTTGCATATCACTCGGCGAAGCCCTGTAAAAACTTCCTGACCGGGGCTTCGTGTGATCAACCAATCAAGGAGAATGCCATGATTATTATCGACGGGCGTCAGAGCGACATGCACGTGAACAATTTTTCCAACCTGGAGGAAATCCTGATCAAGGTCATGGAGGCCGAAAGCATGGAAAACCGTATCGTCACCGACGTGCTGGTGAACGATGAGGCCTTCAGCGAAATTTATCCGCATCAGGCGGAAGATATTGAAAGCGCGGACATCCGGCGTGTGGAAGTGCGTAGCGTTTCCATGCGGGAAATGGCCGCCGATGTGGCCACGGAGCTTTACAAAGTTATCACCCTCATGACTTCCGGGGCCAGGCGCGTGGCTGTTCTGCTGCGCCAGGCCGACACTCTGGAAGGTTTGGAAGTGCTGCAGGACGTCATTGACGTGACCCGCAACTTCCTTGGCACGGTTGGTCTTTTGCGGCAGCAGTTCTCCGCCGCGCAGGACCGGGAAATAGCCCCGTTAACCAGTGCTCTGGACGCCAACCTGCAGGAAATGCTTGATGTCATGGATAACGAGGATTGGATTCTGCTGGCCGACCTGGTGGAATATGAATTCCTGCCCCTGTGCCGCGACTGGAACGAAGTGATCGCAAACCTGGAGACCGATATCTCCAGCGTCAAGGCAGCTTAGCCATGCATGCCAGCATAGTCCTTTTGGATCGGGCCATCGGCCTTGCCGAGCAGGAATTGGAACTTCTGGAAGAGGACGACTCCCCGGATTTGGAAAGAAGCGCCGTAAACCGCCTGGAACTCGTGGACCTTGCCTGGCGTGAACGCAGCGGCTGCGACATGGAACTTCTGCAAGAGCGGCTTGTCTCCCTGCAGGAAGTACAGGACCGGCTTAGTATGCGGGCCAAAGAACTGTACGCGGAAGTGCATAATATTTTGAAAGACCGCCGCAAGCACGGCGGCCAACTGGCCCGGTACGGAAAAAAGCTCGCTCATGTCAGAAATCCTTTGTCCATTAACAAAGTCTCCTGATTGGCGAAGTTTGGCGGATATCCCGGAATATTAAAACAAAAGACAGAACCATCGGACGGCCCGTCGCCTTTTTTAACAGGTGGCGGGTCGGTTTTTTTCGCCCCCGGCGCGCGCGTTTATTTCTTCAAAAGACCCTTTGCCAGATCCGGCTCCCTAGTGCTAATTTTCAGCGTCAAAAGTTTCACCCGGAGAACAGCCTTGAAAGATAATGACAACCTGGAAAAGCCAAATCCCGAGGCGCGCGTAAAATTCCTGAAAGAACAACTGGCCTACCACGCCCGGCGCTACCACGAGTTGGACAGCCCGGAAGTCTCGGACGCCGAGTACGACTCCCTGTTTCAAGAACTCCTGGCCCTGGAGACGGAATATCCGGAGCTTCAGACCCCGGATTCGCCAACTTTGCGGGTTGGTGGCGGCGTGCTGGATTTTTTGCCGCACCAGGCGCATTCCCTGCGCATGTACAGCCTGGACAACGCCTTTGACGCGGTGGACTGGCACGAGTTCATCAATAAAATATCACGTTTTTTGCCCGGCCGGCGCATAGAGGAAGAAGCTTTTTGGGCGGACCCGAAAATGGACGGCTTGGCCATGGAGCTTATTTACGAGCAGGGACTGTTAAGGGCAGCCCTGACCAGAGGGGATGGCGAAACCGGCGAAGTGGTCACGCAAAACCTGCGCACGGTAAAAAACGCGCCCCTGCGCCTGCTGGGCGAAAATATTCCAACAGTGCTGGAAGTGCGCGGCGAAGTGGTCATAACCAAAAATGATTTTGAACATCTGAACGCCCGCCAGGCGGCCAGGGGCGACAAAGTTTTCGCCAACCCGCGCAACGCGGCGGCCGGCTCCGTGCGCCAGCTTGATTCCGCAATCAGCGCGTCCCGTCCCCTGCGCTTTATGGCTTACGGCATAGGCCGGGCGGAATTTGCCGGCGCTTCGCCCTGGTCCAGCCAGGAGCAGATCATGCGCGGCCTGGCGGCTTTGGGCTTTTCCATTGCCCCGGAAGCCAAGCTTTGCCGCAATCCGCTGGAAGTGGAGGCGTATTTTCAGGAAATTGCCGCCAAACGGGAAGATCTGCCATTTGAAATAGACGGCGTGGTGGCCAAGATCAACTCCCTGGCCCTGCAAGAGGAACTGGGCTACACGGCCCGCGCTCCGCGCTGGGCGCTGGCCTTAAAATTTAGAGCCCACCAGGCCGTGACCAGGCTTCTGGACATCCAGGTCCAGGTGGGCCGCAGCGGGGTGCTCACACCGGTTGCCTATCTGGAGCCCGTGGCCGTGGGCGGGGTTACGGTCAGCCGGGCCACCCTGCACAACCAGGATGAGATAAAGGCCAAAGGGCTGCGCATCGGCGACAAAGTGCTGGTGCAGCGGGCCGGGGACGTTATTCCGGAAGTGCTGCGCCCCATTCTGGAGGAACGCGACGGCTCGGAGCGGGAATTCGTTTTTCCGGATCTTTGCCCCGTCTGCGGCAACCACGTGCACCGTGAACCGGGCGAGGCGGCCTGGCGTTGCGTGAATGTGTCTTGCCCGGCCGTGGTCCGGCAGTCGATCATTCATTTTGTGTCCAAGGCCGGGCTGGACATTCAGGGCGTGGGCGGCCGCTGGATCGAGCAGCTCATCGACAAGGGGTTGGTGAAAAACCCGGCGGATCTCTTTACCCTGACCAACCTGGATTTTCACAGGCTGGAGCGCATGGGGCCCAAGCTGGCCCAAAACTTCATCCAAGCTTTTGGCGAGGCGGTTAAAAACGCTAGCTTGCACCGTTTGATCTGCGCTTTGGGCATACGCCACGTGGGCGAGCAGACCGCCAAAGCTCTGGCCGCCGCTTACGTTGACCTGGACGCGCTTGGCGCGGCGGACGAGGTGGACTTGCAAAAGATTACGGATATCGGGCCGGAAGTGGCCATATCCATCCGCGACTTCTTCGCCGAGCCGGGCAACCGGTATTTGTTGGCCCGCTTTAAGGAACTGGGGCTCTGGCCCAGGCGGGAGGCGGCAACGGAAGCGAGAAATTCCGGCGGGGCGCTGGCCGGCAAAAGCGTGCTCTTTACCGGCGCCCTGAGCCGCATGCCCAGGGGCCAGGCCCAGAAGCTGGCCGAAGGGGCCGGAGCTTCCCTGGCCGGCTCCGTCTCCCGCAAGCTGGACTACCTGGTAGTGGGCGCGGACCCCGGCTCCAAGCTGGCCAAGGCTCGAGAGCTGGGCGTCAAGGTGCTGGGCGAGGATGAGTTTTTCCGGTTGCTGGAATCCGGCGGCGCGGCGCAAAGAAAGGAAGCGCGGCAGTTGCCGCTTTCCTTGCTTTAAAGGAACGGATGGAAATAACGCGCTGAGCCGGGCCTGTTAACGCCATAGGTAAGGGCATGGCGTCAGAGCATTTCACACTTGAAAGGATCGGCAATGATTCGCCGGAATCATTGCCGCGGGATGGTTGCAGGCGGGCTTTGCCCGCCGTTAAGCAACTAGCGCAAGCGTAAGATGTTCTAACAGGCCAATTATCTCCCGCAGGCTATCGGCATTCTCCACCCCCTGCCAAACGCGCGGGCGCTCACGTGCAGAGACGGCGGGGCCTGCTGGCGCTTAAATTCCGCGCCCCGCACCAGACGGATGACTTTTTTCACCATGTCCGGCGCATAGCCCACTTCTTCCAGAAGGTTGGCGTCCTGCCCCTGTTCCAGATGGGCGTACAAAAGTTCGTCCAGCACGTCGTAAGGCGGCAGGGAATCCTGGTCTGTCTGGCCGGGGCGCAACTCCGCGCTCGGCGCTTTATCCAGAATATTTTGCGGGATGTGCGCATGGCCTTTGGCCGCGTTCAGCCAGCGACACACGGCATAGACCCTGGTCTTGTAAATGTCCCCGATCACGGCCAGGCCGCCGCAGGTGTCGCCGTACAGGGTGCAGTAGCCCACGGCGGATTCGGACTTGTTGCCGGTGTTCAAAAGCATTTTGCCGAACTTGTTGGAAATGGACATCAAAATGGAGCCGCGAATGCGCGCCTGAATGTTTTCTTCCGTCACGTCAGGGGCGTGTCCGGCGAAGGCCGGGGCCAGTGCCGCGTCAAAGCTTTGCATCAGCCCGCTTATGGGGATGGTTTTAGTTTCTATGCCCAGGTTGGCGGCCAGCTCCAGGGCGTCATCAATGCTGCCGGCGCTGGAGTAGGGCGATGGCAAAAGCACGCCCAGCACGTTTTCCGGCCCCAGGGCCTCGGCGGCCACAGCGGCCACCATGGCGGAATCCAGCCCGCCGGAAAGCCCGAGCACCACGGAGGAAAACCCGCATTTGCGCACAAAGTCGCGCGTGCCCAAAACCAGGGTCCGCCAGATTTCTTCTTCAATGGGCATTTTGGCCGGGGCAATCGGGGTCCGGTCGTTAACCAGATCCGCCACCAGCACTTCTTCCGCGAATTGTTCGGCCCTGACGATCATGGCTCCGCTGCCGCTGAAGGCCATGCTGCCGCCGTCGTATATGGTGCTGTCGCTGCCGCCCACCTGGTTCACGCAAACCACCGGCAGGCGGTAGCGCACGGCGGACCAACTCAGCACGCGCTGGTGCAAGCCGGGTATGCCTATGCCGTAGGGTATGGCCGTAAGGTTGATCAGGCCGTCCGCCCCGCCGCCCATGAATTCCTCCACCGGGTCGCTCTCGAACTTGCGGTGGCTTTTCCAGAAGCTGCGGTCGTTCCAGACGTCCTCGCCCACGGCCACCGCAAAACGCCAGCCCTTGTGCTGCAGTACGCCGCAGGCCAGACCGGATTCAAAGTACAGATGGTCGTCGTGCGTGCCGTCCGCCGGCAAGAGCACCTTGCGGGCAATGACAATCACCTTGTCGGGCCGCAGGAGCACCGCGCAGTTGTGCAGATCCTTGCCCTGCATGGCCGGGTTGGCCACTGGCGCGCCAATGAGCAGGGGCGGCAGGTCTTCTTTTTTCAGAACGGCGGACATTTCGTGCAGGGTATTGCGGCAGTGTTCCACAAATCCCGGACGCAACAGCAGATCATTGGCCGGCACGCCGCTCAGGGCAAGTTCCGAGGTCACGCACAACTCCGCCCCGGCGGAGGCGGCCTTGCGGGCCGCTTCCAGGATCATCGCGGCATTGGCGCTTACCGCCCCGCTAAGAATGTTGCATTGTAAAAGGCCTATCTTCACTTAAAGTATATTCCTCTTAAGATTTGATATTAAAAAGCCACGAAACTCCGGCGGCATTCTGGATCT
Source organism: Desulfovibrionaceae bacterium (assembly GCA_031547305.1). Classification (GTDB taxonomy): domain Bacteria; phylum Desulfobacterota; class Desulfovibrionia; order Desulfovibrionales; family Desulfovibrionaceae; genus JAVBSC01. Next base: position 16,871 of record JAVBSC010000079.1, read on the forward strand.
TATAGCGCAACTGCAGAATATAATGACACGCTTCGCGGGTATCCGCCACACGTCCGCCTGGCAATTGCAAACTGAAATCACTCTAAAAAATATCCTGCATGGTATAGAGTTTTCCGGGCTGTTGCTTCAAGAGCCACCCAGCCGCGCGCAGAGCTCCCTGGGCGAAGTTTTCCCGCGAATGCGCCTGGTGCGTGAGTTCAATGCGCTCGCCAGGTCCCATAAAATATATGGTGTGCACGCCTACAACGTCCCCGCCGCGAATGGTCTGCAAGCCTATTTCCTTGTGCGGCCGCTCGCCTATGATGCCTTCCCGGTGGTAGCGGGCGCTGTCCGCCAGATTCCAGCCTCTGGCCTCGGCCAGGGATTCCGCCAGGCGCAGGGCCGTGCCGCTGGGGGAGTCCTTTTTCTTTTTGTGGTGCAGTTCAACCATTTCCAGATCGTAATCCTCGCCCAGCAGGCTGGTCAGTTCCGGCAGGACTTTCAACAGCACGTTGATGCCCACGCTCATGTTCGGGGACCAGAAAATCCTGGTTTTTTCAGCCAGTTCGGCCAGCTCTTTTTTCTGTTCGTCATTCAGGCCGGTGGTGCCGATAACCTGGGACGCGCCGTGTTTGGCCGCCTGCCTCGCCGAGGCCAGGCTGGCTTCCGGAGCGGTGAAGTCGATGAGCAGGGGGGCTTGCAGTTTTGGCAGGACTTCGGCGAGGTCGCTGCCCACCAGAATCGCCGGATCCTGCACGGAAGCCTTGAGTTCGGCCGTTTTTTCCGGACGCTCCATGAGCGCGCCGATTTTAAACCCTTCAACCGTGGGCGCGAGTTGGCGTATCGTGCCGCCCATGCGGCCGCAGGCTCCCATGATCACAATGCTTGCCGGGCTCATATGCCGCTCCTTTTTTTTGCCGTACTTTTTTTCTGTGTACGGCAAAGCGCGCACCACGGCAAGTGGTTATCGGCGGTAGAAGCCTTGAAAGTTGGGCGGGGCAACGGTTTTGAGGCATGCTTTTCCTTATTATTTGCCGCTGAGTTTCCAGATTCCGCGCCAGTCGGCGGGCAGTGGATTAGGGACTTCACCGCAGCGCTTCAGGTAGGCGGCGGCCGGGGGATCCACGGAGGCGATGCCGGCAAAAAATTCTCTGGCTTCGTTGATGCGCCCGGCCTGGAAGGCGCGCAGCCCGTTGGCGAAGGCTCCCAGAAGCACGGCCCGGGCGGCCGCGTCCTCGTGGCGCATGGGTTCCAGCACCAAGGTGGGCTCGTTGCGCCCGACCACCTGCACCAGCCCCAGCTCCCGGCCGGCGAAAATGCCGCCGGAAGCCGCAAAAGCGGCTTGCGAAACCATGGTCCGGGTGCCGTATTCCTTGTTGGCTCCTTCCAGGCGGGATGCCAGGTTTACCGCGTCGCCCAGCATGGTGTAGTCGAAGCGCGAGTTCGAGCCCATGTTGCCCACCACCGCCGGGCCGGTGTTTATGCCCACGCGCATGGCCATTTCCCGGCCGGCCCGCGGTTGAAAATGCGGCTGCAGGGCGGCCAGTTTTTCCTGGCAGCGCAGGGCGGCCCGCAAGGCTCTGGCCGCGTGGTCCGGCTGCGGGTGCGGCGCGTTCCAGAAGGCGATGATGGCGTCGCCCTCGTATTTGTCTATAGTGCCGCCTTCCTCCAGAATGATGTCGGTCATGGCGGTCAGGTAATCGTTCAGCAGGCGGGTCAGATCCTCGGGGGAAAGTTTTTCGGAAATGGAACTGAACCCGGCCAGATCGGAAAAATAAATGGACAACTCGCGCCGCTCGCCCCCCAACTTGAGGCGGTTGGGGTCTTTGATTATTTCGTTGATTACCCCCGGGCTCAAATACTGGCTGAAGGCGTTTTTTAAAAAGCGGCGCTGCCGGCCTTCCGTGGAATAGGCGACCATTATGGACAGAGCCAGGGAAAGCAGCGTGGCGGCCAGCAGGGGGACGAAAGGCAGCCAGTACAGCCCCTGGTAAGCGCCCCAGGCGGCCAGGACCGGCAGGGACAGAAAAAACAGACAGCTCAGGAGCAACCGGCGCAGGCTTATGGCGCGCAGGGCGGCAAAGGCTCCGCCCAGGCACAGAGCCGCGCCCAGCAGAGCGCTCAGCCAGCGGGGAGCCATGCGAAAAAAGTCGTTGTTCAGGAGGTTGTCCAAAGCCGTCGCGTGCAATTCCACGCCGGTGAATACGCCGCCTGGCGGCGCGGGCCGCAGATCCAGCAGGGCCGGGGCGGTAAAGCCAAAAAAAACGTGCTTGCCGCGCAATTCCTCCGGACTGATTACCGGAGCGCCGCCTTCCCGCAGGCGCAACTCGCTTTGAATGACGGCCGCCGCGCTGAAGCTTTTATGCGTGCCTGCCGGGCCACGAAAATTAAGCGCCGCCCGCCGCTCCTCATCCAAAGGAATAACCACGGGCGCTTGACCGGGAGGGCGGATTTCCAGCCCGTCCGGGCCGCCGGACACGCGGGATTCCGGGTTGCGCAGCAGCCAGGCGGCCAGGGAGAGCGTTGGCGCGGGCCGCCCGGCAAAAAACACCAGGGGCCGCAGGGCGCGAAACACGCCGTCCTGGTCCGGTGTCTGGTTGACCATGCCCAGGCCGGCGGCGCCTGGGGTTATTTCCGGCACGGGGAAGCTGGCGCGCGGCAGGTTGGGGAACAGGGCCGGATTGACTTGCCAGTCCGTGCGGGCGGTTGGGGCAAAAACGGGCAAAGCGGCGGGCCAGGCCGTGCTGTCGCCGGTTTCGCGGCCAGCCACAAAAGAGAGCAGCAGGCGGCCGCTGGCCTGGCCCGCCCTGGCCAGGGCCTGGTCGTCTTCCACGCCGTAAACCGAGGGCTCGGAAAAGATCACGTCAAAAGAGACCGTGGCCGCTCCGGCCCGGCGGCAAAAATCCAGAACAAGCCCGTAAACTTCGCGCGGCCAGGGCCAGCTCAGGCCGTTCTCTTTGGCGCCCCAGTCCAGGCTGTTCTGGTCCAGTTCGATAATCCGGATTTGCTCCGTGCTCGGGGCGGGCCGGGCCAGCAAATAGACGCGGGCGTCCCAGGCGTAAAGCTCCAGGGACTTGAACAGCCCGGCAAAATCCGCGCCCGCGGCGATGAGAAACGCCGCAAGCCCGCAGAGCAGGGTCCGGCGGGCTAGTGGGCTGAGGGCGTTCATTCGGTTCACTGGACGCTGTACTTGCCCAGCGCCTTTTTAAAGCGGCTTTCGCGCGCCGTTGGTTCCGGTCCGGCCGTGGCGCCGGGTTGCGGCAAAGAACCAAGGCGATCCGAGGCGGATGGGTGCGTGCTGCCAAAACCTGGGCTGCCGCCGCTTACCCGTTTTTCCATGCTTCTCAGGACGGCGGACAGGGCGGCCGGGTCATATCCTGTGGCGGCCAGAATATCCAGAGCCGCGGCGTCGGCCGCGTACTCCTGGCCGCGCGAATAGCCCTTGGTGACCAGGGTGACCACAATGTCGTTGACCGAGTCGGAAAAAAGACTCACCAACTGGCCGGCGGGCAGGCTGGAGCCATACTGGCCGGCCGCGTCCTTGCCAATCAGGGCCATGGCTTCGGTCAGGCGGGAGTTCTGGATGGCCTTGATCGCGTCCTCGTTCTGGACGTGGGCGATCTCGTGGGCCAGCACGGCCGCGAGTTCGGCTTCGCCGCGCGTAAGGCCCAGCATGCCTCTGGTTACAAAAATGAGTCCGTCCGGCGCGGCAAAGGCGTTGACCTCGCCGGAATCAAGGATCATGAAGTGATAGCCGCCGTAAGTGTAGGGCTGGGCGGAGCACATGGCCAGGGCCTGGCCAACCTTGTTCAGGTAGGAGTTAGCTTCCTTATCTTTGAGCGCCGGGTATTTTGCCAGGATCTGCGCACCCACGGCCCGGCCAAGGTAATATTCCTGTTCCGGTGTGAAGTCCTCGCCCGCGCGGTTCAGGTTTTCCGCATGTTTGCCGGCCATGCCGATCGCCCGGGTGATGTCGTCCACCCGGCAGCCGGACAGGACGCCGCAGGCCATTAGAGCGAAGAGCAGGATATGAATGGGCGTTTTCATTGCGCCGCCCCCTGCCTGGGTTGAAGTTTTCCGGCGGCCAGAAAATCAGACAGCTCTTTGGGCGAATAGTTGAGCTTGAGCATTTCCTCCATCTGGGCGTAACCTTCCGGATGGTTCCGGCGGTAAGCCTGCTCGACCTGGGCGTTAAAGCCCTTGCCGGCCATGGTCACTTCCCGGTCGCTGGCCTTGGCCGAGGCGTCGGCGCCGCCGGAGGCCAGGTTGAGCGGCCGGCTGGAAAGGGCGCCCTGATGCAGCCAGCCGGTGTCTCCGGCCGCGCTGACCTTGAGCCATGGGCCGTTTTCCTCCAGAACGCTCACGCTCTGCCCGTAGAGCAGCTTGGCGGTCAGCTTGCCGGTAAAGGACGGCGTGGAGCGCAGTTGCACCTCGCGCGCCCGCACTGTCATGGACTGGCCGGCGGCCAAGGCTGTGACGGCCAGCGACAACAAAACCGCCGCGAATAAAAGAGACCCGCGTTTCATACGGAATAGTCCCCACACGTTAAATGATCTTGCTTCAGGATTTATTTTTTATGGAATCAGGTGGTCTTGATGTCTATTGATATAAAATGCCAGATATCTATTAAACGATTAAGGGATTGTCAATACCGGCTTTTATACCTGCCAGGGCCGCCGTTTTCTTGTCAAACAGGGCGTTTTCCTTCATAATCAATTCCTTCCAAGGCTGGAATTCATTGCCGGACCTTTATTTTTGCCGCATGGCGAAACGGCGCGCGGCCGGCATACAGGTATTGTATGCCATTTTATAATCGTTAGCCTTGATTGCGCTTATTTTTTATAACTTGCAAAAATCTTTGCCAATGCTGGCCCGGCGTTCGCATAAAAGCCCGGCCGGCGATAAGGAGCGGATTAATAATGAAAACCATGGGCATTCTGGGCGGCATGAGCTGGGAATCCACGGTGGTCTATTACCGCCTGATCAACGAGGAAGTGCGCGCGCGTCTGGGCGGCCTGCATTCCGCGCCCATTTTCATGTACAGCGTGGATTTTTCCGGCATCCGGGGCTTTTTGAAGGAAAGCAAATGGGACGAGGCAGGGCGTTTTCTGGGCGATATGGGGGCGAAGCTGGCCCAGGCCGGGGCGGAGTTTCTGCTCATCGCCACCAACACCATGCACATGGCCGCTCCCCAGGTGGAGGCGGCGGCCGGACTGCCCCTGCTGCACATAGCGGACCCAACGGCCAGGGCGGTTCTGGGGCTGGGAATGCGGCGCATCGGACTTTTAGGCACCGAGTACACCATGCGCCGGGATTTTTACAAAGGCCGGCTGCGGGATAAATTCGGCCTGGAGGTTGTGCTTCCCTCCGAAGAAGACATAGGCCTGGTTGATCGGGTGATATTTGACGAGCTTTGCCAGGGCATAATCCGGGAGGATTCCCGCAAGGAATACCTGCGCGTGATCGCCGACCTGGAAAAACGCGGCGCGCAGGGCGTGATTCTCGGCTGCACGGAAATAAGCCTGCTTGTCCGGCAGGAGCACTGCGTAGCGCCGCTTTTCGACACGACCGTCCTGCACGCCAAGGCGGCCGCGGACTGGAGCATTAACGGCTCCTGGGGCGTTTAGGCCCTCGTTTTCAGGTGCTGGTAAAGGGCGTCCATCAGCTCGTTCACGTCAATGGGCTTGGCGATATGTCCGTTCATGCCCGCTTCCCGGCAGGCTTCCCGGTCTTCGCGCATGGCGTTGGCGGTCATGGCCAGGATCGGAACAGCGATCGCGTCGCGCTTGGCGCTGGACCGGATGAGCCGGGCGGCTTCCAGGCCGTCCATGACCGGCATGCGCACATCCATAAGGATCAGCGCGTAGTCTTTTTGCAAAAAGGCTTTGACCGCCTCTTCGCCGTTATTCGCCACATCCACTTCCGCGCCAAGATCCGAAAGTAAGGCCAGGGCTATTTCCTGATTGATGGCGTTGTCTTCCACAAGCAGTAATTTATAGCCTTCGTAGCGTTGCGCGGCGGGATCCTCCGTTTTTTCCTCCAGGTGTTTCGGCGGCTCGCTCTGCTGCTCCAATTCCACATAAAAAGAAAAAACGCTTCCCCGGCCGGGGGTGCTGCTCACGCTTATGGCTCCGCCCATAAGCTCAACCAGGGCCTTGCTTATGGACAGCCCCAGGCCGGTTCCGCCAAACTTGCGGGAAGTGGAACTGTCCGCCTGGGAAAAAGGTTTGAACAGCGCTTCCTGCTGCTCCGGGCTCATGCCTATGCCGGAATCCTCCACCGCGCAATCCAGCCGCAAGAGTCCGGAAGGCAGGGGGGTCGCGCTTATGGACAGGGAAATCCGCCCCTCCAGGGTAAACTTGGCCGCGTTGCCCAGCAGGTTAAGCAGCACCTGGGAGAGCCGCAGGCCGTCGCCCAGGGCGTATTCAGGCGTGGAAGGGTCAACCGAGACAGCGAAATCCAGGTTTTTTTCCGCAATATGCGGCAAAATGAGTTCCCGGATGTTTTCCACCATGTCGCGCAGGCTGAAGGGGTGTTTTTCTATGCCCAGTTTGCCGGCCTCTATGCGCGAGAAATCCAGAATGTCGTTGATTATGCCGAGCAAGAGGGACGCCGAGGACTGGATTTTTTTAAGATACTCCATTTGGGCCGGCGGGGGATCCGCCTGCATGGCCAGATGGGTCATGCCCAGAACCCCGTTCATGGGAGTGCGGATTTCATGGCTCATGCGGGCCAGAAATTCCCGCTGGGCCAGGTTGGCCGCTTCCGCCAGTGCCAGGGCCTTGCGCTCCGTGACGTCTGTGGCCACCTCCATGTGCAGAAGCCGGCCGTCTTGCCAGGTGACCAGGCGGTCCGTGACGAAAAAGTCGCGGTTCATCATTTTGTTGTGGAATTCCCAGCGTACCGGCTCAAATACCGGGTGGCCGTCCGCATCAAAAAGCTTCTTTTGCGGACAGAAGTCGCAGGGTTCGGATTTGCCCTGCAGGACTTCGTAGCATAATTCCCCCTGAATATTGTCGCGCTTCAGCAACTTGCACAGGTAATCGTTGGCGTAGGCCACGGTTTTCGTGTTTGGATCGCAGACGTAGACTATGGCCTCCACGTTGCTGAGCACGTTTTGGAGCACGCTGATGGCCCGCGCGCTTTCTTCGTTGGCCCGGCTGAGGTCGGCGGCCATGGCGTTAATGCTGTTGACCACTTCGCCAAGCTCGCCGCTTGTGTCCTGAATACGCTTGGTCAGGTCAAAGCGCAGTCCGCGCACGCCGGTTATAATGCGGTCCACGTCGCTGACCGTACGGCGCGAAAGCAGAATCAGCGCGAGCACGGTAAGCCCGTAGCACAGGATCATGGCCAGGAACAGGTTGCGGGTCATGACGCCCAGTTGGGCAACAATGTCTGTGGAAAGCTCGTTGGCCCAGATGTAGCCTATAACTTCCCCGCCCCGCGCAATCGGGCTCATGGCGTTCATAATGTCGCCGCGCACCATGCTGCCGGAAGAAACCTGGGCCTTGTTCGCGCGCATGACCTCATGGCCGGGGTGAGCCGGCGGAATGGAGCGTCCGACGTTGCCGCCGAATGAGGATGACGGCCCGTAAGTCAGAATCGCGTCCAGCTCCCGCGAATAATAGCCCACACCCAACCCCGGGGTGGATACGCCGACTTCGTCCGTGATTTTTCCCAGAACCTGGTTGAGGATTTTTATTTTATCTTCACGGGAGGCGCTTTCCGCATCGCGCTCCCGCAAAATGCCGGCGTATCCGTCTGGTCCCAGATGGGCATTGAGAATGCCGGCAAAGGCCATGAGTTTGGCTTCTTTTTCCTTGAGCAGCGTGCTTTCCGTCATGCTTTTGGCTATGTACCCGGTCAGGAAGAACGGAATATTCATAAGCAGCAAAATGAGCAAAATTATTTTGCGCTGCATGGAAAAAAATAAAAACTGCTTCATAGCGGGTACCTGTTGACGCTGCCGGGTAGCCGATAAAAGTTAATATAGCACCGGCAGGCCGGGGGTATTTTACGCTTGAACGTTTCACGCCCGCCTTTAAGGCCGGGCTTTATTATAAAAAGTGAAGTAAAAAAGCTATAATGCATATTGCCGAAGATGAAAAGATGGCGCATGATAAACGCCGGTTTCTATTTTTCAGCGCCCCGCCGCGCGGGCGCCGGGCGGCATTTATTGCCGCCGGAGCGGGAATGACTTTATAACACCTTAAAAAAAAGAGAAATATCTGGAGCGGGGCTTGTTTCGCCGTTAAGCGCCAAAACGGGCGTCTCTAAAGTTAATCCGTTCCGAAGGAGAACGCATGCGTACATTTGCCCGAAGCGCATTTTTTTGTGTTTTGCTTTCCACGCTGGCCTTTTTTGCCGGCGCGGCCGAATTTCCTCCTTCCGGGCAGATTGACGGCCCGGCCACGCAAAGCCTGATTCAGGAACTGAAAGGCACGTTGCTGGTGCTTGATGTGCGTACGCCGGAGGAGTTCGGCCAGGGCCATGTGCCGGGGGCTTTGAACATTCCGGTGCAGGAATTGGAGAAAAGAGCGGCGGAAGTTCCGGCGGACCGTCCGGTGCTGATAGTCTGCCGTACCGGCAGACGGGCCGGAACAGCCTATAATATTTTGAAGCCGTTGCGCCTGGGGATTGCGGGGGCGGATCAGCGGCTCTGGTATTCCAAGAGCACGCCGGCATACAAGTCTGACGGAAGCTTTGTGTTCCCGTAAAGCGAATGGCCCCGGCGGGCGCCGGGGCCATTCGCTTTACGGCGGCCTAAAAACTCCCGGCTATTTTGCGCTCTCAATTTTGGCGTCGTTCGGGTTGATCTGTTTGTTTTCCTGCTGCTTGGGCGGTTCAGTTTTGCCCTTTTCCGAATGGTAGCCCTCGCGGTAACCTTCTTTCAGGTTGTCCACGCTGTTTTCCACAGCGGCCTGGCCTTTTCCGGCCGTTCTGCCCATCCAGGAGCAGGAAGCGCCGGAAACGAGCAGGGAGCAGATGGCCATAAACAAGATAATGACGCGCATTTGCCCTCCTCAAGTAGAGATCAAATATCCTGTAGCACGTGGAATATCGTTTTCAATATTTTTTATTGATTCATGGCTGAGGCCGGCCTGGCCATAATCCCGCTGTCCAGGGCCTTGGCCGCGGCATCCAGAATGCCGTTCACAAAGCTTCGGGAATTGTCGTCGCCAAACTGCTTGGACAGCTCCACCGCTTCGTTGATGGCCACCTTGGGCGGCACATCCAGGCGGTACAAAAGTTCGTACACGGCCAGGCGCAAAATGGTCAGCTCCACTTTGCCGATTCTTTCAATCCGCCAGTTCTGGGATAATTTGCTCAGGTCCGCGTCAATCTGGGCCTGTTTTTCCCAAACGCCTTCCACCAGCTCCCAGGCAAAGCCTTCAGGCTTTTGCGGATTCTGCCCGCCCGGTTCCGCTGTGCCGGGAAGGGCCGCGAAGGCGCGGGCCAAATCCCGGCGTGAGGCGGCCGGGGTAAAGCAAAGGGCGTACAGGGTCTGAAAAGCCATTTCCCGCTCGCCCCGGCGCGAGACTTTTTTGGACGGTTTTTTTTCGGTATTTGGCATGCGCGACTACAACTGCTCCAGCACCCGCACGGTTTCCAGCAAAGCGGAGGCCGCTTCCACACCCTTGTTGCCCGCTTTGCTGCCGGCGCGCTCTATGGCTTGTTCCAGCGTATCCGTGGTCAGCAGGCCAAAGCCCACAGGCACTCCGCTTTGCAGGGCCACATGGGCCAGGCCTTTTGTCGCTTCTCCGGCCACGTATTCAAAATGCGGTGTGCCGCCGCGAATCACCGCGCCCAGGGCCAGCACTCCATGGTACTTGCCGCTGCGGGCCAGCTTGTCCGCCACCACCGGCAGTTCAAAAGCGCCGGGAATGCGCACCAGGGTCAGGTTTTCCCGGTCGCAGCCGTGGCGGGCCAGGTAATCCACAGCCCCGCCAATCAGGCGATCCACAATAATGTCGTTGAAGCGCGTGGCCACGATGGCTATTTTTATGCCTTTGGCGTCCAGTTGGCCTTCAATGGTCTTTAGGTGCGACATAACTTCTCCGGATAAGGCGCTTTATTTGTTGTTGGGCGCGATGTGCAGCAAATGCCCCATTTTTTCCTGCTTTGTGCGCATATAGTCCTCGTTAAAGGAGCAGGAGTCAAGCTCCAGCGGCACGCGCTCCACCACTTCCAGGCCGTAGCCTTCCAGGCCGACTATTTTTTTTGGGTTGTTGGTCATAAGGCGCATTTTGCGCACCCCCAGATCCACCAGAATCTGCGCTCCAATGCCGTAGTCGCGCAAGTCCGCCTTAAAGCCGAGCTTCTGGTTGGCTTCCACGGTATCCATTCCCTGGTCCTGCAGGGCATAGGCGCGGATTTTGTTGGCCAGGCCTATGCCGCGCCCTTCCTGGCGCATGTACAGGACCACGCCGCCTCCCTCCTTGACCACCTGGCACATGGCCGCCCCCAACTGGCCGCCGCAGTCACAGCGCAGCGACCCCATAGCGTCGCCGGTCAGGCATTCGCTATGCACGCGCACCAGGGTTGGGGTTTCCGTATTTAAATTCCCGTGCGTAAGAGCCACGTGGGTTTCGTCGGTCAGTTCGTTCTCATAGGCCAGGATCTTGAACTCTCCAAAACGCGTCGGCAGCTTGGCTTCGGCCACGCGTTTCACGGAGAGCAGCCTGGACTGCATGCGGTAGCGGATCAAATCCTTGATCGTGGCGATCTTCAGGTCAAACTTCTTGGCAAACTCCAGCAGATCCGGCATGCGGGCCATTTTGCCGTCTTCGCGCAGGATTTCGCAAATCACCGCGGCCGGGCGCAAACCGGCCAGAACCGCCAGGTCCACGCTGCCCTCGGTCTGCCCCGCCCGGACCATGACCCCGCCTTTCTGGGCTCGCAGCGGGAAAATATGCCCCGGCGTGACAATGTCCTCCGGCCTGGCGTCTTCCGCCGCCGCCGCCAGAATGGTCGTGGCCCGGTCCGCAGCGGATATGCCGGTGGTAACCCCGTTGCGCGCCTCTATGGAGACCGTGAAGTTGGTGCCGAACTTGGACTCGTTGCGCCTGGCCATGAGCGGCAACTGCAAATGGTCCACCAACTCCGGGGACATGGGCAGGCAAATCAGGCCCCGGCCGTGCGTGGCCATAAAGTTGATGACCTCCGGAGTCACAAACTGAGCGGCGATCGTAAGATCTCCCTCGTTTTCCCGGTCCTCGTCATCCACCAGAATAATCATCCGCCCCTGGCGTATTTCCTCTATGGCTTCTTCAGCTTTGCAAATGCTCACAGTTGTTCCTTATATTTAGATTGGGGGACTCGGAGTGGCATACCTCAATATTAACTAAAATCCGTGTTCGCGTAAAAAGTCCAGGGTCAGGCCCGGGGAATCCGGCCTGGCTTGCGGCCATTGCAGGCAGCGCTGTACGTATTTGCCGATCAGGTCGGTTTCCATGTTCACCGGCCGTCCGGGAGTCCAGAATTTTATTGTCGTGGCGTTTTGTGTTTCCGGGATAATGTTTACTTCCAGAAAATCATTCTCGCAAGCGTTTATGGTCAGGCTTATGCCGTCCAGGGCCACGGAGCCTTTGGCAATGACCTGGGGCGCGTATTCCGGGGGGAAACTCAGGCGGAAACGGGTGGACAGGCCGGCGGAAGACACGGAGCTGACCGTGGCCAGGCAGTCCACGTGGCCGCTGACCATGTGGCCGCCCAGGCGGTCTCCCAGGGCCAGGGCGCGCTCCAGGTTCACGCAATCGCCGGTTTTCAGGCCGCCCAGGGTGGTGCGGGACAGTGTTTCCCCCGAGGCGTAGGCGACAAAGACGCCTGAGGCGTGGCTTTCAATGGTCAGGCAGGCGCCGTTGACAGCGATGCTCTCGCCCCGGATGGGATTATCCAGGTTGAACAGGGGGCGGACGCGCAGGCGGGCGTCTTCGCCCATGCGGCTTAAAGCAATGATTTCGCCCAGGCCGGCGACCAGACCTGTGAACATATCAGCCTCCATGCGGGCAACGTAACGTGAATCTCGAAGAAATACGAACTCAATTTTCAGGCGGAACAGTGATGAATTTTTTTGAGGCCTCTTCCAGTCCGCCGGGGCGGAAAATCAGGATTATGTCGCCGCCGCTGGGATCCGCGCTGAGCAGGCGCAGGTTCAGGGCCTCGTTCATTTGCAGTGGGCTGCGGCCGTCAAAAAGCGGCGTGGCGTCGTTGTCGCCCAGAATTTTGGGGGCCAGGTGCAGGTGCAGTTCCGTGGCCAGATTTTTTTCCAGCAGGGCCATGCCCAGCCGTCCGCCGCCCTCGCACAGGACGTAATGACAGCCCAGATCCCGGCGCAAGGCCAGAAGCCCAGGTTCCAAATCCAGCTCCGCGCGCATGCCCGGCCCTTTGGAATTGGCCCTGGGGTAGGATGGCAGGCCCAGAATCCGCACACCGGCCAGGCGCAGGGCTTCGGCCTTCGGGCTGGCGGCCGCGGCCACGGTGGTCCAGAAGATGGTCTGGTCCGGTCGTTCGCGCAGCAAGTGATATTGGGCTTCGACCGCCGGCAGGCGGGAGGTGGCCAGCACGGCCAGAGGCTGCTTCGGAGCGGCCTCGTCCGTGCCGGGTATGCGGCGGGTCAGGTGCGGGTTGTCCTGATAAAAGGTGTTCCCGCCCACAAGGATCGCCCCGGCCAGTTCGCGCAGCTTCTGGACTTTTTGCCGGGTGGCCCGGCAGGTAATCCATTTGGAATGCCCTGTGCGCGTGGCGATGCGGCCGTCCAATGTGCTGGCCAGCTTGAGGATGGTATAGGGCAGGGGGGAGGTCCGCCAGTGCAGAAAATCCGCCAGGCTTTCCAGGCAGGCTTCCTCGGCCACGCCGCCCTGAACCTCCACACCCCGCGCGGCAAGATATTCCGATCCGCCCTGAGCTTCCGGCGTGGGGTCCTTGGCTCCGAAAACGACTTTTTTTATGCCGGCCTGCAAAACGGTCTGGGTGCAGGGCGGGGTTTTGCCATGATGGTTGCAGGGCTCCAGAGTGACAATCAGGACGCAGTCCTTGGGGTCCACGCCTTTGGCCAGGGCATCCTTTATGACGGCCACTTCGGCGTGGTCCCCCCCATAGGCGTCGTGCCAGCCGCTGGCCGCTATGTTGCCGTTTTGCACCAGCAACGCGCCCACGCATGGATTGGGGGCGGTCTTGCCCCGGCCGTTTTCCGCCAGGGCCAGGGCTTCAAGCATGTGGGAGCGGTAGAGGGAATCGGTTTCTGGCGGCATGGCTACTCCGGCTGAAAAAGATGCAAGGATACGCCCGCTTCCCGCATCATGTCCTCAGCCAGGCTGTCCGGGTATGGATTGGCGTAATGCACGGTTTTAATTCCGCAGTTGATAAGCATTTTTGTGCAGATGAGGCAGGGCTGGTGAGTGCAGTAAAGTTCCGATCCGCTCAGGGATATGCCGTGCACGGCCGCCTGGATGATTACGTTCTGCTCAGCGTGCAGGCCCCGGCAAAGTTCATGGCGTTGGCCGGAGGCTATGCCCAGGCGTTCCCGCAGGCAGCCAAGGGTAAGGCAGTCTTCCATGCCGGCCGGCGCGCCGTTGTAGCCGGTGGCCAGAATGCGCTTTTCCTTTACCGCCACCGCGCCCACCTTGCGCCTGGTGCAGGTGGAACGATCCGCCACCAGGCGGGTGATGCCCATGAAATATTCTGGCCATGGCAGGCGCTGGTTCATGGCTGACGGCTCCGGAGATAAAAAATTAAAAATCTGCCTCTGATGCCGTATTATAGGCGATCAGAGGCAGAAGCTGGTTCACTGCCAGGCGAAAAGCGGGAAGCGCTGGGCGAACTTTTCCACTTTACGGCTGATGGCTTTGAGGCGGCTGTCGTTGTCGCGCGAATCCACGGCTTCCACCACCCATCCGGCGATCTTGCGCATGTCTTTGGCCAGCATGCCCCTGGTGGTCAGGGCCGGCGTGCCAAGGCGGATGCCGGAAGTGACGAACGGGGAGCGGGTTTCAAAAGGCACGGTGTTTTTGTTTACGGTTATGCCGGCTTTGTCCAGGGCGGTTTCCGCCTCTTTGCCGGTTATGTCCGTGCCGGAAAAATCAATCAGCATCAGGTGGTTGTCTGTTCCGCCGGAAACGATTTTGTAGCCGGCATCCGCCAGAGAACTGGACAGAGCCGCGGCATTGTCCAGCACCTGTTTCTGGTATTTTTTGAATTCCGGATTCAGGGCTTCGCCAAAGGCCACGGCCTTGGCCGCGACGACATGCATGAGCGGCCCTCCCTGGATGCCGGGGAAGATTTGGCTGTTCAGGGTTTTGGCGGCTTCCTGCGGGGCCAGGATCATGCCTCCCCTGGGGCCGCGCAGAGTTTTGTGCGTGGTGGTGGTGGTAAAATGGGCGTGCCTTATGGGGGAAGGATGGCAGCCGGCGGCCACCAGGCCGGCTATGTGGGCCATGTCCACCATCAACTTGGCTCCGACTTCGTCGGCCACGGCGCGGAAGCGTTCAAAATCCAGAGTCCGGGAATAGGCGCTGGCTCCGGCCACAATCAGGGCCGGGCGGTGTTCTTTGGCTTTGGCGCGCACGTCGTCAAAGTCGATCCGGCCGGTTTCCCGGTTGACACCGTAAGAGGCGAATTTGTACAGGCGGCCGGAAAAGTTCACCGGGCTGCCGTGGGTAAGGTGCCCGCCGTGGCTCAGATCCATGCCCAGAACCGTATCACCGATGTTGATGGCGGCGAAGTACACGGCCATGTTGGCCTGGCTGCCGGAATGCGGCTGCACGTTGACGTACTCCGCCCCGAACAGCTTGCCGGCGCGTTCAATAGCCAGGTTTTCCACCACGTCCACGTATTCGCAGCCGCCGTAATAGCGCTTGCCGGGGTAGCCTTCCGCATACTTGTGGGTAAGCACGCTGCCCTGGGCCTGGCGCACCGCGGCGGAAACAAAGTTTTCCGAGGCTATAAGTTCCAGCTTGCCGCTCTGCCGCTCCATTTCCTGAACAATGGCGCGTCCGACCGCCAAGTCGCGCAAAAATAGTTCGTCCATGCTAATCTCCTGTGGGCTTGCCTATCAACCGTCCCAGCGCTTGAACAGAATGCAGGCGTTTGTGCCGCCGAATCCGAAGGAATTGCACAGGACGTACTCCGCCTGAACATTCCTGTTGCCGGTTGTCACATAATCCAGATCGCATTCCGGGTCAGGGGTTTCATAGTTGATGAAGCCGGGAATGACGCCGTGATGCAGGGTGAGGGCGCTGAAAACGCCTTCTATGCCGCCGGCCGCGCCAAGAAGATGCCCGATCTGCGACTTGTTGGCGGTAACCGGTATGGAATAGGCGCGCTTGCCAAAAACCGTTTTGATGGCCCTGGTTTCGCACAAGTCGTTAAGGTAGGTGGATGTGCCGTGGGCGTTAATGTGGTCCACGGCTTCCGTGCTCACTCCGGCGTCGTTTATGGCGTTGCGCATGGCGGTGGCCATGCCCTCGCCGTCTTCCTTTGGCGCGGTCATGTGGTAGGCGTCTCCGGAAGCTCCGAAGCCGGCGATTTCCGCGTAAATTTTAGCGCCCCTGGCCTTTGCGGATTCAAGGGTCTCCAAAAGCATGAATCCGGCCCCTTCACCCATGACAAAGCCGGTGCGGTCCTTGTCAAAGGGACGGGATGCTTTTTCCGGCTCCTCGTTGCGGGTGGAGAGCGCCTTTAAGGCGGTAAATCCTGAAATGCCCATGGGGGTTATGGTGGCTTCCACTCCGCCGGTTATGGCGCAGTCGCAGCGGTCCAGCAGGATGTCCGAGTAGGCGTAGCCTATAGCGTGCAGACTGGAGGCGCACGCGCTGGTGACCACCATGTTCGGGCCCTTGGCGTTGTGGAATATGGATACCTGCCCGGGAGCCATGTTGGAGATGAGCATGGGGATCATGAAAGGCGAAATTTTGTTCGGCCCGGCTTCCACCAGCCTGGTGTGGAAAGCTTCCAGGGTGTTCAGGCCGCCGAGGCCCACGCCAAGGAACACGCCGAGGCGCGCGGCGTTTTCTTCCGTAACTTTAAAGCCGGAATGTTCCATGAGCATGTTGCTTGCGGCAACGCCTATTTGCACGAAGCGATCCATGCGCCTGGCCTGCTTGGCCGGAATATTATGATCTTCCGGATTGAATCCCTTCAATTCCCCGGCAATGCGGGAATCGTAGTCCGCGCAGTCAAAGTGCGTTATGGGCGCGATTCCGGACTTGCCGGCCAGAAGGTTGCTCCAGCTCCGCTCCATGTCGTTGCCCAGGGGGCAGAGGGCGGAAAGCCCGGTTATCACTACTCGCTTTCTCATTTGTTTTCCTTCACTGGGCGGTGTATAAGCCGGGGCGGAGTCAGCGTTTTTCCCCGGGGGAACGTTTACGGGTTAAATATTCAAGCGGGAGCAAAAACAGCAGGCATTTTTGCTCCCGGCGGAGTATGCTTACCAGAGCAATTCACGAATGAAACGAATGGATTGCTCCGCAAGGATTTGCTTTGCAAATCCTTGCGGCGAAATAGTCGCAGGCGAACTTTGCCCGCCGCCGAGCTACTATTTCAAGCGTTAATTGCTTTAAAGTACGGCCGGGGATCGCCCAGGATCACCCGCTGTTTTTATTGCCGATCCGCGATATATTTGATCGCGTCTTTTACTTTCAGAATTTTCTGCGCGTCGTCATCACCGATTTCAATGCTGAATTCTTCTTCCATGGCCATGATCAGTTCGGTCAGGTCCAAGGAGTCGGCGCCCAGGTCTTCCACAAAAGAGGCGTCGTTTTTCACTTCATCAGCGGAAACGCCGAGTTGGTCCATGATAATCTGCTTAACTTTTTCTTCAACAGACATTTTTCCTCCAGATAATTTGCTTTTTTGCGGTTTTAATGCGCCTTGCGGGGCACGTGGTTGGGATTGAACCGTTTCCGGAAAATCAATCAGCAATAAAGCCCGCCGTTCACAGCCAAAACCTGCCCGGTTATGTATCCGGCTCCCGGAGAAGCCAGAAAGGCCACAGTTTCGGCCACGTCTTCGGCTTTGCCAAAGCGTCCTAGCGGAATGTGCTCCATATATTGCCGCCGCACTTCTTCGCCAAGGGCGGCGGTCATGTCGGTTTCAATAAAGCCGGGCGCCACCGCGTTTACGGTGACGTCGCGCGAGGCCAGTTCTTTCGCCGCCGCCTTGGTCAGGCCGATCATGCCAGCTTTTGCCGCGCTGTAGTTGGCCTGGCCGGGGTTGCCCATCTGGCCGACCACCGAGGCGATGTTGATGATTCTTCCTTTGCGCTGTTTGGACATGATTTTCGCGGCTTCGCGCAGGCAGGCGAAGGCCCCGCGCAGATTAATGCCCAGCACTTTATCCCAATCCTCGTCCTTCATGCGCAGGATCAGCCCATCCTTGGTGATTCCGGCGTTGTTCACCAAAGCGTCCAGGCTGACCTTGTCCCTTATTTCGCTCTGAAAAAAGGCGCTTACCGCTGAAGTGTCACTCACGTCAAGACAAAAGGCAACGGCTTTTCCGCCGGCGGCGGCTATCTCGTCAACAACCGCCTGGGCTTCCGCGGCTTTGCTCACATAGGTCAGGTAAACCTGAAAACCCTTTGCGGCAAGATTTTTGGCTATTTCCGCCCCCAGCCCTCTGGAGCCGCCGGTAACCAGAGCCGTGGACCTTAAATCACTCATCTTCAGCATCCCCATAAAAAAAGAATTGAATAATGCTAATCCGCGCCAAAAAGAAAATACGTAAAAAAATTACGCCGCGCCCGGCATTGGCCTGCGCTTATCGTCATTTCATTTTAAACCCGAATTACTATACACAAAAGATATTTGCGGGGGAAGAGCAAAATATCTTAAAGCATAACTTTAATTATTGCCGTGCTGAGGTTTTTTTCTTACTTTTTTTAGACGGAGGGGGTTTTTGTTCTTTTGCTCCAGCCTTTTTTTCCTCTGTGTTTTTTTCCTCCTCTTTTTCCGGCGCGGCCTGCGGCTGGGGGACGGGCGGCCTGAGTTCCTCCGGCACAGGAGGATGATCGTGGATCTGGGGCAGGGGGCCCCCCAGGGCTGTCTGGTAAAAACGAACGAAATAGTGGTTTCTTTCCTCGGCCCAGCGCAGCCTTTTGGACTGGCTGGCGCGGCCGCACAGTTCCGGCAGGCTTTGGCGCATTTCTTCAGGGCAGGGGGCTTGTAAGGAAAAATGATCCGCCCCGGGTATGGAAAGAACGTCCAGGGTGGTTCCGGGCGGCAGGCCGCGTTCAATCCGGCCCGCGTTAAGAGCCTCCGGGTAAAGCTCGTCCTGTCCGGCGCTCAGCACGGCCAACGGCATTTTTAGGCCGGCCAGGTTTTGCGCGTTGAAAAACATGCCCAGGCCGGGCGTAAGAAGCCCCACGGCCTTTATGGAACGCGACTCCCGGCCGTGCGCCGCGCCCGGATGTTCCGGCCTGGGCGCTGGCTGGGTGGAATTGGAAGCGCCGGCCGCCGTCCTGGCGGCATTCGCCTTGGCGGGCGGCGCCTGGTTTGCGGCGGGGTGGGGAGTCGCATTGATGTCCGGAGTAAGGGCACTGCCCAGGGACTGTAGCTTTTGCCGCACTCCGGCAAAGCTTTTCCGGGCCCAGGCGGAGCAGAAGGGATCGCCGGACGGCGCTTTGGCGCAGTAATCCTCATACCCGGCGGAATCCGGCCCGACGCCGGCCAGTTGCAACACCGTGGCGCTGCCGCTCCCCACGCCCAAAAGCCCGATGCGCGACGCATCGATCACGGCGTTCAACTCATAACTGTCCATGGCCGCTTCCAGGGCCAGGATCAACTGGCGGGGCCTGTTTATGAACAGGTTTATGCTGTAAAGATCCGAGGCGTCCATGGCGTTGCTGCCCTGATGGGTGGGGGCGATCACCACAAAACCCCGCTCGGCCAGGGCTTCGGCGAGATCATGGTTGGAAAAGCGGTTCCCGGCTATATCGTGGGAAACCAGAATGACCGGAAAACGCCAGGGCATTTCCCGCGCGTTGCGGGAGGCGTTCAGTTTCCATTCGCCGATGGAGGTTTCGCCGGAACGGGTGGTGGGGTACCAGACGGCTATTTCAAGCCTGGTTCCGCTCGGCGCATCCCAGACGCCCAGGGTGCGCACGCCGACGTAGGAGGCTTGCTGTTTTGCGCCGTTGGCAAAAGCCGCGGAGTCCAGCAGGCCCATAACCATAAAAAGGAGTAGCGCGGCCAGGCGCGCCAGCATCAATGCTTACCGCCGGAATTATTAAGCCGTTCAAGCGCCTGGCGTGAATTGCCGCCTTGCCCGGCCGGAGCGTTTAGGATTGGCGGCAGGGTGTCGAAACCGATCCGGATGCCGTGGTCTTTGTTTAGTCCCCAAAATTCAAGTTTTGGTTGTAGAGGCAGGAGCAAAGTCAGGGGAATCTGCACCTCTTGCTCGCCTTTGGCGTAATCCGCCACTTGATCCGGCGGAAAGTAAACGACCAGACCCGTGCCGTCCAGGGCGAAGTACTCGAAGTTCAACGGATCCTGGCGGGTGCCTCGGATGATGCTTTCCGCGAAAGGCTCGCCAAGCTTTTCCAGTAGGGCTGTCCGGCAGTAACTGGATAAAAAAGGCAGCAGATCCGCGGTGTTCTCAAATATGTCCTGGTAATTCAGCCTGCGGCCGCTGCTCAGGTCGTAAGTGAAGGTGCCCAGGCCGGATTCGCTGTTCAATCCGCCGGTGTAGGTCTCAATCTCAAAAATCACGGACAAGCAACCCAAGGAGGCGGATTTGACGCTGTAGGTTATTAACATCCGGTACTTGGTGTTGTCCGGCGGGATTTCGTCCAGCCCGCTCACGAAGGTGGTGACCTTGTTCTTGACCCAGATGGCTATTTCCATGTCCACAAGCTGGTTGCCGGTGGTGGGGTAGTTTATGCTCAACTCGTAACGCTCGCCTTTTTGGGAAATGCGGTGATCCCCAAGCACCCTCGTCTCCTGGTGCGGAGGCTGGTTTTTGGGCGGAACGGCGTTTTTCGGCTGGGCCAAGGCGGCCAGGGCCTGGCCGTTTAAGCCCGTCAGCAGTACCACGGCGGCCAGGCAAAGCAGCAGCGTATTTTGGGGCCTATTATTTCTGACCAGAAAAAAAGCCATGCGATAGTTTCCCTGTGTTTCCGACTGAAGCGGAAAATATATATTAACCGGCCGTCGCCCGCAAGCTTTGTCGCGCGGCGGCGATGTCTCACAGCTTATTTTTTATCTGGCGGCAGATGCCCATGATGAAGTCGAATTCGTGCCGCCGCAGACCGCCGCGCCGTAAAAACCGCTTCAGGGGCTGGATGAACCAGTCCGGGTTGTCCTGGGGCAGCAGGTCTATTTTCAGCAGAGTTTCTTTAAGGTTTTCAAACAGCAGTTCCTGCTCGGCCAGTGTGCTCATTCGGGAGGCCGGGCGGCTGTTGCCGGCTTCCCGCCTGGTTCTGGAGGATTGCGCGCCTTCCGCTTCTCTGAAGCATTCATACAGCATGATCAGGACCGCCTGGGCCAGGTTAAGGGAGGCGCAGGCCGGGCTGGCGGGAATGGTGGCCATGTGCCCGCACAGGGCGACTTCCGTATTGGAGAGGCCGCGATCTTCCGGCCCGAATACCAGGGCGGCCCGTCCGCCTTGCCGGATAGTGGCGTTGATTCGCCCGGCCGCCTGTGGTGGGGAGAGAATTTCCCTGCGCCAGCCGCCGGTGCGCGCGCTGGTGGCCACGGCAATGTTGGCGTTCGCAATGGCCGACGCTAAATCCGGGGCCAGGCGCATGTTCTGCAAAACCGCTTTGCCAAGCCCGGCGGCCAGGGGCAGGGCTTTAGCCTCGTCCCAGAGTTCCGGCTCCACAACGATCAGTTCGCTTACGCCCATGTTGGCGCAGGCCCGCGCCGCCATGCCGATGTTTTCCGGAAAGCGCGGCCGGACCAGGACAACGCGGATTCCGCTCAAGGGCGTCCGTCTTTTAGGGCGCTTTTGAGCGTAGCGGTGAACGTTTCCAGATCGTTCGGCCCCCCTGGCCGGTGCTCTGCCGGATAGAGCAGGGCGGACATGTAAAAAATGGAGTCCAGGCCAAGGGCCTGGGACGCGTTGCGGGAGAAATTCGCCAGGGTGTTTTGGGCTCCTTCACGCAAGGCTTCCGGCAAGGCTTGAAGGAGTTTTTGCGCGTCCTGGGCCAGGTTGCTTAACATTGTGGTCCGCTCGCGCATTTTGCCGCGGTAGAGTTCCTCGTTATTTTGCTTGTACAGCGCATCTTGCGCCGCCGCCTCCAGGCGTGCGATCTCGGCGCAGCGGCCTTCCAGAAAGGTTATGAGGTCATCCGTTTTTTCAGGCATGCTTTCCTCCCGGGGGTCAGGTGATTATAACAATGCGAATCACTTGGATAAATATATAACAGAAGACATGGATTCCCGCTCGCGCTGGAATGGCGGATTATTATTCCGTAATATCACAATATTCCGCTCGTCATTCCAGCGCAAGCGGGAATCCATGTCTTTTGCTTTGCGTCCGCGTCAATGTTTTCAGATTACCCCGGCGCATAAGCGCGCGCAAGCCTCATTCCATAAAATATCAAATCTAATTGCCTTATTTTACAGTATAAACAAACTTTTTTTATTTTTTTTGTCCTTTCGCCCTTTTCAAGCGCGAAAGGGTGATTAATTTCTCATCGGCCTGCAAGCCAGTGTTTTTTTACTCCCGGCCGCTTGTTTTACCAGCGGCGCCTTCCGCCTGACTCGCCGGACGGTCCGGTTTTATCAGTCCAGGCTTTACAAAAATAAGGTCATGGAGTAGGGAGGGCCTGGCTTGTATTAGCACTCTATGTGTAAGAGTGCTAAAAAAGAAAAATAATCATAATTATGCTGGAGGATTAGCACATGTCTCTGAAGCCTCTCAATGATCGCGTTTTGGTCAAACGCCTTGAATCGGAAGAAAAAACCGCCGGCGGCCTGTACATTCCGGATACCGCCAAGGAAAAGCCCTCCAAAGGTGAAGTCGTGGCCGCCGGCCCCGGCAAAGTGGCGGACGACGGAAAGAAAATCCCCATGACCGTGAAAAATGGCGACATCGTCCTGTTCAACAAGTACGCCGGCACCGAAGTGAAACTGGACGGCATCGAGCATCTGGTCATGCGCGAAGACGACATTCTGGCCATAATCGAATAGTTTTTTATAATTAAGACACTCATCCATTGCAGGAGGAAAATACAATGGCTGCTAAAGAAATCCTTTTTGACGCCAAAGCCCGCGAACGTTTGTCCCGCGGTGTCGATAAACTGGCCAGCGCTGTTAAAGTCACCCTTGGCCCCAAGGGCCGCAACGTGATCATCGAAAAATCCTTCGGCTCCCCGGTCATCACCAAAGACGGCGTGACCGTGGCCAAAGAAATCGAACTTTCCGACAAATTTGAAAACATGGGCGCACAGATGGTCAAGGAAGTCGCTTCCAAAACCAGCGACGTGGCCGGCGACGGCACCACCACCGCCACCATTCTGGCCCAGGCCATTTTCAAGGAAGGCCTCAAACTTGTGGCCGCCGGCCGCAACCCCATGGCCGTGAAGCGCGGCGTGGACAAGGCTGTGGAAGGCCTGGTCAAGGAACTCGGCAATTTGGCCAAGCCCACCCGCGACCAAAAGGAAATCGCCCAGGTCGGCACCATTTCCGCCAACTCCGACACCACCATCGGCAACATCATTGCCGAAGCCATGGGCAAGGTTGGCAAGGAAGGCGTGATCACAGTTGAAGAAGCCAAAGGCCTGGAAACCACCCTGGAAGTCGTGGAAGGCATGCAGTTTGATCGCGGCTACCTTTCCCCTTACTTTGTGACCAACGCGGAAAAAATGATCTGCGAACTGGACGAGCCCTTCATCCTGATCAGCGAAAAGAAAATTTCCGTGATGAAGGAGATGCTCCCCATTCTGGAACAGGTGGCCAAAATGAACCGCCCCCTGGTGATCGTGGCTGAAGACGTGGACGGCGAAGCCCTGGCCACCCTGGTGGTCAACAAGCTGCGCGGCGCCCTGCAGGTTGTGGCCGTTAAAGCCCCCGGCTTTGGCGACCGCCGCAAGGCCATGCTCCAGGATATCGCCGTTCTGACCGGCGGCACCGTGGTGTCCGAAGACATGGGCGTGAAGCTGGAAGGCGTGAGCGTCAATGACCTGGGCACCGCCAAGCGCGTGGTTGTGGACAAAGAGAACACCACCATCGTTGACGGCGCCGGCAAGGGCGAGGACATCAAGGCCCGTGTCAAGCAGATCCGCGCCCAGATTGATGAAACCACCTCCGACTACGACCGCGAAAAGCTCCAGGAGCGTCTGGCCAAGATCGTGGGCGGCGTTGCCGTCATTCACGTCGGCGCGGCCACGGAAACCGAAATGAAGGAAAAGAAGGACCGCGTGGAAGACGCCCTTAACGCTACCCGCGCGGCCGTGGAAGAAGGCATCGTCCCCGGCGGCGGCACCGCCTACATCCGCGTAGCCAAGTGCCTGGACGACATCAAGCCAGCTGACGACGACGAGCTCGCCGGTGTGGCCGTGGTGCGTCGCGCCATTGAGGAGCCCCTGCGCCAGATCGCCGTCAACGCCGGCTTTGAAGGCTCCATTGTTGTGGAGAAAGTGCGCGTGGGCAAGGACGCCTTCGGCTTTAACGCCGCCAGCGGCGAATACGAAGACCTGAACAAGGCCGGCGTTATCGACCCCAAAAAGGTCACTCGCATCGCCTTGCAGAACGCGGCCTCCGTGGCCTCCCTGCTCCTGACCACCGAGTGCGCCGTGGCCGAAAAGCCCGAAGCCAAAAAAGACGTCCCCCCGATGCCAGGCGGCATGGGCGGTATGGGCGGCATGGGCGGCATGTACTAATAAGTGGGATAAGATGAACCGATATGGGGTTCCGGACGTGAGTCCGGAACCCCATATTTTTTTCGGCTTTACAGCTTCAGAGCCACGGCGCCGCAAACCACCAGCAGAACGGCCGCGATTCTGGCCGGGGTCATTTTTTCCTTTAAAAAGATTACGGCCATCAGAGCTCCGAAGACCACGGAAGTTTCACGCAGGGCCGTTACTTCCGCTATGGGCGCCTTGGTGATGGCCCACAGCGAAATGCCGTAGGCGGTTACGCTGCACATGCCGCCGCCCAGTCCGTAATACCAGCGCTTTTTCGCATAATGGAAAAAGGATTTTTTGCGCACGATAATAGTAAAAGTGGCGATGGGAATGGCGTTGAAAAGAAATTCCCAGCAGGCGTATGAAACAGCGTTTCCGGCCAGGCGCACCCCGGTTCCGTCCACAACGGTGAAGGCCATTATGACAAAGGCGTTGGCCACGGCCAGCATGGTCGGCACCGGGCGGAAAACCCCCCGCCGCAGGGAATCCACGGCCAGCACAAGAACGCCGCAGCTGAGCAGCAGCACTCCGGCCCAGCCCTTCAGGCCTATGGCTTCGTGCAGCACCAGCACGGTCACAAGGGCCGTAAGCAGGGGGGCGGAACCGCGCATGACCGTATATACGTAGCTGAGGTCCGTACCGCGATATGAGTAGGCTATGCACAGGTAATAGCATAAGTGGATGAAGGCCACCACCGCCAGGTACGGCCAGCTGGCCGGCAGGGGGAAAGGCAGAAACGGCAGGACGAACAGGACAGCGAAAGCGCCGCCGCAATTTTTCATGGCCGTTTCGATCAAAGTGTCGGTGCCGCCTTTTATTATGACGTTCCAGATTGCGTGGAGCAGCGCTGAGCCAAGCATAGCCGAGATAATCAGGGTGGACATACTTCCTCACTCTTGTTCAGAAAAGCGTAAACGTCCCAAAGTAGCGTTTTCTCTCAGAAAATTCCGGCGGTGGGCAGCACCCGGAGGGTGATTCAAGTTTGAAAAAGTTAAAGCGCTTTCCGCGGATTCGCCGCAATTTTTTGCCGGTGTTCTTCCGCGCTGAGTAAAGGTTGCAAACCTGAATAGTTTTTGCAGCACTCCCGCTTAGAAAAGTTTCCGCCCCCAAAACAGGTTCAGTCCGGGGGCGGAATTTCACTTCATCGTCTTTATCCCGGCGGCGCCTATTTCTTCAGCATGCCGGCGTCTTCAACGATTTTTGTATACTCCACCAGTTCTTTTTCCAGGTACTTGGCAAAGTCCGCTCCGGACATATAAATATAGTTTGTGTAGGTATTTTTGTTGAAATCCTTGTAGGCCTGGGTTTCCGCCACCTTCTTGATGGCGGTTTCCAAAATTTTCACAACGTCTTCCGGGGTGTCTTTGGGGGCGTAAAAGCCGCGCATGGCGAACGCGTCGGAGTCAATGCCCAGTTCCTTGAAAGTCGGCACGTCCGGGAAGCCCTCAAGACGCTTGGGGGCGGAGAAGGCCAGAATGCGGAAATCCTTGTTTTTCATCTGGCTGATGTTTTCGTTGGGGGAAAGGAAGGCCGCTTCGATGTGGCCGCCGAGCAGGCGCATGTTCACGCCGGCGCCGCCTGTGGTGTTCGGAACCACGTTGACCTTTATGCCGGCCTTGTTCACAAAGTTGAGCAGGGCCAGGTGCCAGATGCCGCCGGGCACGCCGACGCCCAGATTAATTTTGCCGGGCCGGGCCTTGGCGTCGTTTATGAAGTCCTGAAGGTTTTTATACGGGGAATCGCTTTTTACCATGATGCCCGGGGCGTCAAAGTTGACGCAGCCCAGCACCCGCATGTCTTTGTAAGTGTATGGGGAGTTGCCGATGGCCTTGAGCAGGGAGATGTTGGCGTGGATCATCATAAGGGTGTAGCCGTCCGGTTTGGCTTCCACAACCTGGTTCACGCTGATGCCGCCGCTGGCGCCTGGAATGTTGGTCACATAGAAACGCTGCTTCAGCTCTTTGGTGAGCATTTCACAGAAGTAGCGGGCCACCTGGTCGTTGCCGCCTCCGGCCCCAAACCCCACCAGCACGTTAACCGGTTTGTCTTCCGGGTACGCTGCCCGGGCCGGAGAGCCGAAGGACAGAGCGACCGCGACGACGAACATGGCCGTAATGATTTTTGTGAATCTGGGAATGGAATTCATAAGGTCTCCTTTTTGTTGAAACGCAATGAGGACTCGGTCTGACTTCCGCTAAACACGGCCTGCTTCAAATTTGTTGTGATGGTTCGGTTTCGGTCATCCCGCAGGCGGATTTTTCCTTTATTTTGGACAGAATCCGCTTCTGGCGCCGCTTCCAGGCCGGGTAGGCGGTGCCTAAGATGGCCAGAGCCATGAAGAAGAGGAAGATCGGGCGGTTGAGGAAATACGCGATCTCGCCTTGGGACATGACCAGTGAGGTGCGCAGGTTTTCCTCCAGAATAGGTCCGAGGACCACGCCGAGCACCATGGGGGTGAGGGGGATTTCCAGCTTGTTCAGCGTGAAGCCGAGCAAACCGAAGGCGAGCATCACGTAAACGTCGAACAGGTTGTTGTTTACGGAAAAAGAGCCCACCGCGCACATCAGC
>JAVBSC010000050.1:0-14026 GCA_031547305.1 Desulfovibrionaceae bacterium
GCCCAGGAGCCTGGAGTTTTAAATGGACGAAGATTTGCTTATCCGGCCGGAAACGGACAAAGACCTGCCGGAAATATACGAGCTTATCAAAACCGCCTTTGCCACCGCCAGGGTCGCGGACGGCGACGAGCAGGATTTCGCGGTCCGGCTGCGCCGGGGTCCTGGCTATATTCCGGAACTGGCCCTGGTTGTGGAGCACAAGGGCCGACTGATCGGGCACATCATGCTGACCAGGTTCCAGGTGAATACTCCGGCCGGCCGGCTGGAGGCCCTGCTTCTGGCCCCGGTTTCCGTGCTTCTGGAGCACCGCAACCAAAAAGTCGGCTCCAGGCTGATCCTGGAAGCGCTTAAACGCGCCACGGCAATGGGCCACAAGGCCGTGTTCCTGGTCGGAGATCCGGCCTATTACAGCCGCTTCGGCTTTGAAGCGTCCGCGCGCTTCGGCATAAAAAACGCTGACGGCATTGAAGACAAGTATGTCATGTCCAAAGAACTGGTCCCCGGAGTATTGAAAAACGCCTCGGGAACGATTATTGCCATCCACTGACGCTGGAGCGTTTCACAATTTAATTGCTTTAGGGGGCACACCCGACCCCATGGGCGGTATTTCCTTTTACATAATCACGCTGGGTTGCAAGGTTAATCAGTACGAGTCCCAGGCCCTGCGGGAATCCTGGCTTGCGGCCGGGCATGCGGAGGCTGTCGCCCCGGAGCGGGCCGGCCTGGTCTTTATTAATTCCTGCGCGGTCACGGCCGGCGCCATGGCGGACCTGCGCAACGCGGTCAGCCGCATTCGCCGCGCCGCGCCGGACTGCAGAATTGCGGTAAGCGGATGCGCGGCCCAGGCCCTGCCGGAAGAAGTCAAAGCCCTGCCGGGCGTGCTCCTGCTGCCCCAGGCGGACAAAGCCGGGCTGCGTCTGGAAGACTGTCTGATCGGCTCCCCCCCCCTGCCGGGAAAACCGGCAAACGAATCCGCGGCAGACCGGATCTGGCCGGCTTTTTCCCTGTCCGGCTCGGAGCGCTCCAGGGCTGTGCTTAAAATCCAAGACGGCTGTTCGCACCGCTGCACTTACTGCATAGTGCCCTTGGGGCGCGGAGCTTCAGTCAGCCGCCCGTTCCCGGAAATTGAAGCGGAGCTGGAACGGCTGCTCAACGCCGGTTTTGGCGAAGTGGTCATAAGCGGGGTGAATCTAGGCCAGTTTGGCCGCGATTTGCCCGGCCAGCCGGACTTCTGGGATCTGCTGGACAAGCTTGAAGACAAATTCACGGCCTGGGCCGGCCGGACCAGACTGCGCTTAAGTTCGCTGGAACCAGGCCAGCTTGGCGCCAAAGCCTTGCGAACTCTGACCGCTAGCCGTTTGTGCGCCCCCCAGTTGCATCTTTCCCTGCAAAGCGGCAGCGCACCGGTACTCCGGCGCATGGGCCGCGGGCATTACAACCTGGACGCCCTGCCGAATTTTTTACGCTCCCTGCAAAAAACCTGGCCGCTCTTTGGCCTGGGTGCGGACATCCTGACCGGCTTCCCCGGCGAAACGGACGCGGAATTCCAACAAACCCTGGACCTTTGCCAGCGCCTGCCCCTCAGCTACGCCCACGTCTTCCCCTATTCCCCCAGGCCCGGCACCCCGGCCGCCACTTTTGCCGGCCAGCTCCCCCAGCCCGTCAAAAAAGAAAGGGCCGCCAGGCTAAGGGCCGTGGCCGCCGCAAAAAAACAGGCCTTTCTCTCCAGCCAACTCGCCCTGCCGCACATTGCCCTGGTTCTGGAATCCAAAAACAAAGGCGTCAACGAATACTACAGCGAATGCCGCCTGCTCCGCTCCGCCGCTCTCGCCCCAAGCCGCTCCCTGCTCCGCGCCAGGCCACTCGGAATCGAGCAGGATTCCCTGCTGGTGGAAGTGATTAAATAGGACCTTGGGGATGCGCCTCCTCGCGTATCTTCCTGGGAAGCCCCCGCCACACCAGGTCGTACGAGATGTCCACCAGCTCTTTGCACACGTCTTCCGGAGTATTGCCCAGCAGGGACAGGGATATCCAGTGCAGCTTGTTCATGTGCCAGCCAGGCAGCACGGCTGGGTAACGCTCGCGAAAATCCAGCGAAAGATAGGGGGCGCATTTTAGATTCAGGAGCGTGCCTGTTTTGTTGCGCACCAGCAGGGCGAAGATCTTGCCGTGCACAAAATAGCGCCATGCATCCCAGCTTTCTTTGTAGTCCTCCACCGCGTCCGGCTTGGCCAGCGCGTACCCGCGAAGCCAGAGGCATCTGGGGGGCCAGGTTGTGCGGGTCATGAGCGGCGCCTTGTCTATTTATTATACTTTTCCATCATTCTGCGGATGGTGTCGAGCATAAATTCGTCACGAGTTGAATCGTAGGCCCGGCCGGCCGGGTATTCCGGCCCGAAGAGCGGGTAGAGCAGATACACGCCGGGTTCGCTTTGCAGTTTGGCCAGATCCATAATGAGCATGCGCCGTTCGGCCGGAGTTTTTTTGTGTACGAAGCTGTAGCCGTTGCCGTCTTCCGCGGCAAAGGAGTCCTCGGAGAGCTGGACCAAGATTGGCAGGGCTTGGTTGTCACGGCGAATTATTGCGATTTGCCGCCGGGTTTCTTCTTCTCCGTCCAGGCCGCTGATTACGGCGAAGTCCACGCCGGGCGGAACCGGACTTCCGTAAAAAAGCATGACTCCAAGCCGGCGGCCCTGAGCCCTGGCCTCGGCTTTGGCGGCATCAAAAAAACCCGGCCTGGTTTGCCAGATGCCGGAAACGCCGCCCAGCAGCCAGGTTTCCGCCGGCACCAGCGAAGCCACGGCCCGCATATGGGCGGCCACGGCTTCCGGGGTTTCGTAGTTGCGCAGGTCTATTTCCACGTCGTAGGCGGTTTTTGGCTTCAGATCCTGCAATTGCTCGCGTAGGGAGCGCAGAGAGTCTCGGGCCACGGCCTCGGGCAGGACTCCGGCCTCCAGGCGCAGCACGCCGGAAACGTAGCTTGGGCCCAAGTCAAAAGCGATGTCCCCCACGCCCTGGAGGCTCTGGTGCTTAAGCATCCAATCAGCGCCGTTGCTCAGGTCTATTTGCAGGGAGCGTCTGAAATCAAGCCGCCCCTGGTAATTGACCGGAATGGGAACGTTGGTGACCTTTCGGCTGGTTTTGCCGCCTGGCGGCGTTGCGGGAGCGGAGGATTTTTTTTTGGCCTTGCGGGAAGAACCGGACGTTTTTTGCGAAGCGCCGGGAGATTTTTTGGTGGTTGCGGCGTTTTTTTGAGCGGACGCGGCCTTAGGCTGAGCCTGTTCGGTTTTCCGCGTCTGGGCGCCGCAGGCGTCCGTGGCGGGAAGGCCGAGCGAAAAACAGAACAGCAAGGACGCGAACAGCGGGAATATTTTTTTCATGCGTATTTCCAATAGGTTTGTCCGGCATGATCCGCCCCTTGATCATGCCTCTCAAAAGGGTGTTTGCTTGCATGGAAAAGCACGTCCCGCTTATATCCTCAAAATTTTGCCCAGGGCAAGGCCAAAAAAACCTTGATTTCAGGCCGCCGCCGACTGCATTAATTCTTGCCTAGCGGGCCTCGCGCTGATATAGCCTCTGGCGGCGGGAGCTTTTTTTATGCCCGCCGCATTCTATTTTTACAAGGAACGGATTATGACCGAGGACCTGCACCAACCGACCGCGGATCAGGGAGAAGAAGCCAGCTTTGCCGAGCTTTTCGCCGCCCAGGAAGAACAGAGCGTCAGCCGGCTTTCCTCTGGCCAGCGGGTAAAAGCCACTGTGGTGGCCATTACCGCCGATACAGTGTTTGTCAGCACCGGCAGCAAGGTGGACGGCATAGTGGACCGGGCCGAACTGGCCCAGGACGGGGTGGCCGAATGCGCGGTGGGCGATGTGCTGGATCTGTACGTGGTTCACGTTTCCGCCCAGGAGGTGCGCCTTTCCAAGGTGGTGCGCGGGGCCGGGGGCGTTTCCGCCCTTGAGGAGGCCAAAGAGGCCGGACTGCCTGTGGAAGGCAAGGTGAGCGCCCAGGTCAAAGGCGGGTTCGCGGTGGAAGTAATGAAACGCCGCGCTTTTTGTCCGATCAGCCAGATGGACGTGCGGCCGGTGGATGCCCCGGAATCTTTGGTGGGCAAGACTTTCTCCTTCATGATCACCAAACTTGAAAAAGGTGGCCGCAATATTGTGGTTTCCCGCCGCGTGCTTCTGGAAAAACAGCAGAGCGCCGGGCGCGAGGAATTTTTGGGCACGGTAAAGGAAGGCGACGTGCTGGAAGCCACCGTGGTGCGCCTGGCTCCCTTCGGCGCGTTTGTGGAGCTGGCTCCGGGCGTGGACGGCATGGTGCACGTGTCCGAGCTGTCCTGGGCGCGCGGCCAGGCTCCGGAAGAAGTGGTCAGCGTGGGCGACAAGGTGCGGGTGAAGATACTTTCCCTGAAAACGCAGGAAAAAGGCTCGCGTATTTCTCTGTCCATGCGCCAGGTCACGGAAAACCCCTGGACGAATTTGTCCGGCATCAACGCCGGAGACATTGTTTCCGGCAAGGTGACCCGTCTGGCCGCCTTCGGGGCATTTGTGGAAGTGCTGCCCGGCATTGAGGGCCTGATTCATCTGTCCGAACTGTCCTGGGAAAGGCGCATCAACAAGGCGGAAGAAGTTTTGAGCGTGGGCGAGACCGTGAGCGTCAAGGTCAAGGAAGTGGACCTGGACAAGAAGCGGCTGTCCCTGAGCCTGCGCGACGCCGCCGGAGATCCCTGGGCCGATGTGGCCGAGCGCTTTCCCGTGGGCGCGGAAGTCAGCGGCGTTTTTGAAAAACGCGCCCCCTTCGGCCTGTTCATACAACTTTCTCCAGGCGTGACCGGGCTTATGCCCAAAGGCGCGGCCGCCCAGGCCAAGCCCAAAGGTTCCCTGGACAGACTAGCGCCGGGCGCGGCCGTACAGGTGGTCATTCGGGAGGCGGATCTGCAAAACCGCCGCCTGACCCTGGCCCCGGTTGGTGCGGAAGCTGAATCCGGCGACGCTCCGGTGAAGGACAGCGACTGGAAGCGCCACGCTCCCAAGCCGGAACCGGCCTCCAACTTCAGCAGCCTGGGTTCCGCCTTCCAGGCCGCTCTGGCCAAAAAATCCGGAAAATAGCTCCTGACCGGCCGTCTGGCGGCTGAAACGGATTTGTTCTTTTTCGCGTGCGAAGCGCATCCTGGCGTAATGCCGGATGCGCTTTTTGTTTTGGCAATCACCAAGCCCGGGCTTTACAGAGCGGCGGCGAAAGAGTACACTGCATTATAACGTTAGATTGCAGTTTCTATGTATCACAAACGTATATTTTTGTAGATTGTACGATATATACAAAATAATCAGTCTTTATCACTATTGATATAGATACATTATGTTATCCAGTATCCAATCTTATGTGCAATCATATGCCGAGATAATTTCCCGCGTTACTGGGATTGACGTGGAAATTATGGATGACAACATGGTGCGTATAGCCGGCACAGGCATTTATGCGGCCGAAGTCGGCCAAAGCCTGGCCAATGCCGGAGAGATATACAAGGAGGTTATGCGCACGCATAAGACCATTCTTGTGGAAAATCCCCGCCAGCATCCCATTTGTGAACGTTGCCCGCACCGGGAAAACTGCCGGGAGCGTTTTTCCCTTAGCACGCCCATTGTGGCGGGCGACAAACTCTTAGGCGTTATCGGGCTGGTCTGCTTCAACGATGAGGACCGCCGGCGCATGCAGAATTCACCGGACAGCTATACCGGCTTTATCACTTTTCTGGCCGGTGCCCTGGCCCACAAAATAGGCGAGCAGGACAAGCTCAACCGGGTCACGCAATTTTTGGATCTCATGCTCCAGGTGGTGGATGTGCCGGGCCAGGGCATTCTGCTGTTCGACTACAGCGGCGCGCTCATCTACAGCAACGCGCCGGCCGGGGAGCTTTTCAGGTTAAGCGGCGGAGTGACGTTGAATTTAAGCGACATTCAGCGCAGCGGGCACGGCCTGTACGCCTTTGAGGAGTTTGAAGTGCGTCTGCCGGAAGGGCGGACGCATTCCGTGCTGGGGCGGCTTAAGGAACTTGATTCCCAGTCCGAGGGCAAGGTCACGCTGTTTGTTTTTGAACTCCCGACGCGCCTGGCCCAGTTGGTGGGCAATATTTCCGGCGCCACGCCAGACACCGGCTTTGACGCTCTGCTGGGGGATTCCCCGGCTCTGCGCACGCTCAAATCCAGGGCCATGAACGTTGCGGATTCCAGCTCCACCGTGCTGATCAGCGGGGAATCCGGCACCGGCAAAGAACTTCTGGCCAGGGCCATCCACCAGACCGGCTCCCGGCGGGATCACCCGTTTGTGGCCATCAACTGCGGCGGCATTCCGGAAACATTGCTGGAAAGTGAACTGTTCGGCTATGTGAGCGGGGCTTTTACCGGGGCTTCCAGCCGGGGCCGCATGGGCAAGTTTGAACTGGCCCAGGGCGGGGTGATCTTCCTGGACGAGATCTCCACCATGCCTCTGTACTTGCAGGTAAAACTCCTGCGCGTGCTCCAGGAACGCATGATCACCCGTCTGGGGTCGAACAAACAGATTTATGTGAACGTGCGCGTCATTGCCGCCAGCAATGAAGACCTGCAGGATTGCATCCGCCGCAATGTGTTCCGTGAGGACCTCTATTACCGCCTTAACGTCATTCCCCTGAACATACCACCGCTACGCGAACGCGCCGGTGACGTGGCGGTTCTGGCCAACCACTTCCTGGACAAATACTGCGCCCTCTTTCAAAAGCACCGGCCGCGCTTGCGCTCCGCCCTGCTCAATCTCCTGGAGAGCCATTCCTGGCCCGGAAACGTGCGTGAACTGGAGCATGTGCTGGAATATGCGGTGAACATGATGCCGGACAACGGTTCTCTCACCCTGGACTGCCTTCCCGCCCAATTCCTGGAGGCGGTGAAGGAAGCTCCGGAAGCTGTTGTGCCAGGCCAGGAACCCAATGCTGCCCTGGAGCCCCTGTCCGTTCTGGAAGAACGCGCCATTCGCGCGGCCCTGGAGCGTTTTGGACAAAGCACCGAGGGCAAGAAGCGGTCCGCCCGCACACTGGGCATCAGTCTGGCCACCCTGTACCGGAAAATGGAATCTTTCTCAATTCGATAAAAATCCCCTCCGCGTTATAACCGCGTTTTTTTCTCTGCCTTCCTCCAATCCTCAGAGTTCTTGTTTTGATAAATTTCTCAAATTGCAAAAAGAATTTCTGAAAAAGATTTTGAGGCAGACGAACATATCATTGTGTACTTTTTATACTTTTTCTCCAGTAAGCCCTTGGCCCTGTTTTTGCTTTTATAACAAGCAAAGCTGAACGCCAAAATACGTTCCGCCAAAACTTTTTACCACGGGGCCATCATGTCAATCTGGATGTATCTGAATCCTTCGCGCAAGGAAGCCGGGCATGGGGCGGATCTTTCCGCGCTTTCCACGGCCAGCGCAGAAGCGGTGCGCGGCTTTCACGCCACGTTCAAGGAATACAAGCCCACTCCGCTTGCGGCTTTGCCAGGCCTGGCGCGTGAGCTTGGCCTGAAAAACGTTCTGGTCAAGGACGAATCCAAGCGCTTCGGGCTGAACGCCTTCAAAGTGCTGGGCGGCTCCTTCGCCATTGGGCGGTACGTGGCGGGCCGGCTGGGCCTTCCTCTGAACGGGTTGACACGCGACCTGCTCTGTTCTCCGGACGTGCGCGCCAAAACGGGCGACATCACCTTCATCACCACCACGGACGGAAACCACGGCCGCGGCGTGGCCTGGACCGCCCGCGAACTGGGCTACAAGGCCATTGTCTTTATGCCCAAGGGCTCGGCCCAGATCCGCGTGGACAACATCCTGGCCGAAGGCGCGAAGTGCACGGTCACGGATATGAACTATGACGAAGCCGTGCGTATGAGCTGGAACATGGCTCAGGAAAAGGGCTACATCATGGTGCAGGACACGGCCTGGGACGGCTATGAGGAGATCCCCACCTGGATCATGCAGGGCTACGGCACCCTGGCCCTGGAAGCCCTGGAACAGATGAGGGACCAGGGCGTAATGCCCACCCACTGCTTCCTGCAGGCCGGGGTCGGCTCCTTTGCCGGAGCCGTGGTCGGCTTCCTATCCTCCGCCCTGGGCAAGGACGCCCCCAAATTCATCATCGTGGAGCCGCACAAAGCCAACTGCATTTATAAATCCGCCGTGGCCGCGGACGGCAAGCCGCATAACGTCACCGGCGAAATGAACACCCTTATGGCCGGCCTGGCCTGCGGCGAGCCCAACACCATCAGTTGGGGCCTTTTGCGCGACTACGCCGCCGCCTATGTTTCCTGCCCGGACTACATCGCGGCCAACGGCATGCGTATTCTGGCCGCCCCGGTGCATGGAGATTCCCCGATAATTTCCGGCGAATCCGGTGCGGCCACCACCGGCCTTTTGCAGTGGCTCATGCAGCACCCGGCCGCGCGCGCCCAGCGCGACGCCCTTGGCCTGGGCAAGGATTCCGTGGTCCTGAACATCAGCACCGAGGGCGATACCGCCCCGGAGGTTTACCGCAACGTGGTCTGGTTCGGCGACCACAGCGATACGGATTTGTCTGGCGAATAGCCCCGCGCGGGCCGGAGCCTTTGCTCCGGCCAGGATTTTTCGGAACAGAGCGGTTTGCTCCCTCTGGAGAAAACCGGCTGGCCGGCAGGAGATGAAGATGTCTGAAAAATTCGCACACTCTCAGGGTTCCCGCGTTGCGGAGGCCCAACAGGATTTTGAACTGGAAGCCGTACCGGCGGACAAGCGCCGCAGCTTCTGGAGTATTACCGTGGTCTGGACCGGCTACGTTTTTCTGGTCACCAGCATGATGGCCGGCGGCGGCCTGGCCAGCGGCCTTTCCATGGGCGAGATCGTCGGCGCCACCCTGGCCGGGAATATTTTTTTGAGCGCCGTTGCTGTATTGATCAGCTATATAGCCTGCACCACCGGCCTCACTTTCGCACTGATCACCAGGCACAGCTTCGGCTGTGAAGGGTCCCGGGCCGCCTCCCTTTTTGCCCCCCTGATCAACCTGGGCTGGTATACAATCCAGTCCGCCCTTTACGGCCACCTGATCGCCCAGATTTTCGGGCTTGGCGAGACCGGAGAATATATGGCCATGGCCGGGAGCGCCCTGGTCATGGGAATTTTCGCCGTCATCGGCATGGAAGCGCTCACTGTGCTCGGACTGGTGGCTATTCCGGCCATCATTTTCCTGAGCATCGCCACGGCCATGCGGGCCGTATCCGGGGTGGACGGCGGTTTCGGCGCCCTGATGGCCGCTGTTCCCGCCGATCCGATACCCTGGAGCAAAGGGGTGATCCTGGTCATCGGCACCTGGATTTTTTCCGCCGCCACCTGCATAGCCGATATCATGCGCTACGCCCGCAACGTTAAGGACGCCATCGTGAGCGCGGTGATCAGCCTTGTCCTGGGCAACAGCCTGCTGATCATCTGCGGCGCCGTCACCGCCTTCGCCGTCAAGGAATCCGACCTCACCTCCGTGCTGCTTAAGCTTGGCCTGGTGGTTCCCGCCATCATACTCATGACCACAAACATCTTCACCACCAACGCCACCAACCTGTATTCAAACGCTCTGGGGCTGTCCAACGTGTTCCGCAGAGCCGGCAAAAGGAAGATCTTCATCGGGATGCTGCTTTTCGCCATCGCCATGACCTTTACCCGTCCTTACCGGATTGACGCCCTGTTCTCCTTCCTCAATATGCTGGGCACTGTCGTGCCGCCCCTGCCCGGCATCATTCTGGCGGACTTCTTCATTCTGAACAAAGGCCGGTATCCGCACCTGTCCACTACCAACGGCCTCAGCGTAAACTGGAACGCCTGCGCCGCCTGGGCCATCGGCACTGTCCTGGTCTTTGTGATTCCCTGGGGATTCCCGCCGCTTAACGGCATCCTGCTGGGCGCCGCTCTGTATCTTGGCCTGCAGAAGATCCGGCCGGCCAGAAAGACAACCGCCAACACGGGAAAGGAGGCCATATGAACGCCACGCCGGAAAAAATAAGCCGCTGCAGGAACATCGCCTGGGCCGGGATCGTCATTATGGGTATCGGCTCTTTCATGGCCTGCCTGCCGGAAAGCAGGTCCCTCATGATCACCGGCAGCGCCGTGCTGCTCCTGGGCATAGCGGTGAGCGCCTACGGGTTCACCTGGTGGAGGCCCTGAGAATGAATCATCTCCGTTACCTCATGGAAGCCGTAAAAGAAGCCCGCCTGGCCAGAGAAGCCGGCAACACGCCGTTCGGGGCGGTGCTGGTGGATGCCGACGGCGAGATTATCCTGCGCCAGCGCAATGTGGAAATAACGGAACGCGACTGCACCGGACATGCGGAAACCGCCCTGATGCGCGCGGCCGGCAAAAAATACGACCGGGACTTCCTGTGGACCTGCACGCTCTATTCCATAGCGGAACCATGCGCCATGTGCACCGGGGCCATTTACTGGGGCAATGTGGGCCGGATCGTCTACGGGATTTCCGAAAAAAAGCTGCTGGCGCTCACCGGGGCGGACCCGCAAAACCCCACCTTTGATCTGCCCTGCCGTGAGGTTCTCGCCAGGGGGCAGAAAAAAGTGGAGGTCATCGGCCCGATCAACGATATCGCCGACGCGGTTTATGAAGTTCACAAGGGATATTGGCGTAAATAAACTTGCCGCGCCGGCCGGATCGGCTCAGGATAACATATAAAACATAGATAGTTATAAGGAGCGCTCTCATGGATTTCAGTAAGATTAACGAACTGAGCAAAAAATACGAACCCCAAATGACCCGCTTCCTGCGCGACATGATCGCCATTCCTTCCGAAAGCTGCGGAGAGGAAAAAGTGGTCAAGCGCATTAAAAAAGAAATGGAAGACGTTGGCTACGATCGCGTGGAGATCGACAAAATGGGCAACGTTATCGGCTATGTGGGCAACGGCCCGCGCCTGATCGCCTTTGACGCGCACATTGATACCGTGGGCGTTGGCGAACGCGCCAACTGGACCTTTGATCCCTACCAGGGCTATGAGGACGCGGAAACCATCGGCGGCCGCGGCGCTTCGGACCAGGAAGGCGGCATGGCCTCCATGGTTTACGGCGGCCTGATCATGAAGGACCTCGGCCTGATCCCGGCTGACGTCACCGTGGCCATGGTTGGCACGGTGCAGGAAGAAGACTGCGACGGCCTGTGCTGGCAGTACCTGATTAAGGAACACGGCCTGAAGCCGGAATTCGTGGTTTCCACCGAGCCCACGGACGGGCGCATTCATCGCGGCCAGCGCGGCCGCATGGAAATCCGCGTGGACGTGCGCGGCGTTTCCTGCCACGGCTCCGCTCCGGAACGCGGCGACAACGCCATCTTCCGCATGGGGCACATCCTTACCGAACTGGAGCAGCTCCAGGGCAAGCTTAAAGACGACCCCTTCCTTGGCAAAGGAACGCTCACCGTTTCCCAAATCTTCTACTCTTCCCCTTCCCGCTGCGCCGTGGCGGACGGCTGCTCCATCTCCATCGACCGCCGTCTGACCTGGGGCGAGAACAAGGATTCATCCCTGGACGAAATTCGCAACTTGCCTTCAGTCAAAGCCGCCGGAGACAAGGTGAAGGTCTCCATGTACACCTACGAGGCCCCGTCCTGGACCGGCCTGGTCTACCCTACGGACTGCTACTTCCCCACCTGGGCGCTCCCGGCCGAACATAAAGTCTGCGACGCCGCGGAGGAAGCCTACCGCAAGCTTTTTAACGTCGAGCCGGTAACGGACAAGTGGACCTTCTCCACCAACGGCGTGTCCATTATGGGCATGTTCGGCATACCGGTGGTCGGCTTTGGCCCGGGCAAGGAAAAAGAAGCCCACGCCCCCAACGAAAAAACCTGGAAAGAAGACCTGGTGCGCTGCGCCGCCCTGTACGCCGCCCTGCCCGGCATCTATGTAAAAGGATAAGCCATGAGCAAGCTGGCTGTCATCGCCATCGGCGGCAACTCGCTGATCAGCGAAAAAAACAAAAAGAGCGTCGAAGATCAGTATGACGCCATTTGCGCCACCGTGCGCCACATCGCGGATGTCATCGAATCCGGCTGGCGCGTTTGCATCACCCACGGCAACGGCCCGCAGGTCGGCTTTATCCTGCTGCGCTCGGAAATAGCCCGCAAAGCCAACGGCATGCACCCCGTGCCTCTGGTCTCCTGCGTGGCCGATACCCAGGGCGCCATAGGCTGGCAGATCCAGCAGGCCCTGACCAACGAACTGCGGGCGCGCGGCTATTACAAAAAACACAGCGACGGCCAGGTGGTCAGCCTGGTCACCCAAGTGCGCGTGGACGCAAAAGACCCCGGTTTTCAAAACCCGGACAAGTACATCGGGGAATTCTACGACGAAGCCGAAGTGCCCGGCCTGAAAGCCCAGCACCCGGACTGGACCCTGAAGCAGGACGCCAACCGCGGCTGGCGCCGCGTGGTGGCCAGCCCTTCCCCGGTGGAAATCGTGGAGTTGGACGCCATCCGCGCCCTGCTGGCCGGCGGCTTCAACCTGGTTACCGTGGGCGGCGGCGGCATTCCGGTAATGTCCGACGGCAAGGGCGGCCTGCGCGGCGTGGATTCCGTCATCGATAAAGACCTGGCTTCCCGCATGCTGGCCAACGAACTTGACGCCGACCTGCTGGTCATTTCCACAGGGGTGGAAAAGGTCTGCATAAACTACGGCAAGCCGGATCAGAAGGAACTGGACCGCGCCAGCGCCGCCGAACTGCGCGCCTGGTACGACCAGGGCCAGTTCCCGGCCGGCAGCATGGGCCCCAAGATCAAAGCCGCCCTGGACTTTCTTGAACGCGGCGGCAAAGAAGTGATCATCACCAGCCCGGAACACCTGAAAGCCGCTGTGGACGGCCAGGCCGGCACGCATGTCGTCAAGTAGATGCGGGACTCCGCCCCGTGCCCCGGCAGGGGACTGAGTCCCCTGCACCTAGCGATAGTGGGGATGTATTAGAGCAATTTCACTTTGAAATTGCTCGGCAGACGCGAAGCGGATGCCCGCGAAGCGTGTAGTTTATCTTAAAAATTTCGCATTGTTATAAGCAACACACTATACCGTTTGCGAAACTTGTATTGTTCAATTTCAAAGTTAAAATGCTCTATTGAGAAAATGAATTTTGCAACCCCCAACAATATATGCAGGAGAACACCATGGACCGCATCCGCATTAAAAAAATGATTAAAAAACTTGCCGCCCTTGACTACCGTGGCATGTATATGAACGATTTTCTGGAGACCTGGCACAAGTCCGACGACGAAGTCGCCGCCACCTTTGCCGTGGCCGACATCCTGCGCGGCCTGCGCAACGCCGGCATTTCCTCCAGGATTTTCGATTCCGGTCTCGGCATTTCCATTTTCCGCGACAACTCCACCCGGACCCGTTTTTCCTTTGCTTCGGCCTGCAACATGTTGGGGCTTACCGTACAGGACCTGGATGAAGGCAAATCGCAGATCGCCCATGGCGAAACCGTGCGCGAAACAGCCAACATGGTCTCTTTCATGGCGGAGACCGTGGGCATCCGCGACGACATGTTCATAGGCAAGGGCAACGCCTACATGCGCGAAGTCTCCAGAGCCCTGGAAGAAGGCTTTCGCGACGGCGTGCTGGAACAGCGCCCGACCATCGTGGACCTGCAGTGCGACATCGACCACCCCACCCAGAGCATGGCCGACATGCTGCACATAATCAACCACTTCGGCGGCGTGGACAAGCTGAAGGGCAAAAAAATCGCCATGACCTGGGCCTATTCCCCGTCCTACGGCAAGCCGCTGTCCGTGCCCCAGGGCATCATCGGCCTGATGACCCGCTTCGGCATGGACGTGACCCTGGCGCACCCCAAGGGTTATGAAGTCATGCCGGAAGTCGAGGCCATTGCCTCGGAAAACGCCAAGGCCGCCGGCTGCGCGTTCAAGCGCACCAACTCCATGGAAGACGCCTTTGAAAACGCCGACATCGTCTATCCCAAGAGCTGGGCGTCCTTCGCGGCC
>JAVBSC010000014.1:0-21144 GCA_031547305.1 Desulfovibrionaceae bacterium
CTTTACGGGATCTTGCTGGAC
Source organism: Desulfovibrionaceae bacterium (assembly GCA_031547305.1). GTDB lineage: Bacteria > Desulfobacterota > Desulfovibrionia > Desulfovibrionales > Desulfovibrionaceae > JAVBSC01. The sequence goes on from JAVBSC010000014.1 coordinate 22, forward strand.
ATTTTTATCTATATCTGGCCCAGACAAAACCAAAACCTGCAACGAGCCTGACATCTTTCCAAAAGACACAAAGCCCGGATTTGGCTTGGCCAAATCCGGGCTTTGTCAGCAGTCTGGGGCGGCTGTACTCCAGCCGCCTTTTTTATTTGCCGATAAATCTGAAGAAAGGCGGGGATCAAGATTTTGATCTTTATGTCTTTGCCGGCGGCCTGCAAGACTGAGCCGTTTTTTGCCGCGCCACAACCAATAATAATTCTGCAATTGCCTCGGACCGGCTAGGTTATAGCCCAAACAGGCTGTAGCGCCATCAAAGGCGTCTTATGCCGTAAACCCCGCGAAGTGGAGCTGTTATGGCCTTGCCGGACATTCGACGTTTTACGGCGGCTTTTTTTCCGTTTATCAGGCGGTATGGGGGGCCGACTCTGCTGACCTGGGGGGTGGCCGCGGCCATCGGACTAGTCTCCGTGCTGCTCGGCTTGCTTTCCTCCAAGGCGTTCAATTATTTTGAGTTTTTGCTGGAGCGTTGGTGGTGGTGGCCGTTTGTTTCCCTGCCCGTTGGCGGCCTTGCGCTGACCTGGGCCATGCACAAGGTTGGCCCGGGCACCGAGGGCAGCGGCATACAACAGGTGGTGGCCGCCCTGCGGGTGGTCCGCTCGCCGGAACGGATCAGGGCGCTACTGGCGCTTCGCCTGGCCGCCGCCAAATTCATGGCCATCATCGTGGGGTTGGGGTCCGGTTTTGTGCTCGGCCTTGAAGGGCCGACCGTGCAGGTAGGGGCGAGCATGCTTTACGCCACGCGCCGTTTCGGGCTCCGTGACAACACAGTCACCCGGCGCCAGCTCATTCTGGCCGGCGGGGCGGCCGGCATAGCGGCGGCCTTTAACGCGCCGTTGGCCGGGCTCATGTTCGCGTTCGAAGAATTGGCTAAGTCCATGGAGTGGCGCGCTTCCGGCAAGCTGGCGGCGGCAGTGGTGTTTGCCGGCGCGACAGTGTATTGCCTGCGCGGGGACTCCGCTTTTTTCGGGCATATCACCAGTGGGGTGCAACCGCTTGCCGTGCCGGCGCTCATCGCCGTGCTGGCTGTTTGCGGCGGACTGGTTGGCGGCGTGTTTTCCTGGCTGGCCATCCGTTCCCGCCAGTGGCTGCCCAAGCCCATATCCAGGCTGCATAAGGAGCGGCCGTACCTTTTTGTGCTGCTCTGTTCTTTTGTGGTGGCCCTGGCCGGGCTTGGCGCGCCGATTTTTGGAAGCGGAGCCGAGCTGACCTTCCGGCTTCTGCATGGCGAAGCCCAAGTGTCCTGGTTTTATATGCCTTTGAAGTTCATCGGGTTTTTGGCCACGTCATTGAGCGGCCTGCCTGGCGGCATTTTCACTCCGTCGCTTTCCGTGGGCGCGGGCCTGGGTGTCTGGTTCGCTCCCCTGGTCGAGCCAGTCTGGCATGCGGAGATTCTGGCCGCCGGCATGACAGCCGTTCTGGCCGGCGTTACCCGCGCTCCGCTAACAGCGGCTTTCATCATGACCGAAATGACCGCCGGGCGCACTATTACCCTGGAGCTGCTCCTGGTGGCCGTGGTGGCGGCGCGAATGGCCCGCGTTTTCCATATCCGCTTTTATCATCAGTTGGCGGAGCGCGTGCTGCGAACGATCTGAAAATCTGTCAGCGCAGCCTGATTAAAAAGCATAGGCCAGCCCCAGAACGACCAGGTGCTGGTTGTAGGTGTACAGGTCGGAATTGGAGTGATTGTCCGTATACTGCCAACCAGCTTCCAGGCGCAGATTATCTTTAAAATTGTGAGTGACAAACACGGCCGCGCGCCACTGCTCGTCCAGGCGGCCGGAAGAATCCAGCGTCGTGGCCGGTCCCTTGTAGTCCTCCGTGTGCCAGGCCAGGGATGCGGCCAGTTCGCTCCGCCAGGGCAGGTTAAAAGACACGCCCAGAGTCGGCTCCAGGCCGCGCATGGAATAGCGGGATACTTCGGTGTCGCTCGCGTAGCCCTTTACACTGAGCATGGCGCTGTGTCCGGCCTCGCCAAAAAAGAGCCGCACCCCGGGGGCGCCCCAGCCGTAAGCGCCGCTCCGGCCATAAGCGCCGTGGTCGTCGCGCCGCTCCAGCCCGCCGCGCAGGCTCAGGTGCAAATCCGGTCGCGGGCCGTAGATAAACGTGCTTTCGCCGCCGTACACGGAGACCGAGGATTTCTCGTTCTGGAGCAGCAGCTCGGTTTTGCCGCGCAACTCGGCCAGGAAGCTTGCGCCGGTGTAGCGCACCCCGGCCGCGGCCCGGCCAAATGTCAGATCCCGGCGGGGGGAGCTTTCATCGTACCAGCGCTGATACCCGGATACATCGCCCACCGGGCTCCAGGGCGAGGCCGGGTCCGGCCGCCAGACCGCATCCAGGGTGGCGTGCAGGTAAGAACCCAGTGATTCCTGCTTGGCGCTGGAGGGATCCAGTTCAAAGGGCAGGCCGCCCAGGCTTACTGTGCGCAGGCCGGGAGCCAGAGTATAGTTGCTGTCGTAAAGCAGGCCGCCGGCCAGACGGCCGTGCAGAATCCAGTTGGCGGCGCGGCTTTCCAGCGTCGCGGCGATTTTGCCGAGATCTCCCTCGGACACGGCCGGATCGATATGCCTGGCGGTTTCAATTTCTTGCTTGGCCTCAGTGTGCTTGCCCATGCTTATATACAGCCTGGCCAACTCAAGGCGCAGCACGGCGTTTTCCGGCGCGGTGGCTATGAGCCGCTCATAAGCCATGCGCGAGTGATTGTAATGGCCGGATAAAAACGCTGTCCTGGCCAGACCCAGGTTTACTTCCGCATCTTCCGGCCATGCGCGCAGAAGATTCAGGTACAGGCGGTAAGCCTCCTCGTGTCGGTTCCGCTCGTTCAGCTCATCGGCCAGCTTAAGGTCGGCCAGCAGAGCCGCGACTTCGGGCATGGCCTGGTCGGGCGGCAGGGCAAAGCTCAGGCAGATCAGAAAAGCCAGAACAAGACTTGAGAGTGGGCGAGAGGAGGCGATCGGCATATCGGCGGCCTATCGTTTTTGTCCGGCGCCGGTCCCGGTTAGTTTCTCCGACGGGTCAATGGCGCTCCAGAAATCGTAATTCAGGTCCATTTTTCGATCGTTGACCAGGCCGGCGATGCGCGCTCTGTCGTAGCCGAGCCCACCGCCCGACACCGTGCCGTTAATAGTAAAACCGTTGGCCGGGGCTCCACCTTCGCCGAATCTGGCTAATTGTCCCGCGCCGTTAACCGAGACCCCCTGGCCTGTAGGCGAATCAAATTGCATGTCCACTTTGGTGACCGTGGCTGTTGTTGCTATGTTTTCCACGCGTACGGCGAAGTTGCCGTTCCAGTTCCCCATTTTGTTCGTGGCGGAGAGCGTGCCGCTGTAGACGCCGGAATAATCAGCCGCCGGCAGCGGAGGAGTGGGGGGCAGAATCGGTGCGGCGCTGGATTCGGCCGGTTGCAGCGTATTGGAAAGGCTGCGGGGAACGCCGCTCAGGGCTTGGAACCCCTCGCCGCCCATGCCGCCCGCGGCCGGCATGGAGCCGCCGGATTCGGAATCCTGGCCCAGGGCCAGGCCGGACAGAGAGTCCAGCCGTTTTTTTTACGCGTCGGTCATGGGGCGAATCAGGCCAGGCTTGTTTACATCGCCAAAGCATTCGAAAACCATGCCGTTCATCAGCGAATGGACTTTTCCGGTGGCGTTTTCCATAACGAGCAGCGGTTTGTCCGGGCTTACCTGGTAGCCGTAAACCATGGTCGAACCGTCCTCAGTGGTTATGGCGGCATCCGTGCCCTGAATGCCGACGGTGGCTTCCGGCGTGATCACCCGCATTGCTCCGGGGTGGCCCTCCACCAGACGCCCGCTGATAAGGCGGACAAAACCCTTTGCCAGTTCCAGGTTCATAAGCGGCTCGCGGTCTTCCGCATAGATGTACCCGGTAATGGCCACCTGGGAACTGGGGGCCAGCATTAGCACGGTGTCGTCCCTGAAGAGCACCTGCAGGCGTCCCACCGGATTTGTATTCAGAATATCTCCGCTGTGGACCGGGCTTTTGCTGGCCAGATCGTTTTCTTCGCCGCCCCGTTTGGCCCAGGTTTTTTTGCGCGCGGCAATCACTGAGCCGTCCGGTTCCGCAAAAGCCTGCACGGCCGGACAGAGCGCCAGGCAGCACAGCAGGACGCCTGTTCCGGCAAATTTGGCAAAATATTTTTTCATGTTTGATTGTCCTACTCTTTAAAGACCACTCAACGTTCCGGCAGACTTGTAAAAAACGTTTCCACCCGAAGCAGCGCTCCCGGGGCTGGATTAAAACCCTGAACGGCGGATGCGGCCAAGTTTAAAGACCAGCCCGGCGGGCTGGCGTAATAATCCGTTTCTTGTTGCTGACCGGCCTTGCCCCGCGCTTGCCAGGCCAGATCCATGCGCCGCAGTTCTTCCGTGGAGGGGCTGAGCAGCGCCCCCTCCTTTACCAGGCCTGGACTAAAACACAAAGCCTTGTTGCCGCGCTCGGCCAAAAGCCTGAGCAGTTCCCCGTTTTCCGGACGCTCCGGCGGAAAGCAGGCCCGGGCCAGGAGCACGGCATCCACAGCGTCGAAATACAGGGAATCAAGAGCTTCCCGGCAGTCCTCCGGGCCTGGCTCCGCCGGCAGATCAAAAGGCGGGGCCAGATCAAAACCGGCGGACCGCGCTGCTGCGGCCGCGGCCTCCATAATCGTCCGGCTTTGCGGATCCCCTTGGACCAGCATAAGTCCAAGGGTGGCGAATCCGGTATCCTTGTGCATGAAAAAAAGCAGGCGCTCCATCGACTTGGCCTCCATGAGCGCCGGCCCTGCTCCCGGCTGGGCGCCCAGGCTGGGGGGCGTCAGGCTGCCCGACAGCGCCAGGCCAAGGCCGGCCAGGCCGGTCCAGCGCGCGGCGCGCCGCAAAACCCGGCCGAGGATGGCTTTGTGTTTTTTGGGAAAAAAGTATAAGATTTCCCTGAAGTTCAATGTAATAACCATATTTTTCCGGGGTCGTTTTATGAACTTGAGCGTGACCAGACTGAGCGGGGTGCCGGTGTTGGCTGTGGCCGGGCGTCTTGATTCCACGAACGCGGCCGCCTTTGACCAGGAAGCCGAAAAGCTGGCCGCCGAAGAGCCGGACTGGGTTATTCTTGATCTGACAGCCCTTGATTTTATAAGTTCCGCCGGACTGCGCAGCCTGCTGATTCTGGCCAAGAGCCTGCGCAAACACCATGGGGAACTGCATTTTGCCGGAATGCAGCCACAAGTGCAAGAAGTGTTTGCCATTTCCGGCTTCGAAAATCTGTTCAAGCGTTTCCCATCGGTTCAGGCGGCCTTTGCGAAGTCTGGTAACAGTTAACATGTACCAGGCAACATTTAAGAGGGGGTAGTTGCTTTCCGAATGTTCTCTTTTGTGTTTTCACTGTTGCCTGTTTTTTGCTTTTCACTGTCAACTGTTACCTGCCAAAAGTTGGATCCGCGATGGAGATGGAAAAACCGGCTCTGCTTCCCAACATAAAGCTTCTGGCGGACGGGGTGCCGGCCGCGGTTCGCGAACGCGGGATCGCCCAGAACCGGGAACACCGGCTCCATCTTTTTCTGGACGGGCTTTTGGCCAATATCCGCCTGCATGCCCATCCGCTTGGCGCTCCCGGATCAATGCTGGTGAGCGTTCCGCCAGCCGAAGGAGAGCACGGCGGAATGTTCCGCCTTATTATCGGAGATTCCGGCACTCCCTTTAATCCACTTGAACACCCCCTGGCTCCGGATTTGAGCGCCGCGATAGAGGATCGCCAGCCGGGCGGGATTGGTATTTTGCTGGCGCGGCGCATGGCTGGCGCGTTGTCTTGCCGCCGTGTGCCTGGCGGAGAAGGTGCGCCGGCCGGCAACGAACCGCGCCTGAGCTTCGCCCATGATGCGGCGCCGGGCGATGAAGCGCTGAAGCCGGTGCTCAAGGACGGGCTTGATGTCGGCTCTGTTTAAATCTCTGCGCGGCCGGCTTATTCTGGCCTGCGTTTCCTGCGTGTTTTTGACCGCCGGCGGCCTGATGTGGTTTGCCCATACGGATACCATAGAATCTCTGCGCCTGGTGGAGCGGCGTTCACTGGATAATGTGCTTTACCTGCTGGAGCGCGATCTGGCCATGCGCTGCTCTCTGGCCTTGCAAAGCAAGGCCGAGGCCGTGGAGAAAATTAAGGACGACCTGCGTCTGTCCGCCCGGAAGGCGGCCGCCCGGCTGGCGCGGGCGCCGGATTCCGATTCGGATGCTGTTCTTAAAAAGCTCCTGGAAGCTGAACTGGTCGGCCAGGATCTGAAAATATACTCCCCTTCGGATCTGTCAGACGGCGAATCCGATGCCGAAAATCTTCCCCCTCCGGATTTGCGGCGTCCCCTGCAGGGCCTGGAGGATCAACCCGCCTTTCGCCATACAGGCGGCCGGGCCGTATTTTACCTTCCGGCGTTAAAGGAAGGGAAACGCTGGCTGCTCGCGGCCTCAGCCTCTTTGGCCTCACTGGAGGCGGAAGAGAGCCGTCAGACCGCCGCGCTGGCCAGAGATCTCAAGGATCTGGTGGCGGACATAAAAATTCAGCGCACCGGCTTTGCGCTCATTGTTGACGGCCAGGGCAAAACCGTGGCCGGCAACGCCGGGCGCAAGCTGCCGGAAGACCTGCTTTCGGCCCTGCCGGATACCCAATACCTGCCGCCGGGCGGCCGGCGGGTCATGGTGCTGCCTTCGGACAATGGCGAAGTGCTCTACCGCGCGGCCTGGTTCAGGCCCCTCAATCTGCACATAGTACTGGCGGCTCCTTTGGACGAATTGGAAGCACCGGCCCTGAACCTGGCGGGCCGTCAACTGGCGCTCACCATGCTGGTGGCCGGGCTGGGCACGTTGCTCGGCCTGTTTTTGGCACTGCGCATTGCCGGGCCGGTGCGCAAACTTTCCATGCTTGCGCGGACCCTGCCGGAACAGGACATCCAGTCCCTGGACGTGGAGGGGATAATACGGGAGCTCCCCCTGACCCGGCCGGACGAGGTGGGGGATCTGGCCCGTTCCTTTGGGCATATGGCCGGGGAACTGCGCCGCAACGTGCGGGATCTGGTGAGTGTGACCGCGCGTACCCAGCGCCTGGAAAAAGAACTGGAACTGGCCAGGGAAATCCAGTACGGCATTTTGCCTGGTAACGCCGTGGCCGGACCCGGAGCGGATCTTTACGCGGCCATGCGCACGGCCAGAGAAGTGGGAGGAGATCTTTACGACTTTTTCTTTCTGGACGACGGGCGGCTATGCATAGTCATAGGCGACGTTTCCGACAAGGGGATTCCAGCGGCCATGTTCATGAGTATGACCGTGACCCTGATTCGCGTGGCCATGCAAAGCGACCGCCTTCCTCCGCATGAGGCTATGGGCCGCATTAACAACACCTTGTCGCGCGACAATCCGCGCGACATGTTCGTCACTCTGTTTATCGGCGTTCTGGATCTGAAAAGCGGAGAACTCTGTTATTCCTGCGGCGGGCATATGCCGCCTGTCCTGCTCGTCCCGGATGCTCCGCGCGGCCTGGAATCACCCATGGATTTGGTGGTTGGCGGATTTGCCGGCATGACATATAAACCGCTTTCCACACGCCTCAGACCAGGCGACGGCCTGTTCCTGTATACGGACGGCATCTCTGAAGCCATGAACCAATCCGGCGAAATGTTCGGCGCCGAGCGTCTTTTTGACTGCCTCTCCCGTGTGTCCGGCAAAAATCCCCGCCTGGTTGCCGAATACGTCATGCAAACCGTAAACGACCATACCGCCGGAGCCGAGCAGTCCGATGACATCGCAATCGTTGTTCTGCGCTATTCCGGTTTGGGGTGAAAGAGAGGGGCGGTTCCGCCGGGGGATATGGTCCCCTGGACCGTAACTATCGAGACGCCGCCGTTCCGCGACGCGGAACGGCGGCGTAAACGGGTCTCGGGTGGCGGCCCCTTGGCGGGGGGAGCAGGGTAAGAAGGCTCCCCCATTTTTTTTATGCCCAGAACATGTGGCGGGTCATAACCTCGAGCAATTTTTCGTATTCAAGGGGTTTAGCCAGGTGGGCGTTCATGCCGTGGGCCAGGGCTTTTTCCACATCTTCCTTAAATGCGTTGGCGGTCATGGCGATTATGGGCACGCTGGCCGCGTCCGCCCTGTCCATGCGGCGAATGGCGCTGGCGGCCTCGTAGCCGTCCATTTCCGGCATCTGCACATCCATGAAGATTATGTCGTAGTAGCCCACCGGGGATTTGGCAAAAGCGTCCGCAGCGGCCTGGCCGTTATCCGCCTCGTCTATGCGCATGTCCGCGGCGCTTAAAAGTTCCTGCACGATGATTCTGTTTATATCCACATCGTCAACCAGCAGGGCCTTTTTGCCTTTAAGCCTTGCCGTGTAGTCAATGCGCTGGGCTTCCACAGGGCTGGAGCCCGCTTCTCTGAGCCATATTTCAAAGCTGAAGGAACTGCCCTGGCCCGGCGTGCTGCTGACGCGGATGTCGTCACCCAGGCCTTTTACGATGTTCCGGCTTATGGAAAGCCCCAGGCCGGTGCCGCCGTAGTTTTTGGCAATGTCCCTGTCCGCCTGCTCAAAGGGCTGAAAAATGGAAAGCAGCTTGGCCTGGGGGATACCCATGCCCGTATCGCTCACGGAGAAACTGAGCAGGCTTTTGTTGGCGTCTCTTTCTAATTGTTCGATAAGAAATGATATTTTTCCGCTGCTTGGCGTGAATTTGACCGCGTTGCCCAGAAGGTTGATCAGTACCTGACGCAGACGCAGGGGATCGCTGATGAACGCGGAACTGCCCAGGTTGCGGATATCCACGGAAAAATCGATATTTTTTTCCCGGCAGCGCGGGCGGATGATAGCGGCCACGTTTTCCGCCAATTTTGGCAGGTCAAAGGCTTCTTCGGCCAATTCCAGTTTGCCGGCCTCTATCTTGGCGATGTCCAGGATGTCGTTGAGCAGGCCGAGCAGGTGCTGGGAAGACACCTCAATCTGGTCCATGTGGTTCTGGATTTCGTCCTGGCTGACGCGCGAATCCGCAAGTTTGCGTTTGGCGATGCTGGTCATGCCGATGATGGCGTTCATGGGCGTTCTTATTTCATGACTCATCCGGGCCAGGAATTCACTCTTGGATTCACTGGCCTTATTGGCGGCCAGTACGGCCATCTGCAGCTCGCTTTCAGTTTTTTTGAGCGAGTTTTCAATCTCCACCCGGCGGGTTATGTCGCGGCATACGCCGAGAATGCCCACGATATCTCCGGATTGATCATAGATGGGCGTGCGCACGGTATCCAGAATTTCCGTGTGCCCGTCGGCAAAGACCAGAGTTTCCTCCGTATGGGTGGGCTGGCCTTTGGCCATGGCGTCACTGTCATATTCCATGAAGGTCGCGGCGGTCTCCGGGGGCAGCAGTTCCAAATCCGTATGCCCGCGCGCCGCGGGAGCCTTTTTGCCCAGAAAATCCTCCGCCCTGGGGTTTATGGTCAGGTAATGGCCGTCCTTGTCCTTGTACCAGATTATATCCGGCGAATAGGTGAAAACCGTATCCAGAAGCGCTCTCTGTTCCTCGATTTTCCGTCGTTCCTCAGCCATGGCCGTAACGTCGCTGGAAGTGATGATGTAGCCCTTGGCCTCGCCCAGCGTATTGGTCAAAAAGGCGGCCGCCCCTCTGAAATGCTTGCCGCTGGCCGGGTGGTAGAGGGTTTTGGGTTCTTTGCCGCTCAGCAGGCAGGTTATGGGGTCGTATTCCGAACCTTGCGGGTAAATGCTCACCTCGCTGTAGAAGCGGCCGAGGAGTTCCGGCAGGCTTTTGTTGATGGTGCCAAGGCATTCGTCGTTGGCGTGAATGATTTTCTGATCCAGATCCGTACTGATGATCATGCCTTTGACGCTGGCCACCAGGCTGTCAGCCATTTCGTCAAAGGAATCCGCCAGCGCGCCCATTTCGTCCCTGGTCTGGGCTTTGAAGCGGAAATGCCTTTCCCCGGAGCGGAAGCGGGAAATCCCGTCAATGAGCGCGGTTATTCTGCCGGTAAAGATGGAGGCCATCCAGATGGCGATAAGAATGACCAGGACCGCCATGAAGGTGGTGGACAGGCCCAGCCTGTAGGCCGTGCCCAGCAGGTTGTTCTGGATGGCGTTTTGCGTGTCCGCCGCGTTTTTGGTCAGCTCCGCGTCGCTGGCGGCGATTATGCCGTCAATGACCTTTTTGGTTTCCGTGGCCGGGCGGTGGAAGTCGTCCACCTCCGCGCCTATGGTCACAAAGCCGAACCCGCGCTTGGACCGCGCGTACTGCCCGGTATAATAGGGAATGGCCGAGGCTGTGGTCAGCTTGAACAGGCCGCTCCACAGGATGTCAAAAGAACCTGAGCCGCCGTCCCTGGTCAGATCAAACCAGCCGGTGCACTGGGGGGCGAAGTTCAGGTAACGGCAGTCCAGCCCCACCAAGCCATCTTTGGTAAGGGCTGGGGCGGGTTTTTTGCTGGTGGACTGCTCCACGAACGTGGGCACGTCCGGAATGAAATCCGCGTAGCTCTCGCCGCTGTTCCGCCATTCGTCGTAAATGCGGTCTTCCAGCCAGGGTACCTGGGGATCCCCGGTTTGCGGATCGTAGCCCACAATGGAATGGTGGCGCGGGTGCACAATGCTGCGCCCCTTGTGGTCCCAGATGAAGGCGTAGTTGCCCCCGGAGGCGTCCGGAATTTCCGTGTAACGTTCCGCCGTGGGCATAAGGTGGTTGGTGAACTCCATGATGTGGTCATGATCCAGAGCCAGGGTGACGTAGCCGATGATCGCGCCGTCCCTGGTCACCGGCATGCCCCAGCGCACCAGTCCCTTGAAGCGTTTGCCCACCGGGTTTTCCTTGCCCGAATAAGCGTTTTTTTCCGGCTCAAAGGGCAGGCCGGCCTTGGCCGTACGCTCCGGCGTATACATGCCGATCAGTTTGGTGCCGACCTAGGCGCCGATCACGTCGGAGACATAAATCTCGCCGGGCCGGAGTTTTTTCAGATCCTGGAAGTATGTTTCCGCTTTGATGAAGGTGTTCCGCCGCAGGGAGACGTTCTTAAGCTCCGGGTCCATAAGTTCCGAAGTGGTGACTTTGACCAGCTCGCGGCCGTCCGGGTCAAGAAAGGTCATTTCCAGATACAGGGGGCGGCGTTCCTGAGCATAGCCGTCGTCCGGCCTGTAGTGGAAGTTCCGCTCGTTTTCGCGGATGGAGGAAGTGACGCGTTCTTTTGCCGCCGGATTTGCCGCCGGCCGCCAGAACTTGCCGTCCGGGGACAGTTCCCATTTGCCGGGAACCACGATGTTGCGGGTGCGGGACCGGAGAAATTCGCGGTAGGTCGCGGCGTCGTGCGGCAGGGCGGCGGCCAGGCGAATATCGTCGTCGCGGGTATATAAAAAGTCCGCCACCCGGCGGGCCGTGTCCGTGGTCATGCGCTCTATGTCTTCACGGGCGCGGTCGTCCAAAGCTTTAACCGCGTCGCCAACCGCCAGATCTCCGGTCTGGGACAGCGCTGAGTTGGCTTTTTCCGCCAGGGCCAGAGTGCGCTTATCCAGTTCCTCGCCAAGCATCCACGACTGGCGCCAGGCTATCAAGGCAAGCAGAATAAGCGGCAGCACCTTGATCACAACGAAAAGAGTGATCAATTTGCCTCGCATGCCAAGCCCAAAGCGGGTCAGCAAGTTTTCGAACTTCAGGGCTAAGGCGCTAAAGGCTTTGTTCATCCAAAATCCCCGACCAGGTTTCAACAATACGGCAAAACAATTTTCTTCCGCCGGCGTCCGCATGAAAGCTAAATGCATAATGCGTTATTTTTATATGCGATAAATTTTATCCGATATCAAGATAGTTGCGCAAGCGATCCAGGGCCGTTTCTATATTGTCCAATGAATTGGCGTAGCTGAAGCGTAAATACCCTTCCGCCTCCTGGCCGAAGTCAATGCCCGGGGCCACGCCCACCCCGGCTTTGTTCAGAATATCCAGAGCCAAGGCCAGACTATCCGCTTTTTTCCCGCCCAGGAGCGGACGGGCGTCCGCCAGCACATAAAAAGCTCCGGACGGCCGGGATTTTATGCCAAAGCCTAGTTTGCGCAGGCCGTCAATGAGAACCAGGCGACGCTTGTCGTACTGCGCGGCCATGCGCTCCACGTCCGGCCAGGCTTCTTTGAGGGCGGCCACCCCGGCCCATTGGGAAACGCTGTTGGCGGAGATGAAAAAATTTTGCATAAGAATCTGCAGCGTGGGAATGTACTTTTTGGGCACGACCATCCAACCCAGCCTCCAGCCGGTCATGGCGTAGCGCTTGGAAAATCCGTCCAGCACGCAGCAGTTTCCGGTCACTTCCAGGGCGGATACGGCTTTGCCTTCATAGACCAGTCCGTGGTAAATCTCGTCCGAGACCAGGGTGGGGCCGATCTTGGCCAGCTCTTCCATGGCCGGGCGGGAAATCAGCGTGCCTGCCGGATTGGAAGGCGAGTTGAACAAAATGGCCCTGGTGTCCGGGCGGACCGCCCGCCGGACCGCCTCCGGGTTGAATTGGAAATCCTCTTCCTCCGCTGCCGGGACGCGCAGGGATAAGGCCCCGGCAAAACAGACGAAACTTTCGTAGCAGGCATAGGTGGGCGTGGGCATGAGCACCGTGTCGCCTTTCTCGCAGAGCAGGGAAAACAAGAGCAGCATGGCCGGAGACGTGCCGTTGGTGATAACGATTTGATCCGGTGAGACCTCGGTTTGGTAATGCTCCAGATAATATTCGGCAATGGCCTCGCGCAGGGGCAATATGCCCAGGCTGTGGGTATAGGCGGTTTTTCCGTCGCGCACCGCTTTTATGGCCGCCTCATTGATGCAATCCGGTGTGGAAAAATCCGGCTGGCCTATTTCCAGATGGATTATCCCGCGCCCGGCGCGCTCCAGTTCCTGGGCCTTTTCCAGAATATCCATGACCAGAAATGATGTGATCGATTCGCAGACGGATTTAGCCATAATAATTACCTCGATGGTTGGAACGCGCAAATTCCGCCCGGCTGGCGCGGCCGGCCGGGGCCTCTGCAAAATAGCCAAGGTATGACGGGCATCGCCATATAGTTTTTTACCATTTATAATGAAGCCAGGTGAAATGTAAACCGGAACGCAGCACTTGGGATAGACGTTTTTTTTGTATGCTTGGCCGTTGCATTTTTGTTGACTTTTTACTGCGGTCCTTTTTTTTACTCATGTATACATATCTATATTGAAGATAATATAGAATTATAAATTTACAATTATTCATCATACGGTATTATAACCAATATTAGGTACCGCACCTGCTTTCAGGATGTTGACACCAAGGGACTTTCGCTGCGAAAATGCTTTTAAAACAGTCGATAGCGAATAAGCGAGGCTGGCATGCGCATACTCATAGCTCCTGATTCCTTCAAGGGCAGCCTGGATGCCCTTACAGCCGCCCATAGCCTTAAGGCTGGAGCGTTGCGGGTTTTTCCCTCGGCTAATTGTGCGCTTCTGCCTGTGGCCGACGGCGGCGAAGGCACGGTAGCAGCCCTGGTGGCGGCTGTTGGCGGCAAAATTGTCTCCCGTGCGGTACGCGGACCGTTGGGTGAGGTAGTGACTGCCTTTTTCGGCCTTCTGGGCGACGGACGGAGCGCCGTGGTGGAAACTGCCGCCGCCTCCGGCCTGCCTCTTGTGCCGCCGGAACGCCGCAATGCTCTCGCGGCCTGCACTTACGGAACCGGCCAACTCATGGCGGCGGCCCTGGAGGCTTTACGCGCCTCCGGCCTGTCCGGTCCCCCCAGGCTCATCATCGGCCTGGGCGGCAGCGCCACCAGCGACGGCGGGGCCGGAGCCATGCGCGCCCTGGGCGCGCGCTTCACGGACAGCGCCGGCCTGGACCTGCCGCCCGGCGGGGCTGCTTTGGCAAGGCTGGCGCATATAGACCTTTCCGGTTTGCATCCCCTACTGGCGCAAGCGGAGATTTTGGCGGCCTGCGATGTGGATAACCCGCTATGCGGCCAGGCCGGAGCTTCCGCCGTGTTCGGACCGCAAAAGGGCGCCACGCCGGAAATGGTGGTGGAACTGGACGCGGCTTTGAGCCGCTATGCGGAAATAGCGGCCCAAAGCACGGGCCGGAACGTTGCGGATCTGCCGGGCGCCGGAGCGGCCGGAGGGTTGGGGGCTGGGTTGCTCTTTTTTACCGGCGCCAGGCTGCGGCCCGGGGTGGAGCTGATGCTGGAGGCCGCGGATTTTGACCGCCGCGTGCAAGAGGCGGATCTTGTGCTTACCGGCGAGGGGCATACGGATTTCCAAACCGCTTTTGGCAAGGCCCCTGCGGGGGTGGCCAGGGCGGCCAAGCGCCACGGCCGGCCGGTGGTCTGTGTTTCCGGCGGACTGGGCCGGGGCGCGTCCGATATTCTGGATTTGGGGGTGGACGCCCTGGAAGCGGCCGTGTGCGCGCCAATGAATCTTGAAGACTGTCTGGAGCGGGCCGCCCCCATGCTGGAGGACGCGGCCGAGCGCGCCTGCCGCTTGCTTTTGCTCGGAATGAAGCTGGGCGGCGGAGGCAACTGCGTTTTGTAGTTACGCCAAGAACTTTTCTTAAGACGACTGCTGCGCGGTTTTCTTTTTTCCCGCTATTTGGTGGCGTTTCAGGGCTTCCAGCACGGTTTTGCGCAAACGGATGGATTTGGGCGTCACTTCCACCAGTTCGTCGTCGCGCACAAAGTGGATGGCCCGCTCCAGTGTCATGGGCCGCACCGGCGTGAGAATGACGTTCTCGTCCTTGCCGGCCGCCCGCAGATTGGTGAGTTTTTTCTCCTTGGTCGGGTTCACGTCAATGTCGTTATCCCGGTTGTGCTCGCCGATGATCAGGCCCTCATAGATCGGATCGTTCGGCACCACAAACATCGTGCCGCGCGGTTCCAGATTATACAGGGCGTAAGGCACGCCCCGGCCCGGACGGTCCGCCACCAGGGAGCCGGTGAAGCGGGTGGGGAAATCCCCCCGGTAAGGCTCATAGCCGTCCAGGTAGGAGTTCATAATTCCGGTACCCTTGGTATCGGTCAAAAATTCATCCCGAAAGCCGATCAGGCCGCGCGACGGCACGGAAAACTCCAGGCGCACCCGGCCGGAGCCGTTGTTTTGCAATTGCAGCAGCCGGCCTTTACGGATGGCCAGTTTTTCCGTCACCACGCCCTGGAAAGCCTCGTCGCAGTCCACCAGCAGGCGTTCGATGGGCTCCAGCTTTTGGCCGTCTTTTTCCTTTAAGATGACTTCCGGCCGGCCCACGCTCAATTCAAAGCCTTCCCGACGCATCTGTTCGATCAGAATGGCCATTTGGAACTCGCCCCGGCCCTTCACGATGAAGCTGTCGCTGTCCTCGCTGTCCTCCACGCTTATGGCCACATTGCGCAGGCTTTCGCGCATCAGGCGTTCGCGGATTTTGCGGGACTGGACTATTTTGCCCTCCTGTCCGGCCAGGGGGGAACTGTTAATGGCGAAGCGCATGGACACCGTGGGCTCGTCCACGTGGATGCGCGGCAGGGCTCTGGGGTTTTCCCTGGTGCAGATGGTGTCGCCTATGGTCACCTTGTCCACACCGGCGATGACCGCGATGTCGCCCGGCGCGGCCTCCTGGGCGTCCGCCAGGGAAAGCCCCTGATAAGTCTGGATTTTGGTGACGCGCAGCGGAATTTGCTCGCCTTCCGGCCCCAGGCAGATCAACTGCTCGCCGGCGCGCAGGCGGCCGTGCATAATCCGGCCCACGGCCAGTCGGCCCAGGTAGTCGGAATAATCCAGATCCGCCACCAGCATCTGGAAAGGCTCGTCCGGATCGTAAACAGGCCCGGGCAGGTTCAGGATTTCATCAAAGAGGCAGGACAAATCCTTCCGCTCGCCGTCCAGCTCCCGCATGGCCACTCCGGACCGGCCGATGGCGTAAAGCACCGGGAATTCCAGTTGATCCTCGTTAGCGCCCAGGTCTATGAACAGATCATAGATTTCGTTCAGCACTTCCTGCGGCCTGGCGTCCTTGCGGTCAATCTTGTTGATGACCACAATCACGTTCAGGCCGGCGTCCAGGGTTTTCTTGAGCACAAAGCGGGTTTGCGGCAGCGGGCCTTCTGAGGAGTCCACCAGCAGGATGGCCCCGGTGGTCATGCTCAAGGCGCGCTCCACTTCGCCGCCGAAATCCGAGTGGCCGGGGGTGTCGATGATGTTGATCTTCACCCCTTTCCATTCCACAGAGCAGTTTTTGGCGGAAATGGTGATCCCGCGCTCGCGTTCCAGATCCATACGGTCCATGATCCGCTCGTCCACCTGCTGATCCTGTCTGAACACGCCGCTCTGCCGGAACATGGCGTCCACCAGGGTGGTTTTGCCGTGGTCAACGTGCGCGATGATGGCCACGTTGCGGATGGAGTCGTTATGGAGGAGTTTGGGATTTTTCGGAGTCATGTTCTCTTCTTTATTTAGTGAATTGCGGGGCTGAGCCAATCAAAAAAGATTATTTTGCTCAGCCCACGCTTTAAAAGCTTCCCGGGCGCGGGCCGCGTACATTTTTTTCCTGTCTTTTTTTCCGGCCCGCTTGCCGAGTTCCGGCATCAGGCCGAACTGGGCGTTGGAAGGCTGGAAGTTTTTGGCCGGCGTGCGCAAGTGGGCCAGCAGGGCGCCCAGGGCGGTTTCCGGCGGGGGCGGGGGCAGTTCCCGCCCGTGCGTTCTGGCGGTCAGGATCAGGCCCAGCCAGAGCCCGCAGGCCGCGGATTCCACATAGCCTTCCACTCCGGTGATCTGCCCGGCCAGGTGGATATGCGGGGCGGCGTCCAGCGACAAATCCGGTGCCAGAACTTTGGGGGCATTGACGAAAGTGTTGCGGTGCATGCTGCCGAAGCGGGCGAATTCCGCGTTTTCCAGGCCGGGGATCAGCCGGAAGATGCGCTTTTGCTCCGGGTAGGTCAGTTTGGTCTGGCAGCCCACCAGGTTCAAGGCGCTTTTATTCAGATTTTCCGCCCGCAACTGGAGCAGGGCAAAGGGACGCTGCCCGGTGCGCGGATCAATAAAACCCACCGGCTTGAGCGGGCCGAAGGCCAAGGTCATTTCCCCGCGTTCGGCCAGGGCCTCCACAGGCATGCAACCCTCAAAGTGCACTTCCTTCTCAAAATCCCGGGTAGCGGCTTTCGCGCCGTCAAGAAGGGCCTGGCGAAAGCGCAGGTACTCCTCTTTACCCATGGGGCAGTTCAGATAGTCTTTGTCTTCCGGATGATAACGCGAACCCCAGAAGGCGATGTCCAGGTTCACGGAGTCCGCGTGCACAATGGGCGCGATGGCGTCGTAAAAGTAAAGATTGGGGACGTCGGCATCTCTCCGGACCAGGGCGGCAAGGCTGGCGGCCAGATCAGGCGAGGCCAGCGGGCCGGCGCAGACCGCCAGGCTGGAGAAGGGCGCGAGAGCCGGGCAGGATTCCGGGTCCAGGGCGGAGATTTCCGCGCGGCACAGGGTGAGGCCGGGCGTTTGTTCGATTTCCCGGGTCACGGCCAGGCTGAACAATTCGCGGTCCACGGCCAGGGCCTTGCCGGCCGGCACCTGGGTGGAATCAGCGACGCGCAGGATCAGACTGCCCAGATCGCGCATCTCCATCTTGAGCAGGCCGATGGCGCTGTCTTCTTCATTGGAGCGCAGGGAATTTGAGCAGACCAGTTCCGCCAGTCCAGGATTGGTATGGGCCGGTGAAAACTTCTGCGGCTTCATCTCAAAGAGCGTGACCGGCACTTCGGCCCTGGCCAGAGCAAAAGCGCATTCGCAGCCGGCCAGGCCTCCGCCGATCACGGCAGTGGATGAAGCTGAAACAGAAGGCATGAAAACTCCAAGATATAAAAAGCGCCGGAAAACGTTCCGGCGCTTGCTTAGCTTATGCGGTCAAGATTCGTCAAGGATATTTGGCCTAATAATCCCTATATTCTTCCAACGCGCAGCCCCAGGTGAAAAAGCAGGAAGCCCAGCAGGATTTCCCCGGCCAGGTTCAGGCCGGTTGGCAGGATGCCGCCGCGCTGGAGCAGGCTGTCCGAATCCGCGATGAAGGAGGAAAAGGTGGTGAAGGAGCCCATGAAACCGACCAGGAGGACCAGGCGCATTTCATCGGAGATCAGGCGGCGGCATTCGGCCAGGCTGACGATGAGGCCAAACAGGAAGCAGCCGGCGATATTCACGAAAAAGGTGCCCCAGGGGAAAGCGCGGCCGCAGAGGGCGTAAACGGCCGAGGAAAGATAGTGCCTGGCCAGAGCCCCGATGCCGCCGGCCATGGCCAGCCAGAAAGCTTGTTTCATTTTGATCCCTCTGATTCTTGGAGAATTATCCCCATTGAATATACTTGGCGCATTTAAAATTGAATTGAACCAGCCCTCCCCATAGGAGGGCGCCACAGATTCAAAGTTTTTTATCCGGTCCGTCCAGCGGCGCAAGCAGTCCCTGGCCGGACAGGAATTCGGCCATTTTTATCAGGGTATCCAGGGGCAGGCCGGTGCGCGCCGCGGCGTCCTGTATGGAGGTATGGCCGTCCATGAGCATCATGAGCCAGAGTATGGAATCAAGCTGTTGGCCGGAATTCTGGCCTGGCATCATGCCGCCGCCGCCGTCCGGGTACAGGCCGCGCGGGGAGAGCATAACCTCGCAGGCCGGGTTGGCGCTACGGTAAAAACGCTCGGCTTCCAGTTTTTCAATAGCCCGCAGGTGCAGTTGCAAAGTGTCGGAAAGCGCCCTGGCGCTGACGCAGGAAAGGTCGTCCAGGGAACAGTGGTATTCCGGGTATTCGTAGTATTTGTCCTTGCAGATGCTTACCGTGTTGATGCGGAAGGCCGGGCTGGCGTACTGGCGTTCGACGCTGCCGTGGGTATCAAAAGGATAGCGGAGCGGATGTATGGAAAGTTCCGCGAAAGTTTCTTCCACAATGCGGTTAAGGCGATGTTCCGGATTGAAGCAGGCTTTGTATCCCCAGGGGCCTTTGCCGGCCACGCAGGTAATCACGAATCCGGCGTCAATGGCCCTCATGGTTGCTTCGTTATGCGCGCAGTAGGCGATGGCTCCTATGGTCTCGGGCACAAAAAGCACCCGGTAGGAATAGCGGTTCTTGCGGCGCAGCAGCTCGCGGGCCAGAAAGGCGGTCAGAACAACGCCGCTCAGGTTGTCGTTGGCCAGATTTGGATGGCAGAAATAGGTGGACAACAGCACTTCGGACTTGCTTTGGCCGGAGATGACCAGCTCTCCCACATCCAGGGCGCCGGGCGTAAGCTCCGTGTCCACATGCACGGTGAACAGCGCGTCTTCCGGGTGGACGGCGAAGTCGCGCAGGTATTGCTCATAACTCAGGCAAAATCCCCAATTTTGTTTGTAATAGCTGGTGCGGTAAGGGATGGCTGCCGGCAGCGCCTCACGCCAGTGCAAATGCGGGCGCAGTTCCGCCAGACTGAACGTTCCGCGGGTTGGTACGCTGTATCCGACCAGGTGCAGCGGGTTTATTTTGTAGTCCAGCAGTTTTACTCCGTCCGGCCCGGCCAGCCAGGCTTCGGCAACGCGCCATTCCGGCGGGATGCGCCAGTCATAGACCTGTGCGCCGCTGGGGTAGCTGCGGATTTGCAGCGGAACATGTTTTTGCAGGATGCGCAGGGTCTCGCGGTTGGCCGGGCCGGACAGGCTGCGCGGCACGGGGAAAAGCTCGCGCAAAAGCGCGTCCACCTCCCGCTCGGTGCAGCAGGCCTGGTTGTGCTCTGGGAAAACAAGCGGTCCGCATTCCGGTGGAGAGAGACGTTTGTTCATGGCGTCCTCATTAATGTTGGAGCTGTTTAACAGCCTCAGATTGATGACAAATCCAGCAAGGCCTGGTTTTGCAAAGACACGCCACTCCGGCGCTTTACGGCGGCAATGAATGCCGCTTGCGCCAGCGTGGCGGATTGTTGCCAAAAAAAGCTTTGTCAACAGTCTCGGAGCTGTTTAACATCTCTTATTGTCATTTATATTATTTAGCAATCCCCAGTTTTTTCATACGCTTGCGCAGAGTGTCCGGATTGATGTTCAAAAGTTCGCCAGCTCCGCCAGGCCCGTGCACCTTGCCGCCGGACTGTTTAAGCGCGGCCGCGATGTGCTCGCGCATGGCGTCATCCATGGATTGCGGTTTTTCCTTGGCTCCCTGACAGTGTCCGTTTTGCTCGGCCAGGGTTTTCAGCACCAGATCCCGGACCAGGGACTCCATGTCCTGTTGGGCCTGTCCGTATTCCCTGGCCGGGTGAGGCTGGGCTGGCAGGTACCTGTCCAGTTTGAGCCGGCCTTCGTAGTTCAGGGTAACCGCGCGCTCCACCAGGTTTTCCAATTCCCTGATGTTGCCCGGCCAGTGGTATTCCAGAAGCTTTTTGGTGGAAGCCGGATCTATGCCGGAGATGGGCGGCAACTGGAGCCTTTTTCCGGCTTCGCTGATGAAGTGGTTGGCCAGGTTCAGGATGTCCTGTGGGCGTTCGCGCAGAGGCGGCACGTGAATGGTGAACACATTCAGGCGGTGGTAGAGGTCTTCGCGAAAAGATCCCTCGCGCAGCATTTTGTGCAGATCCCGGTTGGTGGCCGCGATGATGCGCACATTTATGGGAATGGATACAGTACTGCCCACACGCTCCACCACACGGTTCTGCAGGGTGCGCAGCAGGCGCACCTGAGCCTGCAGCGGAAGTTCGCCCACTTCATCTAGAAACAGGGTGCCGCCGTTGGCCTGCTCGAACTTGCCGGGCACGGAGCTGTAGGCGCCGGTGAAAGCGCCTTTTTCGTGCCCGAACAGGGTGCTGTCCATAAGGGTTTCCGGAATGGCCCCGCAGTTAACTTTGATGAAGGGCTTGCCGTTGCGCGGCGATCCGGCCTGCACGGCATCCGCGATGATTTCCTTGCCGGTGCCGGTTTCTCCCAGAATAAGCACCGGGGCGTCCGTGCCGGACAGCTTGTCCACGGTGTCCATGACTTCCTTAAGCCCGCCGTCGGCGCCGATCAGTTTGGGCGGAGCGTCTTTTTCCTGCTGGTAGAGTCCCTCGTAGCTGTAGCCGCGCTCCTGCATGAAAATTTGGGTTTCCGGCCGGCGC
>JAVBSC010000010.1:0-52404 GCA_031547305.1 Desulfovibrionaceae bacterium
CTTCTTTACGGGATCTTGCTGGACATTTTTATCTATATCTGGCCCAGACAAAACCAAAACCTGCAACGAGCCTGACATCTTTCCAAAAGACACAAAGCCCGGATTTGGCTTGGCCAAATCCGGGCTTTGTCAGCAGTCTGAAGCCCAGGTAATTCCTGGGCTTTTTTGTTGCTTACACTTTTCTTACTGGCTTTGGCATAGGGTGCCAGAAGCCATCTCATAATCAAAACCGGGGCAATTTTAGAAAATTTCTAGACTTTTGACTCTATTTCCCTCACGAACGTGAAATGGATACCACCAATGAGCAATGGGAACGACTCGCCCCACTTCTGCCAGATACTCCAAAGGGGCCGAGAGGACAGGGCAGGCCGGTGCTTAATGAGCCCCGCGCCATAGTGAAGGCGACCGCTAGATGCCGCGCCCACCTGGCGACGCTTTCGGAAAAAGCCCGCGCCGCCAGAACGCCTGAAAAAATACCGCTGCCGAGGCACAACGCGCCGATGGGAATGCCCGCCGGCATACGCAGCAACAGGGCCGGGGGCTGTGTCTGGCCTGCTCCCATGCTGAATCCAGCCCACAGCGTAAGGCCGTTGTATCCTACGAATTTTTCCGCTATTAATCCACAGCGCCACAGGAAAGTTTACGACTTGGCTGTGTGCGGGGAGCATTTAACATCCGAATGTGCAAAATGAAGTAAAGCCTCAGGGGAGGCGAATTAATATGAGTAAGAAACAGGCTGAAATAGAACAAATACGTGAAGTTATGAATGACTATAAACGTGTTTTAGACAGAAAAACCGAGAATATAAACACGAACACTTTTCCAGTTTTAGCTTTTACCCTGAATAAAGATAAGAAATCCTATTCGACAGCTCGGCAGCGCGGCGATTTTGCTGTAACAGAAAAAATAGAAGTTCCAGAATGCTATGAAGGCAAACCCGTTACGCGTATAGGCGACGGCTCGTTTTTATTCAGCAACGCTAAAGAGATCACAATTCCTAAAACGGTTACGCATATTGAAGTAGGTGAGGAGTATAATGCGTTTTCGCTATGCAGAAATCTGGCCGTTATAAACGTACGTCCCGAAAATATGCATTATAGTTCAATAAATGGTGTTTTGTTTAATAAAGATCAAACGTCTTTAATAAAGTGTCCGGAAAATTACGACTGTCCGATTTATGAAATACCGCAGGGTGTCACGGTTATAGGGAACATAGCATTTTCAGATTGTAAAAACATTACGGAAGTTACTATCCCTGAAAGTGTAACAGAAATGGGAATGGGCGCGTTTATCCGTTGCAACCTTAGGCGCGTTGCCATCCCAAAATTTATTAAAATTATTAATTATTTTGCCTTTTATTACTGCTCAAACCTCGCTGAGGTAACCATTTCGGATGGCGCACAGCGGATTGAAAATCATTCATTTGCTAATTGCCGCAGCCTTACGCAAATAACAATCCCCGCAAGTGTGGAAAAAATCGGCGGTAGAGTTTTTACAGCCAGTTACAATCTTGCTGCCGCATATGCAAAAGACATAAGTAAAAAGCCTGCTGGTTGGTCAAAAGACTGGAATTTGATAGACCACGGCCACAGGGTAAAAGCATATTGGAACCAATAAATAAATTTTAATTTAGGTGTAAGTGGGCACTTGGAGAGGCAGCGTTTTTACTCCTTCTATGGTCATAAACATTTCGCCGTCAGCTTCGGCGCCAGCGTGGGCTCAGGGCACGGCGATGTTGCGTTTGCCGCAGACCTCCACCGCTATCCACGTTTTGATCCGCTTATAAGGGGGTCTCCCGCCGGCTATGGGCGCGATCACTTGTCTTCCAAATCGGTTTCCACAAGCTTCACTTTGCTCTTGACCAGTTCTTCGGAAAGATAGACCTGGCCGCACTGCGGGCATTTAGGCAGTTCGGCGGAAAAATTATGGCCGAGGTAAGCGAAGGTGACAACGCCGGTTTCCAGCGGCACGTCGCACTTACAGCACACAAGTTTTTGAGGAGAGGAAGGTTCCGTCATATCTCACCCTTGAAGAGAGGAAACTGGGAAAAGAAAAAAACGAAGCGGTCATCCGCCGATGACCATGCGGTGCGCATAGGTGTTATGCAGCACGAAGCCGGTCTTGTCGCCGGCGTAGGTCACCCAATAGGTAATAATCCCGATTTGCAGATGCCCGGAGTAAAGACCGGTTGAGGTATCCAGAACCTTTTCGCCGCTTTCTTCGCAGTGACGGACGGTTGCCCTGACGTCCTCTTCCAGAATCAGTTCGCGGTCCATTTTTGTAACCAGTTCCGGCGCAATGGTCAGGCGCATGGCATCCTTATCTCCTTGCCGGCGTTGGCCGGCGATATCCCGGTCGGCGGCGAAATGCTCTTTAAGGATAAGCCTGTTGGCTCTCTGCTGCGACAGTGAAGGCGGTTTGCGGTCGGAGGGGTTCCGGGTGAACAGCACGTCTAGAATATGCCTGGCCGGCTTGCCGGACGAGGCGAAAATATCCCGGCAGTTCGTGCAGTATGTAATATATTCGGCGGTATGTTCATTGATGCGCTTGGCGACAATGGCATCGGCCAATTCCTGGTTGGCCGCGTAAATATTGCCGCCGAAACTGCAACAGCGGGCAAGGTCCGGCGAACCGCCGTCATCCTCCAGGCGAAGGCCGGCTTTTCGAGCAAGAAGCCTTACGCTTTGCCGCATAGCGGGGTCTTTTCCGCTTGAGCATGGGTCATAAATAAATACAGGTTCATCAGCGGGTTGAAGGGCAGGTTCCGGGCAGTCCTCGGCCAAAAATTCGTACAGGGAAACCTGATTGATTTCCGGGAACCGGCGGGCAAGGGTCTTCCGGCAGGAAGGGCAGCCGATGATGAGCCGGGGACTCCCGGCCCGTAACCAGTCCATGCGCAAGCCATGCAGAACGCCGTCCAGCCGCGCCTCATCGCCGTCCCATTCCGCCGGAATGCCGCAACAAGCCAGCAACAGCGCGGTATCCGGATGCTTTTCACAAAGATAGGCGTAGGTTTTCAGCACATAGGCCGGGTCAGACGCCCCGAGCCGGCAGCCAGGAAAAAAAAGCAGGGAGCTGCCGCCTTCGCCCTGGGGAAGATGGAGCAACCTGCCGGCCGAGTTCGCATGGTCCATGTCCCGCAGCCAAAAGTCATGAAAAGCCTTGGGGAGGGAGCCGTCTTTATGCAACTGGCGGCGCGCCTCCAGGATACAGCGTTCCA
Organism: Desulfovibrionaceae bacterium; assembly: GCA_031547305.1. Classification (GTDB taxonomy): domain Bacteria; phylum Desulfobacterota; class Desulfovibrionia; order Desulfovibrionales; family Desulfovibrionaceae; genus JAVBSC01. Next base: position 3,221 of record JAVBSC010000010.1, read on the forward strand.
TGTCCACCCCCACCGGGCAGACAGTTTCGCACAAGCCGCACTGTGTGCAACTGTTGACCAGACGTTGCGCCACCCGTTCCGTAAGCCGCTCGATAACGTTGAGGCTTGAGGTAATGTCGGTGGCAATCTTTGCCGGATACGTCAGGAAGTGTTGCATAAGCTCGCAATTATCCCGGCATTCCGAACAGTTGCAGCGCAGGCACCGCTTGCTTTCAGCAATGGCTTCTTCTTTGGACGGCGTACCCGCATCGTGAATCTCCGCCGGCATACGAGCTACGGGAAGCGAGTAAAAAGCCGTGTGGAGCGCGGGCCTGGTGAAGGTTTCCGGCATGCCGTCCATGGCGCCTACTTTCAAAAATTTTTCTATGGAGTGCGATGCGCGCACGCCGTGTTCTATAGACCTCACCGGATCGGCCCCAAGTAGTCCCCCGCCAAGGAAAACTCCGTTCCGGGCGGTTCCCAGAGAGTTTGCGTCAACAGATGCGAGCAGGCCGAAATCCGTCCCGCTTCCGCCTGTAGCGATGTACACGGCATCCGCAGAGGCCTCGGCCTCGTCCAGGGACGCGATCCGGGTGGAAAGCCGGAGGTCATACTCCACAGCGGAGAACTGCAACTCCAGTTCCCCAAGAACGATTTCCGGCGGCAGCATTTCCAGCAGGCGGCCCCCCGGTCGGCCGGCGGCTTCGTACACCGTCACGCCGTAGTTGCGGGACGCCAGCTTCAATGCGCAGCTCAAGCCGCTTAGCCCGGCCCCGATAACGGCGACGGAGAATGTTTTTTTGGGCACATTGTACTGGATCGGGGCGTTGTCCCTGGTCAGAGCGACGCAGGACGCCTCCAGCATTTTAAGAAAGACGGCCTCGTCATGTCCGCATCGGACGCAGACCTTTCCGCAGGGCTGATGGCATACCCGGCTGACGATGGCGGGGAAAAGCGCGTGATTTCTGTATATCCGGTAAGCGCCGCTAAAATTCCCCAGCTGTATTTTTTCGATCATGCCCCGCACGTCAAGCCCCAGAGGGCAGGCGTGGGTGCAGGGCGGGGGGCGGTCCCGGAAACACCGTGCGGAAAAGGCGGAGAAGTCGATGGTATCCATGATGCGCTCAGACGAGAAAAGGAGAGTATGGGAATAGCCCGTCAATTTCAACGTGTCGGAAAGCGTTGTTGCCCGAGCTTCCGGCCCGCCGGGGGTATTTCCTTACCCCCGGCGGGCTCCGGCGCATTCTCCGGGCCGCTTATCGCTGCACAGGGTTTGCTTTGAGTTCATCCAAGGTATCGTACAAATCGGAACCCAGGAAGTATTTTTTCGGCCGCGGGTCTTCACCCGCTTCCTTGCGTTTCAACAGGTCCTTTACCTTGTCGGGCTTGGCGGGGATGTCGTATATCCGCACGCCCGCCGCGTTATAAATGGCGTTAAGGACGGAGACGTGCCCGGAGGACTGGAACAGCTCTGAGCAGCCCGAAGAGCCGAAGGGGCCGAAAGGCCGGGGCGTTTCCTGGTAGATCAGCTTGATGTCGTCAGGGATGTCCTGGATATAGGGAATGCCCGCCCCTGCCGGTGTGGCGTGGCGCTTGAGGTCGTCATAATCCTCGGACAGGGCGTAGCCGATGGTGTGGGAAATGCCCCCGTACGCCTGTCCCTCCACAGCCAGGATATTGCCGATCTTGCCGACGTCGAACGATACCGTGTGGCTGACGACCTTCGTTCCGCCCGACTCCACATCGACTTCCACTTTGCTCAGAAACACCCCGTAAGTATAGGCCTGCGCCGGGTCGCCCAGGCCCGTATTGGGATCGATGGGAGTGCCCGTGCCTGTGGTTTCGAAGACGCCGCGATACCTGGTGGGAATGCCTTCGGCCGTCATCTCCTCATAGGTGCGGTATGAACCGTCCGCCTTGCGCATGGCGTCCATAAGCCGGCCGGCCGCATTGATAGTGGCGTTCCCGGCCATGTAATGGCTGCGGCTTGCGGCCGCGATGCCCGTGTTGGGGCAAACATGGCTGTCGTTCATCATCAGGCGGATTTGCTCGGGCTTAATTCCCAAAGGCCGCAAGGCCTCATGCGTCAGCGTCAGCGTGCCGATGTCTCCGCCCTGCCCTTGATCTTCCCAGGTGTTGTAGTGGGTGATGGTTCCGTCCGGGTTCAGCTCCAGATCGATTTCCGCCCGGTCAAAGGCCCCGAGAGTAACGGTAAAACCGCCGCAGCAAATGCCGACGCCGCGCCTTATGGCCCCTTCCGTCTCTTCTTTTGCCCACTTGACGGCTTCGTCGTAGTAGGGGCGGATTTTATCCATCAGGTCCGCCATGGGGTACTCTTTGTACGGAGCCCCGCTGGTGTTGACGGCCCCTGGCCTGGCGACGTTCCGGTAGCGGAATTCAAAGGGGTCCATGCCCATTTTTTCCGCCAGCATATCCACAAGCTGCTCGGAACAGGTGTAAGCCTGGCAGGAGCCGAACCCCCGGTAGGAGGTGCCGAAATTGTGGTTGGTCGTGGTTACGCGGCATAGGCCGGTAATATTGGGAATGTCATAAGGGAAGCCGAAAAAGCGAATTATTTTTTCCATAAGCTCATGGGCGATTTCCGTATAGGCCCCGTGGTCGACGCCGATATCAAACTCAAGAGCCGTCAGTTTGCCGTCCTTGTCGCAGGCCAGGCGGCCATTGGAGTAAGACGGCGTGCGCTTGCCGCTGTAGTGCTGATGCTCTTCCCAGCTCATGGTCAGGGTTACGGGCTTGTTCACGACCATCAGACAGGCCGCCGCCAAGGCGAAGCTGCCCGGAGAGGTCGCCCAGCCGAAGCTCGCTCCGGTCGGGTTTTCGATCATCCGGATTTTTTCCATGGGGATGCCCAGTCCGTTGGCAATGCCCGCACGGTTCCACTCCACGCTCTGGGTCTTGCAGTGAATGGTCAGCTCGCCGTCCACGCCCCAATAAGCCTGGACAATATCTCCTTCAATGCTCAGGTGCGGTTCGCGGCTGGAATGGAAACTGCCGCCGACCGAGCAGAATGATTCCTCAATGACGTCTTCCGCTCTTTTGCCCTTGAACAGCGGTTGCATGAGGAAGGTATTTTTCGATTCCCCGTAAATATTCAGGGCATCCGGGGCCACCGCATCCAGAAAGTTCATGTATTCCGGCAACGGCTCGATTTCTACCGTAACGGCTTTGGCGGCTTCGCGCGCCTGCCGCTCCGTGGCGGCCACGACCACCGCCACCACGTCGCCGTAGCGGACGATTTTTTTGTCGGCGATGATCGGCCTTTCAAAACCGTTCATGGTGCTGCGCGGGTGGGTTATGGGAACCATGATCCGGTTGGTTCCCTTCACGTCTTTTGCCGTTACCACCTTGACCACGCCTTCCATCCCCTCCGCAACGGAAGTGTCTATGGACAGGATTTTGGCGTGCGAGGAAATTTTCGGTTGGACAACGGCCAGGTGCAGTGTTTCCGAAGGCATCTTCATCTTGATGTCGTCGCCGTAATCGCAAAGGCCGGTGACTTTGGCCAGGGCGGCTGGACGCGGGTATTTTGTGCCGTATATGGCGCCCCCGTCCTCTTTGTGGGTGATGTCTTCCATCGAGGCTTCGCCGCGCAGGACTTTCGCGGCGGCCATAACAGCGTCCACCAGGGGTTTATAGCCCGTGCAGCGGCAAAGGTTTCTGTTTTTCTGGAACCAGGCGCGCACCTCTTCCCGGCTCGGGTCCGGATTTTGGTCAAGCAGACCCTTGGCGGATATGATGAAGCCGGGGGAACAGAAGCCGCATTGTACGCCGCCGTAAGTGATCCAGGCCTGCTGCAGCGGATGCAGGTTGCCGGGAGAGCCAAGGCCTTCAATAGTGGTAATTTCACTGCGCTCTGGAACATTTTTCATTTTCCGGTTGCACGAGCGGACCACTTTTCCGTCGACCAGCACCGAACAGGCGCCGCACTGGCCGGCATTACAGCCGATTTTGGTTCCCGTTAGCCCCAGCCTGCGTAAGACATCCGCAAGGCTGTCCTTCTCAGGCTCGCAGATGATCATCTTGTCGGCCCCGTTTATTTTCAAAAAGAGTCTGGCTAGCTGCATAATTATTCCTTTTAGCGAGGAGACTTGTTAATTTTTGGGGGGGGCGTCACGCCCCCCCGGCGGAGCTTGGGGCGGCAGCCCAAATTTAATGAGGCCGGCCCCTAGCTGACTTTCAAAACTCCCTTGATCACCTTGCCGTGGTGCAGGTCTTCAATGGCTTTGTTTATTTGTTCAAATTCATAGAAGGTCACCAGTCTGTCGATGGGGAACTTGCCCTTGAGGTATTGCCCGACCAACTGGGGCAGAAAGACCTGCCCCACGGAGTTGCCTTGTATGACCCCCGCGAACTGCTTGCCCTTCGTCATGATGTCCATGAGGTTAAAGGTAATTTCCCTGTCCAGGGGCCCCATGCCCACAGTGGCGCACCGGCCCATATGAGTAAGGGCTTCCACTCCCTGGCGGATGAGCGACGGAATGCCCGTGGTGTCGAAAATGTGCTGGATGCCCATGGGGCCGGCGATGTCGCGAATAGCCTGGGTGACGTTGGGGGTTTCCTTGGGGTTGACGGTGTGCGTGGCCCCGAGTTCCTTGGCCAGCTTAAGTTTTTCCGGGACTACGTCCACGGCGATGATTTTACCCGCGCCGACGAGGTTGGCGGCCATAAGGCCGCACAGCCCCACGCTGCCGACGCCGAAAACCGCCACGTCTTCTCCCATGCGGACATTCAGGGAATTGATGACCGCTCCCGCGCCGGTCTGAAAGCCGCAGCCCAGGGAGCCGAAGTATTCAAGGCCCTTGTCCGACTCAAGCTTGACCAGATTGCGGGTGGTGGCCATGGAGTAAGTTGCGAAGGAAGACTGGCCGAAGAAGGGGGCCCAGATGGTTTCTTTCCCCTTGCGCAGGGGCGAGGTGCCGTCGGCGCGCATGCAGCCGAATGACAGCGGCCCCAGGAATTCGCAATATGTGGGGTGCCCCGAGCGGCAAAAGTTGCACTGCCCGCAGGAATCGTAATACATGATGACCGGGTCGCCCTCTTTGAACCCGCGTACGGACTTGCCCACCTTGGCGACATAGCCGGCGCCCTCGTGCCCCAGCACGGCGGGCATAGGGGTGGGGAATTCCTGGGCCTGAATGGCTACATCCGTATGGCATACGCCGACGTAGCCGACTTTGACCATTACCTCGTCATCGCGCGGGTCTTCCATTTCCAGTTCCTCAATGATCAAGGGGGCGTTTTTTTCACGCAGTACAGCGGCTTTGATAAGCATGTGAAACTCCTTAGTAATGTTTGGCTCGTCGGCGGCAATGGCCGCCGGCGCGTCCGGTTAACAAGTCGTCATGCGTTAATACGTATGCCGGCGGGGTTATCACTGCGGGGGATGGGCGGGGGTTTTCATCAGAGGGCGCCCCATCCAGAGCATAGGCTTGCCGGTTTCGCTTTCAAGAATCTGGGCAATGCCTATCCAGACCGCCAGAGGGCAGACAAAGGGCATAATGATGTGGCTGAACCTGACAAGACCGGGCAGGTTAAAAATGTGCCCGATCCCGGCGGGAGTGAAAAACAGGGCGTTGGTAAGGAAGAAAACAAAAACCACCAGTGGGTCGCGAACGGCGATGGGAAGAAACATGGCCATGAGCACCCCCATGACCACCATGATGTAGCCGTCAATGGGGCCGGTCTCCACGGGCATCAGCCCGTAAAGTTTTAAAAGGGTTTCTCCGGCGCCCAGGGCCATAAAGCAGCTGAAGGCCAAAGATATGGTTCCGCCTAGAAGATTGCCGTTGCGTAATTCAATAACGCCGCAGATCAACTGGATAATGGCGATAATGATCCCTACGGGAATAAGGACGCCAGCATACGAGCCGTCCAGCATGCCCGTGGCCAGAGGCCAGAGAAGGCTTACATAGAACCCGAGCGTGATCAGGGCTGTAGGCCCGGCGTGGGCAAAGGGCGGTTTTTGTTCAATTCCGGCATCTTTTGATGACATGGTTCCTCCGTGCTCTATATTGTCTAAGTGGTAAACAAGGATGTATATTTTTATTATTATATAAATTCATGATGTACCAAGTATGAGCACAAGATTATGTCTTAAAAGGTAAGAGCAAATACTGTGCCGCGACTATCGGATTTGAAACATATCAATTTTATTAAATAAAAGAATAACATCGCTAAAAAAACATCCCCTGGTATAGTCGGTTGATTAAGAGTTCCATACAAAAATTTGCAACATTATTGTTTTGTTTTGAAACAATAATGTTGCTGTCGTTGTCTTGAATTGAGATGAAAATATGATCTCTGTCGTATTTAACTACATTTTAAGTCTGGCTCTTTTTAAAAATATGCAAAAATATCAACATGATAAAAGTGATATTTATCACATGTGCAGGGTCGCCGCCTGGTAAGCGCGTCTGGTGTGAAATCTAATTGATGGTGGCTAAAAAGTTTGCCATGTTGACGTAAACACACGCAAGGCTTAGGTTCTGCCCTCGTTAAACCGCCGCCCGCGCGGAATCCGGGTTATAAATTTTATGCCGTATGGCTTCATGCTTCCGGATGATTCGGATGCGTCCCCGCCTTCGGCTCCTGATCGCCAGCCTTGTTGGCCGAGCTCCTTACAATTTTGGAGAAGATGCTATGCTGACGAATAGCTCCCCCGCCGCCAACGACTTTTGCCTGTTGCCGGAGGCTGTTGGGGAAGCGTGGAGTACCCTTGTTTCCTCAAGATTTGTGAATGCCTCCCTTTTAAGAGATGAAATCGCCAGTTCCTGGCAACGCAGCCTTTCCTACGCGCTCGACCCCCTGGCCATCGCTCTGCCGCCCCATGCCGACTGCCCGGAGGCCCCGGGGCGGCAGGCCATGCTGGTCTCCGCGGCCAAGGCGCATATGCGCCAGCTTTTCGAGTTTTTGCGTGGGAAAGGATATATAGTCATGCTGTTCAGCGCGGATGGGCACATCATCAGCTTACTCGGCGATAAAGACATGATCAGCGTTGCCGGGGCGTTGAATATCAATACGGGAGCGGACTACTCCGAGAGGCTTATCGGGACAACGGCTCCCGGCATCTGCCTTGTCCGGAGAATGCCCGTTCAGGTGTACAAGCAGGAGCATTACAGCCGATGGTCGCAGGAATGGTGCTCTTCGGCGGCTCCTATTTTTAACGCCCGGCACGACTTGCTTGGTGCGATTAATGCGGCGAATACGGATATCCGCCGGCATCCCGCGGAGATTTTGAATCTGGTGCAACTGGCGGCTAATGGCATAGGGGCGGAATTCAGCTGCCGATACCTGCGAAAAGAATATAGGAAGGTTTCTTCCCACTTGGGCGCCGTTGCCGACTGCGCATCTGACCCATTGATAATATTCGACAAAACTGACACAATTATCCACATCAACAGGAACGCGCAACAGATCCTGGGCGGCAACGCGCACAAGTTTGTCGGGCGTCCGGCGCACGATCTGATTGCGAACTATGCGGCGGTTAAAGAGGGGCTTAACGCCGGAAGGGAATGGGCGGAACTGCATTTTTCCGAGCTTTCGCAAGCCGGTGCCCTCGATGCCCAGTTAAAGGCGCTGCGGACCGATTCACATGAGACCCTGGGCATTGTCGGCATACTTCAAAAACAGCAGAAATCCATGCGGACTCCGGTGCCGGTTCGCTACGGATTTCGGGATTTCATATTCAGCAGCAAGCCAGTCGCCAGGCTTATAGAAGATGCGAGGCATGTGGCCGATACCGAACATACCATCCTCATCCAGGGCGAAAGCGGCACGGGAAAAGAAGTGCTTTCCCAAGCGATACACCAGAGCAGCTCCAGAAGGAACAAGCCCTTTGTGGTTATTAACTGCGCCGCCTTGCCTAGAGAACTGATCCAGAGCGAGCTGTTCGGATACGAGAGCGGATCTTTCACCGGAGCCGAGAAGGGAGGAAAAGCAGGAAAATTTGAACTGGCGGACGGCGGCACAATTTTTCTTGATGAAATCGGAGATATGCCCCTTGAAGCTCAGGCGAACCTGCTCAGGGTGCTGCAGGAAAAAAAAATTGTCCGCATCGGCGGCGTGCGCCCGAGGGAAATAAACGTAAGGGTGATCGCGGCCACAAACAGAGAGCTTTTGCAGGATGTGGCGGCGGGCAGATTCAGGAGCGATCTTTTTTATCGCCTGTGCGTCATCAACTTGCGCATCCCGCCGTTGCGCGACCGCCGCGAGGAAATATGGACCCTGATGGAGTATTTTGTCGACAAGGCTTCGGGCGGGAATGCCAACCTGCATAAAATACGATTTTCCAAGCAGGCCAAGGCCGCTCTGAATGCTTACGCCTGGCCGGGAAATGTTCGGGAGCTGGAAAATGCGGTCATCTGCTTCCTGGCGAAAATGCGCGACGGCATCGTCACGTTAAACGAACTGCCTCCCCAGGTCACCTCCGCAAAGGAGGAGACTCCACTCAAGCCAGTGGACGACCTGCGGGCGGCGGAACGCAGAACCATCGAAAAGGTTATGCTCGAGTGTTCTGGGCATATCTCGAATGCGGCAAAACTGTTGGGCACCAGCCGCTCCACCCTGTACCGCAAACTTAAAATATACAGGCTGTAGCGTCCGGGCGGCACTTGTCCATGGGGCGCTTAACCGGCGCACGTAGCTTTATGGGTTACCGCAACCGGGAGAAAGCGGGATAAAACGGAATATGGCTGGATGCCGGAACAGACTTGTTTGCGGCACAGAGGTAAACACAACCATTCTGAAGTTTAAGCGCCTCGCGGAGATGCTCCGCGAGGCGCTTTTCTTTTACGCCTTCAGCTTGTCTAGCAGGGCCCTTAACTCCAGGGTGATGTTTGAGAGGTTTTGCACCGCGGCGGCCGACTGACTCATGCTCGAAGCAGTTTCCGTTACAATGTTGTTTATTTCCTCAACAGCTCTGTTGATTTCTTCGGACGTGGCGGACTGTTCTTCCGCCGCCGTGGCGATGCCGGCAATCAGCGCGGAGTTCGCCCCCGCAAGCTCCACAATTTTTTGCAGCGCGGCGCCGGAAACCCCGGCCAGTTCCGTTGCCTCGGATACGCTTCGGCTCGCTTCCGTCACCCGCAGGATGTTTGCGGCGGTGGCGCTCTGGATGCCCTGGATGCTGGCTCCCACTTCAGTTGTGGCATTCGCGGTTTTTTCCGCAAGCTTGCGCACTTCATCGGCCACCACAGCGAACCCGCGTCCGGCGTCTCCGGCGCGGGCGGCTTCAATGGCCGCGTTGAGCGCCAGCAAATTGGTCTGATCCGCAATGTCTGAAATCACGTTCATAACCCCGCCTATGGACTCCGCCTGCTTGCCCAGCTCCTGCATACTGCCCTGAAGCTCTTCGGCCAGATCCTGCACGCGCCGTACCGCGTCGGTGACTTTGTTCACCAGGGCCGCGCCTTCGTCAGCCTGCCTGCGTGTGGCTTCCGCCTGCTCGCTGGCTCCGCCGGCGTTACGGGCAACCTCCATGACGGTGCTGTTCATTTCTTCCATGGCGGTGGCGGTGGAGCCAACCCGGTCGCGTTGCGTATCCGCTCCCTGGCTGACCTCGCGCACCTGAGAGGCAAGCTCAGCGGATGTGGCGGCCACGCGGTCGGCTATTCCCAGGGCTTGCGAGGCCACGTCGGCAATAGTGCGCTGGACGTTTTTAATCTGGGTAAGGTCAATGATCAGTTGCAGTACGGAGGTCAGTTGGCCCGTGTCGTCCAGCATGGGGGTGACGGTGTAGCTGATGTCCAGATTGCGGCCGCCGGGATGGGCCACGGTTTCCGCGCTCCGGGGGCGATTGCTCGCCACCGCGCCGGTAAGCGCGCAGGAAGGCCCCCCGTGGTCTTCAAGCTTGAAGACCTCCGCGCAGCTCTTGCCCTGGTAGTTTTCTCCCCCCAATTGAACGGCGATTGTGTTCATGTAATGGATGGCGAGATTTTTATCCAGCAGGATCACAGGCGAGGGAATGGCATCCACGATCATGCGGAAATGCCCGAGAATGGAGTTGGTGCCCTTGATTAGGGCGGCGAATTCACCGAAAAAACGCGTGTGGTCGCCTGTGGCGCTCAGTTGGCCGGATGCGATATTCGTTTCCAGGGTCTGATACTCCGCCACCACCTGCCGCAACGAGGCCGGAATGGCCCGCAAGGCGTCGGCCAGCTTGCCCAGTTCGTCTTTGCGCCGCACGGCGAGTGTGGCGGAAAGGTCTCCCTTGGCCACTTTCCCGGCAAAGGCCATGCCGGCGTTGACGTCGCGCAGCACGGGCCGCAAAATAAGCATAATGATGCTTGCGGATAATACAATGCCAGCGATGGCCGTAAGTATGGAGTTGTCGCGCATGACCGCGAGTCCGGAGAAGACATCGCCGTATTCCGCCTGTGTGACGGCGGTGAACCCGGAAAAATCGTCTTTGGCGTGATATGAAAGTATGCTGGCGCCGTCGGCGTTGACAAAATTCATCATCCCGGCGTCGTCCTTTGCGGCCATCGCTTTATACTGCGCCATGTCTTTGGCCGCCGGGTTGAAAAGGACATCCTTGTCTTTATGCGCCACCACCAGGCCGTTCGAGCCGAGAATATAGGCATATCCGCTTTTGCCTACGGATACCGGCTTGACGAACGTTTCATATATATATTCAAGACTTATGGGGCAGTAGACCGCCCCGACCACCTTGCCGTTCAGTTTTACCGGCGAGGCCGCCACCATGACGCCAGTGCCCGTTACGCGGCTCTTTACGGGAGGGGCTAAAAAAGTCCGGCCTTCCATGGCGTTTCGGAAATAGTCGCGATCGGCAAAACTCAGCCCGATTGAGCTCGGGTCCGAGGATGCGACGGCTATGCCTTTGTCGTTCAGCAAGGTAACGCGGTCAAAGGCGGGGTAGCTGTGCTCCAGCTCTTTGAGCATTTCACCAAAGCGCTGCAGGGCTTCCCGGCTGGAAAATCCACCGCTGTAAAAGGTTCTGACGTCATCACGCTGCGTTATGCGTTCCACGTCGGCATGGGCGCTTTTGGCCAAAGTGCCCGCGACTCTGGAGAGAGCCGAGGCCTCTCCGCGCAGGTTGTCCGCCAGCGCGGCGTGCAGTTCTTTCGCGGCATTTCTGTAGGCCATGTACCCGCCTGCACCGCACAACGCTACGATAAGCAGCAAGATTGGGAGGATAACTTTTGTTTGCAGCTTCATGGTAACCTCACTGTATTTCTCTTTTATTATTATTATTACAATTGCAAGTATCAATTTTATAGTACGTAAAGAGATATATTTGTCAATGAAAAGCATTTATCTTGGTTTTATTATATGTATTATAAAGACAATTAATTATGATATAAATCATAATAAATGAAAAATATATTTGAAAACAGCATGTTAAATTGCGATAAACCTATAAAAATAATCGTTGCGTATGCAACACAGGAAGTCATTCCATAGTTCATTATGAAAGGACTTCCACTCCGTACGGCGGTCCGGTACGCCGCCAAAGGCGGCGTAAGAGAGCCGGAACTTTCTGGCGAAGCGGCCTTCATAGGCCGTCCTTGGCCGATCTATGAAGGTCGCACCAGTATTGATGCCCCATGGTAAGCATAGATTTTTATGTGGATTTCTCTATGTCGAATATTGACTTTTTTAATTTCAGATTATAATAATCCACATTCGCTTATATTTATGGACCGCACATGGCGGAAGAGGCACGCGATAAATTCGCCGTGTGCGCCATAAATTTGCCGAATACGTCTTTGGGGGCTTCTTTATTTTTAGGCGCACACTCGGGGGGATCCAGCAGTGGTGGATGCGTTTCTTTCCAGCGGCTGGCGGCAGCTCAAAGTCTGTCTGGGCTCACGTTGCCAGAACGAACCGGCCTCACAGGAACGAATTAACTGTGCGACGTTCGCTTCGGCGCTTGTCCGCGGACAAAGCCCGCCCGCGGAAGCTTAAAGTGAATATGCTTCTGGCCCTAAAATTAATCAGCCGCCTTGGCGCATGGTCATAGGAAGGCCGGGGGACATGTGGTTTTTGAGTCAGGCTGGCGTGCCTGCCGGACTCAAAGTACTGCGGAGCGATTTGTATGCCCGTGCATATGTGAGTTATTTCCCGGATATAGTTAATCTTTTTTTATGGATGTTGGGTATGAAACGGACTATTATTTTTTTAGGCATTATCGGCATTGTTTTTTGGGGAGGCATTCAATCAGCGCAAGCCGGCGAGTATAACTTCTTGCCTGCCGGCTTTACGGACGGGACGCCCATAGACTCGGTCCTTCGGGCTTCCGGGGCCAATATTACCGTATTTGAGGGAGCCACCGCTGCCAGCGATCTGGCCCGACGCGGTTTTAAGGCGGATACGGAGGTTGGTCTGACTTTTCTTGGCGGCAAATCCTGGGACAACAATCTGCTTGTCTCCAAAGCCTCCGGAACCTGGACCCCCACCGTCAGCATGGGCACCTTGGTGAACTCCTGGACAACCGGCAAAATCAAGGAATACACAGGAAATCTGGGCGACCTTGGCATTGCGTACCTTACGCATTTTTACGACTTTAACGTGCCGCAGGGATTCCTTGACAACCCGCTCATTTCCATACCGGAAGGCCAGGGATACCGCTTCAAGTTCATGCTCCTGAACCAGGACTATACCTGGTTCCCCACGGACAATCTGAAGTCCAAAGCCATTACCTTGACGGCCGGAAGCATCCTTGTGGGTTTTGAAGACGGAAAAGACTTCGACAATAACGACATGCTGTTCGCCATACGGAATATGAACCCGTCCGCCACGCCTATTCCAGGCGCCATGTGGCTGCTCGGAACCGGCATTGCCGGCCTGGTTAGCGTAAGGCGCAGAATGTTCACCCGCTGATGCTCCGGATTGGGGCGCTTCACAGTTGAAAGGCCTTGTATTCCAGGGCCGGGCCATGCCGCGCATGGCCCGGTCCTTTGTCTTTGGCCTTTGATGAGGATTGCTCCGCACAAGCAACGCCTGGGACGCCAGGATTCGCCGGGCTTTTTTTTGTTTACGCAAAAGGTTAAGTTGCCTCCGGAGTTTGCCATGCCAACCTATCATGATCCGGAATCATTTATAAAACTGCGGGACGCCGGTCTGCCGCTGCTGGACGCCCGTTCGCCCTCTGAGCATCTGCGCGGGAGCATTCCCGGCGCGCGCAGCCTGCCGGTTCTCTCGGACGAGGAGCGCGCCGCGGTGGGCCTGGCCAACGCCCGGGGTGGAAACGAGGCGGCCGTGCGCGCCGCTCTGGAGCTGGTTGGGCCAGGGCTGGCCGGCCGCCTGGAAGAAGCCCGGCGGGTTATTGGCCAGGAGTCGGCCGGCCTGGATTTCGGGAGCGATGTGTTGGTCCATTGCTGGCGCGGCGGCATGCGCAGCGCTTCCCTGGCCTGGCTGCTGGAATGCGGCGGATTCCGCGTTCATGTGCTCCGGGGCGGGTATAAAGCTTATCGGGCCTGGGGGCGCGCCATTCTGGCCGGGCCGGCCAACGTGCTGGTGCTTGGCGGGCTCACCGGCAGCGGCAAAACCGATGTCTTGCGCGCCTTGGCCGCCCTGGGCGGGCAGGTGGCGGATCTGGAGGCCCTGGCCGGACATAGGGGATCCGTTTTCGGCGGCATTGGCCTGCCGCGCCAGCCCAGTCTGGAAAATTTGGAAAACCGTCTGGCCGACCTCTGGCGCAGCCTGGATCCGGCGCGTCCGGTCTGGCTGGAGGACGAGGACCGGCGCATCGGCGATCTGGCCCTTAGCGAGGAGTTTTACCGGCATATCCGCCAGGGCCGGCTGGTCTGGCTGGAAATACCCCGCCAGGCCCGGCTGGAGCGCCTGGTACGCCTGTATGCCACGGATCCGCAAGCGGCCGCCGCTCTGCCGGGGGCTATTGAGCGGCTGCACAAGCGCCTGGGCGACGAGGCCGCGCGCGTCTGCGCCGCTGCCGTGCGCGCCGGGCGCTTTTACGAAGCCTGCGACGTCTTGCTGGCCTATTATGACAAATACTACTTGCGCCAAAAGGACAGGCTGGCCCGACCCCAGGCGGGAAGCCTTGTTCTGGACCGCGATGCTCCGTTGGCCGCGGCGGAAAAACTACTGGAAATTGAAGATATAGCGCTGGAGCCTCAAAGCTGATCCGTTCCAGATAAAGGCGCTAAAGGCCTGGATTCCCGCGCGGGCTGGAATTCAGGCCTTTGATTTTTGTGCCTTTGTAGGCGGTATTGCCCGCCTCATTTTATCCGTATTTTCCGGACACACGGGCAGAGTAGTGGATTCCCGTCCTGTCCGTAAAAAATGGACAGAAAAATATAGCGTATAATATATTGATTATACTTAATTGGATCGCTTGTTGCTTTATAAAAAGCGAAGCAAACAACAGGTCGGCCAAGCCGCCCCAAAAATAAAAAACAGGATACGACCATGATACGCAGAATCGCCGCCATAGCCATTGCCGCCATATTGACCTTTGCCGGACAGGCTTCCGCCTACCAGTTCACCCAGCTGACCGAAGGCTATTTTATGGGCAAGCTTTTGCTGGACCAGGGGGCTCAATATAACACCGTGACCGATTGGTCCTCCTTGAAGGGGTACGGCAAGGTCGACCTGACCGTGCTGGGCAATGAATCTTCCTGGAAGAACAGCATCGGCCAGAAGAGCGGCGCTTACTCCTCCATAGCCACGGCCGCCCAGCTCGGCGCCTCCTCCACTCCGCTGACCTTCAGCGGCCTGGATTTCTCCACCCTGGCTTTTCAACGCGAACATACCCCTTACGGCGGCGCTCCCTCCATACTTACCCTTACCAACGACAACCTGGGCGCCAACCGCAGCGGCAACAAGGCCATGATGGCGTTCATGCTCACTTCCGGCTGGAACGGCCTTAGCGCCGGCACCATCCTGGTCTGCCTGGAAGACATGTTCGACTTCACCGGCCAGTACCACACGCAGTGGACGGATTTTGACTATAACGATCTGATCATCGCCATCAGTCCCACGGCTGCCACGCCTATCCCCGGCGCGGTCTGGCTGCTGGGTTCCGGTCTGGCCGGCCTCATGACCCTTCGCCGCCGCTACGCTTAATAAATAATGGTATTCGCGGGCAAGGCCCGTACACTCCGTATTTTAGGGCCCCTGCAAAGGGGCTTTAATTTTTTGTCCGCGGAACACTTCGGCTTCCCGGTTCCTCGGATGGTGAACAAACTATTGAAACATTATGTAAAGTTTTAAATTTTTCCACCAACTCACTGGGCCAGCGATTATCGCCGCCGTGAAGCGCCGGAGCGGGCGTGCCTTTTGCCGGCAAACTGAGCCGCCGCCGTTCCACAAAGCGGAACAGCGGCGGCGTAGGACCTGGGGCCAGTGGCCCCAGGCGGGGTTTGGGAGCGGCCCAACTTTAATACTTCCTAAAAATCGAAAAGATCTCCCAGGAAGCCGCCTTTTTTCTTTTTGTATCTGGGATCGTGCTCCCGATATTCTCGGCGTTCGCCGTCTTGATGGGCCGGCCTTTGCGGAGGCGCAGCCTGAGCGGATCTTTCAATGATCTTGTCCAACTCGCCGCGATCCAGCCAGACCCCCCGGCACTCAGGGCAATAATCGATTTCCACTCCCTGTCGGTCGCTCATGACCAGATCCACCTGCTTGCACACCGGGCATTTCATGCTCACCCTCCTGTTGCTGAAGGCATAAAAATAAAAGACACAGACTCCCACGCGGTCCCCGCCTGCGCGGGGATAACGGGGAATCCATGTCTTTTCCGCCTTTTGTTGCCAAAAACATCTCCCGTTATAATGAATAGGTAATCCAATACGGCAGGGGAATGGCTCGGGCAATTATTCTTTGCGCGGCCGTTCCGCGTTCAAGCGGGATTCTATATACAGCGAGAGCGTGGCGATGGCGCTGTCGCTGGTGGAAAACACCGGCACACCGGCTTCTTTGAGCATTTTACGCATGGGGTCGAACAGTTCGCCGCCTTCCACAACGGCCACCACCGGCTTGTCCGTTTCTTTGGTCAGAGAAATCAGCATGCTGGCCACGCTTTGCGGGGAGCTAAGATCTCTTTGTGGACGCTCTTCGTCCGGCATGCTCAGGATGTTGGGAGAAAGGGGGTCCATCCCCAGCGCCAGAGCCTGGATGTTCTCATCCGCCAGCACGATGCGGGCCGCTTCAATGTGCGTTTCGTCATCAGCCGCCGGGTTGATGTCCAGGGGGTTCTGGATTGTCACCAGCTTGTCCAGCTTTTTGGCGATCAGCAGCTCTTTGAGGGATTCTTTAGTCTTGGGCGAGAACTCGCCTAAAGCCATGGAATAGTCATCCGAGCGCAGGGAATCCGCCATGCCCACGGCCTCAAATCCCGCTCCGCTTACCGCCGCGATGTTCCGGCCCCGGATTTTTTTGTGGGCAAAGGAACTGGCCATGTGCAGCAGGCTCTGAAATTCCGTGAAGGTGCGGGCGATGAACGCGCCGGCGTTGCGCATGCAGCTCTCGCAGACCATGTAGTCCCCGGCCAGGGAGGCGGTGTGTCCGCTGGTGGCGCTTTTGCCTTCCGGAGTGCGCCCGACCTTGTAAAAGACCACCTGCTTTCCGGCCCGCGTGGCCTCCCGAGCGGCTCTGGCAAAGTCCAGGCCGTCCAGGTCCTTAAATCCTTCCGCGTACACGGCGATGACGTCCACGGTATCCGCCGCGCTGAAGTAGCGCATCATGTCGCCTAGGGTCAGGTCCGTCTGGTTGCCCATGGAGACCATATAGGCCGGGGCAAGTTCCGGGGCCTGGCTGGCCCGGCTGAGCATAAAGGCGCCGCTCTGGCTGATCAGGGCCGTGCGCGCATAGGGCGCGTTTGGATCACGTGGGTATTTGCTCTTGGGGATGAACCAGGTGTCGTATCCGCCGGGGCGGGAAATAACGCCCATGCAGTTGGCCCCCAGAAACACCGGCCCGCCGCCTTCCTTGGCATGCTCCTTCTCAATGCGCCCGATCATGCCGGCGGCCAGATCCTTGCTGTCCTCGGTTTCTCCTATGCCTCCGGGTATGAGCATGACGCTCTGGGCGGCCTGGTGCTTCAGCACGTCGTCCACCAGTTCCGGCACCTGCTCCGCGCTAATGGCCACCACAAAAAGATCCAGCGGCTTTTCAAGCGCGGCCAGATCCGGCACGCAGCGCGCTCCGGCTATTCCTTCCTCACCTTTGCGGATGACCGTGACGTTTTGGGCCGGGAACCCGGCGGCCAGGACGTTGTCCAGGATAATCCGGCCAAAATTCTTGCGGGTGCTGGACACCCCGATGATGCCTATGCTTTGCGGGTGCAGGAGCCGGTCAATGCGCTGGATGGGCCGTCCGGCCCGCTTGGCCTGGGGCGGGGAAAACCGGCAGCTCCCGTCCAGGGGCATCATCATGAAGTTCATGAAGGCAAAGGGGTTGATTTCCAACTCGTCAATGTAAAACGGGGCTTCCGGATTATGTTCGGAAAAATGGTTCCCCATGCGGATGAAGGACTCAACGCACTCGACGATCTGCTCGTCCGTCACCAGACGGCGGCCACCCCGGCTCAGGCCGGCCAGTTTGCGGTAGGAGACTGTGGCCCGGAACAGCTCAAAAAAGCTCTCGCCGTCGGTCATGGCCGTGGAAGCGGCCACAATGGCCCGGCCCTTGCGGAAGTGTTCGGCGTAAAGCTCCGTATCCGTGCCGCCCAGTCCGGCGCTGACGATCATGCCGAATTCTCTGGTGCGCCGCAGGCCAACAATCAATTCGTTGCCAAAAGCCGCGGAATCCTGCGGCATGAACTGCACCTGGATGACGCCTTGAATATCGCCGGCGATGGCCTTGACCAGTTCGTGCTCCGGCAGGCGCTTGTAGTTTTCCGGGGCGTGCTCGCGGTCCGCCAGGATCAGTTCCGCGTATTTTTCCGGTACTTCCTGAAGCATGCGGCGCACGCCGGAGCGTACGCCCTGCGGAGTTTTGGGCACTATGCGCACCCCGCCAACCTCGGTTTTGTGCACGATGTTCGGTGATACTATTTTCAGAACCGCTTTCTCGCCGGGGAAGGACATTACGGCCTCATCCTCGATCTTTGTTCCTTTTGGGATGAACCGGGTTCCGGGCGCGGTTTCCGCCCCGGAAATGCTGAGCAGCCGGTAGACTTCGTGCTCGAACAGGACGTTACGCCCCTGGTCGCGGGCTTGGTTGAAAAGTTCAGTAATTCCCGGATAGTCTATGTATACTTCCATGCGTGGGCACCTTTCTTGCGGTGTGTTTTACTCGCCGCCGGGCGACTGCTTCAGGACATGGTTCTTCAGGCCCGGTGCGGATGTTAAGGCCCTGTTCGTGTATATTGCGGCGGGGGAGTTAGTCAAGATGTCCTGGCTGCTTGCGGCCGGCTATGGATTAAGGGTATGGAAAACTTCGGAAGGTCGCGTTGCAATTTTTAGCTGCCCGTTCGGAGCTTTTTCTGAACCGGGCGCGGGAGCGTTGTTGTGAGCATAACCGTTTCTTTTGCGGAAGCCTCGGACCTGGGCGTACGGGCGCTGATTCGGCACCGGGTCAGCCGGGAAAGCGCCGTTATAACCGTTGCCGCGCTTTTGCGCGCTGAAAAAGAGGGCATACCCACGCACGGTTTTTCGCGTATCCCGTATTACGCGGCCCAGGCCGCCAGCGGCAAGCTGGACGGTTTGGCCGTGCCGCAAGTGAGCCGGCCCAAGCCCGGCCTGGTTCTGGCGGACGCGCGGGCCGGTTTTGCCTTCAGCGCTTTTGCCGCCGGCCTGCCGGCGGTGGCGCAGGCCGCCAGGGAGCAGGGCGCGGCCGCATTGTGCATAAGCAATTCGCACCACGCCGGAGTTATGGGCTTTCCAGTGAGCGATCTGGCCGCTCAGGGCCTGGTGGCCCTGTGCTGCTCCAACAGCCCGGCCGCCCTGGCTCCTTTTGGCGGCACAACCATGACCTTCGGCACCAACCCCTTGGCTCTGGCCTGCCCGCGCGAAAATGCCCCGCCCCTGGTGATCGATTTGTCCATGGGGCTTATGGCCAGGGGCAAAATCCTTCAGGCCGCGAAAAACGGCGGGCAGCTGCCGGAGGGCGCGGCCGTGGACGCGGAGGGCAGGCCGACGCGGGACCCCAACAAAGCGCTGCAAGGGGCCATGCTTCCTTTTGGCGGGGCCAAAGGGTCCGCCCTGGCCCTGTTGGTGGAAATTCTGGCCGCCGCGCTCACCGGCGCCTCCTTCGGCTTTGAGGCCACGTCTTTTTTTACGGCCGAAGGCGAGGCCCCGCGCATCGGGCAGAGCTTTTTCGTAATTGATCCGGAGGCGGCCGGCGGTCCGGGCTTTACCGCCAGGTTGGCGCGGCTGCTGGACTTCATCCAGGCCCAGCCCGGCACGCGCCTGCCGGGCGACCGCCGCCTGAACCTGAGCCGCAAGGCCGAGGCGGCCGGCAGGATCGCCTTGCCGGAGGATTTGCACAAGCAGCTTTTGGAAATGGTGTAATTCCATTCAGAATAGAAATTGTCATAATTTTTATTCTGAATTGGAATGCGGCGCAAGAACGCCAAAAGCCGTCCAGCCGCTTGAGCGACAGGACGGCTTTGTTTTTCAAAAGTGTTTACTCTTCCAGGTGAGCTTGCAGGAACATGGACTTTGACAGAGCGTCAAAGAACTGCTGGTAAGTGGTGGGATCCTCCACCGGGTAAATGTTGTATTGGGCGTTAGCTCTCACGGTCATGCGGTTTTCCGCCCGTTGAATAACGTTTATGGTCATGCGCAGGCGGTAGCCGGAGAGTTTTGTGGCGCTCACCGCGCCCATCTCAAAAGACGCCTTGTCTATGACAAACCCCAGATCCTGCAAAGTGTCCATGACGCTTTCCATGGTCTTTTTCTTGTCATTTGTTTCAAAGTAGCGGGTCTGCATTTGACGCAGCTTGAGCTGGGATTCCCCGCCGGAATCCATAACGCCCTGCCGGGCGTTCACCGCGCAGCCGCCGGCCGCGATCGAGAGCAAAAGAAGCAGGATCAGCGTTGTCTTTTTCATATCTCGTGCGCCTCCAGAAAGACCGCCTGTGAAAGTTTGTCAAAAAATTCCTTGTACAATTCCGGATCCTTGATTTGCTCGGTCAAAGTAATTTGGCCGGCGGTATTGTAAACGACACGCTGAAAGGTCACCCGCACGGTGGATTCGCCGCTGCCTTCTTTTACCTGGGCCAGCCTGGTCAGATCTTCCCCCAGGGACTTGGCCGCGTCTCCGGCGATTTTGGCTGCCACCCGGTCGCTGACCTCGGCCGGGAATTTGTCCTTCAGACCTTCGGAAATGGCTTTGGATAGCTTGGTTTCTATGGACTGGATTTTTTCCGGCGAAAGTTTGGTTTCCACCCGGCTCTCCGGTTTGGCGCCTTCCAGTTCGCGCATGACCATGGAGACGCGGATAATTTGATCCCGGTCCACATGGGCCACCGCGCCGGTAAGGGCGGCCACCAGGATAGCGCCGGCTATTTGCGCGCCACTGGTGGCGTCACGGTGCTTGGAGCCAACAATTACCCCCAGGGTGTACTCGGATTCGTCAAGGGTAAAGCCCAGATCCTGGTAGACGGAAGATGCGGCGCTGAGCATGGCCTGATAGTTGGCGGTTTCAAAGCGGCGGGTCTGTATTTGTCGATCCGCCAGAGTCTGCGGGGTAATTTGAGTTGCCCCCGGCGGTACCTGAGCCGCGCAGGCGCAAGATAAAGAACAGCAGAGAATTAGCGCTAAAAGCCGTGTTTTCATGAATATTACCCGGTTGTTAAGGTGGCGGCTAGAAGCTGGACTGGCGGTAAGAATAATCCCGTACCTTCATTTGTTCGTCGAATTTTATGATGATCGTCAGAGTGCGCTGGGAAGAGGAAGAGGCGCCGCTTTGTCCGCTCACACCGGCAACAATGATCCACAGGCCGCCGCTGGAACTGGAGTGCGCCCGCTCCGTGGATACTTTGTCATAGACCCAGGTTTCGCGGCGCATGGAGTCAGAGGTAACCATATTGGGAGAGCCCAGCACGCTGACGACCTCATCCCCGGACATGCCGATTTTTATTTCCCGTTGCACAGTGCCAACAGAGATTCTGTCGCTGGAATCGCCGCTTACGGCGTCTTTGTGCGACTGGGCGGAGGCGCATCCGAAAAGCGTCAGGCAAAAAAGAGCCAGAAAGGTGAGTGAGAGTTTGTTCATGGCAGCTCCTTGTGATAATGCATCTTGTATAGTTGATATCCTATTGTGATTCCTTGCTTTGTATCCTAGCAGTTATAATTTGAATAAGCAATAAATAACCACGCCGGCGGATGGGTTTCATATAAAGAATATTACCACCTTCGCTGCGTCCGGGACTTTGCTGCATCTAAGGCCATGACAATCCAGGAACTCACTGAAATTTCCGCATACCCCCTCCTGACAGGGAATTCCTGAAAATATCCCCCCGGCAGGCCGTCAGGTGCGGCTTTTTGGCCCGGTTAATTACTCCGCGCCTAGCCGGGGAAATTTTTACGCCTGTGCCTGGTCCTCGGGCGGCAGTTCCGGCACATAGACCGTCTTGGCGTTTTACCAGTCGGTATGTTCGTTTTCCGCCACCCAAAGGTCGTAGGCCTGTTGCAGGTTCAGCCAGAGCTCCGGTGTACTGGAAAAGGCGCGGGAAAGGCGCAGGGCCATGTCCGGGGTTACGCTGGCCCGCATGCTCGGGAAAAGATAGCGGGTGTGCCCTGTGAATGGTTGAAGTTCTTGGAGAATTTTCACCACCTGATGAGACAGGGGAACAATGTGTTGCGCCTTCATTTTCATTTTTTCGGCGGGGATGCGCCATTCAGGGGCGTCGCCGCCAAGGGTGAACTCTTCCCACTCCGCTCGGCGCAGCTCGCCAGGCCGCACGAACAGATAAGGAGCTATGCGCAAGGCGGAACGCACAACTTCATTGCCTGTATACCCGCCAATATTTCGCAGCAACGCGCCGATAGCTTTTGGCTCCTTGATGCTGGCGAAATTTCGCACGGCCTTGGGAGTCAGAGCATCCTTTAGTCCGGCGGCTGGGTCGTACTCCGCCCGGCCTGTGGCAATGGCATAGCGGAAGATTTGCCCGCAGGTTTGACGCATTTTCTTGGCGGCGCTGGGAGCGTCCCGGCTCTCAATGCGGCGGAGGGCGTCCAGAAGAATAGGCGGTGTGACATTGTTCACGGCCAGGGCGCCTATCAGCGGGAACAAATCTTTCTCGAGGTAACCGCCAGGCGCTTACGGCTGTAGGCCGTCCCTTATTTGGGGGTAACATTTTTTTGATCTCTGAACCTACCCCGTAAGTTACCCCGGAAGTAGGGGTATGTCCGTAGGCTTTGCGAGACTACCTGAGGCAAAAGGGAAGTCCGAAACTCTTGTTATTTAAAGAGTTTCGGACTTTTTGAGACTTCATGAGTCTATAATTTGGTAGCCAGGGAGGGATTCGAACCCTCAAGCCCGTAGGGCACTTGATTTTGAGTCAAGCGCGTATACCATTTCGCCACCCGGCCGGAAGCGAGTCTTTTACCTTATCAGCTTTTGGACCGCAAGGCTTTTTTGCCTGCTTTTGGCCGTCGCTTTTAGGGCCTCGGCCTTGGCTATCTTTCCCTCAGCCGTCTTTTCGCCCTGTTGGAAAGCCAGGGCCAGCACATCGCTCAGTTTGACCGCGAAGTTTACCTTGATCTGTTTTAGCAGATCCTTGGGAATATCTTCCAGATCCTTGGAGTTTTGGTGGGGTATGACCACCTGCTTGATGCCTCTGGCCACGGCGGCCAGGATTTTTTCCTTGATGCCGCCCACGGGAAGCACGCGGCCGCGCAGGGTAAGCTCTCCGGTCATGCACAGGTCCGGGTTGACCGGCCTGCGGCTCAAGGCGGAGATAATGGCCGTGGCCATGGTCACCCCGGCTGAAGGTCCGTCCTTGGGCGTGGCCCCGGCCGGCACATGGATGTGCAGGTCCGTGTTTTCGGAAAAGACCGGGTCTATTCCCAGTTCCTCCGCATGGCCGCGGGCGTAGCTTATGGCCGCCTGGGCGCTTTCCTTCATCACGTCGCCGAGCTGGCCGGTCATGGTTATGCCGCCCTTGCCCTTCATGGTGGAGACTTCCACATTCAGCACCTCGCCGCCGTAAGGCGTCCAGGCCAGGCCGTGGGCCATGCCGGGAGCGGGCAGGCGGTCCAGTTCGTCGTCAATGAAGCGCGGCGCGCCCAAAAGGTTGTGCGCCATGGCCTGGTTGACCTTGAACGGCCCCTTGGAGCCTTCGGCCTTTTTGCGGGCCAGCTTGCGGCACAGGGTGCCGATTTCTCGCTCCAGATTGCGCAGCCCGGCTTCGCGGGTGTATTGGGTAACCAGCAGGGACAGCACTTCGTCGTCCAGGCGCACGTCGTTCGGCTTCAGGCCGTTTTCCTCGGTCTGGCGTTTAATCAGAAAGCGTTTGGCTATGGCAAGTTTTTCCTGCATGGTGTACCCAGGCAGGCGGATGATTTCCATGCGATCCTGCAACGGGCCGGGAATGGTGTCCAGGTGATTGGCCGTGCAGATGAACATGACCTTGGACAGATCAAAGGGCACGTTCAGGTAATGGTCGCTGAAGGAGAAGTTCTGTTCCGGGTCCAGCACTTCCAGCAGGGCGGACGAGGGGTCGCCCCGGAAGTCCGAGCCGAGTTTATCCACTTCGTCCAGCATGATCACCGGGTTGCGCGTGCCGGCCTGCTTGATGGCCTGGATTATCCGGCCGGGCAGGGCGCCAACGTAAGTGCGGCGATGCCCGCGAATTTCCGCTTCGTCGCGCATGCCGCCCAAGGACATGCGGGTGAACTTGCGGCCCATGGCCCTGGCTATGGAGCGCCCCAGGCTGGTTTTGCCCACGCCGGGAGGCCCCACAAAGCAGAGGATCGGGCCTTTTGATTTGGGGTTGAGTTTGCGCACGGACAGGTATTCAAGAATGCGATCCTTGACCTTGTCCAGGCCGTAATGGTCCTCGTCCAGGATGGTCTTGGCCTTGAGGATGTCTAGGGTGTCGCGCGAAAGCTTCTTCCATGGCAGTTCGGCGATCCATTCCAGGTAGGTGCGCAATACCGCGGATTCCGAGGAGTCAGCATGCGTGTTGGCCAGACGGCGGAACTGTTTGTCCACCTCTTTTTTTACCTCGGTCGGCGGGTCAGCCTTGTCCAGGGCCTGACGCAGGTCTTCCAGGTCGTTTCCCTCAGGTCCGGCATCGCCAAGCTCCTTGCGGATGGCCTTGAGCTGCTCGCGCAGGAAGTATTCCCGCTGAGCTTTGTCCATACCTTCGCGGGCGCTTTCCTGAATATGCATCTGCATGGAGGCCACTTCCACCTCTTTGGCCAGGTGGTTGTTCACCAGGGCTAGGCGCTGCACCGGGTCCAGGCATTCCAGGATCTCCTGGGCGTCCGAGGTTTTCAGGCGCAGGTTGGCGGCGATGAGATCCGCCAGCCGGCCAGGATGCTCCACCCCGGCCAGCACGGTGCTCACGTCCGGCGAGGCCATGCCGCGCATGGCCAGGATTTTTTCGCTCTGTTCGCGGGCCGCCCTGAGCATGGCCTCCACTTCCAGGCTTGCCGGGTGCTCTTCGCGCTCGCGGATTTCGTCGATGCGGGATTCCAGGTAGTTGTTCTTTTTTTCTATGCTTAAAGCCTTGGCCCGGCTGATGCCTTGAACCAGGAGCTTCAGGCGTCCGTCCGGCATTTTGAGCATGCGCATGATCATGACCACCGTGCCGGTCTGGTGCAGATTTTCCGGCTCCGGGTTTTCCACGGATTCTTCCTTCTGGGTGAGCACCAGCATATAGCGGCTGCCGTTCAGGGCCGCGTCCACGGCCTGTACGGAAGGTTCCCGGCCCACAAAGAGCGGCAGGATCATGTAGTTGAATATGACTACGTCGCGCACGGGCAAAACCGGCAGTACCGTTGGTATTTCGCCGTTCTGCGGCCCGGAGGCGTCCTGGATGTCGCGCACGGGAATCTGCCCGGCGGAGGCGGATTCTTCCGCATCCTCAACCGGGGCTGATGGATTGTTATGTTCAGAGTCGTTCATGGCTAACCTCGATAAAGAGTATTTCCGAATCAGCTTACATTTAAATAAGTCCGTCCTGGTGCAGGCTGTAACATGATTCATCTGTGACGATGATGTGGTCGATCAACCTGATGTTCATGGTCAGAGCGGCCTTTTCCAACTCCTTGGTCATATTCAGATCCAGCCCGGAAGGCCCCTTGTTTCCGCCTGGGTGGTTATGCACCAGAATAATCGCGGAGGCTGTAAGCTTGAGGGCGCGCGCCACAATGTCCCTGGGGTAGATGGGCGTTGTGTTCACGCTGCCCTTGGAGGCCCGTTCCCAGTGCAACAAATTGTTGCTGTTGTCCAAAAACGCGACCCAGACCTCCTCGTGCGGGCATCCGGCCAGACGCTGCCTGGCCATGGCGGCCACGGCGGACGGCGAAGCCAGAACTTCCCGCAAAAGTAATGGCGAGGCGCTGTGTCTGGCCATTACTTCCCTTAAGAGCACCCAGTACGCTGCCACAGACGGCCCGAATCCCTCCAGGCTTAGAAGCTGTTCAGGCTTGGCTTCCAGCACCCCCCGGATGCTTTTGAAGCGCTCCAGCAAGTCCTTGGCCAGCGGCTTGGTATCCCTGCGGAGCAGAACATGGCCGAGCAACAGTTCTAATACTTCATAATCGTTAAGCTTATGTGGCTCATCCAGCATACGCTCGCGCAGACGTTTTCTATGGCCCGTATGGTGCATGTTAGGTGAATGTTAAGGAGTATTTAGAAAGATGCAAGGGGGAAAAGCCTAATTGGATCTGCCGAACAGCCGGAAGAGGTCGGCCAGCAGGAGTTCCTGGGCCTGATCCGGACTGGCTTCGCCGGTTTTAACACTTTTGTCCGCCCGCAGGGCGAGATCCCAGATTCTGGCCAAGCCTGGGTAGCCGAGGCCGCGCGCCAGGCTTTTGGCCTGGGCAATGGCCTGGGGAGGCAAAAAGACCGGCTCTCCGGATAAAATCTGCCACAGGATTCTGGCTTCGCGCAAAAGCATGCCCAGAAAGGAGAAAAGATTGCGTTCAGACCCCTGGGCGTCCTTGAAGTATTGCTCCCAGACCGCGGCCGGATTGTCGCCGCGCTGAATTAAACGAATAAAGGTAAAAATGTCCAGATCCCGGCTGGCGGTGAGCAGCTCGGCGGCTTCCGGCCTGATGCTCCCGTCTTTGGAAGCCAGGGCCAGCTTGGACATTTCCAGCCCGATGGCCGTGGCGTCTCTGGGCATGACCCGGCTTAAGGCTTCCGGAGCGCCGCTTGCCATGGTCAGCCCCAGCCGTTGCGCTTCCGCTTTTATGAAACCGGGGAGCTCCCCCTGCCCCAGGCCCGGCAGGCCTTCCAACCAGCCCTGTTTTTCCGCGAAGGCCAGGCACCCGAGCTTGGCGATGTGGGCCGGAATTTTCGGTTTGCCCTTTTCAAAATCCACTTCCAGAAAAATAAAGGGCCAGACCGCATCGTTGCGGCGGCCCAGAGCCTGGGAAAGCTCCCGCCACTCTGCCGCCGGCAGGGCCTGGGCCTGGCGTAGAACCAGAGCCTTGGGCGCGGCGAACAGCCCCTGTAGGGTCAGAGCCTCCCAGAACTCCGCGGGCAAACCTTCGTCCGCCCAGAAGACCCGGCGCTCCCAGGCTTCCTGGGCAGGCCAGGCGGCCAGAAGCTCTTCCGCCCGGCGGCGCAGGAGCATGCTGTCCGGCCCGGCGCAGATGCTGAACCCCGGCCGTTTTGGGGGCGCATTGTTTGTCAGCATAGCCTAAAAAGTCTGGCGCATCCGGTCGATCAACTGGCGCGCGATCAATACGGACAACTCTTCCGCCGCGCCGCGCTCGTCGTTCGATTCAAAGGTATCGGCGTAGCTCAACAGCCCGGAGCGCCAGACTTCCGTGCTGCCGCCGCCCTGATAGATTATCGCCTCCAGGGTCATGTTGCCGGTGAACATCAGGGTGGTTTCATTTTTTCCGTACACCCAGCTGCGCATGGTGAAGGCCTTGACCACTATGCGCATATCGTAATCCGCCTGGCCGCTGTCCACCCATTTGGCCAGATGCCGGGCGCCGATCTCGTCCCTGATGTTGGTGCGCAGCATGTGCCCCAGCCAGGGATACATGGTGGGCTGTTCCACGGACTTGATCTTGAGCGTTTTCTCGCCTTCGCCGATCACGCTTGGCATGTCCGCCCCAAGCTGATAGCCGCAGCCGGACAGGGCAAGGAACAGAACGGTCATAGTCAGACGGCGCAGGGCCGCCAAAGATGATTTATTTCGCCACGACATTGACGAGTTTCCCCGGCACAACCAGCACTTTCCGCACGGTCAGGCCTTTCAGATGTTTAGCCACGTTCGGCTCGGCCAGCGCGGCCGCTTCCACGGCGTTTTTGTCCGCGTCGGCCGGCAGTTCAAGCTTGCCGCGCAGTTTGCCGTTTACCTGCACAACCACAGTGAGCATGGATTTGACGAGGGCGTCTTGCCTGTACACCGGCCAGGGGCGGCTGGAAACAGCGCCGCTAAAGCCCAGCAGTTGCCAGATTTCCTCGCACAAATGCGGAGTGACCGGAGAAAGGAGCGCCAGGACGGAGGCAATGGCCGAAGCCAGAACCTTGCGGCCGGGTTCGCTTTGCAAAAGTTCTTCCTTGGCCGGGTATAGCGCGTTGACCAGTTCCATAATCGCGGCGATGGCCGTGTTGAACTGGAAACGGTTGTTAATGTCGTCCCCGGCTTTTTTGACTGTGGCGTGCTCCTTGTAGCGGATTTCGCGGGCCGGATCGCTCTGGGCGTCTTCAGGCAGGGAAGAGCAGGGCTCCATGACCGGAAGCCTGTCCGGCAAATCCTCGCACAGGCGCCAGACGCGGCCAACAAAGCGGAATGCGCCCTCAATGCCGGATTCCGTCCAGTCAAAGTCGCGCTCCGGCGGAGCGGCGAACAGGCAGAACAGGCGCACCGTGTCCGCTCCGTACCTGGCGATCATTTCCGTGGGATCCACCACATTGCCCTTGGATTTGCTCATCTTGGCCCCGCCCATGAGCACCATGCCCTGGGTGAGCAGATTGGCGAACGGCTCGCTAAGCTTCATGAAGCCGCAGTCCGTAAGGGCCTTCATAAAGAAACGGGAATACAGAAGGTGCAGGATGGCGTGCTCCACCCCGCCGATGTACTGATCCACGGGCAGCCAGTACTTAAGGGATTCCTGGTCGAACGGCGCGTCGCTTTTTTGCGGGCTGGTGTAGCGGGCGAAGTACCAGGAGGACTCAACGAAGGTGTCCATGGTGTCGGTTTCCCGCCGGCCCCTGCCGCCGCATTTCGGGCAGGCGCATTCGTAAAAGGACGGGGTTTCCGGCAGGGGGGAACGGCCGTCCGGGTTGATTTTCAGATCCAGAGGCAGAACCACCGGCAGGTTCTCCTCTTTTTCCGGAACCAGGCCGCAGGAATCGCAGTAGACCACCGGAATGGGCGCGCCCCAGTAACGCTGGCGCGAGATGTTCCAGTCCCGCAGCCGCCAGCTTACGGTGCTTTTGCCCTTGCCGCGCGCCTCCAGCCATTCCGCTATGCGCTTTTTGCCGGTTTCATTATCCAGGCCGTCAAACTGCCCGGAATTTACCATGACGCCGGGGCCGGTGTCCGCTTCGGCCATGTCAGCCGGATTTTGCGGCCGGCCTTCGGATTTTATGACCACCCGCACAGGCAGCTTGTACTTGGCCGCGAACTCAAAGTCGCGTTGGTCGTGGGCCGGAACGCCCATGACCGCGCCGGTGCCGTATTCCGCCAGCACGAAGTTGGCCACCCATATGGGCATGCGCTCGCCAGTGAGCGGGTTGACGCAGTAAGCTCCGGTGAACAGACCTTCCTTTTCCAGGGCGTCGGACCCCAGGACCGCCCGGTTCATGGAACGCTGCTTGTCCGCGAAGGCGCGCACCGCTTCGGCTTGCGGTTTGCCCTGGATCAGCTTTTCCACCAGGGGGTGTTCCGGGGCCATGCTCATGAAGGTGGCCCCGAAAACAGTGTCCGGCCTGGTGGTGAACACCGGCACTTCTTCCGACAGATCCTCTAGGGCGAAGCGGATTTCCGCGCCCTGGGATTTGCCGATCCAGTTCCGCTGCATGGCTACGACGCGTTCCGGCCAGCCCTGGACCAGGAGATCCAGGTCCTTGAGCAGTTCTTCCGCGTAACGGGTGATGCGCACAAACCACTGGGTGAGCTCTTTTTGTTCCACTTGGGAATCGCAACGCCAGCACAAGCCCTCCACCACCTGCTCGTTGGCCAGCACGGTGTTGCAGCTCGGGCACCAGTTCTGGGCCGCCTTTTTGCGGTAAATGAGATCTTTTTCCAGAAAACGCAGGAAGAAAAGCTGTTCCCAGCGGTAGTATTCCGGGGTGCAGGTGGCCACTTCCCGCCGCCAGTCGTAGGAATAGCCCAGGCGCTTAAGCTGGGCTTTCATGTTTTCAATGTTGGCGAAGGTCCATTTGGCCGGGTGGGTGTTATTTTTGATGGCCGCGTTTTCCGCCGGCAGGCCGAAGGCGTCCCAGCCCATGGGATGAAGCACGTTATAGCCCTGCATGCGCCGCAGGCGGGCCAGCACGTCGCCTATGGAATAGTTGCGCACGTGCCCCATATGGATGTTGCCCGAAGGGTAGGGGAACATTTCCAGGCAGTAGAACTTGGGTTTTCCGCCGCCGTGATCGCAGTTGAAGGCGCCTTCCTTCTGCCAGATTTCCTGCCATTTGGCTTCTATGGCCTGGGGATCATATCTCATGCTCTGGTGTGTTCCTTATATGGGAGAATCATTAACAAGCGCTTTGATCAACTCTGCTTATACCAAGAGGCATGCGGCCGCAAGTATGGAAAAAGCTCAGCTCTTGGGAATAGCCACGTCCACGGCCAGTTTGTAGCCGCGAATCTGGCTGGAGTTCATCACGTCCATGATTTCTTCCGCGTGTTTTTCCGGCACTTCCACAAAAGAGAAGCGGTCGCGGATTTCTATGGCTCCCACCAGGCGGCCCGGCATGCCGGTTTCTCCGGCTATGGCCCCCACGATGTCCCTGGGCGTGACCTTCATTTTATGCCCCACATTCATGAACAGGCGGACCATGCCGTTTTGCGGGCCGTCTTTGGGGTCGCTTTTTTTGCCGTTCCTTGCCGCGGCCTCTTTGCCGCCCGTCCGGCGGCGTTTTTCTTCCGGCTCTTCGGCCTGCTGCTCCGGGAACCCCAGATCCCGCTGGAGCAGGTTTTTAAGCAGGGCGGCGGCCATTTCCATGCTGGTGAAATCCTCGTCCAAAAAGCCTTCCACCATGTTCACATAGCGGTCCAGGTTGCCGGCTTGCAGGGTTTTGCGCACCTGGTCCAGGATTTGAGTTGTTTTTACCGTGACCACGTCGCGCGGGGTGGGCACCTGGCTCTGCACGATATGCGCCTTTGTGTAGCGCATGATGTCGCGCAGCTTGTGGTGCTCGCGGGCGCAGACAAAAGTGAAGGCTTTGCCGCTGCGTCCGGCCCGGCCGGTACGGCCGATGCGGTGCACGTAATTTTCCACGTCGTTGGGAATGTCGTAGTTGATGACAGCGTCCACGTCTTCCACGTCTATGCCGCGCGCGGCTACGTCCGTGGCCACCAGAATTTCCAGCCCGCCGCTGCGGAAACGTCCCATGACCCTGTCCCGCTGCGTCTGCGAAAGGTTCCCGTGCAGGCCGTCGGCCTGAAAACCGCGCAATTGCAGTTGTGCTGTGAGCTCGTCAACGCCGCGCTTGGTGGAGCAGAACACAATGGCCTTGCGCAGGCCGCTGGCGTCCAGCAGGCGGCCCAGGGCTTCCATCTTCTGGTGCGGCCGCACTTCAAAGTAAATTTGCTCCACGCTGGGCACGGTCATAAGCTTCTGGGTGATCTTGATGAATTCCGGATCCTTCAGAAAGCGCTTGGCCAGTTCCAGAATGGCCGGCGGCATGGTGGCGGAAAAAAAGACCCGCTGCGAACCCTGCGGCGTGTGCTCCAGGATGTGCTCGATGTCTTCCAGAAAGCCCATGTCCAGCATCTCATCCGCTTCGTCCAGCACGGTCAGGCGCACTTTGGCGAAGTTCAGGGTCTTGCGTTCCATGTGGTCCATGATCCGGCCAGGCGTGCCCACCACAATGTGCACGCCTCTGGCCAGGGCCTTAATCTGCCGGTCTATGGGCTGTCCGCCGTAAACCGGCAGCACGAACACTCCGCGCTTGCGCGCGGCCAGGGCGCTTATTTCCTCAGCCACCTGAATGGCCAGTTCCCTTGTGGGGCAGAGGATCAGGGCCTGAATTTTTTTTTCGCGCGGGTCCAGTACCTCCAGAATGGGAATGCCGAAGGCAGCGGTTTTGCCGGTGCCGGTCTGGGCCTGGCCGACAATGTCGCAGCCTTCCATGATGCGTGGAATGGCCAGGGCCTGAATGGGCGAGGCTTCCTCAAAGCCCATGTCCTCCACGGCCTTGAGGATTTCTTTGGAAAGCGGCAGGTCTTCAAAGCGAGTGGTCATAAATCTCCCGAGACGATATTACATCTCTAAAAGCAGTTTGATTTTGAAACGCTCCACTCGTCGTTCACGGCGGGCCAGGCCCGTCTACTCCACGTGGGCGCGGAGCCATACTGCATATGTCTCCGTTAGAGCATTTCAACTTTGAAATGCTCTATGGTCTGTCCGGGCGCTATCTTGATAAATTTGCAGCCCGGAGTTTGGGTTTTCAGTTCTTTTTCAAATTCCGCCGTGGACTGGGCCAGGGCCGGGAATGTTCCCCAATGCATGGGAATGACCGCCTTGGCCTTTAACAGTCCGGCCGCCTTGGCCGCCTGGCGCGCGTCCATGGTAAATATTCCGCCGGCCGGCAAAAGGGCCAGATCTATGGGATAAAGTTCCCCCCATAAAGCCATGTTGCAGAATATGCCGGTATCGCCGGCATGGTACACGGTAAACCCGCCGGGCAGGCGCACAATGAAGCCGGTGGGCGTGCCGGCCTCGGTGGTGTGGAAAGCTTCGGTCATGGTCACGGCCGCGCCCTTGTATTCCACAGTCCCGCCAATGTTGAAGCCTATGCCGTTAAGCAAAAGCTCCTGCGGCAAGCCGCGTTCCACCAGTTTTTCCGCCGCCCCGACCACCGCGCCCAGCATGGCCCGGCTTTCCACGCAAATACGCACGGCATCGCCCGAGTGATCCCCGTGCATGTGGGTGACCAGAACCAGATCCGGCCTGGCTATGGTGTTCCAGGTACAGCCCGACATCGGGTTGCCTGTGAAGAAGGGATCGATGAGGATATTAAGGTTGTTTTCGGCTATCTGAAAGTTGGCGTGCCCATGCCAGGTGATGCTTATGCTCATGTTCGGCCTCCCTGTCAATCTTTTACAGTGGATGTTTGCGCCACTATAAATCTTTCAAACGCTCTGTGGAAGCGTTGAATGCTGGTTTAGATATTTTTGCTTCTCTTCCCGCCCCGGATCGGCTAAAAGGCATTTCAAAATTTCCCCATTTTTTGGAGGCGAAATGCTGCGCAGTATGACCGGTTTCGGGCGATTTACCCTGGAAGACGAATCCTTTACCCAAACCTGGGAAGTGCGTAGCGTAAACAGCCGGCACATGGACGTCAAATGGCGTCTGCCTTCCGTAGTGCGCGCCATGGAAGCGCGTTTTGAAAAAGTCCTGCGCCGCGCCGCTTCCCGCGGCCGGGTGGAGCTTTCTTTGTCTTTGCAATGGCGCAAAGCCGGAGCCGAGTCTGTGGAATTCAACCCGGTTCTGGCCGCCGGCATGCTGGACAGCCTGCGCGAGTTCGCCGCCCGGCGCGGCGATAAGTTTGAGCCGGACTACAACCGTCTGCTCAATTTATCCTTCCTTTGGGACGATGTCGGCGGCATTGATTCCGAGGGAGACCTGGCAGCCACTCTGGAGCAAGGGCTGGAAGGCGCGCTCAAAGACTGGAACGAGGCCCGCGAATCCGAAGCCAAGGCCCTGGAAAAAGACTTGCTCTCGCGCATTCTGCGTATGGAGGAATGGGTGTCCCGCGTGGAAGAGCGCGCCCCCGGCATCAAAGAGGAACGCTTCGCCCAGGTGCGCGAGCGCCTCAGCGAAGTGCTGGAGCGCCACGGCCAGGAACTTGATGAATCCCGCTTTCTTCAGGAAATCACCCTGCTGGCCGACAAGCTGGACGTGAGCGAGGAACTTACCCGTCTGCGCGCCCACCTGGACCGCCTGCGCGACCTGCTGCGCAAAGGCGAGGACGCCGGACGCCGTCTGGATTTCACCATGCAGGAATGTTTTCGCGAAATAAACACCTGCGGCAATAAAATACAGGACGCCCAAATTTCCCGCCTGGTCGTGGACTTTAAAAACGAACTGGAAAAATGCCGGGAACAGGTGCAAAACGTAGAATGATGAACGTTTGAGGGGCGTGTCCCTCCCGTCAGCATTTTAAGGAGCGGTCCGTGGGTAGTCGGCAGAGGTTGTTGAATTTGGGTTTTGGGAACCTGGTGGTGGCGGAGCGGGTGGTGGCGGTGATCAACCCGGCGTCTTCGCCGATGCGGCGGCTGCGCGAGGATGCGCGGCAGCAGGGACGTTTGATTGACGCCACGCAGGGCCGCAAGACCAGGTCTCTGCTGATTACGGATTCCAATCATGTGATTTTGTCCGCGGTACAGCCGGAGACGATGCGCCAGCGCTTTGTGCAGGAGCAGCAGGGGGTGGAGGAATGAGCCGCGAGCGGACCGCCGGTCTGGCCTTGGTTATCTGCGCCCCGTCCGGCACTGGAAAAACCACTCTGGTGAAACGCCTGGTGACGGAATGCCCCAGGTTTGCTTTTTCCATTTCCAGCACCACCAGGTTGCCGCGCCAGGGCGAACGGAACGGTGTTGATTATAATTTCATCAGCCGGGAAGAATTTGTGGCGTTGCGAGAACACGGGCACTTCGCGGAATGGGCTGAAGTGCACGGCAATTTTTACGGCACGCCGTTGGAGGCGACCAGGGAGCTTTTGAGGGCCGGGCGGGACGTGCTCTTTGACATAGACGTGCAGGGCGCCGCCCAGATTAAAAAAAGTCTGCCGGCCGCCTATTTTGTATTCATATTGCCGCCTTCAAAAGAAGAACTGGAGCGGCGGCTGCGCGGCCGGGGCACGGACAGCAGGGAGAGCGTGTCCCGCAGGCTGGAGAACGCGGCCGGGGAGCTGTCCCAGGCGCACTGGTTCGACGCCCTGGTGCTGAACGACGACCTGGAGCTGGCCTATGCGGATTTGCGGGCCGCTTACATGGCGGCCGGCCTGGGCCCGGCCCGGCGGCAGGATATTCTGGATGATGTATTGAAAGGCTGGCGAGCATGAGCGCGCAACTTGTCCTGGCTCTGGATTGCGGCTCGTCGAAGGAAGCACTGGCCCTGGCCGGGCTGGTACAGCCGCAAACGCCCTGGATGAAGGTTGGGCTGGAGCTTTTTACAGCCTGCGGGCCGGATCTGGTGCGGGCGCTCAAGGGGGCCGGCTGCCTGGTTTTTTTGGATTTAAAGTTCCACGACATCCCGAATACCGCCAAAGGCGCGGTGCGTAGCGCCGTCGCCCTGGGCGTGGACATGTGCAACATCCATGTCTGCGGCGGGGAGCGCATGGCCAGAGCGGCCCTGGATGGACTGGAGGAGGGCTGGGAATTGAGCGGCCGCGCGGCGCCCAGGCCGCTGCTTCTGGGGGTCACGGTGCTGACCAGTCAGGGGGCGAAGGATTTGGCGGGTCAAGAGCCGGCCGGAGTTGTGTTGGAGCGGGCCGGGCAGGCCAAAACCTGGGGGCTGGGCGGCGTGGTTTGCTCCGCACAGGAAGCCGCGGCAATAAAAACGGCCTGCGGCAAAGATTTTATTTGCCTGTGCCCCGGCATACGGCCGGCTGGCGTGGAGTGGCGCGACGACCAGCGCCGGACCATGACCCCGGCTCAGGCAGTGTCCGCCGGGGCGGATTTTCTGGTGGTGGGGCGTCCCATAAGCGGAGCTGAAGATCCGGCCGCGGCGGCAAAGACCATACTGATGGAAATGCGCGGAAAATCCTGACTTCGTTTTTTAGAACACTACTTTGTTGTAATATATTAATAAGTTGAATTATAATTAGGGAATTTTAAGGCGGAAACGCCACAGCCAAGCCATGCCCGGCATGGCTTGGCGTCCGCGAGGAATAGGCGGGCATTGCCCGCCGTGAATGACGCGCGGAGCGTTTCCAAAATCAAAATTGTTTTTATACGGCGGCGGGGTATGTCCGAACAAGACGAAAAGCGCGAAGCTATTCAAGGTATTTTTTCCTCTCATGAAGTCCGCAAGGTTGGAACAGGCACAACCAGCCGCAAAAGCATCCAGAAGGCCTTCTGGTTTTGCGTGGAGTTGCCGGACGGCAACATAGAAATGCAGCCGCTCAACACCAATTATATACCGAGCGGCCCCAAGCGGAAGGTGGAAAAAGATCAGTTTTTAAAGACCTTTTCGCCTGAACCGGAATTTTATGTCAGCACGGTGTTCCCGAGGATGCGGGAACTCAACAAGACCCTTGCGCGCGGCGATCGCCACCGGAAAAACAAAGAGTACTACAGCGCGGAAATGGAGTACGGCAGCGCGCTCAAGGTGGACGAGGAAAACGTGCGGGCCAACTTCGGACTTGGCATAACCTACCTGGAGCGAGGGGAATCCGCCAGGGCGGACGATATTTTCAACCGCCTGGTCAAGCTTGATGCCGCCTTTGATCAGGAACACAAACACCTGTTCAACGAATTCGGCATAAATTTGCGCAAAAACGGCATGTTCGACCAGGCTATCAGTTATTACGGCCGTGCTCTGGAGCTTTCCGCCCAGGATGAAAATCTGTACTACAATATGGCCAGGGCCACGTTGGAAAAAAACGACGTCCCCGGCACGGTGGAATACTTGCTGAAAAGTCTGGAACTGAACCCCGGCCTGGAAGAATCAGCCCGGTTCCTGCTTTGGATGCTCAGCAAGAATATGCTCCCGCCGGACAAGCAGGGGCTGGCGGTGGCGGCCCTGAAAAAGGCCAAGGAGGCCCAGGCCGCCACCCCCCCGGCCGCCGGTAGGGCGGCGGAAGAGGGCTCCGGAAACGCCTGAATGGGCGCAAACTTGCATGGAGGTGACCGGTGGCTCTGCATATGGAAAAATCCCGGAGCTTTCTGGAGTCCCTGTCTGAATCGCCGCCCAGGCTGCCTTATGAGCCGTTGCTTCTGCCCCGGCTTTTCGCCGGTTTGAGCGACGGGTCCAACCTGTCCTTGGGCACACTGGCGGAAATGATCGGCCGCAGCCAGGGGTTGGCCACAAAAATCCTGGCCGTGGCCAATTCCGCCTGTTACGGCCTGCAATCCACAGTAAGCTCTCTGGACCGGGCTCTTTCCATACTGGGGTTGCGTGAAGTGCGCTCTCTGGTAATCATGTTCAGCGTTTCCAGTGCAATAGATCCTAAAAGCCTGCCCAGGGATTTTCCCGGACGCGAGTTGTGGGAACATCAGATCCGCACCGGGCGTATCGCCATGGAACTGGCCAAGACGCTGCCGCGTCAAGCCAGTGAGCCCTTTGAGCCGGACGTATTTTACGTGGCGGGTCTGCTCCATGATCTGGGCAAGAGTTTTTTGGCTTCGCGCAGCCGGGAGGCTTGGGGGGAGATCCGCGCTATTCAGGCGCAAAAAAATATCGGGTTCGTCCAGGCGGAAGACGAGTACTGGGGCATGGATCACGGCACTATCGCGGCTTTGGTGCTGGAGCACTGGAGCATTCCGGCGCTGCTCACCAGCATCATAAGCTGGCACCACCACCCCCGGCTGGCCACCCGGCACCAGGAGGCGGCCAAGGTGCTGTACGCGGCCAATCTGCTGGATCATTCCGAATTGCTGCCGGACGGCCCCCTGCCGTCCTTTGTGGCTGAACTCCTGCCGGCTGCGGCGAATTTTCCGGATCTGCCCACGACCATTTACGCCGCCAGGCTGGGCAATGCTTCGCATTTGGCCGGTTTCCTGGCCTGATGGCTACAATGCTTGAACAGAATATTTTTACAGTCATTCTGCACTACGGGGATCCGGCCTTGGCGCGCGGCCTGGCCGCTAGCCTGCTTGAAGCGGAGCCGAAGCAGCCGGTGCATGTGCTGGATAATGCCGCGCCCCAGCCGTACGGCCAGGGGCCGGAAGCGCCGGGGGCCTGGGTGCGCCTGCCGCGAAATTTGTACTGGGCCGGGGCTCTGGATTATGCCCTTAAGGCCGCCAAGGCGGCCGGCGCCGAGTATTTGTGGTTTTTAAACAACGATTTAACTTTTGTTTCCGCGCCTCCTTTTATAGCCAGGGCGGCGGGACGGATCCGGCGCCTGAGCGGCGGCGGGCAAAAGCCTGGTTTGTGGAGCCCGGCTATGCTGAGCAGCCCGTACCACCCGCAGATGCTGGCGCGCAAAGCCCCGGCCGGATCGGATGGCGCCTGGCGCGTGGCTTTGACGGATGGCGTTGCCCCGCTGCTTTGCCTTGCGGCCGTGGAAGAAGCGGGCGGCCTGGATTATGCCGACAATCCCTACGGCTATTCCGTGGATTTGTGGCTGAGCCTGCGTCTGCACCGCCTGGGTTGGCCGCTGGTGGTGGATCAGAACGTGGTTGTGCGGCACCGGCACCACAGTTCCGCCGGCGCGGTGGATGGTTTTTTGCAAACAGCGGCCAGGGCGGAAGAAGCCTTTATGCGCGAGCGCCTGGGATTGGATTGGCGCGCCGTGATTGCGGACTTGCAAAAGATGGTTATTCCCCTATGATATGTGGGAATAGCGTGGTTGAATATTCGCCATGCGGCCATGGCGCGTTTATCGCGGCCTTGGTCGGAGAATTTTGTCATTGAAAATATTTGTTAAGATAAAATGCTCCGGCGGCGTTAAACGCAGTGCCGCAACGCCAGCGAGTCTGGCGCAGGCGAGCTTTGCTCGCCGTTAAGCGGCAATCTCAAACGCAAAATGTTATGAATCGGGCGTAGGCCCGTACAATATTCAGGTACTTCATGAACATGATTTGGACCGAGCGCGGCGCGCCGGGCGACAGCCCGCCGCCGGATCTGGCCTTGTGGGCGGACCGGCTGGAGATTACCTTTTTCCTGGCTTCTTTGCTTTGGCGGAGAGGTTTTAAGGACTTCGAGTCCATGTCTCTCTTTTTGAACCCCGGCCTGCGCAATCTGGCCCCTTTATCTTCCTGGCCGGGGCTGGACGAAGCGGCCCGGCTGCTTTGCCGGGAGCTTGAGGCGGGCAAGAAACTGGCGGTCTGGGGCGATTACGATGTTGACGGCATCACCTCCAGCGCCCTGGTCAAAACCTTCCTGAATAATCACGGCTTTGAAGTGCTCAATCACATTCCGGACCGCTTGTCTGAAGGCTACGGCCTCAGCCCGGAAGGCGTGGAAAAACTGAGCGCCCAAGGTATAAACCTGCTTTTGACCGTTGACTGCGGGATCAGCGATCTGGAATCCATTGCCAGGGCCAAAGAGCTTGGACTGACCGTGATTGTTTCCGATCATCACCTGCCGGGCCCGGAACTGCCGCCGGCGGACGCCAGTTGCGCGCCCACCCTGCAAAAGGACGTGCCGCCCCTGGCCGGAGTGGGCGTGGCCTTCATGCTTATGGCCGGAGTGGGCGCGGAACTGGAAAAGCTTGGCCGGGCGCGCCAGGATTTGCGCCCCCTGCTGGACCTGGTGGCCCTGGGCACCCTGGCCGACGTGGTGGATCTTAACGGCCAGAACCGTATTCTGGTTAAAAACGGCCTGCTGCTTCTGGCCAAGGCGGAACGTCCCGGGCTGGCGGCTTTAAAATCCGTGTGCAAATTTTCCCCGGCCGCTTCTCTGGGGGCCGGACAGGTGGTCTTTGCCCTGGCCCCGCGTTTGAATGCGGCCGGGCGCATGGGCAAAAGCTCCGTGGCCCTGGAGCTTTTGCTGACCCAGGATCGCGAGCGGGCCGCCGCCCTGGCCCAGGAACTTGAAGAAATGAATAACGCCAGGCGCAGCGAGGAAGACGGAATCATGCAGGAGGCCAAAGCCCAGGCGGAGGAACAGGTTCAGGCCGGGCGCATGGGCCTGGTGTTGACGGCCAACCACTGGCACGTTGGCATAATAGGCATAGTGGCCTCGCGCATTGTTGAACAGTTTGCCCGGCCGGCGGTGATCCTCTGCGCGGACGGTATGCGCCTTAAAGGCTCGGCCCGCAGCGTGGACTCCTTTGACCTGTACCGGGCGCTTTCCGAATGCTCGGATTTGTTTCTGGGCTTCGGCGGCCACAAGATGGCGGCGGGCATGAGCCTTGTTACGGAAAATGTGGAGGCTTTTGCCGAACGCTTTGACGCCCTGGCCAGGGCCAGCCTCGGGCGGACGCCCGGCCGGCGGATACTGAAGACGGACGGTGATCTGGGCCTGGGCACAGCCATGGACTTCATTCTGCTTAAGGAACTGGAGCTGATGCAGCCATTCGGCATGGGCAACGCGGAGCCGGTTTTTACTTCCCGGCCGGTCCTGGTCACGGATCTGCGCGTTTTCTCCGGCCTGACCATTCTGGATCTCAAGGACGAGGAAACCGGCGTCACTGTGAAGGCCAAGGCCTGGCGCCAGGCCGGCAACATTCCGCCGGACAGCCGGGGCAAGCGCATCCGCATCGCCTACACCCCGCGCATCGACCGCTACAACGGGGCGGCCGAGGTGGAGATTCGCGTCAAGGACTGGTGCGCGGTTTAACGCGCCTTTGTCGATCTTTCCAGCGCTTTTTTTGTTTTTCGCGTGGGTGCGGCCTTTAACGGGTCTTCCGGCCAGGGGTGCTTGGGGTAGCGGCCACGCAGGTCCGCGCGCACGGCCCGGTAGCCGGTTTGCCAGAATCCGGGGAGATCTCCGGTGACCTGCACCGGGCGTCCGGCCGGGGAAAGCAGGTGCAGGGTAACCGGCACGTGTCCGCCACCCACGGCCGGGTGCTTGTCCAGCCCGAACATTTCCTGAAGTTTCACCGCCATGACCGGCGACTCTGGGGCCTGGCCGTAGTCCAGGCGGATGCGCGAGCCTGAAGGCGCCTCCAGAAAAGCCGGGGCCAGTTCCTCCAGCCGTGCGGGCAGGGGCCAGGGCAGGAGTTCGGCCAGACCGGCGCCGAGCATTTCCGGCGTGACGCGGCTCAAGCGGTCCGCCGTATCCAGGTGGGAACCCAGCCAATCCGGCAGGCCGGCGGTCAGGGCCGGGCCGGAAAGATCCGGCCATTCCGGTAAATCCGGGCGCATAGGCATTCCTTTTTGCGCCAGACCACGCAAAAAAGCCACCCTCTGCCGCAACTGCAACTGTTCCTCGGTCCAGGGCAGGGCCTCGGCCCCCAGCCTGGCCAGGCCTTCCAGCAGAATGCGGCGAACGTTTTCCGGATTAGGCGCGGCCAGCGGGGTTTCCTCCAGAATCAGGGCGTCCAGGCGGCGCAGCCTGCGGGCGCTTACGGCCCGGCGGCCGGCATCCCAGAAGACGTGCTCCTCCACAGTGATATCAGCGGCAAAGAGCATCTCCAGGTCCGCCAGGTCCAGGGGCGCGGCCAGGCGGATCCGGGCGTCGGCCAGGCTCTCGCCGCCTTGCAGTTCCGCTATGGCCAGACAGGCCCGGGCGGCGAGGGGGTCATCCGGACGCAGGGCCGCGCCGCGTCCGTTGCGCATCAGGTAGCTTCCCGGCGCACGGCGCAGGGCCACGCGTTCCGGCCAGGCCATGGCCAGCAGGGGGCCGGGGTCAGGACTCTCGTTTGCGGCGGAGGAATTCTGCAGGCCGGCCCTGGCCGCGATGCGGCGCATCTGTTCCCGCAGACGGCTCAGAATGGGGGTGGAATTCGTTTTTTTGTCCGCTCTGTCCAAAAGCAGAGCCAGACGGGCGGATAAATCCGCCCCCAGATCGCCGGAGCGCAAGGGATCCCGCTCCGCGAACAAGGCGGCCGTGGCGCAGGCGTGCAGGCCCTGGCCGCGCGCCTTGCCTTCAAGGACCATGTGGGCCAGGCGCGGGTGCATTGGCAGCTCCGCCATGGACCGGCCCCTTGGGGTGGCCAGGTCTTGCCGGTCCAACGCGCCCAGGGCGCGGAGCAGGCGTCTGGCTTCCTCCCAGGCGCTTGGCGGCGGAGCGTCCAGCCAATGGAGCGTTGCGGTGGCCTTGCTGGCCGGCAGTCCCCAGGCGGCCACTTCCAGGCACAGGGAGGCCAGATCCGCCTCCAGTATTTCTGGGCGCGGGTTTGGCCGCATGGCGGCCTGCTCCTGCTCCGGCCAGAG
The DNA here is from genome assembly GCA_031547305.1 of Desulfovibrionaceae bacterium. Taxonomy (GTDB): domain Bacteria; phylum Desulfobacterota; class Desulfovibrionia; order Desulfovibrionales; family Desulfovibrionaceae; genus JAVBSC01. The sequence goes on from JAVBSC010000010.1 coordinate 44,448, forward strand.
GCGCAGGCACAGGCCGGCCTCCAGCCGTCCGGCCCGGCCCCGGCGCTGTTCCGCCGAGGCTTGGGAGACGCGTGCGGTGACCAGGCGGCTCATGCCCCAGGCCGGCTCAAAGCGCAAAACGCGCTCCAGGCCGGAATCCACAACCACGCGCACGCCTTCTATGGTCAGGCTGGACTCCGCTATGTTGGTGGCCAGCACGATCTTGCGCTCACCGGCGCGTGCCGGGGACACGGCCGCGTCCTGCTCCTCCGGCGGAAGATCCCCGTATAGGGGGCGGATGAACACGCCGTCGGGCAGGGCCGGGCGGAGCAGATCCGCCGTACGGCGGATCTCCGCCGCTCCGGGCAAAAAAACCAGAATGCTTCCTGATTCAGCGCCCAGGGCTTCCAGAACGGCCTGGGCGGTCGTATCCTCGCAACGCGGATTCGGGCCGGAAGGCGGCCGGTAGCGCACGGTTACCGGGAAGCTCCGGCCCTCGGCCCGGATTCTCGCGCAATCGTCCAGAAAATCCGCCAGCCTGTCGCCTTCCAGCGTGGCGGACATGATAACCAGGCGCAGATCCGGGCGCAGGGATTCCTGACTGTCCAGACAAAGGGCCAGCCCCAGGTCCGCCTGCAGCGAGCGCTCATGGAACTCGTCAAAGATCACGCAACCGATGCCCTCAAGGGCCGGGTCCGCCTGGATCATCCGGGTCAGGATGCCCTCGGTCACCACCAGGATACGGCTGGCCGGGCTTTCCCGGCCGTCCAGAGCGGTGCGGTAGCCCACGGCGCGCCCGACCTCCTGGCCCAAAAGAGCGGCCATGTGCCGGGCGGCTGCCCGGGCCGCCAGGCGGCGCGGCTCCAGCATGATGATTTTTTGGCCCTTGAGCCAGGCTTCAGATATGATGGCCAAAGGAACGCGAGTGGTTTTGCCAGCTCCGGGTGGGGCTTCGACAATCAGGCGGGAGGAGCGCTCCAGCGCGGCGCGAAGGCCCGGCAGGGCCGAGTCTATGGGCAGTTGCGGCATGGCCTGCTTCTAACAGGCTTTGCAACGGAGATAAAGCGGGATCGCGGCTATTGTCGCTTTCTCCCCGTTGGAGCCAGATGCCCGCGGACGGCCTTGGTACGTAGCCCGCGGGCATCTGGGCACGACCCTAACCGGCTTGCCGTTGCCCTCTGCGCAAGGCCGCCAGTCCGGCCAGGCCTGGGGCGAGCAGCAGGAGGGAGGCGGGAATCGGGGTGGCCGCCGCCGTGTAGGAAAGCGTGACGTTGTCTATGCGGATCGTGCCGTCGCCCAGCAGATCGCTTATGAACAGATACGCGTTGCTCACGCCCGAGGCCAGGGTGAAGCTGTGCGCCAGGTTCACTATGCTGGCGGTTGCCGGATTGTTTTCCGTGACAATCTGGTCCGTGAAGCTGAAGATCTGGCCGTTGGCGTTCAGTCCTGTGGTCAGGGAGCCGTAATCGTTATAGGAACCATAGGAAGCAGCGGTGAACGACAGCGTGTACGATCCGGCCAGCAGGTTGAGCGGTTGGGCGGAGTTCATGGTTGAAGCCTTGTAGTTGTACCCCAGGCGGATGTACTGGCCCAGGCCGGCTCCGGCCAACTTGTCCGAAGATGTTTGTCCGTTGGCGTTTTTCCCCTGCACAACGACTTCCCCGGCCGTGATAGTCCATTTTTTCAGGGGATTCTTGCTTGTGCCGTTCGATCCCAGGGCATCGCCGTTAAAATCGTCGAAGAAAATGGTCTCCGCCTTGGCCGGAGCGGAAAACACGGTCAAAACCAGAGCCAGAAGGCAAATGCCGACAACCTGTTTCATAACTACCCCTTTTATTGTGGTTATTGGGTTATTTATAAGCCGGGTTAATCGATAATGAAATTTATAATCAAAATCAACTAAAAATTTGTTTATTAGTTGCCGGCATTTATATAACCAGCGTTAATATACTTAAATAATTAAGATTAATTTTATAGGATCAAAAAACAAAGGCCACTGGGAAAGCGTTCTTTCGACGGCCTTTGCAGAGGGTGATTTTTTTCAGCTTCTGTTGGTCACGATTATCCCGCCCAGGATCAGTCCGCCGCCCAGCACATGCACCAGGCTTATGCCTTCGCCCAGAAACAGCATGGCCCCCACAGCGCAGAAAAAAGGCAGGGTGTAGTAAATCATGGCGGATTTGGCCGGGCCAAGGCTGCTCACGGCCTCGTTCCACAAGATATAGGCCGCGAGGGCCGGCCCGAGGCCCACGTAGAGCAGGGCGGCCATGTTACCGGACGTGAAATGCGGCCAGCCCTGAAGCGTCAGTTCCAAAGCGGAGCAGGGCAACAGGATGATCGTGCCCATACTGATGATGATGGCCAGAAAATCCAAAGACCCAGGCCCGGCCGGCCTGAAGCGCAGAATAAAAGTGTAAGCGCCGAACAGGGACGCGGAAAACAGAATCAGAATATCCCCAAACTGGAAGCGCAATGCGGCCAGATGCGCCAAATCCCCGCGCACGGAAAGGTAGACCACGCCGATCAGCGTCACGCCTATGCCGGCCATGCGCCTCGCGCTTACCCGTTCTTTCAGGAACACACGGCAATAAAGCAGCACAAACAGCGGCGAAGTGCTGGAAATCAGAGACATGTTCAGGGCCTCGGTATAATGTCCGGCCAGATAAACCAGCACGTTGTAAAACGATATACCGATAATGCTTACCATTATATAATAGAAAAAATGCTCCCGCACATGCCCGCGCCAGGCCCAGGCGGAGCGCGCGGTGAGCGGTAGAAGCCCCGCGCAGGCAATGCACCAGCGCACCGTATTCAGGGTCACCGGCGGCACATCCGCCGCCAGCCCCCTGGACACAATGAAATTCCCGCTCCAGATGATCGTGGCCAGCAGCGCCGCCAAAGTCCCGCGCATTTGAATAGACATAATTATCCTTAGACGGGCGGAGCCCCAAAATCAAAATCGACCCATCCAGAGTGATTTTGTTTTTAGATAAGATTTGCCAAGCCGGCATGGGTTTACCATCAGTCGGGATTTGTGTACAGAGCGCTGGAGCGAGGAAACGCGTTTTGAAAAGTGCGAAAGTGGCGGTGGCCCTGAGCGGGGGCATGGACAGTTTGTCCGCGTTGTTGTTGCTGCGGGAGCGCGGATTTGCGGCCAGCGGCCTGCACGGGATTTTTCTGCCCGAGGCGCTGCGTCCGCCGGATTGGCTGGAGCGGCTGGAGGCGTTGCAAAGGCAGGCCGTGGACTTGGATTTTGCGCTGCGGGTTTTGGATCTGAGCGCGGACTTTTCGCGGCTGGTCATTCAGCCGTTTGTGCGGGCTTACGCGGCTGGGCTGACGCCTAACCCCTGCGCCGCGTGCAATGCGGCCGTCAAGTTCGGGCTGTTGCGCCGGGCCGCCCTGGATGGCGGATCGGGCTGGTTTGCCACCGGGCATTACGCCAGGCTGGAAGAGCGGGCGGACGGGCCGGCCCTGCTGGCCGCGAGCGATGCGTCCAAGGACCAGAGCTATTTCCTGGCCCTGGTGCCCCGGGAGTCTTTGGGGCGGGTGCTTTTTCCCCTGGCTGAACACGCCAAGAGCGAATTGCGGGCCTGGTTGGAAGGGCAGGGCGTAAGCCCGGTCCAGCCAGGGGAAAGCCAGGAAATCTGTTTTATTCCGGGCGACGATTACCGGGCCTTGCTGCCCGGCCTGGCCAAAGAGCAGGGGGTGGAGCTGGGCGGGCCGGGGGATGCGGTTTTGCCGGACGGGCGGCGCATCGGGCGGCATCAGGGATTATGGCGCTACACTGAAGGCCAGCGCCGTGGGCTGGGCCTGGCCTATAGCGAGCCGTTGTACGTATTGGGCAAGAATCGCCGGGAAAACACGCTGCTGCTTGGCGGTAGGGAAGAGGCGCGAGGCTGCGGCTGCCGCTGCGGCCGGGCGAATTACCTGGTGGAGCCGGCAGAATGGCCGGCCACGCGTCTGGCGCGCATCCGCTACCGCCAGCCGGCCGCGCCGGCGGAAGTAAAGATTGTGCCGGATGGCGGCCTGGATTTGTTTTTTACCGAGCTGGCGGATTTCCCAGCTCCTGGGCAGTTGGCGGCGGTTTACGCCCAGGAGAGTGGCGGCCTTCGCGTTCTGGCCGGGGCCGTGATTGAATCGGCTGTAAACTGCGGCTTGACTGGTCCGGCTTAAACCAGTAAAGGAATCTGTTCAATTTCTTATTCAGGAGACAGTTATGAAAAGAACTTACCAGCCAAGTCAGATCAAGCGCAAGCGCACGCATGGCTTCAGGGCGCGCATGGCCGACGGGGCCGGCCGCGCCATACTGCGTCGCAGGCGGGCCAAGGGGCGTAAAAGATTAACGGTTTAGGTTTTGCCAGGGAACATCGGATTCTTCGGCGGCCTGATTTTGTGCGCTGCTACAACATCGGCCGCCGTTATTTTTCCGGTTTTTTCATCTTGTTTACAGCGCCAGGGGCCGCAAAGTCCGGCGTCTGGCGTCTGGGTCTTGCGGTAAGCCGCAAGACCGGCAACGCCGTGCTGCGCAACCGCGTAAAGCGCCTGCTCCGGGAGTTTTTCCGGCTGCACGGGAGCGAGCTTCCGCCCGGCACGGATCTGGTGGTTGTTCCCAAAAAATCCCTGCCCGCGCCGGATTTGACCTACGCCCAGGTGGAAGCGGATTTGCTTCCCCTTATCCGCAGGTTGCCCGGCCGGGGTGATTCCGGTTCCGGAGCCAAACCGCCTGAAGGCGGGGCGGATATGGGATAGGAGTAGCCGGGCGGTTTATATTTTTATGAAAAAAGCCATTGGGTTCACTGCACGGATCATTGCGGATTTGCCGCGACTTTCGGTAAAGCTGGTCCGTGGTTTGATCCTCTTGCCAATCCGGTTTTACCGGTACTGCATTTCACCGCTGTTTCCGCCGTCTTGCCGTTTTCAGCCGACCTGCTCAGCCTACGCGGTGGAGGCCATTGCCAGGCACGGCGTTTTTCGGGGCGGTTTTTTGGTTCTAAGGCGCATTCTGCGCTGCAACTCTTTGTCGGAGGGCGGCTATGACCCGGTCCCCCCGGCGCGCGGAGTTTGACCTTTTCCGGACCGGGGCCTTGCCTCCGGTCTGTTACCTGAATCAGGAAAATCAGAGCTGAACATGGATACCAAGCGTACTATCATCGCCGTGGCGCTGAGCTTCGCGATTTTGTTCGGGTGGAACTTTCTGGCCGACTATATGGGCTGGTTGCCTCCTCCGCCGTCGCCCCAGCAACAGCAGCCGGCAACGACCGCTCCGGAAGGCCAGGCCCCGCAGGCTGTGGCCCAGGCCCCGCAAAGCAGCCTGGATTTAAGCGCCCAGGCGGCCTTTACCCCGGTGGCCGGGCAGAGCGTCACCGTGACCACCCCACTGTACAAGGCTGTTTTTTACAGCGGCGGCGGGTTGCTTCGCTCTTTTGAGCTGGCCCACTATACGGTTGGCCTGAAAAAAGACAGCGGACTGGTCAACCTGGTGGATCAAAAGGCCGCGGCCTTGAATTCCCTGGGGCTTCTGATTAACGGCACGCCCACCTGGAACACCGGGAAGTGGAGCGTGGAAGGCGGGGATCTGAATCTTGCCGGAGGCAAAAGCGGCACGTTGCGCTTTGTGGGCGAGCTGGACGGGCTGCGTCTGGTCCGCGAGCTGACCTTTAACGCGGACAGTTACCAGATCGGCGAAAAGGTCCTGCTGTCCTCGCCGGCCCAGCGTATTCTGAACCTGGGTTTTACCGTTGGCGTGGGCAGTATGTCCGGCAGCACTGACAACCAGTACAACCTGAGCCGCGTGGCCCAGCTCAAGGGCGGCAGTTTTGCCGAGGAAACAAGCGAAGATACGCTGAAAACCGGCCTGAGCCTGCAGGATGACATCGCCTGGGGCGCGGTGATGAGCAACTATTTCCTGGCCGCCGTAAGTCCGGACAAGCCTGCCGCCAACATGCGCGCCAAATTGGAGAACGGAGTTTACCGCGTTGCCCTGGAAGAAGCCGGAGTGACCGTGACGCCGGGGCAGGACAGCGTGGTCAGCGCAACGTACTACTTTGGCCCCAAAAAGAGCGATTATCTGGCCAGCGCCCCGAACAATCTGGAAAAAGCCATCAACTACGGCTGGTTCAGCATCATCGCCCGCCCGCTCATCAGCATGCTCAATTTTTTCCATGACTGGGTGGGCAACTATGGCGTGGCCATCATCCTGCTGACAGTGGTTATCAAGATCGTGCTCTGGCCGCTTTCGTACAAAAGCTACAAGTCCATGCAGCAGATGAAGAAGCTCCAGCCCATGATGGCCAAGATCCGGGAAAAGTACGGCAGCGACCGGGAGCGCATGAACAAGGAGATGATGCAGCTGTATAAGACTTACAAGGTCAATCCGGCCGGCGGATGTCTGCCCATTGTGCTCCAGATTCCCGTGTTCATAGGCCTCTACCAGGGGCTTCTGAACGCCATTGAGTTGCGGCACGCCGCGTTCATCACCCATCTGCCCTTTACCGATATGATCTGGCTGGCGGATTTGTCCGTCAAAGATCCTTATTACATAACCCCCCTGATTATGGGCGCGGGCATGTTTTTGCAGCAAAAACTCACTCCGACCCCCGGCGATCCAACGCAGGCCAAGATAATGCTTTTTATGCCTGTGATCTTTACCTTTATGTTCATCAATTTCCCGTCCGGACTGGTGCTTTACTGGCTTACCAACAACGTGCTGTCCATAGGTCAGCAGTGGTGGCAGTTGCGGCAGGCCTAGCGCCGTGTCCTTTGAGGTATTGAAAGGTATGAGTGATTATAAGGATTTTCAAGGCAAAAGCCTGGACGAAGCTATTGAAGCCGCCTGCGTGTTTTACGGCGTGCCGCGTGAAAAATTGGAAATAGACATCGTCAACGACGCTAAATCCGGCATTTTTGGCCTTGTGGGCGTAAAAAAGGCCTGCATTCGGGCCAAACGGGCGGATTTGGGCGACCTTGCGGCTGTAAAGCCCGCGGGCAAGTCCGGCGCTCCGGAAAAAAAGTCCGCCGCCGTTAAAGCCGAAACCGCGCCCGATGCCCGGAATGCCGCCGAAAAAACCGCTCCGGCGGCGCGTGAGGATGTGTTCAGGCCAGCCGAGCCCCAGCCCAGGGCGGCGAGATCCGCCCCGCGGGAGCGGGATGATGCGCCCAAGCCGGCGCGGCAGCGGCAGCAGCCGGAAACGGAAGGCCGCGTCACCAAGACTCCTGCCAAAGGGCGCAAAGAACGCCGTCCGGATGCGTCTAAAGCGGCCGATGCCCCCGGCGAAACCCCGGCCCCGCGCGGTCGCAGGGAGCAGCGCCACCCCAGGGCGGAGGTCGACGCAGCGCGTGGCGGTCAAGAAAAAGCGGCTCCCCTGGACGATGATTCGCGGGATATTCAGATCACTCCGCTGGCGGAGTTGGACGCGGCCAAAGTGGAAGAAGCGGTTTTTTCGGTAATCCGGGAACTGGCTTCCGCTGTCACAGATGGTTTTGATTGCCGCGTGAGCCTGGATTTGGAGCATAACAAGGTTCTGGCGGAATGCCAGGATCCGGAGGGCGGACTTCTTGGGCGCGAGGGGCAGACTCTGGCCGCAGTGCAATACCTGGCTGTGCGTATGGCTTCCCGCAAGCTGGGGGCGAATCTGCGGCTGCAGATCAATATTGACGGGCTGCGGGAGCGCCAGGACGAGGAAACGCGCGAAATGGCCCTGAGCCTGGCGGAAAAGGTCAAAGCCGGCGGAAAGTCCCAGTCCACCCGCCCCCTGAGCTCATACCATCGTCGTCTTATTCATATGACCTTGCAGGATGATAAGGAAGTCCAGACTTACAGCAAGGGCGAAGGCTCCATGCGCCGGGTTATCGTGAGTTTGAGCAAAAAGAACGTTCCGGCTTAAGATATTTTTAGTGTGAAACAGCGGCGGGGGCGGGACAAAAATACCGCCGCCCACGTATTAACAAAAACCACACCGTTAGAAACACCTTTTGACGG
>JAVBSC010000108.1:0-13082 GCA_031547305.1 Desulfovibrionaceae bacterium
GATAACGCCGTTGCCGCCGGTTTTGTTGACCACGGTGAGCGTGCCTTTCAGAATTTTTTCAAGAGCGGCCGCGGCAATGCGCGCCTGAGTATCGGTGCCTCCGCCGGCCGCGTAAGGCACGATAAGTGTTACAGGGCGCTCGGGGTATGATGCCGCCTGGGCGGAAAGAGCGAAAAATACGCAGCACAGCGCAAGGAGGGAAAACAGGGTAAAAGTTTTCTTCATTGGAATCTCCTGGTTATGGATGGCGTTTGGGTATCGGTTTTTCGCTGCCGGCGGCCGGCCCGTAAGCGGGCCTTAATCCGCGAATACAATGCCCTCGGGCATGACAAGTTTCAGCCCGTAATAGAAAAAGACGTAGGTGACTCCCGTGATCAGTACGGCGGCTACAAGGGCGCGCAGCAGCTTGCGCGTGGTTATGGGGGCGTCGAAATGCAGATAATAGATGGCCGTGAGCAGCATGCAATCGGCGTAAAAACCGATAACGTCAACCAGGGCGCAGAAGATGACCAGCGGAAAGACGGCCCGCGCCAGAAGCAGCATGGGCGGCGGCTGGCTTTTGCCGGGCGCGCCGGGCAGAAATATCCGCTTTAGCCCCACCGCCAGCATGACCAGACTGGTGGCTGCGGGAAAAATGCGCGAATCCGCCGAAAGTTCACGCGTTTCAAAAAGGAAGAGCGTGGGGGCGACAATAAAAATAAAAAAACAGGAAACAAACTCGGCGCTAAGGAAGCGGTTTTTTAGAGCGTCCACGGCTGTCCCCTTAAGAAAAGTCTTTCCTGGATGATGGTTTACGCATCCCCTGAACCAGCAATATGCATACCAACTCACAAGCGCTTTATAGAGCAAGAATATATATATGGTAAATATATGACTTTTTTCCGCAAGGCCGTGCCGCATTTTTATTGCCTTCACGCCATGTCTTTGGGGCGGCTCTCTTTTGCCTCTGGAGACGCCGCGGCCAAAACCGTTGCTCCATTGGATTTTCACGCGTCGCTGGCCCTCCCGCCCGCAGTCGCTTCCGGACGCGCGCGGCTTTGTATATGGGGCTTGTGTGAAAAATTTCTCTTATTCTGGGGCACATTCAAACGCCATCCAGGAACTGCGGCGCTCATTCGCGGTGAAAACGCGATTCTTTCGCTGATTTTTATGAAATTTAATAATTTTATTGGATAGCGCGATTTTTTACATCCAAATTTGCTAAATTTTATAATAAAGCAATTCATGAATGAAGTGGGCCAGGGCATTTAAACTGTGAAATGCCAGGCTGTGGCGGGCGCTGACCAGCCATGTCCGCCGGGCGGGCGCTGGCGAAACTTGCTTCGCTGTTAAGCGCCGAAGCGAGCGTATCAAAGTTAAATTTGCCCAGTTGTTCCGGAGTGGCGTGTAAACGCGGGGAAAAGCGCTGCCCATCGATCCGGTTACGGCGGCTCAATGAGCCGTAAGAACCTTCGCGGCAAAAGTGACAATTATCGCGAGCGGATATGTTTTTATTCAGGCCGGGGAGATCAGGCTTGCAGCAAATTTTATTTCACACCTCCTCCGCGCGCCTTCCGGCCCGCTTCCCAAAACAGGTCCGTCTGAAAAGCCGGAGCCTTGGCTTATTTCATTCTGAATTGCGGCGGGCAACAGGCAAGAAGGGGATGGTTTCCGCTCTTGCCTGTTGCCTGCTCAGTCCGCTTTTTTAAAGGCGATAAGCGGGCAGTTTTTGCAGATGTCCGCGCCGGGGAAGGGATCTCCAGCACGGGTGACGGAACTGCCGCCCGTGTCATTCAGGCGCGAGAGCAGGCGTTCCACGGTTGGGCCGATGTGCTCGCCGGGGATGAAGACGTTCAGTTCGCCGCGCTCTGTTTTTCCAGCGTTGTAAGCGCCGGAGCAGGCCGGGCAGGCGTTGAAGGTTTTTTCCAGAAAGCTTTGCACGCCGCCGCCGCAGGCCGCCGAGCTCACCATGATCAGGGGCCGCAGTGGGTGCGTGTCCGTGGCGGCCGAGTAATCCACAGCCAGGTGATAAGACTGCATGTTGTCGCAATAAAAATGTACCACGTCCGGCTGGATGACGGCCTCGCCAAGCGGGCCGACGCTTACGGCTTTGAGCTCGCTCATGGGCAGGCTGGGCTTCGAGCGCACAAAGCGCTCGGCCTGCTCCAGGCTGACCGCGTATTTGGCATGGGCTTTTATTTCTCTTTCATCGACTTCCTGCCAGCCAAAACTGATGCGCGCCCCGGAGCACCCCATAAGTTCCGGTCCGGCCAGCACGGTCTGCCCCTGCATGCGGGCCGCGATCTCCAACTGGCAGTAAGCCAGAGGTTTTACCGGGGCGACGTGCGGCGTGGTCTGTTTGAACTTTTCAAGCCGCGCCTCGTCAAAAAAGAAATTCACGGCAATGGGGTAATGATAAAGGCGCAGCTCCTTCATCAGAACATCCTGCATTGCTTTATATGTCAGGCCCATAATAGCTCCTTTTTTTCTTGGGAGGATAATTCAATAATAGTCCGGGCCTGGCAAGGGAATTTTTCGCTTGCCCGGATGGCCGCCGGAAGGTAGCACGGAAGTCGTGGTTTGCCACGGGATTGGCGTGGGTAGAATATGTTCAAGTGAGGATCAATGCTGGCGGAAATAGGCTTTCTGGCCGCCGGGGCGCCGTCCGGCTATCTGCTCCGGCGCAGCGGGGCCGTCGCGCTTGTGGTCGCCAGGGGGACCACGGCCACCATATATTTTTTGCTTTTTTCCCTGGGCGCGGCCTTTGGGGCGGATTCAACGCTTATTTCCCAACTGTCCCTGTTGGGCGGCCGGGCTGTGCTGATCAGTCTGTTCAGCATGTTCGGACGCGTGCTCTGCCTATGTGCGGCCGGGCGATTTGTGCCTTTTGCCGCGTCGGCTGGGGCGGGTGGGGGCGGCGGGCCTTCAAAGCTGAAGGCCATGGCCGGTTCCTTGCGCATTCTTTTTTGCTTCTGCCTGGGCGTGGCCATTGGGCTGGCCGATGTTTTGCCTGCCTGGGCTGTCAAGGGCGATCTGTCCACCCACATCCTCTGGGCCATGCTTTTTATGGTGGGCATGGGCCTGGGCATTGAAATCCAGGCGCTGTCCATTTTGCGGGAAATCGGCCTGAAACTCCTGCTGGTGCCCGCGCTGACCATGGCCGGCACCTTTATCGGCTCCATTCTGGCCGCCGGCCTGCTGGCCGAGCCGGATCTGCGCGGTTGCCTTGGCGTGGGCGCCGGCTTCGGCTACTACAGCCTCTCCAGCATTCTCATCACCAGAATGAGCGACCCGGCCTTGGGTTCCACCGCCCTTATGGCCAACATGTTCCGCGAGCTGTTTACCCTGCTGGCCGCGCCGCTTCTGGTCCGCTTTTTCGGCGGCCTGGCCCCGGTGGCGGCCGCCGGGGCTCCGGCCATGGATACCTGCCTGCCGGTGATCACCCAGAGTGCCGGCGAACGTTGCGGCATAGTGGCTATCTTCAACGGCATAGTCCTGACCGTGGCCGTGCCGTTTTTGGTGACTTTCATTTTAAGCTTCTGAATTCCCGCCGGCGAAGGTTTTTTTCAGGCCCGCCCAGGCAATGTCCGGCAAAGCCTGTCTTACAGCATATCCAGCAGATGCCAGCCTGTCTGGAGCTGAAACAGGCCCAGAAGGATCAACAGCAGGTTGCAGGCGCCGTGGGCTAGGGGAAGCCACTTGCGGCGTTTTTTGGTTTTGTCCATGATCCGGCCGGATAAATAGCCGAAGACGCAGAGCGGAATTATGGCCAGCCCAACATAGGCGTGCGGCCCGGTAAGCATGAAGTCGCCCCAGAGATCCCTGGCCATGAACAACCCGGCCAGGGAGCCGGCCGTCCATGTGGCCAGGGCAAGGCCGCCCAGGCGCACGTGGCGCTTCCAGGCAAAGGGCAGGCGCAGGTTAAGGTGCAGGCTGCAAAAGCGGCTCCAGCCCAGCCAGAGCACGTACAGCCCGCCGGGAACGGAAATAGCCATGAAAAAAGGGTGGATGTAGCCCATATGAGATATTCCTGTCAGGTTAAGTAAAGCAGCGAATCTGCCAGCAGAAGCAAGAGCAGCGCGGCCATGGCCGCATCAACGGTTTTAGAGCATATCACACTTGAAATGCTCCGCAATGATTCGCCGTAAGCATTGCGGCGTGATGGTTGCGGGCGATCCTCGCCCGCCGTTAAGCAACCGTCGCAAGCGTTAATTACTTCAGAGGACGAAACGTTTCGCCGGGCGGCTTTCCCGCCTTTGCCCGCTTTCCGGAGCGCTCCCAGGCCGGCCGCCAGCACCGCCAGCCCGGCCAGAGCCAGCCCCAGGCGCGGTCCTGCGCTGTTCCAGACCGGAAAAACCGGCAAAAGCAGCAAGGACGCGCCAAAAGACGTCTGCCACAGCCCCAGGACCAGCCGGTAGCCCCTGGCCTCCAGGCGCAGGGGCGGCAAGGGGAACCCGGCTCTCAGCCAGTCTTCCCTATCCAGTTCCACGCGCAGCCAGAAGTGCGGAACCTGCCACAAAAAAGCCGCTCCGTAAACCAGCGCCGGAAGCGGCGAACCCGGAGCGGTCCCGGCCAGCATCCAGCCCAGAAGCACCGGCGCGGCCCCCACAGCCGCCCCGGCCAGCAGGGCAAAGCCGCTCCGCCGCTTCAACGGCGTATAGACCCCGTTATAAACAGCAGCTATGGCCGCACCGGCCAGCACCCCGGCCACGCCCCCCGCATCCCCCAAAAGCGCCAGAGCGCCCAAAAACAATGCCGCCCCAAGCCCTACAGCCCTGGCTCCGCTAATCTTACCCAGCGGTATGGGCCGCCCGGCCGTGCGGCGCATCAAGGCGTCCGTGCGCCACTCCTGCGCCTGGTTCCACGCGGAACAGGCCGCGCCCAGCAGCCAGGCCGCGCCGAACGCCAGCATCGCGCCGCCCGGCTCTCCCGGCTTGGCCAACCCATACCCCAGTCCGCAGCACAACCCCGCCGCCAGGCTGATTCGCCAGCGGCATAGGATTAAGAAGTCGGCTGTTTTGAATGGGGCCGCCGGCCCCATGCCCCTTGCGGGTTTTGGGGCGGAGCCCCAAATTTCAAACTCGGCCATGTACTAGTGCTTTCCGTGGTTTTCGTGCCCGTTGGGGCCATTGCCGGAGGGACTGCCCTGGATGGAGCGCAGGTATTCGATAAGGTCGTCCAGTTGCTCCGGGGTGAAGTCCTGGTAGGGTGGCATGGTGTTGTCGTAACCTTTGACGATTTGTTTGGCCGGGTCGGTGATGGATTCCTTCAGGTAGGCCTCGTCGGCGGCGACGGTTTTTTCCTTGCCGTCCTCAATGATGATGACTTTGGTTTTGTAGAGGCCGGCCAGGTGCGGGGCCATGGCGCCGTCCGGTGTGTGGCAGCCCAGGCAGCCTTGCTGTTCCGCCAGGTTGCGGCCGGCTTCAGAGCCGTGCCCGGCGTCCTCGGCATTGTACCAGGCGTCAAAGTCCGCCTGGGGCATGGCCTTGACCGAGGAAAGCATGGCGGAGTGCTTCACGCCGCAATATTCGGCGCAGTAGATGTCGTAGTCGCCGGCGCGATCGGTTTTAAACCAGGCGTAGGTGGCCATGCCTGGCACGGTGTCCATTTTGATGCGAAAGGCGGGAATGAACAGGCTGTGTATGACGTCCAGGGTGCGCAGGTTCAGCTTGACCGGCTTGCCCACGGGCACGTTGAGCACGCTGCTGGTTTTGTTGTTGGCGTAGGTGAAGTTCCACGAGAACATCCGGGCGGTGACGTTCACTTCCATGGCGCCCGGGGGCACGGTGCGCAGGGCCTGGTAGCCGGTCCAGCCGAAGTAGAACAGGCCCATGACCATAAGGAAGGGTATGACGGTCCAGGCGACTTCCACCTTCATATTGCCCCGGATATCCGTGGGCACGGGGTTGCGCTTGTGGTTGTAGCGCCACAGAAAATACAGGGTCGCGCCCGTAAGCAAAACCAGCATGGCGGCGGAAAAGACGAAGATCAGAAGGAGCGCGAAGTCCACCTGCTGGACCGGGGAAAGGCTTTGCGGATACATAGGCTACCTGTAGGCCACGTCGAAAAAGGTGAAGGATATGCAGATGGCCAGAATCAGAAAGGCCACAAACACCATGGCCTTGATGGCCGCGTTTTCATATTTAAGGTGCATGAACCAGAGAATCACCAGACCGGCTTTAGCCGTGGCCACGATCATGGCTACCAGCACGTGGAAAAATCCCAGGTTCACTTCCGCCACGCCCACGGTCACGGCAGTCAGGATTAAAAGCCCCACCCAGACCAGCAGGCAGGTTTTGACGGAAAGAAGATGCTCGGCGGGTTCGGCGCGCGCGTTGCTGCTCATGACTACACCGCCAGGTAAAAGAGCGGGAAAAGGTAAATCCAGATCAGGTCCACCAGGTGCCAGTACAGCCCGGCGTTTTCCGCGAAAACATAGCGCTCTTTGGTGATCAGCCCCTTGCCCATGCGCCGCATGGCCACAGCAAGAATCACGCCGCCGATGATCACGTGCAGGGCGTGCAGGCCGGTCATCAAGTAATACAGGTTGAAAAAGGTCATCTGCCCTACCGGCAGCTCAAGGTATTCCTTGGCGCCGGGGTACAGGCCATGGTGGATTTTGGTGCTCCATTCCACATATTTGATGCACAGGAAGAGCAGGGCCAGCAGCAGGGCCCCGGCCAGATAGCGGCGGGATTGGGCGCTCCGGCCGCGCTGGATGGCCCCCACGGAAAGGGCCACCAGCAGGCTGCTGGTGATCAGGGCCACGGTGTTCACCGTTCCCATGGCCCGGTTCAGGTTCAGGCCGGCATCGTGAAAGTCCTTGGCATAATCGTGGAAGTACATGGAGAAAAGCAGGAACAGGCCGCCAAAAAGCAGCAGTTCCGTAAACAGGAACAGCCACATGCCCATTCTGGCGGCCACGGGATCGTAGCGCGGTCCATGGGGCTTGTGGCCGGCCGGAGGCGAAGAGACGGCGAGGGTTTCAGAGTGCACGGTTTATCCCCTGGTAGTCGTAAGGTCCGCGTTCCACGTCCGGCTCCCGGTCAAAGTTGTGATGCGGCGGAGGCGAGGCGGTCATCCACTCCAGAGAGGCCGCGCCCCATGGGTTGTTGCCGGCCAAGGGGCCTTTGCGCATGCCGCGCCAGAGGTTCCAGGCCATGATGATCAGGCCGACCACCAGGATGCAGGCCCCGATGGTGGAGACGACCTGAAGGTTTGCGAACTCCGGCGGGTAGCTGTGGTAGCGCCTGGGCATGCCCTTGAGGCCCATGATGAACATGGGAAAATAAAGGACGTTGAAGCCCACGAACAGGAACGAGCAGGCCAGCTTGGCCGGGGCAAAGGCGTACATGCGCCCGAAGATTTTGGGAAACCAGTAATGCGCCGCCCCGAACATGGCAAAACCCAGGCCGCCGAAGATCACGTAATGGAAATGCGCGACCACGAAGTAGGTGTCATGCACGTGAATGTCCGGCCCGGCCGCGCCCACCACCAGGCCGGTCAGGCCGCCCACGGAAAACAGGCCCAGAAAGGCCATGGCGAACCAGAATGGCGGGTCCGGATACAGGGAGCCCTTGTACAGCGTGGCTATCCAGTTAAAGACCTTGATGGCCGAGGGAATGGCCACCACAAAGGTCAGGAAGGAAAACACCAGCACGGCCGTGTCGCTCATGCCGCTGGCGAACATGTGGTGCGCCCAGACCAGGGAGCCGGCAAAGGCGATGGCCAGGCTGGAAAACGCGATGGCCTTGTAGCCGAACACTGACTTGCGGGCGAAGACCGGGATGATGTCGGAAATAACCCCCATGGCCGGCAGGATCATCACGTAGACCGCCGGGTGGGAATAAATCCAGAACAGATGTTGGTAGAGCAGGGGATCCCCGCCCCTGGCGGAATCGAAAATGCCGATCTGGAGAATGCGGTCCGCCATGACCAGGAGCATGGTGATGCCCAGAACCGGCGTGGCCAGCACCTGAATCCAGCCGGTGGCGTACAGGGACCAGCAGAACAGCGGCAGGCGGCCCCAGGTCATTCCCGGAGCGCGCATGCGGTGGATGGTGGTCAAAAAGTTAAGCCCGGTCAGGATGGAGGAAAAACCCAGCAGAAAAACCGCGAAGACCGCCAGGCTGACGTTGGTGGTGGTCACCTCGCTGAAGGGCACGTAAAACGTCCAGCCTGTGTCCGGCGCGCCGTTGCCCGTAAAAATGGCGATGACGGCCAGGAGCAGGCCGGTCATGTACAGCCACCAGGAAAACAGGTTCAGGCGCGGAAAAGCCACGTCTTCCGCCCCCAGTTGCAGCGGCAGGATGATGTTGCCGAAGGCCGCCGGTATGCTGGGTATGACAACAAAAAAGATCATGACCACCCCATGCACGGTGAAGGTGGCATTGTAGGTCTGCGGCCCCATGAACCCGTGATCCGGAAACAGCAGTTCCAGGCGCATGGCGTAGCCCAGCGTGACCCCCACGGCCAGCATGGCCAGGATGCTGTACATGTAGAGCATGCCGATGCGCTTGTGATCCGTGCTGAAAATCCAGGATTTAAGTCCGCCGGCCGTTCCCGGCGGTGGCTGGAAAAAGTTCACGCCCGCGTCCGCTGAAGCGCTCATGATGGTTCCCGTTGTTGTTTGACTGGTTTTCTTTTGCCGCCGCGCAGAAGGGCGAACAAAAGCAGCCCCATGCCCAGAAGAACGCCGGCCCCGACCACCCGGAGCACGTTGAAGACATAGCCTCTGGACTCCGGATCATAGGTAAAGCAGTAGGCGAGCATCCTTTTTATGGAAAGCCCGGTTTTGCCCTGGGCCGCCTCGGTAAGGGCCATGTTCAGATCAAAGGGCATCACGCCCTGGCCGTACAGATAGCGCACCACCTTTCCGCCCGGCGCCAGCACCACCAATCCCAGGGGGTGCGCGAAATTGCCCGGCCCCAGGCGGATGTAGTTGAAGCCTATGGAATCCATGAAGCGTTTGACGCTTTCCAGATCCCCGGTCAGGTAGCGCCAGCCGTCGTCTTGCACGGTATAACCGGCGGCCGCCAGGTAGTTCTTTTTTCTGTGTTCCGCCAGTTCCGGGGTGTCCTGCTCGTCAAAGCTGGCCGTGATCACAATATAATCCTTGCCCGGAGCCAGGCCGAGTTGCGGCAGGGCGGCGGCCACGGAACTCTGCAGGGTGGCGCAGCCGGCCGTGCAGGACAAAAACACCGGCAGCACCACCGCCGGCACGGTCATCAGGGAACGCGCGTCAACCAGCTTGCCGCTCTCGTCGCGCAGCATGATGCCTTCCGGCACGATCCGGCCCAGGTGCTCCTCAAAGGGCGGAGTGGCGACGTTTTGCGTCGGAGCGGCCGGCCGGGGCCGGCCCAGAAGAGTTGGGGAAGAGTTTTTGCTTTGCCCGGCCCTGTCTTCCGCCTTGTGACCGGCGTGCGGCTCCGCCGGGGGGGATGAATCCGGCATGGCGTCCATTTTGTGTCCGGCATGCTGGTCCGCGTTCGCCTGGCCGCCAAAAGCCGGCCAGGGCGCGAACATGAACATGGCCAGCGCGAGCGCCGCCACCCGGCCAGCCGTCCGGTCTTTTTCGGCCGCCGTATCCGCCGGAACGCGGTTTTGTACGAAATATAATTTCATACTCCATTCTATAACTGATAATACTGAATACCGCAACGCTTATCCTTGAAGCTATAATGATTTTCTGTCCTCCCCGGCACTACATTTCAAAGTTTGAATGCTCCGGAAAGCAAATCTTCTGTTTTTTGTAGCAATTGCTACAGAATTTTTACCTCGCCATTTGTACATTTAAGCACAAACGGTGCTCGTTTTGGTTTTTCCCGATTAGAGCGGAAAAAATTTCGTCCCCTGCGTCTTGCCGGCGCAATAAGGCGTTGCGGATGTTTTCCGGAAATCCGGCAATAGTGTTTCATTTCACAAGCTTTGTTCCAAATTTGGGCGGTCACAGGCCCGGCAAACTTTTAACTGTATGAAGAGGTCTTCCATGAAAAAGTCGCTTTCAGTCCTGTGCCTTCTGGCCCTGGCCCTGTCCTTCGCCCTGCCGGCCGTTGCGGCCGAGCATGAGCTGAACTTCACCACGCCCTATTTTGACCGCCACCCGACGGTGATTAATGGTTTCAAGCCCTGGATCGAAGAAATTTTCAAAAAAACCGGCGGCAAGGTGGGCATAACTTACTTCGCGCCCAACACGATCTGCCCGGAGGCGGAAATAACGGACAGCGTGGCCCAGGGCACCGTGGACATGGGCGGCAACACCTTCGGCCGCAACGCGGGGCGTCTTCTGATAACGGAAATGGGCCAGTTGCCCATGACCAACCGATCCCCGCGCACCACGGCCATGGCCTGGTATGACGTGACCCAGAAATTCCCCCAGCTCTTTCCGGAATTCCAGAAAGACGTGAAGCTGCTGTTCTGCTGGTCTTCCGCCCTGGTGCAACTGCACACCACCAAAAAGCCCGTTCGCAAGATGGAAGACTTGAAAGGCCTGAAGATTATCGCCTGGAACTCGACCACTCTTGAATATATCCGCCTTCTGGGCGGCACGCCCATGCTCCAGTCCAACGCGGACACCTACCTGGCTCTGGAGCGCGGCATGGCGGACGGCGTCATGGCGCCCGTGGCCCCGCTGCGTTCCCAGAAGCTGACGGACATCCTGCGCTACCACACCATTTGCGATATTTCCCTGAGCGTCTTCTGGGGCGGCATGAACATGAAGACCTATAGCGATCTGCCCGCGGACATCCGCAAGGTCTTTGACGAAACCACGGGCGTGGAGTTTTCCGGTAAAATAGCCCAGACTCTGGAAGACGGCGCCAATGCGGACATGGAATGGATCAGACAGCAGGGCAAGGCGGAAATCATCACCCTGGACAGCGCGGAACTGGCCCGCTGGAAAAAGGCCCTGGAGCCGGTGATGGACATTTCCCTGAAGAAGCTGGCGGCCGGCGGCATATCCGAAAAGGACGGCAGAGACGTGTACAACTACTATATGGAGCGCCTGGTCCATTATAACGCGCAGAAGTAGCCGCATAGGATTTCTTTCGCCCAATCATCCCGGCTTCGGGAACCCTCGGAGCCGGGCAGGAGACTGACATGTCCCAAGCCTTGACGTCTTTTTATCTGTCCGAATCCCTGGTGTCTTTAGCGGACGCCTGTGAAAGACCGGTCCGAATCGCCTCAAATGTCATGTTCAAGATCGCGCTGCTCCTGCTGGCCCTGATGTCCCTGCCTATTCTTGCGGACATAGCCGGGCGCTCGCTTTTTAACACACCGTTGCACGGCATGATCGAGCTCGAGGAACTATGCATGGTCCTGCTGCTCTTTCTCTGCCTGCCCATGACGGAGATGCACAAAAGCCATATCGCCATTGATTTTCTGACAAAAAAATGGAAGCTCTGGGTGAACAACCTTCTGGAAGTCGCCTTTACCGTAATCTCCTGCGGCTTCCTGGTTCTGGCCGGCTGGTGGGCTTTCAGGCAGGCCGGGCTTAAAGCCGCAAACTACACGCCGGAGCTGTTCATTCCCATCTGGCCTTTTCTTGCCCTTGTAGGCACGAGCATGTTCATCACGGCCGTCATCGCCTTTCTGAACGGCCTGCGAAGCGCCGCCAGCATGGTCAAGCAGAGCAGAGGCGCCTGGATCTCCCTGGGGCTTTTCCTCGGCCTGCTGGTTTTGGCCGCTCCGATCTGGCTGCCCGCCCTGGGCCTTGGCTTCAGCCGGACGGCCATGGGCGTGGGCGGCTGGCTGCTTATGGTCGCCCTGATCTTTCTGCGTCTGCCCCTGGCTTACGCCATGGGCATCGTGGGCGCGGTGGGCCTGTGCCTGATCAGCAAGACCAACGCGGCCGGCCTGGTCATGGTTGGCATAGCTCCGTACAACGCCATGACTTCCTTCGTGCTGGTCTCCGTGCCCCTGTTCATCCTGATGGGCGAAATAACCTCCAACTCCGGCATCAGCACGGACCTGTTTGAAGCCGCCTCCATCTGGATGGGCCGCCTGCCCGGCGGCCTGGCCGTCGCGGCCGTGAGCGGCTGCGCCGGGTTCGCGGCCATCTGCGGCGAGAGCCTGCCAACGGCCGTGACCATGTCCTCCGTGGCCCTGCCGGAAATGAAGCGCATGAAGTACGACGACGCCGTGGCCTGCGGCCCGCTGGCCGCCGGCGGCACCCTGGGCATCCTCATTCCCCCCAGCATCGGCTTCATTTTCTACTCCATCGTCACGGAGCAGTCCGTGGGCATGCTTTTCATGGCCGGGGTCATTCCAGGCCTGATGCTGGCCGGCCTGTTCATTCTGACCATTATATTCAAGGCCATGAGCAACCCGGCACTGGCCCCGAGCGCCGGCAAAACCACCTGGGCGCAGAAATTCGCCTCTCTGAGCAAGGTAGTCGGGTTTCTCATCATCTTTCTGATCATCATTGTCGGCCTGATGACCGGCCTGATGAACCCCACCGAAGCCAGCGGCATAGGCTGCCTGGGCGCCCTGCTGGTGGCCGTGCTCCGGCGGCGCTTTTCCGTGCGCAAGTTCATTGAAAGCCTGGAGGAGACCATCAAGATATCCGCCAGGTTGCTGTTCATCCTGGCTTCCGTGGGCATACTCGGCTACTTCCTGGCCCTGACCCATCTGCCCTCCACCATGGGCGACTGGATTGTGGGCATGGGCGGCAACCGCTACGTGACCCTGGGCATAGTCATCGCCATATGGGTGGCTCTGGGCTGCGTCATGAACGTAATTCCCATGATCCTGCTCACCCTGCCGGCCATTTACCCGACCATCGAAATGCTCGGGTTTGACCCCATCTGGTTCGGCGTGCTTTCCGTCATCGTCATGGAAATGGGCCAGCTCACCCCGCCCGTGGGCATAGTCTGCTTCGCCGTGTCCAGCGTGGGCAAAGTGCCGCTGGAAACGGTCTTCCGCGGCATGCTGCCCTACTTCGGGTGCATGTGGGCCATGGTCATCCTGCTTCTGACCTTCCCCGAACTGGCCACCTGGCTGCCGAATTATCTGTTCAGATAGAAACCGGGGGCGGGACCCCCAGGACTCGCGTGCAGTGGGGTGGGGGGCCCCCCCCCGGGGCCCCCGCCGCGGGGTGCCCGGAG
>JAVBSC010000097.1:0-5483 GCA_031547305.1 Desulfovibrionaceae bacterium
GGTGCGTTTCTGGTACCTGCAGGTGGTGCGGGGCGAGGAATTCGCCCGCCGCGCCCACGAAAACCGGAACCGCCAGGAACTGGTGTACGCCACGCGCGGGTTGATTCTGGACGACAAGGGCGATTTGCTGGCGGAAAACCGTCCGGCTTACGCCCTGGCCATAATCCGCGAAGACTGCCAGGACATGCCGGCCACCCTGGCCAAAATAAGCCAGTGGACCGACGCCCCCCTGGATTTTCTTACCGCCAAATATTTGCAGGAACGCGCCAGGGTCAAAATATTCGAGCCGCAGATTCTCGTTTCCGACATCAGCTTCGAACAGGTGGCCCGTATTGAGTCTGAGCTGATCAACTGGCCGGGGGTGACCGTGCTCACCCGGCAGCGCCGCTATTACCCGCAGGGGGATCTCTTCGCCCACATTCTGGGCTATGTGGCGGAAGCCAACGAAAAAGAGATGGAAGAGGACAAATACCTGGCCCTGGGCGACAAAGTGGGCAAGCAGGGCCTGGAGCTGACCCTGGAAAAAGAGCTGCGCGGCCACAAGGGTCAGAACCAGATGGAAGTTGACGTGTTGGGCCGCCAGCTTAAAAAGGTCCAGACCGAGGCCCCGCACGCCGGCGACAACATCAACCTTTCTCTGGATCTGGGTCTTCAGAAGGCCGCGGAAAACGCCCTGGGGCAGGAAGCCGGCTGCATTGTGGTCCTGGATCCGGATACCGGAAAGCTCAAGGCCCTGGTCACCAGCCCGGCCTTTGACAACAACGCCTTCACCGCCCGCCTGTCCACCAAGGACTGGACGGCCCTGGTCCAGAACCCGCGCCATCCGTTGCAGAACCGGGTCATACAGAGCGTCTACCCGCCCGGCTCGGTCTGGAAGATCATGATGGCCGGGCTGATCCTCAGCGAAGGCATATCCCCCAAAGAAACCGTGCATTGCTCCGGTGAAATCAAGCTGGGCAACCACACCTTCCGCTGCTGGCGGGCCAGCGGGCACGGCAACGTGGACCTGGCCCGCTCCCTGGTGGAATCCTGCGACGTATATTACTACCACATGGCGGAGCGCCTGGGCATAGACAAAATCGAAAAATACGCCAAGGCCTGCGGCTTCGGCGGGCTTACCGGCATAGATCTGCCGCACGAGAAAGGCGGCCTTGTGCCCAGCCGGGATTGGAAACGCCAGCGCTTCCACGAATCGTGGCAGAAGGGCGAGACCCTTAACGTGGCCATCGGCCAGGGCTTCACCCTGGTCACCCCGGTCCAGGTGGCCATGTTCATAGGCGGCCTGCTCAACGGCGGCAAGCTGCTCAAGCCTTCGCTGCTGGCCGACGAAGAACCGGTAGTGCGCTCCATGCTGCCCATGACCGAACAGATCCGCCAGACGCTGGTGGACTGCATGCGCCTGACCGTGGAGGCTCCGGCGGCCACGGCCAAGCGGCTGCTCCGGCCGGACGCCATCATGGGCGGCAAAACCGGCACGGCCCAGGTGGTGCGCATGGGCGAAAAGCGCGTCAAATCCTCGGACCTGAGCTACCAATACCGGGACCACGCCTGGATGGCCTCCTGGGGCATAAAAGACAACAAAAAATATGTGGTCGTGGTCATGGTGGAACACGGCGGGGGCGGTTCATCCGCCGCCGGCCCGGTCTGCCGGGCGGTTTACGACTATCTGTTCGGCCCCAGTCCGCAGACCGCCCTGGCCCAGAACGCCGCTTCCAAAGCCGTGGAAGAGGCCGAGGACACCGTGCCCCAGAACGACACCAGCGCGGCGGAAGCTTTAAGCAACGCGGATCTCTGGCTCAGCGCGGAACAAAAAGCCCCCGCCCTGCCAGGCGAGGACGCCGGGCCCGGCAGCCTTCCGCCGGCCGGCGCGATCCAGGGGGATTTATAAGCATGAACCAGGTGGGACAAACCCGCATAATAACCCACGCCAACTGGCTGCTGGTGGCGCTTACCGCCCTGCTCTTCGCCACGGGCATGGTCAACCTGTATTCCGCCAGCGCCGTGCGTGTGGAAGACGGCATCCGTCTGGCCGGCTACTACAGCTCGCAGCTTCAGTGGGGGGCCATGGGCCTGGGCTGCATGGTTTTCTGCATGATCTTCGACTACCGCCATTTGCGCGGCCTGGCCCTGCCCCTGTTCATAGCCAGCCTGGCCATGCTGGCCCTGGTGCCCGTGGCCGGAAAAACCGTGAACGGGGCCACCCGCTGGCTGGCTCTGGGATCCTTTAACGTCCAGCCCAGCGAGCTGGCCAAGATCAGCGTGCTGATCATGGCGGCCAAGCTGCTCTCCAGAGGCAAGGAGCCTCTGGGCTGGCAGGATTTGGGGCTGACCCTGGGCATGGCCATCCTGCCGGTGGCCATGATCATCGTACAGCCGGACCTGGGAACGGCCCTGAACATTTTGCTGCTGGTCGGGGGCATGATCCTCTACCGGGGGGTGCGCGCCTCCATACTGAAGTCCGGCCTGGCCTTTATGCTGGCCAGCCCGCTGATCCTCTGGAAGTGCGTCTGGCCCCGCCTGCACGATTACCAGAAGCTCCGGGTGCTCACCTTTCTGGACCCCTTCAACGACCCCAAGGGCGCCGGCTATCACATTATCCAGGCCCAGATAGCCATCGGTTCCGGGCAGATCTGGGGCAAGGGCTTTTTGCAGGGCACCCAGAGCAAACTGCGCTTTCTGCCGGAAAAACACACGGACTTCGCCATTGCCGTGTTTGGCGAGGAATGGGGCTTTGTGGGCTGCGTGGCCCTGGTCTGCTTGTTTTGTTTGTTCTTATTGAGTATATTCACCACCGCCCGCGACGCCAAGGACCGCTTTGGCAGCATGTTGGCCGCCGGCGTGTTCTTTTATTTTTTCTGGCAGATTCTGATTAACATAGGCATGGTGATCGGGCTGATGCCTGTTGTTGGCATTCCCCTGCCCTTCATCAGCTACGGCGGCAGCGCCACACTGGTCAATTTCTGCCTGCTGGGACTGGTGCTCAACATATCCATGCGGCGCTTCGTATTTAAGTTCAAAACCTCGTAATACGCATGCGGATGAAAACGGACAATCTCACAAGGAGCCGAAATGATGGGTAGAGAGGAGTTCAACGCCTTTTTGGGCGCCGGAACAGTGTATGAGGGGCAGTTGTCCTTTCTTGGCGCGGTGCGCATAGACGGCGAATTCAAAGGCGAAATACGCTCCGAAGGGACCCTGATCCTGGGAAAGGACGCCAGGGTGTACGGCGCGGTGCAGGTGGGACAGCTTATTTTGAGCGGCTATATAAACGGCGAAATAGTAGCCGCGAAAAAAACCATCCTGCATAAAACAGCCAACCTGGAGGGCAAACTCTTCACCCCTGTTCTGGTTATGGAGGAAGGTGCAAGAATTGAGGGCACTATTTCAATGCGCAAAGATAAAGACAATGTAAATTGATTAGGCAATCAATCAAAACGGCGTGCAAGCGGCGAGTAAAAATTCAATAATACAGTCTGTTGTTTCAGGTTATATATCGATTCCAACTTTTAACAGAAAATATTTTGACAAAATGAAACCAATGGGATACTTCGGCCTTGGTTGCGCGCAAATTCACAACTACAGTAGGGAGCCAGCATGATTGATATAAATATTACGCTCTTTATTCAACTGCTGAATTTTCTTATCACTCTCGTGGTTCTGAATTTGCTGCTGATTCGCCCGGTACGGGAAAACATCAAAAAACGCAAAGCCTTGATCGCCGGGTTCGTGGACGAAGCTGAAAAATTCAACCGCGAGTCCGCCGCCCGTCTTTCCAGCTATGAAGCCACCCTGGCCGAAGCCAGAGCCGGGGCGCTCCGGGAGCGCGACTCCATAAAGAACACCGCCCATTCACGGGAACAGGAAATCCTGGACGCCGCCCACCGCGAAGCGCAAAACTTTTTGCAGACCGCCAAGGCCGAGGTGACGGCCCAGACCGAGTCCGCCATGAGCGTCTTGCGCGGCAAGGTGGAGGCTCTGGCCGGCAAAGCCCTGTCCCGGGTGCTTGATTAACGTATTTTTCCGCTTAAAACGCGCCTGGCGCATTGCCGGCGCAAGAACGCCCGCTGCTTCGCGGCCGCGCGTTTATGGCCCGCGCAGCGCCGCGCACACCCGTAAGGAGGGATTGCCTTGAAACATCTTAAAGTCGGCCTTGCGACCGCTTTTATGCTTTTGCTCCTTACCGGAACGGCCTTTGCCGCCGCCCACGGGGCGGACGCCCCCTTGCTGGAGCGGCCGGAAATAAACATCATCTTCCGCATCGCCACCCTGGGCATAGTGCTGTTCATAATCTGGCATTACGCCGGCAAGAGCATCAAGGCCTTTTTCGCCGGCCGCAGCAAGTCCATTGCCGACGAGATTTCCGGCATGCAGGCGCGCAAAGAGGCCGCCACCGCCCAACTGGCGGAAGTGGAAAAACGCATTGCCAACCTGGAAGCCGAGCGCCAGGCCATTCTGGCCGAGTACCGCGCACAGGGCGAGGCCCTGAAGGCCACCATACTGGAAAAGGCGGAAAAAAGCGCCGCCCAGATCACCAGCCAGGCCAAGCGGAGCGCGGAAAACGAGATCAACCAGGCTCTGGAGCGCATGCGCGCCGAAATGGCGGATCTTATTGTGGACGCCACGGAAAAACTGCTCAAAGAGCGGCTTTCCGCCCAGGAGCACGAAAAGCTTATAGATAAATATCTAACCAAGGTGGTGCTCAATTGACCGGCAACATAGCAGCACGCAGGTACGCCAGGGCGCTCTTCAGCCTTGGCCGCCAAAAAGGCCTGCCGGAGCTGGAAAAATTCGGCGCGGATCTGGCTGTTTTGCGGTCCGCTCTGGAGCTTT
The DNA here is from genome assembly GCA_031547305.1 of Desulfovibrionaceae bacterium. Taxonomy (GTDB): domain Bacteria; phylum Desulfobacterota; class Desulfovibrionia; order Desulfovibrionales; family Desulfovibrionaceae; genus JAVBSC01. Next base: position 4,831 of record JAVBSC010000097.1, read on the forward strand.
CCCCGGATCTGGCCAAGGTGTTTCGCACCCCGGCTTTTTCCGCTGACGAGAAACAGCGGCTCGTCGGGGCCCTGGCCAAAAAGCTGGACCTGGGCCTGCCGGTGCGTAACTTCTGCCTTTTGCTGGCGGACAAGGACCGCCTGGCCCAGCTTTCCGCCATAGCGGACGTATACAAAGAGCTGCTGGACGCGGAAAAAGGCGTGTTAAGAGGCGAGCTTATCACCGCCGTGGAGCTGGACGCGGGCAAGCGCGGCGCCCTGCTTGAACAATTGGAGAAAAAAGCCGGGCGCAAGCTGGAATTGTCCTTTGCCGTGGACAGTTCCGTGCTCGGCGGAGTTTTGTTGAAGGTTGGCGACCGGGTTATGGATGCAAGCCTCCGCGCGCAGCTGTCCATCCTCAAAGACAACATCAAGAGGGGTGAGTAGGGCCATGCAGATTAAAGCCGAAGAAATAAGCAAAATCATTGAGGATCAAATCCAGAATTACGAACAGCGCGTGGAAATGAGCGAAACCGGCACCGTGCTCTACGTTGGTGACGGCATTGCCCGCGTGTACGGCGTAAAGAACGCCATGGCCATGGAACTGCTGGAATTCCCCGGCGGGCTCATGGGCATGGTGCTCAACCTGGAAGAGGACAACGTGGGCGTGGCCCT
>JAVBSC010000035.1:0-12031 GCA_031547305.1 Desulfovibrionaceae bacterium
ACAGCCGGTGCTGGGGGGGATGAGAATGCCCAGAGTGCCGCCGGCGGCCAGCGTGGCGCAGGCGAAAGGCGGCTCGTACTTATGCCTGCGCATTTCCGGCAGGGCCACAATGCCCATGGTCACGGCCGTGGCCATGCTCTCGCCGCATACGGCCGCGAACCCCGCGCAGCCAAGGATTGCCGCCACGGCCAGGCCGCCCGGCAGATGCCCGAACCATAAGCTGGCCGTGCGGAACAAGTCCTGGCTTATGTTGGCCTGGCTGCACAACTCACCCATCAAAATGAACATGGGCATGACCGTGAGCACGAACTGCGCGGTGGTGGAATAAGGCGAAGCTCCCACCAGGGCCAGGCCGGCGCTGTACCTGGCGTGCACCAGGATTATGCCCGCGCAGCCCAGAAAGCCCATGGCCACGCCTATGGGCATGCCCACAAGCAACAGAAGCAGCAGGCAGGCAAAGCCCAGAGCCCCAAGATATAGCTTGGGCGGCAGGAAAGCCGCGCCCTTGATAAGGAAAGGCCCGGCCAGAAAGCAGAAAAGCACGGCCAGAACAAGGCCCAACGCCAGCCAGGCCCTCGTTTTTATCACTGTGGACAGGCTTTCCAGCACTTCGCCAAACAAGGTCAGGGCCAGAAAACCCATCAGAACACCGGCTATACCCATGAATATCCATACCGGCACGCCCAGATCATAAGTTATGTCTCCGCCGGTATAACGCTCCGGCACGGCCAGGAGCATCATTACGGCCAGAAACATGAATAACCCCAAAGATACCAGGCGATGGAACAACTGCAACGGTTCCCGGTAGCGCGGCGAAAGGCGCCCGATCACGATATCCACCGATATCTGGCCGGAACTCATCTGCACATAGGGCATGATGGTAAAGGTCATCAGAACCATGAGCAGTTCGCAAATCTCTATGGAACCGCTGAAGGACTCGTTGAGCACAAAACGGCTCAGCACCTCAAGCCCTATGACCAGGCAGACCAGGGCCGTGGATATGGAAGCTATCACCAGGAGCCAGCGGGAAATGCGCGTGTTCACCGATCGCAACCCCGCCGCGAAAGTATCCAGGCTTGAAGCGCTCAACTTCTGAGATCCGGTTCCACCGAGGGCGAAAGGATCCGATATGGAAGTCATGGGAACTCCTTTCAGAGCATTATATCATTGTTATAATACATCCGGTTACTTGCCGGCTTTGCCGGCCAGGCGCTCTTCCTCATACTTTATGGCAAGTTCCCTGGCGTCCTTATAGATGGAGCGAACATTCTTGTACTTGCCTTCCATATCGTTCAGGAACTTCTCATGTATGGGCAACACGGCCTGGTACAGGCGCTGACCTTCGGATTCCGGCAGCGGGTAGTACTGCTGGCCTTCCTTGCCCATGAGTTCCTTGGTCTGCTCGCCGCCAAGATCCATGGCCTTGCCCATACGTATGGTCAGAGCCTCGCCGCACAGTTCGCCAAAAACCTTCTGGATTTCCGGCCCAAGAGAGTCCCAGGTGTTCTGGTTCATGGCCACGAAAAACGCTCCGGATCCCAGGCCGTACAGGGTGGTGTATTTGGCCACTTCCGAAGTCTTATCCGCCCGGGCCACGGCCAGGGTGTTGAATATTCCGTCCGCCATGCCGCGCTCCAGAGCCATGTAGGTTTCACTGGAGAGCATGGCCACGGCGCTGCCGCCAAAAGCCTTGATCATTTCCGAATGCAGGGGCGAAAAGGTGATGAACTTCTTGCCCTTGAAATCTTCCATGGTTTTGACAAAGCCCTTTGTGGCGTACACATGCAGCGGCGGAGCGCCGAACTGGGCGAGCATCTTCACGCCCTTGTATTCCGCGGCCCATTCCGGGTACTTGTTGTACAAGGCCCAGATGGTCCGGCTGGTGGATTCGCTGCTGCGGCAGGCCAGAAGAGGCAGATCGATGATGGCTCCCAGAGGAAACTTGCCGGGCGTCTTGGAAAGAATGGTGAAGCCGATATCGATCGTGCCGTTGGTGACCGCGGAAAAAATCTCTTTTTCCGGGCACAGGGTGCCGGGGTTGTAAAAAGTTATTTTCACGGCCCCGTTGGTACGTTTTTGCACTTCTTCAATCCAAGGCTTGAACCCGAGCTGGAACCCCGGATGCTGCTCCAGCCAGGAAGAGGACATGGTCAGTTCCACCGGCTTTTCCGGGGTGGGAACGGCGTAGGCTTGGCCGCCCAGCAGGGCGAATACCAGGAACAGAGAAATAATCACTCGGCGCATTGTATCCTCCAAGGGGTAAGATATTGTAACGATTGATCCCGCTCCAACCTCAAACTCAAATTTCTTCTCCGGCCGTGATTTCCTCAAAAGCGATGCGCGCGGTGGCCCCCACTGTCTTGAACGGTTCGGGCGGGCACCAGCCCGGCGTATTGGTGGCCTTCAGGTAGCGCAGCTCCTCGCTGTCAAGGCCGCAGGCCATGTCGGCCAGGTACACGCCGAGCATGCTGCTGCGGGTCAGGCCGGCGCCGTCCCCCACCGCGCCCGCGTAAACGTTCTGCGCCACCTCGTCGAACAACGACTCGTCGTTAAGGGTCAAGGGAATCATGCCGCCGTACACGTATTCGAAATTGACGTGCCGGAGCCTGGGAAAACGCGCTTCAAAAGCCTTGCGCAGCTTTTTACGCGCATAGTGGATGCGCTGGGGGGAAGTGCACAGTTGCGTGGCAAAGGTAAAGCCGTTGCGCACAAAAATGCGTTTGGAAGCCGTAAAGCGCACCGTGGTGCCGGCCGGGTGCGCCGCCGTGCAGCCCCAGGGCTCCGCCCCTTTGAACGTTTGCAATTCGTCTTCCGTAAGTTCCCTGGTGAAGGCTCCGAAGCTGTTCAGCGGCGTCATCCGCCCGGTCTTGGCAATGCCGAAATGGTCGATGAACACGCTGGTCAGCAGCAGAACCTTGCCGGCGCGCACGCTCTTGCCGTTGACCAGGCGCACGACCGGCAGCTTGCCTTCCTGCACCTGAAGAACCGGAGTTTCCTCAAAAACCTGCACATTGGGCGGCAACACGGAAGCCAGCCCGCGCACGACTTCCGACGGGTTCATGAGCACCGTGCCGGGGCTGTACAGGGCCTTCAGGTAATAATCCGTGCCGAAGCGCGCGGCCAGTTCGTCCCTTTCCACCATCCGGTGTTCGCCTTCGACAGAGTCCAGAAACCTGGCCAGGTTATGCAGCTTCACAAGGCAGCTTTGCTTGCGGGCGGCCAGGTACTTGCCGGACTCCGCCCAATCGCAGCGCAGCTCGTTGTTGTCCTTGATTTTGCGCATTCTGCCGATGACAATGCTGTTCAGGCGCAGGCGCCACTTGTTGTCTTCCACGTTGATCTTTTTTTCGCCCACATTGGAGTGCGGGACGTCAATCAAAAAACCCGCGTTGCGCCCGCTGTCGCCCATGCCGATGGGCAGGGCGTCGAACAGGGCGATTCTGGCCTCCGGCTTGTTTTCCGCCAGCTTGAAGGCCGCGTTGACGCCGGCGTAACCGCCGCCGACCACAACGAAATCATAGTCCGGCTCAAGCGCGCTCGTGGCGGCGAATTTATGGCTTTTATAGCTGGATATCTCGAACCAGCCGAGATCCCCGGCCCTGGCCGGGAACCGATCAACCTCTTTCATGGGACAATCCTCGCCTGTAGATAAATACTTATGGGTTATGCTGAATGGATTCCGGCGTCTCCGGAATCCGAAGCCAAAGCCGATACTGAACTACAATTTTGTATAAACCGTTCTGCCGCCGGAAACGGTGAGCAGGACTCGAGCCTCCGGAATCTCGTCAACGTCAACGGCCAGCAGGTTTTTATCCAGCACTGTGATGTCGGCGCATTTTCCCGGCGCAAGCGTGCCGATGCGCTCCTGCGCGTTGGCCGTGCAGGCCCCGCCGAACATATGGGCGCGCAACGCCTGAAACACGGATATCGTCTCGTGCCGGTTCTTCCCGATCTTGGCGCCGTCCAGCGTGGAACGGGTCACCGCGGCATGGATGTTCAAAAAGGGATTCATGTCCGCGCAAGGGGCGTCGGAACTGAGGGCAATGCCGATTCCGTTCTTTAAAAAACTGCCCACCGGATACGCGGCGGAGGCGCGCTCCGGCCCGACGTTATTTTCATAAGCCGGCAGATTGTTTAGAATATGCTGCGGCTGCACGCAGAGCATGGCCTTAAGTTCCTTGAGTTTGCCGAGGTCGCCCATGTCCATGCAGTTGGCATGTTCAATGCTGTTGTAAAAAGGCGGTTTGCCGTTCACTTTTTGCGAACGGGCGAAAACATCGGCCGCCAGCAGCACAGCGGCGTCGCCTATGGCGTGCAGGCGGACCGGAAATCCGTGCGCGTTGGCAAAGGCGACAAGGTCGGCATAGCGCTCCCGCGTAAAAAACGGCGCTCCGCAAACCGTGTTGTCGCTCGCGTACGGTTTTTTGAAATAAGCCGTCTTCTGGTGGATAATGCCGTCTACAAACTGTTTGAGCCCGGCGATTGTCACCAGCTCCGAATCATACTTCGCCTTTACGCGTCGCCAGGACTCCAGATTTTTCACCGTCCCCAAGCTGGGGAACAAAAAAAGGCGCACCGGCAGCTTGCCGGCCGCTTCCAGGTCCGCTGCCGCGTCGTATTCCGCAAAGTTTTCACCCGGAGGCGCCACCAGCGCGGAAACGCCGCAAATGCTGGTTATTCCAAGGGAAGCCACATGGTCGTAAAACTTTTTGTAGATGCCGGCGGTGATTTCCCGCGTATCAAAGCTGGTGGCCATGGCGAACGAGGTGGCGAAAGCTTCGGACTCATACAGCAGGCCGTCAAGCCCGCCATTCTCATGCCGGCCGACGCCGCCTATTTCCACAGCCATGTCCGGACGAACGCCGGCTTCCTCAAGGGCTTTCGAATTGCACCACACGGTGTGCAGGCAGCCGTCAAAAAGATAGACCGGCCTGTCCGGAATGGCCGCGTCAAGCAGCTCCTTGCTCGGCCGGAGCTTTTCATCCGTCCAGTTGTCCATGTCCCAGCCCATGCCGACTATGCGCTTGAAATCCTTGTTCCGGTCCGCATACTTCTTGATCATGCCCACGCATTCCCGGGCGGACTTCGCCCGGAACAGATCAATGCACTGCCGGCCGGACTCGTTCAGGGAAGTCAGATCGCAATGGACGTGCGCGTCGACGAAGCCGGGGGCAATCATGCAGTCGCCGTAATCCGTGACCGTTGTATCGCCGCCGATCCATTGTTCAAGCTCTTCACGGCCGCCGCAGGCAAGAATTTTGCCGCCAGCAACCGCCACACCGCCGTTAAAAACAGCCTGGTTCATCCCGTCAAAGACGCACCGGCTAAGGAAAACCGCACTTGCCTTTTGCATAGCTCTTCCTGTCCATTACCTTTACAAGCGCCCCATGGGCGGTTATCCCGCCAGACTCAACAGCCGTATTCGGCAATGCCTTCAATTTCCACCAAAAGGCCCCTGGCCAGGCGCGACACTTCAACGCAGGCCCCGGCCGGCCGGTGGTTCCCGAAATGCCGCGCGTACGCGGCGTTCATCTTGGAAAACGCGTCAATATCCGTTAGATACACGTTAGTTTTGACGACATTTTCCCAGGATAGGCCGTAATAGTCCAGAATCGTCTTGAAGCCGCGAAGCGCCTGCCCGGTCTGTCCTGGCATGGTGTTTCCGGCGGCTTCGCCCTTTCCGCCAGCGGCTGCCTGGCCGGATATGCGCAGCGTACGGCCGGAGCGCGCGGCGCGGCAATACGGTCCCGTGGCCGGAGCCAATCCTGGAAGCACAAATGTCTCCATATTCCTTTCCCCATCACTTTTTTTGTTACGCGTAAAAGTTCGTCGGATAAAACTCTGTAAACGCTTGGGGCTAATACAGTTTCACTTTTTCCAGAATGGCGTCGATATCCGCTTTTTCGTCCGCGGAAAGAGGCAGCCGGGGACGGCGGCACTCTCCGCCGACAAGGCCGATTTTATCCATGACGTATTTGGTTGTTTGAATGAATTTTGAGGTGTTTTCAAAATAGCGTGCCAGCGGGCGATAGTTTGTGGAAAGCGCCCTGGCTTTTTCCATTTCGCCTTTTTCCACAAACTCCAGCAGATCCCGGACCATCCGGGGGGCGATGTTGCCGCCCAGACAGACCCAGCCCTTGGCGCCGGCGCAAAAAGCCTCGTAATACATGTCCTCATAGCCGCAGAAGGGAACAAGAGAACCGTCCAACTCGTCAACGATTCTGGAAATGCGTTTTACATCGTTGGAAGATTCCTTGATCGCCACAATATTGGGAAGTTGGCCGAGGCGCTTCACCAGGTCAAACTGCATGTCTATGCCGTTGCTGCCCGGGTTGTTGTACAGCATGATCGGCAGGTCTACGCTCTTGGCCACGTCTTCATAGTAGGTGAATATTTCCTCGGGGCGCAGGCCAAGGCCGGGATGCGACAACAGCAGCACGCCGGCGCCGCCGTTATCCCGCACATGCTTGGTCAGCTCAATGACCTGCCTGGTGGTAGTGGCAATTGTTCCGGCCATCAGCGGGCAACGCCCGGCAAGACGCTTGGCCGCGAATTCGAAAAGGCTCTTGCGCTCTTCCACGGTCATGGCAATATACTCGCCCAAAGTGCCGGCCACGATCACACCGTAGCCGCCCTTTTCCGCGTAGTAGTCAAGATTTCTCCCAAAACCTTCAAAATCTATGGCCCCATCTTTCTTGAAAGGAGTAGCCACAACCGTAAACACGCCACGCAATTTATCCATGAGATCCTCCAGATCGTCCTGTTCGGTATTAGCACCTTAAATGGGAGGGGCTATTTGCCGTGATAATTGCAGGGAGCATGCCAAAGGGTGATCGGCACAAAAAACAGAAGCGAAACTACATATATAGAAGATATTATATTGAATATACAGATTTTTTTACAAAATAAATATTATCTCCCCGCGCATGGGAGGGCTAAATATTCAGAAATCATATATCAAAATGACACAAAAAAAGAGTGGCAAAAAGAAACAGCCTGCTACCCAACACGCAAATGATTCATTTTGGCACAGCAAAGTGGTCTACATGCATTATTCGTGTCATTGTGAGACAAACAAATATTCACAATTATTTACATCTAAAAAATTCGACTTAGGGAATTGGTACGCAACGAAAGTCTCTTTTGCGCCAAATCGCAAGCGATCCGAATTCATATGCTGCAAAATGACTTAAAATGACACAGATATGAGGTCGTTGATGCTCAGTCAAAAAAAGACAAGAAATACGGCGCATTGAAAGTGTGTGTCCCGCTGATGGCAACGAAGTCCGCTATTTTATTCCGTTGCATGGTACACCAACAACCGGAGGTATGACGTCCTTTTGCTGCTTGCCGATTCATAACGATCCAGGATGGTTATCACCGCTTTCCAAGAGAATAGGTCATAAAAATACCACTTCCGTCTCAAAGAACATACTGACGTTCCAATCTCCGGCCTTCCTTAGGCTTCCATCCCAGCACGGCCCGGCAAGCTCAGATTCCAGTGTTGCCGCTTCAGCCCTTTGTAACTGGTTGTAAAGCTGAAGGTATGGCAGTTGTTCGGCTGTGCTTTCTGCCGCTTTGGCCGGGTTGCTTATGCCATGTTCATCAAGGAGATTGTCAGCCATATCTTTTATGCGCTGTGGTATATCTCTTGAGTCTATCCGTTCAAGGGCATCAGATAGGCAATAACTGAGGGCATCCATCTGATGATCATATTGTTCAGGTGACACATGTCCATATAACAGCCTGTACTCATAGCTTTCTTTAAGGCACCTGTTCAGGTTGATGTGAGCAAGTTCCCTGATTCTCTCCGGAGTCAGTGGTTGCCTTTGAGTTGGTGTCACTTTTGTGATGGTTGCGTTAGTCATGTTCATTTTGTTTTGATGCTCCCTTGCATAGTTAAATAAGTCATCCAGGACCAGGGCCAGCCTCATAGCCTTTGCCCTTGCTTCCATCCTCAAAACCGTCCCTCCCAGACTACGGCGGTATTCATTGCGTCCAAGATATTCTTGCAGGTATTTGGGCACACGCATGCGGAAATAAAGAATGCCGCGCTGGGAGAGCAGGTAAGAGCCAAGAGGAGAAGGCGGAGGAGGGCTGATTGATTGGCCGTTTCTTTGGGTCTTAAGTGGACCCGATTGTAAAGCTACGACTGGCAAGGGTTTGCTGACCTGTTGAATTCTTTTGGATTCTGTCAAGCGCTTCTTGTCAGGGAAGGGCAAAAAAGAGGCCGGTGTATTCCGCTGGTGTGTTCCGGAGGCGGGAGATTTATCTTTATTTGGCGGGGTATTACGGGTACAAGGCAACATAAAAGCGGCCCTTTTGTGCCTCCCGAATGTGTATTCATGGGGGACCAAAAAGACCGCTTATGTCGCAAAACCGTTGTGAGAGTGGGGTTTGGCGGAAGCGTATAGGAGTCGAACCTACAAACGACCTCTCGACCGTCCACTGGTTTTGAAGACCAGGCGCCACACCGGTGACGAAACGCTTCCCTTGTTCAGATCTGTTGTCCGGCGTTACTAGCAGAACTTGCGCCGCCGGGCAAGCGGCAAAAAAACCGGCTTGCCCGGGCGGCCTTATTGTGTGATGGTAAAAAGAAGTATTATATCGCGATAAAATATAGTGCATTTTTTTGCGGAGAGTATATAGTCGCACAAAAAAATATCGTCCAGGCCGGGCTTAAAAGAAGCCGGGCGCTATTTTCATCGTACAAAACTCTTCACCTTTTGAAAAAATGATTATAAGCATATGACCTGTCATAAGCGCTCGGCCGGGCCGTTCCGGTGGGCGTCAATCATACGGAGGCCGTGTTGAATCAGTTTTCCCGAAATCTCATACTGTGGTCGCTCATAGCCCTGCTCATGATCGCCCTGTTCAATATGTTCAATCAGCCCCAGGGCGCCCCGGACCGCTGGACCTATTCCGATTTTCTGGACCGGGTGAACCGCGGCGAAGTTGCTGACGTAACCATCCAGGGCCAGAAGCTGTTTGGCAAAACCGCCGCTGGCAAGCCGTTCCAATCCTATGCTCCGGATGATCCAAGCCTGGTGAACATGCTCATCCAGCACAAGGTGGAAGTGAAAGCCGAGCCGCAGGAGGACGCCCCCTGGTACATGACCCTGCTGGTATCCTGGCTGCCCATGCTCCTGCTGATCGGGGTCTGGATATTCTTTATGCGCCAGATGCAGGGGGGAGGCGGCAAGGCTATGTCCTTCGGCCGTTCAAAAGCCCGCCTGGTAACTCAGGAGTCCGGCAAGGTCACCTTTGAGGACGTGGCCGGCGTTGATGAAGCCAAGGAAGAATTGACCGAGGTGGTGGATTTTCTTTCCAATCCCAAAAAATTCACCCGTCTGGGCGGGCGCATTCCCAAGGGGGTGCTCCTGGTGGGCCCTCCGGGCACGGGTAAAACCCTGCTGGCCAAAGCTGTGGCCGGAGAGGCCGGAGTGCCGTTCTTTTCCATTTCCGGCTCGGACTTTGTGGAGATGTTCGTTGGCGTCGGCGCTTCCCGCGTGCGCGACTTGTTCGCCCAGGGTAAAAAGAACGCGCCCTGCCTGATTTTTATTGACGAAATAGACGCCGTTGGCCGCCAGCGCGGCGCTGGCCTGGGCGGCGGGCACGACGAGCGCGAACAGACTCTGAACCAGTTGCTGGTGGAAATGGACGGCTTTGAGGCCAACGAGGGGGTAATCCTGATCGCGGCCACCAACCGGCCGGACGTGCTGGACCCGGCCCTGCTGCGGCCGGGCCGTTTTGACCGCCAGGTGGTGGTGCCGGCTCCGGACGTGCGCGGCCGCAAGAGAATTCTGGAAGTGCACTCCAAGCGCACGCCTCTGGCCGCGGACGTGAATCTGGAAATTCTGGCCAAGGGCACGCCCGCATTTTCCGGGGCCGACCTGGAAAACCTGGTCAATGAGGCGGCTGTGCAGGCGGCCAAGAGCAATAAGGATTCTCTGAACATGCAGGACTTTGAGAACGCCAAGGACAAGCTGCTTATGGGCAAGGAGCGGCGCACCATGGTGCTTTCCGAGGCGGAGCGGCGCAACACGGCCTACCACGAAGCCGGGCACGCCCTGGTCTCCCGCCTGCTGCCGGAAACCGATCCCATCCACAAGGTTTCCATCATCCCGCGCGGCCGGGCTCTGGGTGTGACCATGCCCCTGCCGGACGAGGACAAATACAGCCGGACCCGCACGGAGCTGGAAAACAAAGTGGTCATTTACTTTGGCGGACGGGCGGCGGAACTGGTCATTTTTAACAAGTACACCACCGGCGCTTCGGACGACATCAAGCAGGCCACCAAGATCGCCAGGGCCATGGTCTGCCAGTTGGGCATGAGCGAGGCTGTTGGTCCCATGGCTATCGGCGAGAGCAGCCAGGAGGTCTTCATCGGACGGGAATGGGTCTCCAGCAAGGATCACAGCGAGGAAACCGCCAGGCTGGTGGATTCCGAGGTCAAGCGCATCATTGACAATGCCATGGCCACGGCTGAGCGCCTGCTGCGTGAAAACCTGGATACCCTGCACAAGCTGGCCGCCGCGCTCCTTGAATACGAAACCATCACCGGAGCGGACGTGGACGCGATAATGAAAGGCGAAGTCCCGCCCACGGAACTCAACAAAGGCAAAAACGGCGATTCCGGTCCGGCCAAGGCCGCGCCCGGAGAGGGTCCGGAAGAGAACCACCAGGCGCCACAGGCAATGGACGATTCAGGGGATTTCACCCTGGAAGAGCCGGAGCGGTCCGACGCGCCGGAAGACGCTCAAGACGTTGCGGCGGATGCGGACAAAAATAAAAAGGGCGGCGAATGATCCGTTCTTCAGCAAGGTGGACTATGCGGGGGGGGAGGCGGCTTGCCTTCCCCCCTCTGCTTGTGGCCGGCATAGTGAACATCACCCCGGATTCCTTTTCCGACGGCCGACCGGACTTCAGCCCGGCCAAGGCTTTGGATTGCGCGCTCAAGCTGGCGAGTGAAGGCGCTGACATACTGGATCTGGGCGGCGAGTCCACCCGGCCCGGCGCGGAAGCGGTGGGGGCGGAAGAAGAACAGCGCCGGGTCCTGCCGGTCCTGGACAACCTGCATTCCCTGCGTGAGGGCATGCGCCTGTCCGGCCGCCAGTTCCCGCTGCTCAGCGTGGATACCTGGCGCTCCCGGACCGCTCGGGCCGCATTGGAGCAAGGCGCGGACATGATCAACGACATCTCCGGGGGGCTCTTTGATCCCGCCATGGCGGACGTCCTGGCCCAGTACAAGCCCGCCTATGTGCTGGGGCACTGTCCGGCCAAACCGGCTCTGATGCAGCGCAAAGCCACCTACAACAATATCCTGGACAATCTGGCCGCCCATTTTGAGGAGCGCCTCAAAGCTCTGGTAGCGGCCGGGCTGCCGGAATCCCGCGTCGCCCTGGATCCGGGCATCGGTTTTGGCAAAACCCTGGAGCACAACCTGGCCATCCTGCGGAACATCGAAACGTTCCACAAATTCGGCCGCCCTCTGTACGTTGGCCTGTCCCGCAAAAGCTTTTTCGGCGATCTTCTGGGCCTGCCTCTGGATAAACGCGATCCGGCCACCCAGACCGCTACAGCCCTGCTGGCCGTAAAAGGCGTGGCCGTGCACCGCGCCCATAATGTGGCCTCCGCCAGGTCCGCCCTTAAACTCGCGGAAAGTTTCTTTTAATTATTCCATTTCATAAGCAATTGTGTTTAAATGAATAATCGATAGTTTTATTTGAGGGACTAAGTCCCTCAAGCCCCAATATATGAAAAAAGGCTTATTCAATGCAAATTCCGGGACTGGAAGGCGTTGTGATAACCTGGCGGGACATTTTGGATGTCGCGCTGGTTACGCTGCTTTTTTACCAGGTGATCATGCTGCTCCGGGGCACGCGGGCCCCGGCGGCCCTGTTGGGCCTGTTGGGTCTGATGCTGGCGCACTTCGTGGCCGGACAGCTTGGATTGAGCACGCTCAACTGGATTCTGGAGACTTTTTTAAGTTCCCTGTTCCTGGTGGTGGTCATAGTCTTCCAGCGGGACA
>JAVBSC010000005.1:0-16224 GCA_031547305.1 Desulfovibrionaceae bacterium
CAAGCTGGAGGAGCACGGCGGCAACCTGACCAGGGCGGCTGTGGAAATGGCCAAGGACTGGCGCAAGGACAAATACCTGCGCCGCCTGGAAGCCATGCTCATTGTGGCGGATCTGACCTCCACGCTGATTCTTTCCGGCACCGGCGATGTGATTGAGCCGGACGACGGCATCGCGGCCATCGGCAGCGGCGGGGCTTACGCCCTGGCGGCGGCCCGGGCCCTGGCCCGCCGCACGGACTTGAAAGCCGCGGATATAGCCAGGGAAGCAATGGAAATCGCGGCGGAAATCTGCGTATACACCAACCGGAACCTGACCCTGGAAGTTTTGCCGGAATAAACTCCATGCGCGGACCGGAAGCTGAAATCATAAAAACAGGCTGCAAAATCAACCTGTTTTTACATATTACCGGCGTGCTGCCCAGCGGCCTGCACACTCTGGAGAGTTTTTTCATTCCCCTGGCGGAACCGTTTGACGAGTTGGTCGTCAGCCCGTCAGACGGGAAAGGCTTTACCTTTGTCTGCGCGGACCCGGAGATCGACCCGCTGAACAACACTCTGAGCAAAGCTTACGCCAGGTATGCGCAAGCCGGCGGGTTCGCCCCGGCGCTGCGGCTGGAGTTGCGCAAGGGCGTGCCCAAGGGCGCGGGCCTGGGCGGGGGCAGCGCCAATGCCGCCGGCCTGCTGCTCTGTCTGAACCGCCTGAACGGAGGCGCCCTGGGCGTTGCCGAACTGGAGGAGCTGGCAGCCGGCGTGGGCGCTGACGTGCCTTTTTTCATCCGCAACAGGCCGGCCCTGGTCCAGGGCATTGGCGAGCTGGTCGAGCCGCGCCCCAATCCCTTTGCCGGATTTTATCTTGCCCTGGCCTGCCCGGGCCTGTCTGTTTCCACAGCCTGGGCCTACGCGTCCTGGGACAAGGCGCTGCACAGCGGCGAAGCGGCTTTTTCAGGCTCCAAAACGCTGGAGCTTGAAGCAACGCGCTTGACAGATTCTTCGTGGAGGGATAGTAGGTCTGGTTCTTGCGGACCGCGCCTGTACAACAGCCTTGAGTCAGTTACTTTTGCCGCTTTTCCCGTTTTGCGGGAAATAAAAGGCGAATTGCTGAACAACGGCGCCTGCGGCGCTCTGATGAGCGGCAGCGGCAGCGGCGTGTTCGGGCTGTTCAAAACGCGCGCCCGGGCGGAAAAAGCCGCTTTGCGCTTGCGGGAACGACAAGTGCGGGTATTTGTGCACCAAATACAGTAGCGGATGCGATTTTAGGGTGTTAAGTGTTTGGTTTACAGCATTTTTTCAGCACAGCCTTACAGGGGTGTCGCCAAGTTGGTAAGGCAACGGATTTTGGTTCCGTCATTCGAGGGTTCGAATCCTTCCGCCCCTGCCATTTCAACCCGTAATTCAGCAAACAGCATTATGGATGTCCTGATATGCCCGGCGATCTGAAAATACTCAGCGGCAGCGCTTACCCGGAACTGGCTGGCGCCATTTGCAACCACCTTGGCTGCAAGCTCACGCACGCCATGTGCGAGACCTTCAGCGACGGGGAAATCCGCATAGAAATCGGCGAAAACGTGCGCGGTGACGACGTATTCGTTGTGCAGCCCACCTGCAACCCGGTGAATTTCAACCTCATGCAGCTCGGCCTGATGCTGGACGCCCTTAAAAGGGCCAGCGCCGGCCGGGTTACCGCCGTGGTGCCCTATTACGGCTACGCCCGCCAGGACCGCAAAGTCAGCCCCAGAGCGCCGATAAGCGCAAAGCTGGTGGCGGATTTTCTGACCGTGGCCGGCATGCACCGCCTGGTCACCGTGGATTTGCACGCCGGGCAGATCCAGGGTTTTTTCAACATTCCGGTGGACAATCTGTTCGCCGCGCCGGTTATTCTTGATTATCTGCGCCAGTTCAAGGACGACAACCTGGTCATGGTTTCTCCGGACGCAGGCGGCGTGGAGCGCACCCGCGCCTACGCCAAGCGCCTGGAAGCCGGGCTGGCCATTGTGGACAAGCGCCGCGACCGGCCCAACCAGGCTTCGGCCATGCACGTGATCGGCGATGTCAAAGACAAGGTGGCCATAGTGCTGGACGACATGATCGACACGGCCGGCACCATTATCGCGGCCGGCGACGTGCTGCTTAAAAACGGCGCCAAGTCCGTGATGGCCTGCGCCACACACCCGGTTCTGTCCGGCCCGGCCATTGAGCGGCTGTGCGGTTCGGCGTTTTCCCAGGTGATTGTGACCGACACCATCCCTACAAACGAAAAACTAAGCGCTTGTTCCAAGATAAAGGTTCTTCCCGTGGCCGGACTTCTGGCCAAAGCAATCCACAACATACATACAGAATCCTCCGTCAGCGTTCTTTTCGTCTGATTCAAGCCGCGGGACTTGAACAAAAACGCCTGGAGCGCTCCGTCAGCAACGGCGCAAGTCATGGCTGAGGATCAAAAGGAGAAAAACATGTCCGAGTTTCTTACCCTTAACGCCCAAAAACGCGTCCAGACCGGCAAGGGAGTGTCCCGGCGGCTGCGCGCGGCCGGCATTGTGCCGGGCATTTTTTACAGCCCCAAAGGCGAAAACACCCCGGTGCAGATCCATGAAAAAGATCTGCAGAAAATCTACGGCCAGGTGGGCCGCACCACGGTGTTCAACCTGGAGATAGAATCCGACGGAGCCCAGACCACCTACCCGGCCCTGTTCTGGGACGTGGATTTTTACCCGATCAAAAACCGCATTCAGCACATCGACATTTTCGGCGTGGATCTGGATAAGGAAATCAAAGTCCGCGTGCCTCTGGAATTCCTCGGCGTGGCCAAGGGCACCAAGGTTGGCGGAAAGCTGGAAACATTCCAGGAAATCATCGAGGTTTACAGCAAGCCTCTGTCCCTGCCGAAGAAGATCAGCGTGGATATTTCCAACCTGGACATGAACGAATGTTTGCGCATCGCGGATCTGTCCATGCCGGCCGGAGTGCGCGCCCACTCCGAGACACACTACGCTGTCGTGGGCGTGGTCTCGCCGGAGAAGGAAGAAGAAGGCGACGGCGGGGAAAACCCGAAAGCCTAACTTTTATTATTGTGAACAAAAAAGGCCCGTGGAACGCATGGGCCTTTTTTCATCTCCTAGTCTGGAATATTATGCCCGCATACAAACTTCTGGCCGGACTGGGCAATCCCGGCCGGGAATACGAAAACACCCGCCACAACCTGGGTTTTATGGCCCTGGACGCCGTACTGGAGGAAAGCGCCGCCCGTTTTCCCGGAGCGGTCCGGAAGCTCGGCGGCCCGCCAGGCCGCTATGAGGCCTGGCGGTTTCAAGCCGGGGCGGATGCCGGCGAGGTCTGGATCGCCCTGAAGCCGCTCAGCTATATGAATCTCAGCGGCGAGGCCGTTTCCAGCTTTGTGCAGTATTACAAGATAAACCTGCCGGACGTTCTGGTGGCCCACGACGAGCTGGATCTGCCCCTGGGCGGCATGCGCCTTAAATTCGGCGGCGGCGCGGCCGGCCACAAGGGGATTCTTTCCATCGCCGGGCAGCTCGGCAGCCCGGATTTTTACCGTCTGCGCCTGGGCATTGGCAAAACCGAAGACGGCGCCGTAAGCCACGTGCTGGGCAAGTTCCGCCCGGAGGAAGCCGCACTGGTCCGCCAGGTGGTCAAAGCCGCCGCCCAAGGCTTTTTTGCTTTTGCCGGGCAGGGCTTTGAAGCGGCCAAAACATTTGTCAACGGGTTCAAAATATAAAAACCGCCTGGTTTTTATTGCCTGCGCTTCTGGACGGAAAAAATTAAATGCGTTAAGGTTGATTCTACGCGCGAAAATTCAGCAAGCCTTTTTCTTTTCCCCTTCCGCCGGATGCACGCCCCTGAACATTTCATCGCTGAAATGCTCTGCCTGGGCAACGCGCGGACAAACCAGCCACGCGGCGCTGACGGAATTTGTTTTGCCGCCGGGAGCCGGGAACGAGCTTCACAGTGTAATGTTCCGGCATAGCGGTCCCAAGGAGTTTATTTGTGTTCAGCCCCAAACAGCTCGTAGTTTACCCGGCCCAGGGAGTGGGCGTGATCGAGCGTATTGAGCGCAAGGAGGTGGGGGGGGCGGAAGCGGAATTTTACATTGTCCGCATTATGGGCAACAATATCACCCTGATGGTGCCGGTGGGCAACGCGGCCAACGTGGGCCTGCGCCCCCTGTGCGACGCCGGGCAGAGCGACGCGGTTATGGAATCGCTTAAAGACCGCGCTTCCTTCAGCGGTTATGCCGGGCAAAACTGGAACCGCCGGCACCGCGAATATTCCGAGCGCCTTAAAAGCGGTCAACTCAGCGATGTCTGCCATGTGCTCAAGGAACTCTACCTGATTGGCGGCGAAAAAGAACTTTCTTTTGGCGAAAGGCGTCTGCTGGAACAGGCCCTGGGACTGGTGAGCATGGAGGTGTCCTGCGTCACCGGCTGTTCGCAGGAAGAAATCAAGCAGAAAATCGAAAGTTATTTTGCGGATGTGCTTATAAAAGAAGAAAAAAACTTGTAAACCTATTGCCTTTGCCGGGCACTTGAGCTAAATACGCAAATCAGTCAGAGGAATGCAACCTCAAAGCAGGCTTAAGCGGACATCTGGCGAAATCCCCGCAAATTTCATTGATTATATTCATCTGCCATTTCTCTTACAGGTGATTTCTTCTATTCCAATGCAGTTTAATTTAAAAACAACGCATCCGTACTTTAGAGTATTTTCACTTTGAGATGGTTGCTTAACGGCGAGTAAGCTCGCCAGCGCCCCACTCGTGGCAAGGATTTGTTTGCAACTCCTTACAGCGGATAAACATTGAAAACGTCCATCCGTCCCAGCGGGGCAAGACCCGCCAGCTTCCCGCAATCGCGCGGCCGTGCCGCGCGTGGTCTGGTCAGACAGTTTTAGATCATTTCACCTTTAACACGTTCAATTTTTTTTGCGCGTAACAACAACCAATAGCCCGGCTTACGCCGTCCGTTCCATTGTCCTTTTACCCCAACAGTACTTACCATGAGGAAAAAGAAAACCCCCGCCGCGGATCTGCCTGTCGAATCTGAATCCGGCATGAATCTCTCCGAGTTGAAAACTAAAAACATGACGGACCTGATGGAACTGGCCGAGCAGTTCAATCTGGAAAACGCCAGCAGCATGCGCAAGCAGGAACTTATTTTCGCCCTGCTTCAGGAATGCGCATCCCAGAACGGGGCCATTTACGGCGACGGCGTGCTGGAAATCCTGCCCGACGGCTTCGGCTTTCTGCGCTCCCCGCTGTGCAGCTACATGCCCGGTCCGGACGACATTTATGTTTCGCCCTCGCAAATCCGCCGTTTCAGCCTGCGCAAGGGCGACGTGGTTTCCGGCCAGATCAGGCCCCCCAAGGAGGGCGAGCGCTACTTCGCCCTGCTCAAGGTTACGGAAATCGGCTTTGAGGAGCCGGAGCACGCCAAAAACCTGGTCCTGTTCGACAACCTCACCCCCATTTACCCGGACCGCCGCCTGAAAATGGAAAACGGAGAGAAAAACTACTCCGGCCGGGTCATAGACCTGATGGCGCCAATCGGTTGCGGACAACGCGGCGTAATTGTTGCCCCGCCGCGCACCGGCAAAACAATCCTCCTTCAGACCCTCGCCAACTCCATCAACGCCAACAATCCGGACGTTTACCTCATAGTCCTGCTCATAGACGAACGCCCGGAAGAAGTTACCGACATGGAACGCACGGTCAAAAAGGCCGAAGTCGTTTCCTCCACCTTCGACGAACCGCCGCAGCGCCACGTGCAGGTATGCGAAATGGTGCTGGAAAAGGCCAAGCGCCTGGTGGAGCGCAAGCGGGACGTGGTCATTCTGCTTGACTCCATAACCCGCCTGGGGCGCGCCTATAACGCGGTCACCCCGTCTTCCGGCCGGGTGCTTTCCGGCGGCCTGGACGCCAACGCCCTGCAACGGCCGAAGCGCTTTTTCGGCGCGGCCCGCAACATTGAGGAAGGCGGCAGCCTGACCATCATCGCCACGGCCCTGATCGACACCGGCTCGCGCATGGACGAAGTGATCTTTGAAGAATTCAAAGGCACCGGCAACATGGAAATCTACCTGGACCGCCATTTGTCGGAAAAACGCGTCTTCCCGGCCATTGACATAAACCGTACCGGCACCCGCAAGGAAGAGCTGCTCCTGTCTGAGGAAGTGATGAACCGGGTCTGGATTCTGCGCAAGATTCTCGCGCCCATGTCTTCCATAGACAGCATGGAATTCTTGCTGGACAAGATGCGCGGCACCAAGAGCAACGGCGAATTTTTGAACGTAATGAACAAATAAGCGGTTCGATAATGCGCAAAAGCCCGGGTTTCACAAGGAAATCCGGTCTTTTGCGCATTATTGCCCTATTCAGAAAAGCAGGCCCTCCAAAAAGCGCCGGACCAGGTTGCCGGCAATGGCCTTGCGGTATTTGGGGGATTTTCTGGGATTCAACTCGCCCCGCGCCGCCTCCACGGCTTGTTCGATGAGCCGCGCGTCCAGCTTTTGGCCCCTGAGCGCGTGTTCCAACTTGGGGAGCCGCACCGGCACGGGCGACATGCTCCCGGCCGCGCCCCGGCATTCCTTGATCCTTCCGTCCTCAATCTCCGCGTACACGGCCACGGAAACCCGCGAGAGCGTCAGGGCGGCGCGGGAGCCGCGCTTGTAAAATTGCTGCGCGCGTCCCGCCGGCGGCAGGGGCACGCGGATTTCCGCCAGCAGTTCGCCCGGCTTGAGGTCCGGCTGGCGGTAGCCCTTGATGAACTCCGTTACCGGCATATTTCGCTCGCCGTTTTTGCTTTTTACCAGCACGGAAGCGCCCAGGGCCATCAGGGCCACGGGCAAATCCGCCGCGCCGGAGGCGCTGCACAGGTTGCCGCCTATGCTGGCCCGGTTGCGCACGGCCGGGGCCGCGCACTGGGCGGCGGCCTCGCGCAGGGCCGGGAGCTTTTCCCGGAGCGCCGCGTTTTCCATCATTTCCGCATCCGTCACGCAGGGGCCGATGATCAGCTCATTGCCCCGGACTTCCAGCTTTTTCAGCTCCGCCAGGCGGAACAAATCCATCGCCCCGCTCGGCCGGAGCTTGCCGCTTTTCATGTCCGGCCCGGTGTCCGTGCCGCCGGCCAGCAGGGTCAGGCCTGGATGCGCCGCCAGAATGTCCAGGGCTTCGTCCAGGGTATCCGGGCTGAAAAACCTGTCTTTTTCCGCGGCGGAGTACTCCGGCTTCAGCCGTTCGCCCGGCCCGGAGGGCGCCGGCCGGTAGCCGCCTTGCACGGCCGCGTCCACAGCCGCGTAAATCCGGGCGTACCCTGTGCAGCGGCACAGGTTGCCGGACAGCGCCACCTTGGTTTCCGGCGGCGAAGGTTCCGGCGTTTCCTCCAGCAGAGCGCGCGCGGCCAGGACCATGCCGGGCGTGCAAAAGCCGCAGTGCACGGCCCCCTGCTCCACAAAAGCTCTTTGCAGCAAATCCGGGGCGTTTTCGTCCCCCAGGCCCTCAATGGTCAGAAGCTCGGCCCCGGCCGCCTGCATGGCCGGGATCATGCAGGCGTTCACCAGGCGTCCGTTCATAATGATCGCGCACACGCCGCACTCGCCTTCGCCGCAGCCTTCCTTGCAGCCCGTAAGCTTAAGATCGCCCCGCAGCAAATCCAGCAGCCTGGCCAGGGGCTCGGTTTCCACCGCGCGCTTCCGGCCGTTTACGGTAAACTCCATTTTCATTTGCTCACCCCGCCCTCTACAGCTTACGGCCGTTTTCCGAATTCCGGCCGCATTGCGGCGCGCTTTCCAGAAGATTAAACAAATATTCGCCCATAACCGGGTTTTCGTCGGCAAAGACGCCGCAGGCGTTCTGCACGGCGGCGGCCAGGGCCGGAGCCCCGCCGTCCATGGACAGCTCGCCTATGCCCTTGGCCCCGTAAGGCCCGATGGCGCAGGGTTCCTCAAAGACCCTCAGATCGAATTCCGGCGCGTCCAAGGTGGTGGGTATGAGGTAAGCGCTCAGATGGCTGACGTTGTATTTGCCTTCCGCAGTCAGCCCCAGGTCTTCCAGAAAAGCCCCGCCGTAAGACTGCAAAACCCCGCCTTCCATCTGGCCGGTCAGCTGGACCGGGTTGACGGCCCGCCCCGCCTCAGTGGTCATGGTGCAGTGTTTGGCGTGGATTTCGTAAGTATCCATGTCCACTTCAATCTCCACGGCCTGGGCCAGCCAGGAATAGCCCTTGTAGGCCGTGCCCTGGCATTTTTCGTCATCCCAGGCCAGACCGGGCGCCGGCTGGAACACGGCCCGGCCCCTGAGCGGCCCGCATTCCCTCAGCCAGGCTGACGCGGCTTCATCTAAAGACGCCACGGCCTTGCCGTTTTGCCGGAACGCGCCGCCTTCAAAAACAACTTCCGGGATGCCCAGTTTTTCCGCCAGGCGCTTGCCCAGCTTGTCCAGCATATCTTTACAGGCGTCATAGACCACCCGGCCCACGAACATGGTGGAGCGCGAAGCCACGGTGGGGCCGCTGTTGGGCACGCGGTCCGTATCCGGAACCGGATGGCTGACCCGCTCCAGGGGCAGGCCCAGCGCTTCCGCCGCGATCATCGGCAGGACCGTGTCCGCGCCCTGGCCCATGTCCGTAATGCTGGAGAGCACCTCCACATTGCCGCCAGGCAGGTATTCCACCTCCGCCGTGGTGCCCATGTTGTCCTCGCCGCTGCCGGTAAAGCCGCCGCCGTGCATGGCCAGGGACAGGCCTATGCCCTTGCGCCGCCGGCCGCCCTGCCCTGTGTATTCCTTATATTTGCGCAGATAATCCGATCTTTTGACCACGTCCTCCAGCGCTTCGGCCGCGCAAACGCCTTCATTCAGCACCTGGCCGAAGGGGAAGGAATCGCCTTTGCGCATGACGTTCTTCATGCGGATTTCGTACGGGTTCAGCCCCAACCGGCAGGCCGCAAGATCCATCTGCCTTTCCATCGCATAAAGACTCTGCGGCGCGCCAAACCCACGGAAAGCCCCGTTGGGCGGGGTGTTGGTGGCCACGGCCCTGGCCCGGATATCCGCGTTGGGCACTTTGTAAGCGCCTGTGGAATGCAGAATGGCGCGCGAGAGCACCACCTTGGTCATTGTGGTGTTGGCCCCGCCGTCCAGCAGCAGATCCGCCTGGCAGGCGGTGATCGTGCCGTCGCGCTTGAATCCTGTCTTGTGAATAATCCTGGACGGGTGCCGCTTGGTGCTGCTCAGCATGTCCTCGGCCCGGTCATAGATCATCCTTACCGGCTTGCCGCAGGCCAGAGCCAGCAAAGCCACCCAGACCCCGAGCACCGAAGGGTAATCCTCTTTGCCGCCAAAAGCCCCGCCGGTAAGGCACTGGCGCACCCGCACCTTTTCCGCCGGCAATTTAAGCGCCTTGACCAGCGACTTGTGCACGTAATACGGGCACTGCAGGGAACCAGCCACCTCAATGCCGCCGTCCGCGCCAGGCCAGGCCGCCATGCCCTGGGTTTCCAGATAAACGTGTTCCTGGTACCCGGTCCTGTACGTATGCTCCAGAATCAGATCCGCTTCCGCGAATCCTTGTTCCACATCCCCGCGCCGGATGCGGAACTCGTCCATGACGTTGTCCTCGCCCCAGACCCGGGACACCCCGGCCAGGGCGTCATCTATGCTCAACGCCGGCGTGGCCGGCGTAATATCCGGCTCCAGCGCGGCCAACGCCTCCCTCAGCAGCTTTTCGTCCGGCGCGGCCACAATGGCCACAGCCTGGCTGGCATAGGTGATCCTGCTTTCCGCCAGAATCTCATAATCGTCGCGGATCATCGCCACCACGTTCGGTCCCGGCAATTCCCCGGCCGTGATCACCACCACCTTGCTCCAGTCAAATTCCGGGCTTCGCTTCACCCCGTTCAGCCGCCCGGCCGCCACCGGAGAGCGCAGCACCCCGGCCGCCCAGGCTCCAGGAATCTCCAAATCCGCGATGTACACGGCCGATCCGGACGCCTTGGCCAGGCCGCCCAGCCTGGGCAGCGACCTGCCCACAACCTTGAAATTTTTCGACATCTGAGGCTCCTTTATTGTGGGGCGGCAGCTCCAAATCATTAATAAACGCCACGTCTCCGGTACACTAAACGGCCGCCCGAGTGGGCGGCGCGCACGGCGCGGTCGTCGCCCAGGATCATCTGAATGAACAGGGCCTCCGCCAGGCTGTCGGCGCACTGCATGCGCCTGGCGATCAGGGCCAGGGAGGCCAGAATCTTGCCGGCCTCCCCCACCCGGGTGACTTTGCCGTTTTCCACGACAATGGCGGCGTCTTCCTCATAGCGCAGGCATTCCGCTTCCTCGCGCAAAAACGAATCCGCCGCGAAACTCAGCGTGGAACCGCGAATGATGCGCATGGGCCGCCAGCTCCTAATGCAAACGAATCACAAAGTTGATCATAAACACCAGGCCGATCAGGCCCATGACCCAGTTGATATCCTTGATCTTGCCGGAAAGCAGCTTGAGCAGCACGTAGCTGGTGAAGCCGAAGGCGAAGCCGTTGGCGATGCTGTAGGTAAGCGGCATCATGACGATGGTCAGAAAGGCGGGGATGGCTTCGGTCACATCGTCAAAGCGCACGTGGACCACTTCGGACATCATCAGCGCGCCCACGACGATCAGGGCCGGGGCCGTGGCAAAGCCGGGCACCAGGCCCACCAGGGGGGCGAAGAACAGCGAGATCACAAAGAGCGCCGCCGCCGTGATGGCCGTAAGGCCGGTGCGGCCTCCGGCGGCCACGCCGGCGGCGGATTCAACGTAGCTGGTCACTGTGGAGGTGCCCACCACGGCGCTGGCCATGGTGCCGATGGCGTCAGAGGTCAGGGCGCGGTCCAGGTTTTCGATGCTGCCGTCGCTGCGCATCAGTCCGGCTTTGCGGGTCAGGCCGATCAGCGTGCCCATGTTGTCGAACAGCTCCACAACGGTGAAGGTGAATATTATGGCCACCACGCCGTATTCCAGAGCGCCCATGATGTCCATGGCCATAAAGGTCTGGGACAGACTGGGCACGTTGGCGCTGACGATGCTGGAAATGCCGGTGGGGTACGGCGTGGCCCCGCAGACCATGCCGAGCACGGTGGTGAACAGGATGCCCAGAAGCAGCGCGCACTTGATTTGCCGGGCCATCATGGCGCCTGTGACCATAAGGCCGACCAGGGTAAGAAGCGGCGCGGGCTGGCCCATTTCAAACTTGATGCTGCCGATGTGCCCGGCCTGGACAAAAGTGGCCGGGCTGGCGATGACGATGCCGGATTCCTTGAGCCCGACAAAAGCTATGAAAATGCCTATGCCCACGCCGATGGCGTATTTGAGGTTCATGGGCACGGCCTTGATGATGGCCTGGCGGATTCCGCCCAGAGTCAGCAGTAAAAAGACGATGCCGGAAATGAACACGGCCCCCAGGGCGGTCTGCCAGGGCAGGCCCATGCCGAGCACGACCGTGTAGGTGAAAAAGGCGTTCAGGCCCATGCCCGGCGCCACAGCCACGGGAAAGTTGGCCCACAGGCCCATGAGCATGGAGGAGAAAAAGGCGGACCAGACCGTGGCCGCGATGGCGGCCTCCTTGGGAATGCCAGCCTCCGCCAGAATATTCGGATTGACGAAGATGATGTAGCCCATGGCCACAAAAGTGGTCAGACCGGCCAAAAGCTCGGTTTTGACCGTGGTGTTCTTAGCGCTGAGTTTGAAAAGCTTTTCCAGGACGCCTTTGGAGGCAAGGGACTGTTCCGCCATAATCGCACCTCTGGGGTTGTGCCGGTATACGGTTTTGGCCAATACGGCGCCGAAAGGCCGCCGTACCGGCAATGCAAAAAAAACGCCACGGACGATGTGAAAAAAATCTCTAGCAATTATATCCGAATATATTTTCTTGCAACCTGGACAATCCGAAAACTTGTTTATCAAGTTGCGAATTTTCTCAAAATGACAGAGATTTTTTCTTATGTTGAAAAAAGACGAAAAAACCGTGGTTTCAGCATAACAAGCTGTATTACAATGAAGTGAAGGCGAACGCGTCCACATCCACCAGTCCGCGATCCGTGAGTTTCAGGCTTGGAATGACGGCCAGGCTCAAAAAGGCCATGGTCATGAACGGGTCTATGCCTTCCGTCGCGCCAAGGATTTTGGCTTTGGCGTGCAAGTCCTTTTGCGCGGCCAGCACCTCCGCCACCGGGGCGTCGCTGAAAATGCCGGCCAGGGGCAGGGGCATGAGCGCCGCCACCTGTCCGTCCAGGCAGGCCGTCTGGCCGCCGCCGGCCCGGCGCAGGGTTTCCACGGCCAGGAGCATGTCCGCGTCGTTCATGCCCATAACGATCAGATTGTGGGAATCGTGGGCCACGGTGGAAGCCAGCGCGCCCCGGCGCAGCCCCATGCCCAGCACAAACCCCAGGCCCACCCGCCCGGTTTTGCGGTGCCGCTCAAAAACCGCCAGCTTGGCGACACCCAGGCCGGGGTCCGCCGTAAGGAAGCCGCCCCGGGCCGGCAGGGTCATTTCCAACTTGCGGGTGATGATCTGCCTGGGCACCGCGCCCATGACCTTTACCGGCCGGCCGGGGTCCGGCACGCGCAGGCTTTCCGGCCCCAGGGAATCCGCCAGGCGCACGCTGTTCCGCAAATTCGCGGCCGGGGTTCTGGCCGGCGCGGCCGCGGCCCTGCCCCGCTCCGCCGTTAGGCGTCCTTTGGTCCAGACCTGGCGCGGACGCCAGTCTTTAAGGTCCGGGTACAAGGCGAAGCTGGCCAGCCAGCCGGGGGCGATGGCCCCAAGGTCGCGCAAATTGAAGTGCCGGGCCGTGTTGTAGCCGGCCATGCGCAAAACGTCCGCCAGAGGCAGGCGTCCGTCCGCCGCCAGTTTGCGCACGCTGGCGTTGATTCCGCCGTCTTCCAGCAAATCCGCCGCGTGGCGGTCGTCCGTGCAGAGCATGCACAGGCGCGCGGTATCCGGAGTAACGGCCGGGGCAAGATCCAGCAGATTCTTGACGCTGCTGCCTTCGCGCAGCATCAGGCCAATGCCGGAGGCCAGGCGCTCGCGCGCTTCCTCCGGGGTGGAGGCTTCGTGATCCGAGCGGATGCCGGCGGCAACGTAGGCCTGAAGTTCCCGGCCGCCGAGCAGGGGCGCGTGCCCGTCCAGAGAAAGCCCGGCCAGACGCCCGAAATGCTCCTGGTTGTATTCGTGCACGATGCCCAGTTTTTTCATAACCTCCGGATCGCGCCCGAGCACGCCGGGGTAATTCATCATCTCCCCCAGGCCGAGCACCCGGGGATGCTCCAGCCAGGGCCGCAAGTCAGCGGCCAGAAGGCGTTGCGCGCCTTCTTCCAGCGCGCTGGCCGGCACGCAGGACGGCAGCATGAAAAAAACCTCGGCCGGGGTATTTTCCGTTGCGGCCAGCATGTATTCCAAACCGGCCAGGCCCATGACGTTGCAGATTTCGTGCGGGTCCGCCACCAGGGCGGTCACGCCGTTGGCGGCGGACAGAGCGGTGAATTCCTCCGGGCAGAGGTGGCTGCTCTCCATATGCACATGGGCGTCGATAAAGCCGGGAACCAGCCAGCAGCCGGAGCCGTCCGCGACCTCGTCCGCCTTGCGGCCTTCAGCGGAGCCGGGCGGCAGGACGGCCGCCACGTATTCGCCGCTTGTCAGAACGTCCCCGGCCTCCCAGCCCCCGGTGAACACATTGAACGCCTGCGCGCCGCAAACGGCCAGATCCGCCGTCTTAAGGCCCATGGCCACCGCTATGAGATCCTGAACGGGCTTCATATTTGCAACTCCTGGATAAGTGAATTCCGGCATATGGCCGGGTGATGGTCAGAGTCACTGTAACGGAAAACCCCGGAAGGCCATAAAAACCTCGCGGGGCTCACATATAGTCCGGAACATGGAAATTGCCCCGAGTCTCAGGCGCCCTGGGTCATGTACCTGTTCCACAGCCGGATGGCCGCGGATTCGGAAACCGACCACTGCAGTGAAGCGTGACCGCATTCGCAGACAACGCGGTAGATATCGCGCTGCCGGCCTTCCGGGCGGGAAGCCTCGATGCGCTGGTTATTGCCGCCGCAACTCTGGCAGGTGTGGATTGGAGGCAGTTCATCCTTCATATTTAGAAGCTCGCTTTTCATCTCTCCAATATAACAGCGGGAGTGCGGGCAGGCAATGATTCTTGGAGGCCAATTATAAAACTTACTGATTTTCTATTCACCACTGAGGGATTCCGGAATAAAAACCGTCGTCACATCAACCTTGTTGCGCATCATGCCGTTAGCCAGCATGAATTCCACATCCCGCTCCAGATCGGCCAGGTCCGAGGCGTTAAAGCGCTGGGTAAAATGGTACCAGGCAAAAAAGCGTTCGGCGTCCTCCAGGCTTATCCCCAGGGTTTTCGCCCCCAGGGCCACGGCTTCCTGGTGGTTGGCCTTTATCCAGCGCCAGGCGGCGTCATGGGCGGCCACCACTTTTTCAACAAGATCCGGACGCTTTTTTACAAACTCCCCGCTGGCGGTCACAGCCAGCTTGGGCGAGATAAGGCCGGAGGCCGTGGCCAGGATTCGCCCGCCCTCCCGCTCCGCTTTAAGCACAAAAGCGGCGGCCAGGAGAGCCGCGTCCACCCGGCCGCCCTCAAGCGCGGCAAAGGACTGGGGAATATCCATCTGCACAAAGTTCACGTCCGCCAGGCTCAGGCCTTCCCCGGCCAGGGCGGCGGCCAGAAGCTGGTGCAGCACCGTGCCCTTTGGCCCGGCCACGGTTTTGCCCTTCAGTTCCTTAACGGAACCCGGACCACCCTTTTTGCCCAGCAGCGCGAACGTATCCGTGGGTCTGGCCACCCCGGCGATAATCCGGACCGGGTTGCCCTCGCCGTTGGCCATAAGCACGGAGGCGCCGTTCATAACGCCGCACACGTCCAGGTCTCCGCTGGCCAGGGCCTGGGTCTGCCTGGCTCCGGCGATTATTTCAGTCCAGTTCACGGCCACGCCCAAAGGGGCAAGCTCCCGCTCCAGGAGCTTATGCTCCTTCATGACGATCATCTGCAGATTGAACGGAGCCTTGACGTAACTTATGTTCAGGGTTTCTCCGGAGGCGACGGCCAGGAACGGCCGGAACAGAAGGAGCAGAAAAGCGAGCGGGATAATGCGTTTCATATATGATCCCATTAATTTTAAATATCATGCTTGTAAATACGCCAGGATCTGCCGCTCCACGGACCCGCGATCCCCTTCGCCTTTCAGGGCGGCCTCAAACTGTATTTTACCGTCCCGCAGCACGTACAGGTAATCCGCCAGAAGCAGGGCCTCGCTTATGTCGTGGGTGACAAAAAGGCAGGTGATCCGGCGCTCCGCGATCAGGCGGGCCAGCATTTTTTGCAGATCCCCGCGCGCAATGGCGTCCAGGGAGGCGAAGGGCTCGTCCATGAGCAAAAATTCCGGTTGCCGGAGCAACGCCCTGGCCAAACCAACCCGCTGAGCCATGCCGCCGGACAGCTCCCTGGGCATGAGCGCCTCAACGTCCTCCAGGCGCACCTGGCCCAAAGCCTCGCGGATGCGCCCGATTTTTTCCTCTTTGCCGCCGCCGGGCAGAGCCAGGGCCAGGTTTTCCGCCACACTCAGCCAGGGGAGCAGCCGGGGATCCTGAAAAACCATGGCGCTTTGCCCGGCCTGGACGAGAACGCGGCCGGAATCCGCCGGAACAAGCCCGGCGGCCACCCGCAAAAGCGTGGACTTGCCGCAGCCTGACGGCCCGAGCAGGCAGGTGATGCCGCCCCCGGCCAGAGCCAGGCTGACGCGATCCAGCGCCGGGCGGCCGCCGAAGCTTTTGGACACGCCTTCCAGCAGCGGCCTCATACGGCCAGCTCCGGAAACCGGCGGCGCAGCAGCCGGTTTACGACCCGGCGGAACAGGCTGTCCAGCAGCCAGCCGATCAGGCCGATGCTCAGAATGCCCACAAACACCTCGTCCGTGCGCAGCATATCCTGCGCGTTCACCACCATGTAGCCCAGGCCGCTGACGGAAGCGATCAGCTCCGCGCCGACCAGCGCCCGCCAACTGTAGCCGAAGGCCAGGCGCAGGCCGGTGACCGCTGAAGGCACGGCCGCCGGCACGACCAGGCGGGTCACATAGACCCAGGCGGAAAGATTCAGGCTGCGGGCCAGTTCCTTATGCTCGTCGCTCAGGCGGCCCAGGCCGTCCCTGGCGCTCAGAAAAATCGG
>JAVBSC010000006.1:0-5379 GCA_031547305.1 Desulfovibrionaceae bacterium
GGGAACAGGCCGAAAAACATCAGCGCGGTGTTGATTGCGAAAACAGACAGGGCCAGAATCCAGCTTTTGCGCGGCTCAGCCAGGAACTCGGCCAGGCGCTTGGACAGGTTGACTAAAACCGTCAGCGTGTAAAGCGCGAACACCACCGCTGCGGCGAACATAAACGGGGCCAAAGGAATAGCCATGACCCCGGTGTTGGAATCACGGACGTGCAGGAACATGGCCTGCTCAAAGCACTGCCAGCACAGAACGCCGACAACCAGCATGTACAACCAGGTCATGCCCACGGCCAGGGCTTTGCGCCTGGAGGCGGACATTTTCTCGATGAACAGATCCACCCGGATATGCTCATTTTTGGATTCCGAATAAGGCATGCCGCCAAAAAAGGTCAGCACCAGTCCGATGCTGACCATTTCCAGTGTGCCGCGCAGCGGCAGAGCGAAGAGGTTGCGCCCGATGACGTCAATGGTGGTAAGCGCGGTCATGAGTACCAGGCTCACCCCGCCCAGGACCGCAAAAAGATTGCTGAGGGGAACGGTTATTTTTTCCAGAAGATTCACCGCTGAAGAAACGTGGATTTTTTCCAGCCCGTTTATTGCCGGAGAATAGGACATGCGGAACTCCTTTGCGTAACAGCCTTCCGCCCGGCGCGCCGGGCCCGCGCCCGACGCGCCGTTTTTCATCAATCCTTAAAACCATCCGTAAAGAACGGGTTCTCAGGAACCAGCTCCGGCTCGCCCTTGGTGTTCAGCCGGATGCGGCTGTTGTGCGCCGGGGTTACCGCCTCCTCCTGATAATTCTTAACCTGCGGGCACCAGGCGTATGGGTAGCGGTGCGCCCGGAAGACATTGCCGGCCGGGTTGATGAATTCCCAGACGATCTCCCCTTCCGGAGTCACTTCTATAACCCGGCCGAACAGGAACTCGGTTATCAGAGTGTTGCCGTTGGGCAGGCGGTCCGCGCTGGAGCAATAGTGGCTAAACAGGTTATTTACGATGGTCAGCTCTTCCATATTGCCGTTAAAGTTGCGCGGGTCATTGTAGGTCCAGACCACCTTGAGGCTGACCGGGTCTATTTCCAGCACGCGGGAATAGGCGCGCATGGCGTTCAAATACCCCTTGGGGGCGCAGGGGCTGGGCGCGCCCAGGCCGGCCTGGCCGCCGTTGTCGAAAATCAGGATGTTGCCCGCGCCGGGCAGGCCGGGCTGGATCATGTGCACATGGTGCTGGCCCACGATCTGGCCGATATCCTGAAGCTCCTTGGTGGATTCGAAGTCCGGGCCGATGCGCCAGACCACGTCGCCGGTCTTTTTATCGATAATGAAAGACGTGTTCAGGATGCGGATGTCGGAAATGATGTTTTCCGGGTGAAAGCGCTCGTCCCCTGCGTCGTACCATTTATTCGGCCCGAGGTAGTTGATGTTGTTGCAGTAAGTGACCTTGACGTAGCCGGCCTTGCCGAATTCCGGGGCAAAACAGCGGTGCACGGCCTTGCCGATGGTTTCGATGCCGAGTTGGTCCCAGTGATCGAACAGGCTCCAGGACCACAAGCAGTTGCCTTCTTCGTCTATCTCCATAAGTTTGGTGTCCGCCACCTTAAGATCCGAAAACTCCGGCAGGCTGCGGGTAACTGTGGAGTTGACCAGGGTCTTGCCCTTGATTTTCGGCTCCTGGCCGGGGTTGTAATAGCCGGTGGGGTTGCCCTCGCGCTGGAAGTCGTGGTGCTGGCGGGCGCTCATGACCATCTCGCCGGTCTCCAGGTTCGGCAGGGCCTCCCCTTTATTGAAGCGCCAGACCGTGTTGCCGTTCCAGTCCTGCTGGGCCACGTCCAGGCAGTCCAGCCAATAGCCGGGCATGAAGCCTGTGGTGCCCATGATGTAGCCGCCGGGCAGCAACTTGTTGTCGAAGCAGCCGTACAGGCCCTTCCAGGTATGCACCAGATTGCCGTTCATGTCATACAGGGCCGCTCCCTGGGCCGTGCTGCGGCCCTGGATGCTCGGGATCACGGTCAAGCCGTTCCAGCATTTATCCGGATTGTAACGAACCACACCTGTGGGAAAAACGCGAGTATACATCAGCACTCCTTATTGTTGCGGGCCACGCGGCCGCTTGAGGTTGTTAAACAGCCGAATCGACTTTGCACGGATATTAGCAAGGCCTGTGCCATATAAAAACTGTATGAATTTCAAATGAATATTTTAGTTTAAAAAGAAACCATGTTTCGCAGATGAAACATGGATAATGATAATTCACCTGGGAAAGTGAAAATATTCCCAATCTTATTTGAGAAAAATTGAAACAAAATGTTTTAAAATTGAAACATAATATTAAATTGCCCTGGACCAAAATACAAACCGCGCGCCAGACAAAAAACTTAGAATCTAGCCTGGGAGCGCTAAAATATTGATTTCCCCCCTTTACCGTTTGGCTTTTGAGCTGTACTCTCACACAGGCGGGCGCCTGGCAAAAAATCGCGCGGCGCGCCGCCGCGTATTTTCCACTGCCGGTTCTACCTTGGCTGTACAATACGCGAGCGGATCACAATCTTTTAGA
This sequence comes from Desulfovibrionaceae bacterium, assembly GCA_031547305.1. GTDB lineage: Bacteria > Desulfobacterota > Desulfovibrionia > Desulfovibrionales > Desulfovibrionaceae > JAVBSC01. The sequence goes on from JAVBSC010000006.1 coordinate 2,553, forward strand.
TGCAGAAAACAGGCCTATAATTATGAGTTTCCGCCAGACTATTTTATGCCTTATTGGCATATCTCTTCTGATCACCATAACCATCGGGGGAATCGGCAGCTATTTTATGCTGAAAAACTCCGCCAATGTTACCAGTCAATACAATAACACAACAAAGCCAGCATTTTACATAGGAGAAGTCAAGTCAAATTTCTGGAAGGCGCATGCCCTGATGCTTCAGATGGCGCTTGACAAAGACGAAGATGCCATAAAAAATAATTATAATAAAGTGATGGCATTATACAGCCGTAACAATGAACTTCTTCAATCGTACAGCAAGACGGAATTCTCCGGCATTGAAGAAAAAAAACTGTATGCGGCGATGGTTAAAGCACGCGATAAGTTTCATCAGATGAACAGGCTGGCTCTGGATTTGGACTTGATGACCACCAGTGAATCCGCAATAGATGAGTTTAACAAATACAACAATGATGTCATGCTTCCGGTTTTGAACAATTTCATGAGCTCCTTGGACGCATTGAACACGTATGTTATGCAAGAGTCCGGCATGACCAACGTCATGAACAAAAAAAATTCCGATACCGCATTCATAATCATAGTAGCCATTATCGCGGCGGCGGTGTTTATTCTGCTGGCGGCCGGATCTTACTTCGCCTCCGGAATCCTGCGGGCTGTCCGCGGAGAAACCGAATTCGCGGCCGCCATCGCGGAAGAAAACTTCAACAAAAGACTGGACCCTTCGCTGCTGGAGCGCAAAGATGAATTCGGCACCATGGCCAGGGCACTGGAAAGCATGCGGGCCAGCCTGATGCGGCTGATCGGCGATCTGCGGGCCTCCGACGAGGCAGCCCGGAACGCCAGCCGGCACAAAAGCGTGTTTCTGTCCAGGATGAGCCACGAAATCCGCACGCCGCTCAACGCCATCATCGGCATGACCTACATCGCCAAAAAAGCCAGGGACCGCGAGGCCGTAAACGACAGTCTGAACAAAATCACCACCTCATCAGCCCATCTGCTCGGCCTGATCAACGACGTTCTGGACATGTCCAAGATCGAGGCGGGCAAGTTCGAACTGGTGGAAGAAGAATTCGGCCTGGAAAAACTGCTCATGAACGTCTGCACCGTGGCTTCGGCCAAAACGGAGGAAAAAGAGCAGAATCTTCTGGTCTCGCTGGAGGGCCTCCTGGCTTCGCGCTACATCGGCGACGGGCTGCGCCTGTCGCAGATCCTTACCAATATCATCGGCAATGCCTGCAAATTCACGCCGGTAAGGGGATTAATCCGCCTTTCCGTTTCCTGCGCGGAAAAAAACAACCTCTGGTCCAGGCTGCGCTTTACTGTGGAAGATACCGGCATAGGCATGACGCCGGAGCAGATCGGCCGGATGTTCTCGCCCTTTGAACAGGCGGACGGCGGCACGGCCCGCCAGTTTGGCGGCACTGGGCTGGGCCTGGCCATCTGTGACAAAATCGTCAAGCTGATGGGGGGCGACATCAGGGTGGAAAGCGAGTTCGGCAAAGGCAGTTCCTTCACCGTCACAGTCAAGCTGAAAAACTCCCAGCAGTACGAGCGCGCGGCGCTTGATTCTTCCATTGACGTGTGCGGCACAAAGGTAATGATTATTGACAAGTTGCCGGAAATACGCGAGTTTTTCGCCAGGCTCTTTGGCGAGCTGGGCATTTCCGCCGTCGCCGCCGAAAGCACGGAGCCGGCCTTCAACCTGCTGCTGGAAAACACGGAGTGCGCGCCATACACCATTATCTTCCTGGATTGGGATACCGCCGGGGAAGACGCCGTGGACTTCGTCAAAAAGGTCAAGGCGAATTTTGGCTGCCAGGTCATCGTGGTTATGGTGTCCGCCTCCAGGTTTGCGGAAATAGAAGACCGGGCCGTGGAAGCCGGCATAAACAGATTCCTGCCCAAACCGGTCTTCCCATCCACGGTCATCAACCTGGTCAACGAGGTTGTAGGGGCGCCCGGGCGCCGGCCGGAGCCGTCGCCGCTGGCGGGTGAAACTTTCGGCGGCAAGCGGGTTCTGCTGGTGGAGGACAACGAGATCAACCGCGAAATCGCCTTCGCCTACATGGAAAACACGGGAGTGGAGGTTGACGTGGCGGAAAACGGAGCCGAGGCCGTGGAGAAATACCTGGCGGCCAAGGGCGGATACGATTTGATCCTCATGGACGTGCACATGCCGGTCATGGACGGCTACACCGCTTCCAGGCGCATCCGGACGGAAGAAAAAGACCGCGCCTGGGACCGGCGCTCCATTGTGGCCATGACCGCCAACGCATTTAAGGAAGATATAGCCTGCTGCTTTAACGCCGGCATGGACGACCACCTGGCCAAGCCCATGAGCGAGGACGGCATGCGGAATATTCTGCGCAAATACCTGGCGGAGACCGTATAAAAATGGACACTTGCAATGCAAAAAGCCCCGGCTGGAAAACCGGGGCTTTTTACACTACATAATTGCGGATACGCTTAATAGCGCGGCTTGCGGGGGGCTTTGGGCTGGGCTTCGTTCACTTTCAGACTACGCCCGTCCATGTTTGAACCGTCAAGCGCCTGGATAGCGCCGGCGGCATCAGCCGCGGCCATTTCCACAAAGCCGAAACCGCGGGCGCGGCCCGTTTCGCGGTCAGACACCAGGTTGACGGAATTGACGGTACCGTACTGAGAGAAGAGATTACGAACTTGATCTTCAGTCGCCGACCAGGGCAGGTTCCCCACATAAATAGACTTGCTCACAAAAAACCTCGTTGATTAGTTTAAAAAATTTTGCACATGACGTTTGCATCCATATGCAAAACAATTGCGCACTTTA
>JAVBSC010000109.1:0-16388 GCA_031547305.1 Desulfovibrionaceae bacterium
CTGGGCCGGGGCCTGCGCGTGGCCGTGCTCTGGGAATTCGCCCCGGCCGGGGAAGCGCCGGCCTGCCCGATCAGGCCGCTGCTCTGGCCTTTGGAAAACACGCCGCTTCTGGGCGCTGATTATCTGGATATGGTCCGGCAACTGGCTCTGCGCCAGATGGTCAGCCCCGGCCGCATCCTGGCCGGCCTTCTGCCGGCCGGACTGCGCGGCGCAAGCAAGCGCCTGCGCTTTTTGCGAGCCGGCCGGGCCAGCACGCTCAAGCTTTCGGATCTCAAGGCCCTGCCGCCGGAAGGCCTGGCGGATCTGGCCGGGCTGTGGCTTGCCGGCCATGGGCAGGTGCTGGAAGGCGAATACAGCCCCCTGGACAGCGAGCTGTGCTGCCTGCTTAAGGACCCCCCCTGGCCGGTGCGGCCCTCGGCGGCGCGGCAGATCGAGCTTCTTGAATTCCTGCTGGAACGCGGCCTGGTCAGCCGGCGCATTCTGCTGGACGCGTTGGGCCGGGAAGCCCAGGGCGTTCTGGACGTGCTGCTCCGGCGCGGCCTGGTGGCCCTGAAGCCCCTGGACGGCGATTCTCCGGATGAAGCGCCGGCCGATTCCCCGCCCGTTTGCAATCCGGCCGGTTTCAACCTTACAACGGAGCAGGGCGAGGCCCTGGCGGATTTTAGGGCCGCGCTGGAATCCGGCCGGCCGGCCAGCCGGCTGCTTTACGGCATTACCGGCAGCGGCAAGACCGCCGTGTATCTGGAACTGGCCGCCGCCTGCCTCAAGCTCGGCCGTTCCGCGCTCCTGCTCGCCCCGGAAGTGGCCCTGGCCCTGAAGCTGCGGGACGACGCCGAGGCCCGCTTCGGCGCGGGCGCGCCCGTGCGTCTTTTTCACGGCTACCAGAGCCCGGCCCTGCGCGAACGGAGTTTTCGCGAACTGGCCGGGCAATCCGGCCCGGCCCTGGTGGTGGGCACCCGTTCCGCCCTGTTCCTGCCCTTGCGCGACATCGGACTGATCGTCCTGGACGAGGAGCACGATTCCTCCTTCAAGCAGGACGAAGGCCTGACCTACCAGGCTAAGGAACTGGCCTGGTACCGGGCGCAGAGCCACAACGCCCTGCTGCTGCTGGGCTCGGCCACTCCGGACCTGAAGACTTTTCACGCCGCGCGCCAGGGCGGCCTGCCCCTGCGCGCCCTTACCCGGCGGGTGGGCGGCGGAACTCTGCCCCAGGTGCGCCTTCTGGCCATGCCGCGCCGGCCCGGCGCGACCGGCCTGCTCACCAAAGAGGCGCTGGAGGCCCTGGCCGGTACCGTGGAAGAAGGCGATCAGGCGGTCATTCTGCTCAACCGGCGCGGCTACGCCCCGCTTATGTACTGCCTGGAATGCGGTACGGTGGCCCGTTGCCCGCATTGCGAAATAGGCCTGACCTACCACAAGGGCCAGGAGCGGCTGATCTGCCACTACTGCGGCTACTCCACGGTTTTTCCAGCGCCCTGCGCCGCCTGCAAAGGGTTGCATTTTCTGCCCATGGGCGAAGGAACGGAAAAACTGGAGGAGTCCCTGGCCGGCGTCCTGCCGCCCGGCACGCGGATTCTGCGCCTGGACCGGGACAGCACCCGCCGGCCCGGCCGCATGGAGGAAATCCTGCGCGCCTTTGGCCGGGGCGAGGCCCAGGTTCTGGTAGGCACGCAAATGCTCTCCAAGGGGCACCATTTCCCCAGGGTCACCCTGGCCGTGGTGGCGGACGGCGATATGGGCCTGAACCTGCCGGACTACCGGGCCGCGGAACGCACCTTCCAACTGCTGGTCCAGGCTTCCGGCCGTTCCGGCCGGGGCGGCAAGGCCGGGCAGGTGATCATTCAGACCAGGGACCCGGGGCATTACTGCTGGAATTTCATCCGGGCCGGGGATTACGAGGGGTTTTTCGCGGCGGAACTGGCCCGGCGCGAAAAACGCGGCTACCCGCCCTATGGCAAGCTGGCGCTCATCCGCATGAGTTTCGAGCGGGACTTTGAGCCCGGATTGGCTTTGGTGGCGGATCTGGCCGGGGCGCTGCGCGGCCGGGGGAAGGAACTGGGCGTGACCGTGCTCGGGCCCGCCCCGGCGCCCTTGCCCCTGCTCCGGGGCAGGCGGCGCTTTCACTGCCTGCTCAAGGGCCAGGACTGGACGGCCATGCGTACTCTGTACGCCCTGGCCCTGGAACTGGTGAAAAATCCGAAGTTCCGGATCAGTCTGGATCTGGACCCGGTGAATATGTTGTAGGGGGGCGGCCGCTTAAGCCGCTTCATTTCCCCGGCTCTTTTTCTTTTTCTTCTTCCTCCACGTCCTCCGGCGGGCGGTATTTGTCCAGAAAAACGGCGATATCGTCGTTCAGCGGGTAGGGCACGGCCTCCAGGACTTTTTCCTCGTCCCAGTCCCACCAGGCCAGCTCCGGAAGTTTGCGCCGGGTCGGCTCGTCAAAGCGGTATTTGATATGCCTGGCCGGATTTCCGGCCGTTATGGAGTAAGGCTCCACATTTCCGCTCACCAGGGCGCCCGCGCCAATGACCGCGCCGCGCCCTATGGTCACGCCGGAAAGTATGGTCACCCGGCTGCCTATCCAGACGTCGCTGCCTATGACAACGTCGCCCTTTTGGAGGTGGGGCTGCCGGTGATATGCCCGGCTTTCCAGTCGCGGATTTTTAACCTGGAGGCCACGCAAAAAGGGTAGGTGGTGCATCTCTCCAGGCGGTGGTCGTTGCCCAGGAACACTTCGCAGCCTTTGGCTATGGAGCGGTAATCGCCGATGCGCAGCCGGCTGATGTTGCCGTGGATGGTGATTTTGCCGTAACTGTGCGGCCACACGGAGACAAGGCCGGCTTTGATCTGCTTTTTCAGATGGTCGCGGGTGTACCAGCGGCGGGGAACGTCCGCTTCCGTCCGTCCGAAAAACGGTTTTAACAGCCGCGCCGGAAATTTTTTCAGATGTTCCCTGATTTTCCGCATCCGTTTTTACCCCCCAATGGCGGACATGCGGCCGGAAATGACGGATTCCCTGTTCTTTCTGGCGTTCAGAAGCTCCGTGCCCAAAGGCTTGTGCCGGTTGGCCAGGCTGAACAGGCGGCGCACCGCCCGTTTGCCCAGCTTGGGGTGGCGCAGCATGGGCAGCATGGCGTATTCGCGGTCGGAAAACAAACAGGTGCGCAGCCGCCCGTCGGAAGTGACCCGCAGCCTGTTGCAGTTGGTGCAGAAGTGGTTGGAAAGCGGGCTGATCAAACCCAGCCGGCCAGGCCCGCCGTTCACCAGAAACATCCTGGCCGGCCCGCTGTTCCGGATGCGCTCCGGAGCCGGAGCCGGAACCAGCTCGGCGCAGCGGCTGGCCTTTTGCAGAATATCCTCGGCGGGCCAGAAGTTCGCCTCGCTCCAGCGGCCCCGGCCGCCCATGGGCATGTATTCGATAAAGCGCACGTCCACACCGTTCCTGGCGGCAAAATCCACAAACAGGGGCAACTCGTCGTCGTTCACGCCGCGCAGGGCCACGGCGTTGATTTTCAGGCGCAGCCCGGCTTCCAGGCAGGCGCGCACGGAATCCATGGTCTCTTTGAACAGCCGGCTGCCGGTGATCTCCGCGAATTTTTCCGGCGAAAAAGTATCCAGGGAAATATTGATCCCGTTGACGCGCAAATCCTTAAGCCCGGCCACGTGCTCACGCAGCAGGGTGCCGTTGCTGGTCAGGTTCAGGGCCAGATCCGGCCAGCGCTCCCTGATTCGTCCCAAAAAGTCCATAAATCCCTTGCGGGCAAAGGGTTCGCCCCCGGTCAGGCGCAGCTTGTTCACCCCCAGGCTTACCGCCACCTCCACCAGATCCAGCAAATCCTCGTAAGTGGCGATGCGCGCATGGGGAATAAGCTTGAACCCCTCGCTGTGCTCGCAGTACAGGCAGCGCAGATTGCAGCGGTCCGTGACGGACAGGCGCAAATAACTTATGGACCGGCCGTAGTCGTCGGTCATGGCGTTTTTTTCCGTTGCCCCGGCTCCGCTAATCCTGGTCATGGCCACCTCAATTCCCCCAGAGACTTCTGGCTCTGACCAACTCCTGCCCGTCGGAAATCCGGCACAGGCTGTGCAAAAACTCCCCCGGCTCCTGTCCGGCCTGGCCGCGCGCCAGCACGGAATCACCGTACCGGGCCTCCGCCTTGAAGGCTATGTCAAAGCCGCGCAAGCGATCATACCCGGCGTCTTCCGGCACGCTTTCCAGAATCCAGCCGATAAAGCGCACGTTGTTCACATGCCGGTTGCGGTCTATGTCGGACTTGCGCACGTCAAAATGCCCCAGAATGGGCGAATCCGCCTGGGCCGGGTTGCGCGGCTTCACGTCCGGCATGGCTTGGGCCGGATTCTCCGGCCGCAGCTCCGCTATAAAGCCGGGGAAGCGCTCCAGCCGGCGCGTTTCCAGGTTCATGACCACCCACTGGCTCACCGCCCTGGCCAGCACGCCGCCCTGTTCCCCCAGCAGCAGAAAATCCCTTCTGAATTGCAAACGATCCACTCCCACCGGCCAGGTCCGCACCCGCACCTTTTCCAACTCTCTGGGCAAGCCCTCCAACTCAAAACGCATCCGCGCCAAGACCCAGGATATCCCGTCCAGCTTCAGGCGCTCCAGACCAACGCCCAACTCGTCCGCATGCCGGCCGGCCGCCTCCTCGAAATAGTTGAACAGGACCGGCAGAAGCAACCGCCCGTCCCAGTCCACCTCGTAACTGCGCACTATAAAATCTTCAACACGTTCCATTATTAGATACTCTTTCGAGGTTATTCCGATGAAGTTTCGTAAGCGGTACAGGGCTAAGCATGCAACAATGCGAGGCCGCAAAAATAAACAAAACGCTTTGCGGGCATCCGCTTCGCGTCTTCAGAGCAATTTCAACGTGAAATTGCTCTGAAGTCCAAAGGTCCAAAGCGCATTGCCCGGCGTATCAATTCATTTTCAATGCTGCGTTTGCCATGCGCGACGAACAGCACAAAAATCTCACGATCAATAACGCGGTAAATCAGCCGGTAACTGAAAAAGAGAACTTCCATGACGGATTTATCTGGAAAATCTTTTAGTTCGTTCGGTATATGAGCTCTGAATGGGTATTTTTCCAATGACGTCACTACCTTTTCCAGTTCATCCGAAAAATCCCTGGCCGCCTGAATCTCCCACTGGCCAAGCAAATACCTGGTTGCTTCGGCAACGTCACGATCCGCCATTCTGGTCATGTGGACAGAATACAAAGCCGCTACCTTTTTTCCGCTTCCGCTTCGGCGATCATTTTGCGCACATCGGCAATCACGTCTTTGGCCGGGCGATGCCGCCCCGACCGTATATCGTCATCCGCCAGGGCAATAAGTCGCAGCATGGCATTTGTATCGCGCATTTCCTGATAGGCGTCGGTACTCATTATAACGGCCTTGACCACTCCATGCTGGGTAAGGCCCATGGGCTGGCCGGTGTCAGCCAGTTGTTCAAGAACCGCCGGTGCTTCGGTTCTGAATTTGCTTATTGGGGTAATCGTCGTAAGATCCATACTTACCTCGTACTTTTAAAAGTCTTTTAAAAGTGTAGTCCCGATGGACTAATTAGGCAAGTCAAAAGAGAGCATATCAATAACCCGGAGCCTGGTGCCAGCGCCAGGCGTTTTCGACGATGGTTTCCAGGTCGGGGTATTGGGGCCGCCAATTCAGGGTTTGCCTGGCTTTGGCGCTGTCCGCCACCAGGTAGGGCGGGTCGCCGGCCCGGCGCGGGGCGATGGCATATGGCACTTTGCGGCCGGTCACGGCTTCGGCGGCGGCAATGACCTGGCGGATGGAAAAACCGTTGCCGTTGCCCAGGTTAAAGGCGCGGAATCCCGGCTGTTTGTCCAGGTGCTCCAGGGCCAGCAGGTGGGCGGAGCAGAGGTCCTGAACATGGATGTAGTCGCGCACGCAGGTGCCGTCCGGGGTTTCGTAGTCGTCGCCGAACAGGCTCAGGGCGGGAATCCGGCCCAGTACGGCGCGCAGCACGTTGGGAATAAGGTGTGTTTCCGGGTCGTGGGCCTCGCCCAAATCGCCGGCGGGGTGCGCTCCGGCGGCGTTGAAGTAGCGCAGGGCCACGCAGTTCAAGGGGTAGGCGGCGGAAAAATCGCGCAGCATTTCCTCGAATTGCAGTTTGGTGCGGCCGTAGGGGTTGACCGGATGGAGCGGGTGATCCTCGGCCAGCCTGGGGGTTTGCGGCAGGCCGTAGACGGCGGCCGTGGAAGAAAACACCAGGCGGTTCACCTGGCTTTTACGCATGGCCAGAAGCAGGTTGAGCGCGCCGATGACGTTGTTTTCGTAATAGATGTCCGGCTTTGCGACTGATTCGCCCACCTGGATTTTGCCGGCGAAGTGCATGACGGCCCAATATTCGCGTTGGGCCATGAGTTTTTCCAGAAACGGCCGATCCAGCAAAGTGCCGCGAATGAATTCCAGACCGGGGGCGGCGCGCTCGACGGCCGGCAAATGCCCGGTGGAAAGATCGTCCAGCACGACCGTCCTGTAGCCGTGCTCAGCGAGCATCCGGCTCATGTGCGAGCCGATGTAGCCCGCCCCGCCGCAGACCAGTATGGTTTTGTGATTGTTCGACATAATGGCGGCCTTTGCGCGCGGCATCTTTACCCCGGCCCGCGCCTGGGGTATATTTATCAGGATATAAGCGTGAAGCGCCTTTAAGCAGGGGAGAACTTAGCGCATGTTCGGATTTTTGAAAACCGGCAAATTGCTGTCCATATGCATTTTGCTCCTGGCGCTGGCGGAAGCCGGGAACAGCCTGGCCGCCTCGGCGGCGGAAGGCGACATTCCCTCGTCCGTGCCCGGCTATACCCTGGACATGCTGCGCCGCCTGGCCGGTGAAGTGGAGCGCACCGGCGTGGGGCGGGACAGCATACCGGCCGTTTACCGCCCCAGCTTCGTCAATGTCTCGGACGCCAGCCTGTCCATGGAAAACGACGAGCCGGTCTTTGTGGTTCAGTATCCCGGCGGGGTGACCAGGGTCTACCCGCAGCGCATCCTGGTCTGGCACGAGGTGGTCAACGACGTGCTGCCGGACCCCACCGGCCGGACTGTGGCCTCGCGCCGGATTCCGGGGCTGGCCGAGGCGGCCGGAGATTCCTACACCGTGGCCTACAGTCCGTTGACCGGCTGCGTCACGGCCTTCCGGAGCATGGCCGGGCGCTTCCCCAGCACCTTCGGGGTAAGCGGCGAGCTGCTCAACGCCAATACCGTGCTCTATGACCGCACCACCAACAGCCGCTGGTCGCAATTGCTGGCCGCGTGCATGGACGGCCCGCTGCGCGGCAAGCGCCTGGAGCGCCTGCCGGTGCTCTGGGCCGTCTGGTCCGGGGTCAAGCTGCGCTACCCGAAGGCTGAAGTGCTTTCCCGCTCCACGGGCTATTCCAAAAACTACGGCAAAGACCCTTACGGCTCTTACCTGGAGCCGGGCAGCTACTACAACGACGTGCGCATTCTGAATGCGATTTCCCGGCTGGACAGCCGCCTGCCGCCCAAAAAACGCATTCTGGGCGTGGAGATAGACAGCCTTTACGGCGCGTTCGAATTTGACCTGGCGCGCAAAAACGTGGTGCTCAACCAGACCTTGGGCCTGACCCCGCTGGTGGCTTTTTACGACCGGGAACTCCAGAGCGTGCGCGTTTTTGACCGCCGTCTGCCGGGAACAACCAAGCCGCTCAAATTCCTGTGGTTTGAAAACAAGTACGTGGACGAGGAAAACCGAAGCGAATGGAACTTTGACGGCGAATGCACTTACGGCCCGCTGCGCGGCAAAAAGCTCACGCCCGTGCTGGCTCTTAACGCCATGTGGTTCGCCTGGGCGGCGTTTCACCCGGACACGCTGATTCTTAACGAGAGCGGCAATTTTTACCGCAACGCGCCGGCAACGCCGGGCGATTAATCCGCGATGTTTCCCAGGCCATTGCCGCGCCGTCAATTATCGCATGTTGCCGCAAGGAGTTACACCCGGCACTTTTGGGCAGAGGAGGATTTCAAAGAGAATAATTCTAATCTTACCCGGCGGCCCGTAGTTTGGCAGCGCGTCAAGCCCCGCACGCCGGAATCAACAGCGTCACGCGCAGGCCGCTTTCCTTAAGGTTGGAAAGACTGATCCGCGCATGATTAAGCCGGGCCAGATCTCTTGCTATACTCAGCCCCAGCCCGGTTCCCCCGGTGCTCTGGTTGCGCGAATGCTCCAGGCGGTAAAACGGTTGAAACACCTTTTCAAGCTCCCGCTCCGGAATTCCCGCGCCCCGGTCTTCTATGCGGATCCGGGCCAGAGCCCGGCTGCCGTCGACCTCTTCCAGAAAAATCTCCGCACCCCCTCCGTAGCGCAAGGCGTTATCCACCAGGTTTTCCAGGCAGCGGCGAAAAGCCTGGGGGCGCAGCCGGCAATGCGGGCGGAACCCGACATGCAGCGCGACTTGCGCTTCTTCGTTCCCCTTCGCGCCTGTGCATCGATATTCCTCATAATCCGCAGCCATGCTTTCCAGCAAAAAGGCCAGATCCATTTTACGCTCGGGCTCGCTGTTCGCTCCGGTGCGGGCCAGGCTGACGGCGTCCTCGGCAAGGTTTTGCAGGTCGTCAAGGGCGTCGAAAACCAGATCCGGCCGCTGCAAATTCGGTTCGCTTTCCAACTGCATGCGCAACCTGGCGATGGGCGTGCGCAGGTCGTGTGAAATACTGGCCAAGAGACGCATGCGCTCCTGCACGTGCCGCTTGATGCGCTCATACATGGCCCGAAAAGCCTGTGAGGTGCGCGCCACCTCGCTCGGTCCCCGCTCCGGCAGCCCCTCCGGCGCTTCCTCCGGAACGTCCGCGGCAATGCGATCGGCGAAATTCGCCAACTGGCGCAAGGGGCGCATCAAATAGCGGATCACCGCCACAGCCAGGGTCATTTGCAGGATGAACTGGACGCAAAGTTCCAGCAGAAGATCCGATATATTCCCGGCAAGTATCGGCACTGTGTAGTAAGTAACATGCAGCCAGGCGCCGTCGTTGAAAGCCAGTCCGGTCTCTCCTTCAAAAATTCCCGCCCTGGGGTGGCTGCTCAGCATATCCATACTGAAGAAAAAAGTTGTCTGCCAGTTGATCCTGAAGGCATCCATTCTGGTCACTATCGCCCCGTCGGCCTTGTCCAGCAATTCCTTCCGGCTCAAGCCCGTCCGTTCAAGCCGGGGCAGTTCATCAAGCTCCACAAGGCGGCGCAGCAAAAACAGGCTGTGCTCCGAATTGTCCTGCGCCAGAGGCTGTTCAGGCGCCAATCGAACGCTGAAGCTCTCATAACGCATATCATTGATCAGACGGAGCCGCTCCGGATAGTCCAGCGGAGACAGCAGCCAGTGCAAGGTTATGGCCATGCGCGCCCGGTCGCTGGCGGCCATGCGGAATTGCTCCTCGTAGCGGAAGCGCACGGTCGCAAAAAAGATTAAAAACTGCAGAACAAGCAGCCCGGCGGCGAGAAGCGCGATCAAAAGGGCGGTAAGACTTATCGGGCCTTTGCGCATGTGTTCCCTCCGCCGCCGCCGCGCGGGCGAAACTTGTTTCGCCGTTAAACGCCGAAGCTGGCGTCTCAAAGTCAAATTGCTCTAGACGCCGTGTTCCGGAACCGCTTCCGCGGCCAGCATGTAGCCGTCTCCGCGCACGGTACGAATCAGGCGCTGCTCTTTGGCGTTATCCCCAAGCCGGGAACGCAGACGGGAGATCTGTACGTCCAGAACCCGGTCAAAGGGCATATCCCGTGGCCGCTGAATGATTTTCAGCAGCGCTTCCCGCTCCAGCACCTCCTGCGGATGCTCCAGAAAATGCCGCAGCAGGCGGAATTCGGCCCCGCTCAGATTGCCGGCCACGCCGTCAGCGCCGATCAAGAGGCGGCTTTTCACCTCCATAATCCACCCCGCGAAGCGATAACGCCGCACCGGGAGAAGATGCCGGGCGCTATCCTCCACCCTGCGCAGCAGGGTACGAATGCGGGCCAGAAGCTCGCGCGGCGAAAACGGCTTGACCACATAATCGTCAGCGCCAAGTTCAAGCCCCACCACCCGATCGGCGACCTCGCCCAGAGCGCTCATAAAAATTACCGGCACCCGCGAGGAGGCGCGCAAACGGCGGCAAAACTCCAAGCCATCCTCGCCCGGCAGCATGACGTCAAGCAGCAGCAGGGCGCAGTTTTGGTCGCGCATGGCCTGCTCCAGGCCTTCGGCGCTGTAAAAGCCGCACGCCGCAAACCCCTGGGCGGAGAGATAGGCGGAGATCTGCCCGCACAAAACCCTGTCGTCGTCCACAACGAAAATAACCGCCCTCTCCCGCCCCATGTTCATAGTCATAACATTCAGGCCTCTTTTCGTTGTCTTTACTAAAATTTTTTTATGGCATTTCAACTCTGAAATGCCATGCCATGGCGGACGCTGTCCCGCCATGGACGCAACGCAGGCGTGGGCGAAACTTGTTTCGCCGTTAAACGCCGAAGCTAGCGTCTTAAAGTTAAAATTCTCCAGCTCAGGAAAAACGAATCGCCTTTTACCCCTTCTTGTAAAGCTTTGTAAACAAACGTCAGCCTCCGGAAAAGAAAACGCCGGACAAACATTGTATAAAAAGTGACAAGCGTTATTTAACCCTTTCGCCATCCAATTTCCGGAGGTTGATTATGAAAAAAGTGTTACTGGCCTCATTGCTGATTCTGGCGCTGGCGGCGGCCGCTCAGGCGGCCCCCACGGTATATCCCACCGGCACGGTGCTCTACAAACCCGACAAGGCTTATAACGGCTTTCTGCTTATAGGCTTCCTTGAACCGATGCTGATAGACATGAACGGCAACCTGGTCAAAAGCTGGCCGGGTTTTACGGGTATGCCCAACAAAGCGCTGCCTGGCGGCCATATTATGACCTCAACCGGAACCTGGAAAGACGGGCAACAAGATCTATATGACGTGGTGCAGATTGATTTTGACGGCAAAAAAGTCTGGGAATTCCGCAACTGGGAGCAAGTCCCCGCCATTCCGGGGCAGCCGCAAAAGGACGGGAAAACTTGGATTTCCAGGCAGCACCATGATTATCAACGCAAAGGCACTCCGGTCTATTTCGTACCCGGCCAGGGCGACGGTAAAGGCCAGCCCACCCTTATTCTCGGGCACATCAACGAGCGTAATGTCAGAATCAATAAAACAGAGCAACTGGTAACGGACATAATATACGAAGTGGACGCCTCAGGCAAGATACTCTGGGAATGGAGTTTCTCCGAGCACCTGGACGAGTTTGGCTTTGACAAGCACGCTTTCGAGGCCATGCAAAGCTACCCGCCGGCGGACAACCCGGTGGCCCGGCGCCATGCGCTCACCCCCAAAACCGGCGGCGGTTACGACTGGATGCACATCAACTGCCTGAACTACGTCGGCCCGAACAGGTGGTATGACGCGGACCCGGTTAAATACGCCGCTTTCCACCCGGATAACGTGCTTTTCAGCAGCCGCGACGCCAACATGATGGGCATAGTGGATCGCAAGAGCGGCAAGGTGGCCTGGCGGCTCGGCCCGGACTTCGGCCCGAACTCTCCCGATTCCAAAATTGGACAGATTGTGGGCCAGCATTTTGCGCATATCATCCCCAAAGGCCTGCCGGGCGAAGGCAACCTGATGTTCTTCGACAACGGCGGCACTGCCGGCTACGGCGCGCCCAACCCAGCCGCCCCGATAACCGGGTTCCATAACGTCAAGCGCGATTACTCCAGAGTGGTGGAGGTCAACCCCGTCGCCAAAGAGATCGTCTGGGAATACGACTGGTACAAGAATAACAAGGGTTGGCTCGGGCATCACGGCTACAAATTCTTCAGTCCGTTCGTCAGTAGCGCGCAGCGCCTGCCCAACGGAAACACCATGATAAACGAGGGCGATACGGGACGTGTGTTTGAGATTACGAATAATTACGAAATGGTCTGGGAATATCTGCCTCCCTATTTTTCTAAGCCCGGAGATGTTTTATACCGCGTTTACAAGGTGGCCTATGACTGGTTCCCCCAAATACCGCGCCCCGAGGAAGTGAGCGTCACCCCTCCGGCCAACGGATTGTTCCATCTGCCTGATGATAAAGGGCGGCGCCCCAAGACGGGCTTTGACGGCAAACTCCCCAAAATAGACAACACGGAAGTATTCACGGGCAAAGCCGCCCCCAAGGCGGCTGATGAAGGCGGCCCCTCGGGGGGAATGCACAGCTACTGAACCAGGCTCGGCGCTCCCCGATAAAACAAAAAATAGCGCCGGTTTTCTTGACGCGATGATGTCGGCGGCCAAATGCATTAAGGCTATATATAGAGCGGCTGAAAGCGCATCATGGATTGCCCGGCGCTGCTGAAAAAAAATCACGGACCACATCCCCCACGGGCTTGCAAGACGCCTTGCGAGCCCTTATTTTTTATGCTGGATCTATTTTTTCAAGGAGATATCGACATGGCCGTTTTAATTTCCCCCCAGGAAGCCTGGGCGCTTGTTTACGGACAAAAAGCCCTGCTTGTGGACGTGCGCGAGCCGGAAGAATACCTTGCGCTGCGCCTCAAAGAAGCGCGGCTGCTCCCGCTGTCCGTGCTGCCCCTGCTGCCGGACCCCCTGCCGGATAAAGACGCGCCGGTCATCTTTTTTTGCCGCAGCGGCAACCGCACCAGGGCGAACGAGGCCCTGCTGGACGCCGCTGCGCCCGGCCGGGCGCGCATTCTGGAAGGCGGCATCGCGGCCTGGAAGCTGGCCGGCCTGCCGGTGATCGCGGAAAAACGCCCCTGGCCGATCATGCGCCAGGTGCAGGTAACGGCCGGGGGCGTTGTGCTGCTCAGCCTGGCTCTCAGCCTGGCCGCGCCGGGATTTTTATGGCTGACCGCCTTTGTCGGGGCCGGGCTGGTGTTTGCCGGCGCGACCGGCTTTTGCGGCCTGGCCAGAGTCCTGGCGCTCATGCCCTGGAACAAGGCGCGCTGAGCCTTGCGGGCCGAAACGCTCTTCCAAAAAAACGCGGCGGCCTGGTTGTCAGGTCCGCCGCGCCAAGGGCTTTGTAATGTCCGATTAACCGCTTTCAGGCCTTCTTGCCGCGCTTGAGCGCCAGCATCCCGGCCAGGCCGCTGCCGAGCAGCCAGAACCCGGCCGGTATCGGGGCGGCGGCGGGGGGGATGGTGTCGAAGGTCATGGTCAAAGTCATATTGTCGAGCATATACCTGAAAGATTCATCCGGCCGGCCCGGCGCGAATTCGCCTATGCCTATCCACATAATCAGATGCGAATCGTTCGGGTTGAACAGCGTGTCAAGCGTCGTGCTCTCATCATGGAAAAAATCGCTTACATTGAAGGAAAGCCGCCCGTTATACAGAAAATTCGTCGTGTCGAAGGTATGTTGATAGTCGCCGGACCCAAGGTGCATGGACCAACGGGGAAAAGGCTCGCTGGACCAGAAGTCAAAACTCCAGATCAGGCCGGTAACGCTCGTGTGGGCCCTGAACTCGCGCCAGGAATTGTAGCCCAGGTGGGAAACGCTGCCGTCCTGGAAGATCCGGGAATCAAAATCCTCAGGCAGGATATGGTTGACCCAGGTGAATCCTGGGTGGCCCACATCGTCTCCGCCGGCGACCTCCATGGTGATCTCCGTGGTCACGGCCCCGGCCGGCAAGGCGGAACAAAGCAATACGGCGGCCACGGCAAGCGGGAGCATAAACTTTTTCATATGGCTTTCCTGGTTTGGGTTGGGTTGGCAAGGTAAGTTCTTGCGGCCGACAATAATGGTAAATGCAATATAAAACAAGTTGATAAAAATATATAAACACATATTCAGGCATCCGTTGAAGCGGCTGTCCATCCATGTTCCGCATCCCTTGCCTTTCCCGCCTTCCGGCCCTCTCGCCTCCGCGCGGGTTATCGGTTATACTGGCGAAAAGATGCCCGCGGCGCGGCTTTTTCTTGTGGACACGCTCTGGAATGAAAAAATCGGGAGCGCTTATGCCCGTCATACAGAAACCGAAAAAAGCGGTCGGAAAAACGGCGTTTGGGGAGGCGCGACGCGACGGCGGCGACGTTGCGGCGGCTCTGGACGTTTACGCGCGGGCGCGGGCCTATGACCGCATCCTTTCGCTCGATCTTGCGCCGCTGCTTTTCGCGGAATCCTCCGGCCGGCCGTTTTCCGCCATTGCGCTGGAAATAGTGGAGCGCTGCCCGGCGCAAGTCCGGCTGGCTTACCCCCTGTCCATGCTGCGCGTCGCCTGGGCGCTCAAGGTGGCCGGGCGGGATGCCGCGTTCAACGCCGTGCTGGATGAACTGGACGGACGGCTGGAAGAAGGCGATCCGCTGCGGGCGGAATGGCTGCTGCTGGCCGCCTACCGGCATTACCCGCGCCTGGACGCCATGCTTCCCGTGGCGCAAAAAGCCGCGCTGCTGTTTAAAGGCGCCCGCTCGCGGGTGATCCTGCCGGAAGCGCCCTGGGCTTTTGGCGGCTACTTTCAGTTGACCGAGTTCCACCTGCAATCCGGCCGGGCGGAAAGCGAGGCCGCGCGCTTTGAAGAATTCATCGCCCTTTATTCCTGGCTGACCGGCGGCCACGGCAGCGGCGCGGACGCGCTTTTCCGCGCGGAACTCGCCCACCTGCGCGGCGACCTGGCCGGCGCGGAAATTCTCGCCCACAAGGCGGCTTTTCAGGCCGAAAGCCACGGGCAGGGCATTGTGCAACTGGGCGCGGCCCTTACCCTGGCCAACGTCGCCCTGGTCAAGGCGGATACGGCCGGCTGGCAGGCCGCCGTCAGCCTTATGGAGCGCGCCTCCGCCCAGGCGGGGCAAAACGGCGCGCTCGTGCGCGCGGTGCGTGATACGGCGCGCGGCTCGCTCCTGGTGGAGCTGGGCGCGCAGGCGCGCATCGCCGACTGGCTGAAAAAACGGGATATCCCCAGGCATTTGCCGGCTCCCGTGGTTCTGAACGCGCATTATGTGCACGTCGTTTTCCTGCTGCAACAGGGAGAGATCGCGCGCTTCCTCGGCACGCAGGAGGCTCTGGCGCCGGAGGTGGCCGGCAAGTCCGCCTATGGGGCGTTCAGCCTGGCGTTCCTTCTTGCCGCCGGACATATTCTGGCGGGCCGGCGCGACCAGGCGGCGGTTTTTTTGGAGCGCGCCGCCGCCTTAGGCCTGCCGGACGGTTTTTTGCTGCACTTCGCGGCCTATTCCAGGTTTTTTTCAGGACTGGTCGAGGAATTGATCGAAACGCGCCACCCGGAGCACGTCGAGGCCTTCCGCGCCATAAAAGCGCGCTTTGAAAACGGCTGGCACGCGCTGCACAACGCCGTGGCCAGGGACGAATTGCCGGAGGGCCTGACGGCGCGGGAGCGCGAAACAGCGCTCCTGGCGGCCCAGGGCCTGCGCAACCATGAAATCGCGGCCCGGCTCGCCGTGACGGAAAGCACGGTGCGCACCCACCTGCGGGCCATATTCCAGAAGCTGGACATCGACCGCCGCGCCAGGCTGGCGGAAAAACTGCAATAAAAGCGGAGCGCGCATGAACCGGGAACTCGCGGCCTATCTGCGCATGGAAGCCACGGTGGCCGCCGCCTTCAGCTTTTTCATCACCGGCATGCTCGTGGCGCTCATCCATCATAAAGCCGACAGCGTGCCCTTTGACGCCTTCAGCATTGCTCTGGATCTGCTGATCACCTGCCCGTCCACCTTCATCATCACCGCGTTTTTCGGCCGGGCCAGCCTGCGGCGGACGAAAACGGCCGGCATCCTGGCGAACCCGGCCAGCTGCAACCGGGCGGCCAGCCTGGCCGGTCGGCTGTTCCGGCGTCCCGCCCTGTTCGGCCTGCTGCTGGGCCTGGGCGTGGCCGCGCCGCTCTTAGCGCTGCTTGCCCCGTTGTGCGCCCTGTTCGGCATTGCCGCGCTTCCCTTCGGCCTGTACACGGCGCTCAAATGTGTCCTGGGCGCGCTCCTGGGCGGCGGCGCCGCGCTGGCCGCTCTGTGCGCCGGACTGCGCGTATCCGTATAAAAAATGCATGGTTGCCTCAAATATCGTCCATTCGGACGATATGCAATTATCGTCTATTTGATATCTTTTGCGGGTGGATCACCGTATGGTCCATGGCCCGCGCGCTGGGCAAGGCCGCGCCGGACTCAGTTTCGCCGTGGCTTTTCCGGCTGCCGGGGGGCATCCGGTCGATATTTTTCATATACCATTCATTGCCGGCATGGGAGGCGATTATGCTTTTTCTCTCCAGCAAAATCTTCGCCAGCGTTTTTTTCGGCCTGTTTTCACGCTCCGGCCCACGGGCGCTTGCATTCATTACGCTGCTGTTGCTGGTGATGCCGCCGCCGGGCGCGGGCGCCGCGGCGACCGGCGATCTCTATTACGCCCGGC
>JAVBSC010000120.1:0-29005 GCA_031547305.1 Desulfovibrionaceae bacterium
CTTCAATGCCTCATATTCTTCCGGTGTGTCTATATCGTGTACGACGCCGGGGTCGTCCACGGGCAGAAGCAGAAGGCGCTGGCCGAGGGAGCTGAGGATGTTTCTGGCGCCTGCATCGCCGGTGAGGTCCATGAGATCCGGGAACAAGGCGCTGGAGAGCAGCACGGGATTGCCGCGCTGGCCGGCGTATGTTGGGGCCGCGGCCAGGGGCGGCCGGGCGTCGGAACAGTGTTGCTGATAAGTATTGATGAGCAGTTTAAGAGTTTGGGGCTGGATGAGCGGCTGGTCCCCCAAAAGGACCATTACGGCGTCAGTTGCCGGGGTAAGGACGGACAGTCCGCGCAAACCGCGTTTGAGGGAGGAACTCTGGCCGGCGCTCCAGTCCTGATTTACCAGGATGTGCAGCGGAGTCGGGCTGTCCAGGGACTGGGAATCTTGCAAGGCCACCAGCAGGGCGTTGGCGTCGTGCCCCAGCACCAGAATGATCGGGGCAAGCGCGGGCAGGTCGCGGAGCTTGTCAAGGGTGTGGGCCAGCAGGGGACGATCTTGCCAGGGCAGTTTGAGCTTGCCACCCCCCAGGCGGGTGCCGCCCCCGGCGGCCAGGATTATGGCGGCTATGCGGAGAGTTTCAGGCATGCAAGGCGCTCCTGGCGGGCTGAACCAACATATACGGCTTCCGGAGGATATGGGGCATTCAGCAGGATTTTGGCCAGATGTAGGCCGGCTCCCCGCGCGCCCGGCAGATCCGCCTGATTCAGGAAGACCAGACGGCTGGCCTGGGGCGGCGAGCTTTTGAACAGGCCAAGGGGGTGCAGAATCACTTTGGCTACGGCCTCCGGAGTGAGTATTTGGCCGGGTTCAAGGCCGGACAGGGCGGCGAAGATTTCCGGGCGAAAGACCGTGTCATAATTGAATTGGCCGCCCAGGGCGCTCAGCCCGGCAACAGCCAGGATCGCCATACTCAGGCCGGGTATGACAGGCTCCTTGTCCGACGGGGCTTTCAAGGGGCAGCGTTTGGAGCCGTCCGCTTCTACAACTATGAAGTCAGCCGCTCCGCGTTGCAGCAGGGCGTCGATTTCCTCGGAACCATAGCCTCGAAGCTTGCGCTCGGAGGAAACGGAATCCGTTGGCCGGCCGGCCAATCTGACGCAGGGCGCGGCTGGCAGGGAGATGTCTTGCGGGTCCGGCAGTTCCATCAGGATGGGGATATTTTTATCCGTAGGGTCCGGTCTGGCGATGCGGGTGCTGGTGGTGCACAGAACCCTGTGCCCCAGAGCGGCCAGAGTCCGCCCCAGGGCGTAGAGCAGGGTGGTCTTGCCGCCGCTGCCGGTCAGGCTGATGATGCCCGGTCCAAGAGCTTCAAGCTCCCGGTCCAGGGTGGTTTGCACAGCGCGCATTGAACTTCCGTTATGTTTTGTTTATGACTTGGGACGGATTTTACAATAAAAACCTGGCCTGGAAAAGGCGAATCCGGATTGGAATTTTAAACGTTTGGAGGAAGTCATGCGCTTCGGGGATCAGCTTGTCGTCGTAAAAGGAGCTGGCGAAATGGCCAGCGGGGTGGCCGTGCGCCTGTACAGGGCGGGAATTCGCCGCATCCTGATGCTGGAAATTCCGGAGCCTCTGGCGGTGCGCCGGCTGGTGTCTTTTTGCGAGGCGATCTACGACGGCCGGCAGAGCGTGGAAGGCGTGGAAGCCAGCCTGGTGAGATCCCCGTCCGAAGTGCCCGGCATCCTTGAGGCCGGGGCCGTAGCCGTGGCTGTGGACCCGCAATGGGAGATGATCCGGCTTCTTAAGCCGGATGTGGTGGTGGACGCCACCTTGGCCAAGCGCAACCTGGGCACGCATATGCGGGAAGCCCCTCTGGTGCTGGCCCTGGGGCCGGGATTCACCGCCGGCCAGGACGCTCATTGCGTGGTGGAAACCCAGCGCGGCCATGATCTTGGGCGGATCTATCTTGAAGGCTCCGCCGCGCCGAACACCGGCGTTCCGGGCAATATCGGCGGTTATACAGTTGAGCGGGTGCTGCGCGCCCCCTGCGCCGGAATGGTGGAGCAGCTTGTGGACCTGGGCGCGCTAATCAAGGCCGGAGATCTGGTGGGCAAGGTTGGCAGCGAACCGGTTTTCACGGCCATAGACGGTGTGTTGCGCGGATTTATCCGGCCTGGTTTGCATGTTCCGGCCGGAATAAAACTGGGCGATGTGGACCCCAGAGGCAAGCCGGAATATTGCCGGACCGTTTCGGAAAAAGCCCGCGCGCTGGGCGGTGCGGTGCTGGAGGTTTTTTGCGCCTGGGTGCCCGCTTCACATTAGGACATCCTTTATTCCAGATTGTCGCTTAACGGCGGGCAAACCCGTCTGCGCTGATCTAGCGGCAAATTTCATAGATAAACAATTATTATCGAACGGCATTTCGAATGTGAATCCACTATATAATATGTTGACTCTGGCATTCTAAACCGCAAAGTAAGGGGACTTCATGAAACGCCTGTTTTTATTTATTTTTCCGGCATTATTTTCCCTGTCGCTTGCAGAGGCGCCGGTTTTTGCAGGTTCCACCCACTACACAAACGGCATTGAGGGCATCAAGGCTGCAACCCTGCCGCCTCCGGGCGTATACTACCGCTTGTATAATGTATTCTATAACGCTGGCGAAATGCGCACCGTGACCGGGCGGAAAGCCCCTATGGACTTTGACGTCAGCGTTTACGCCATGGCCAACCGATTCATCTATTCGTCGGATATCGAACTGCTGGGCGGCAACCTGATTATGGATTTGATCGTTCCCCTGGTCTATACGGATATTTCCGCCCATGCGGGTGGCAATACGCTGTTCGGCGACAATAAGTTTGGCCTGGGCGACATCTGTGTGGAGCCGTTTGTCCTGGGGTGGCACGGTCCGCAGTGGGACGCGGCTTTTGGCGTGGGGTTGTTCATGCCCACCGGTTCTTACGACGACGACCGCCCGGCCAGTCCGGGCAAGGGGTACTGGACCCCCATGTTCTCGCTTGGGGGCACTTACTACTTTGACCAGGCAAAAACCTGGAGCGCCTCTTTGCTGGCCCGCTACGAGATCCATTCCGAGCAGGAAGATACAGATATAACATATGGCAATGATTTCCATTTTGAGTGGGGTGTGGGCAAGACGATCTTCCAGTATTTCGACGTTGGCCTGGCCGGCTACTGCTCCTGGAAGGTCACGGACAACAGCGGGCGCGACGCGCCTTCCAGCACCGAGGAAGCCTACGCCGTGGGGCCGGAAATCGCCGCTTTCTTCCCGCAATGGGGATTTGGCGTATCCCTGCGCTCTCTGTGGGAATTCGAGAACAGGAACGGCAGCCAGGGCAACATAACCACCCTGACTTTGACCAAGGGGTTTTAGTAATCGGGGGGGGGCTCCGTCCACCGAGCCGCCTGCCAATGGGCGTGTCCCTTGGAATCCATCCACGGCCGTGCCGTTCCGTTTTGCGGGGCGGCACGGCCGATAATTGCTGGTCCAGGGGTCCACGTTCCCCGGCAGTGGTGGTGGTATCCTATTTACCCTATCCGGAAGCCCAAAAGATTGGCCAGAGGTTTGAGATCGGGTTTTTGGGAGTATTCGGCCCAGAAGGCGTTTTGCACGTCCCACCAGTCCATGTCCGGGAACAGGCGGTTGGCGCGCTTGGCCCAGGTCGCCAGAGTTTCAGCTGAGTAATCCGGCTTTTGCAATTCATTGGTGAAGGCGCTGGCCACCAGGCGCTGGCAGGTGCGTTTATGTTCCCGGGAAAGCTGATTGTTGTCGAACAGGCTGCGCAACTGGTCGAGCTTGTCTTGCGGGGGCGCGCCTTCGGTGACGCAGAGCAGGGCCAGTTCCGGGGCCAGGTTGATCCAGAGTTCCGGACCGGGCTGGTTTGTCTGCCCTTCCTCCCAGGGTTCCCAGACGGAAAGCAGATGTCTGGCCAGGCCGAGGCGCTTGGGCAGGTTTTGTTCGGCATTGGCCCGGAGAAGGGTAAGAGAGAGAAAATCCCGGAAGTTGCGCGGCAGATCCGTCAGTTTCCTGATCCGGGCCGAGCCGTCCGGCATGGTCACGGTCACTTCGCTCCTGGCCAGTGAGGTAAAGGCCGCCGAGGCGTCAGGGTTATCCGATTGTCCGGGCGGCAGCCAGCGCCAGGCCAGGTCCAGGCCGGCGGGCGCGAGCTTCAGGCGCAGCTCGGCCCTGCCGGTAAGGTATCCGGCCGCGTCCGGGCCGGATGCATCCGTTTGCGCCTCAATTGCCAGGCCCGGCCAGCTCAGGGTGGCGCAGCGGCCGTCCAGAGGAAGGCGGCCTTCGGCCGCAAGCTGGGTCAGGCCAAGCAGGCAAAGGCTTGCCGCGTCCAGATGGCGGGGCAGCGCCCTGGCGCTGAAAATGCGCCGCCCGTTGCCTTCCTCCGGTTTGTTGGACTCGGCTTTTTCCAGAGCCGCCTCAAAGGACGTCCGTAATCCGGCCAGGCCGGTTTCTCCGGCCAAATCCATGGCCCGCAGGGCAAAAGTCATGGCATTGACCGGCTCCAGGCGGGAGATATCGTCAAAAAACCAGGCGCAACTGGCAAAGGCGGCCAGAGCGCTTTCCTGCATGGCCAGAAGCTGCCAGGCTGTTTCCGGAATCGCGTTGTCCTTGAAATTCTTGGCGCGGAAGCTCTCCGCCGCGGCCGCGTTTGCCAGCACCGCGCCATAGTCCAGCAGGGCCTGTCGGGGTTTTTTGAAGCAGGCGCTTCCGGCCGCGAGGAAATGCGCGTCCAAGCTTGTTTTCAAATTGTCCAGGGCTTCGCGCAAAGGTGCGCGCCAGCGTTGGTTCCAGCCGGGATGCCCGCCGTCCCGGCAGCCGCAATCGCTACGCCAGCGCTCCACTCCGTGGGCGCAGCTCCAGGATGACGGTTCGTGCAGCCTGACCTTGCGCCGCGGCGGATTGGCCGCCAGAAAAGCGCTGAAGTTGGTCAGTTCCAGGCTGTCCCGGCCGGCGTAACCTTGAGAAAGCGCGTGAGCCAGGGACATTTCCCCAAACTTGAAGTGGTGGCCGTAAGTTTCGCCGTCCGTGGACAGCGTGAGCAGGCCGCCGGGTTTGATGTCCGTAGCCGCGCTACGGGCCATGCGCTGCCAAAAGTATTCCCCGTCGCTCAGAAGTCCTTCAAAAGCCACGGCCTGGGACAGACCGGCGTTATAAAAAAATATCGCCAGATTCGCGCCGGAAGGCAAATCCGCCAGATAAGGCAGGCTTAAGTCAAAATTATCCGCATGTACGGGAACGAACCGTCCTTCCTCGTCCTCCACGGCTGCGGCCTGGCGCGGGGCGAGCACCACGAAGCGCAGACCGTGGGCGGCCACGGCTTCCAGGCTGGCCACGTCAGCCGCGCACTCCGCCAGCCAGATGCCTTCCGCTTCCCGGTTGAAGTTGGCCCGAAAATCCGCCAGCGCCCAGGTGATTTCCAGCTCCTTGTCCAGCGGCGAGGCCAGGGGCAGGATAATATGGTGATAGACCTGGGCGATGGCATTGCCGTAACCCCAGCGGGCCAGGCTGTTCCGGTCCGCTTCCTGAATCCGGGCCGCCAGGGCCGGTTCCTGCCGTTTGAGCCAGTGCATCAGCGTGGGGCCGACGTTAAAGCTCATCCACTCGTAGCAGTTCAGAATATCCGCGATGCGGCCCTGGGAATCCAGGCGTCTGGCCCAGCCAAGCGGGGCATAGCTTTCGCGGGTGATCCGGCTGTTCCAGTGGCGCATGGGCGCGGCGCTGGGTTCTATGAGGATGCGTCCCAGGCTGGGATCTTCCCTGGGCGGCTGGTAAAAATGCCCGTGGATGCAGAGTTTTTTGTTCATGGCTCCTCCCGGGCAATGAATAGAGTTACTTGTGGGGGATGAAAGGCTCTATTTTTCCGTCAAAGCCTGTGGCCGCTCTTTTTATGTACAGCTCTTCGTCGGCCGGGTTGTTCCCGCGCAAGTGCTTTTCATAGTCGACTTCCATCATAATGCATTCAGGATTATACACAAGATTCGCCGTCTTAAGGGCCAGGGCGGAAAGCTCCGTATCCGCGTAGTGCGACTTGTATTCCGGGTAAAAAATGAAATTCCCGTACAACGTATTGACCCAGGCGCGCAGGGCCAGCCCGAACACGGCCAGCTTGCCGAAAAATTTTCCGTCGTTGAAGGATAGCAGCCCGGAATTCGATTTTTTCAGCGATTCCAGACCGTAGTCCAGCCAATGCTGGCCTGGGAAGGCGTCCTGGGCCACGTAGCCGAAGTATGGGGATTTGGTTTTTGCGTAAATCAGGTTGGCGGTCATGATGAATCCCAGGCGCAGATCGTCTTCCGCAACGATCAGCAGTCCGGCCCGGTGCGCCCGCCTGGACATCACCTCGGCGGCTTTTTGGGCCAAAGGCATGTCTATGGCCGGCATCACCACAATGACCTCGGGTTGCTCTTCCAGCCTGAACTTCGGCAGTCCTGATGTTTTGACGGATCTAACTTCAAACATGCGTATTCCGCCTTTTTACTTCAAATTTACGAATCAAGCCAGCGTAGGGCCGCGCCCAGCAGTGTTTTTGACTCTTCCGGCCGGAACCAGGCCAGGCTTTGGTCCGCGCGGAACCAGGTAAGCTGCCTTTTGGCGTAGGCCCTGGTGTTGCGCAGCCAGAGCGTCAGGCATTCCTCCAACGTATATTCCCCTTGCAGGTATCCGTAAAGCTCGCGGCAGCCTATGCCGGACCAGCCGGGCGCGGCCGGGTCCGGGCAGCGCTCCAGGGCTGTTCTGGCCTCGCCCGGGGCGTCGGCCTTAAGCATAATCCGGATGCGCGCGCCCAGAATTGGCGTAAGTTCGTCCAGAGGCAGAGCCAGGCCGAGATTCAAGGTCTGAAAGGCTGGGGCGGGCAGGGGCCGGGCATGCCACCAGGTAAAGGTTTTGCCCGTTCCCTGCCAGACTTCCAGGGCGCGCAGGACGCGCTGGCGGTCGTTGAAATGTATTTTAGCCGCGTAGGCCGGATCAATGGCGGCCAGCTCCCGGTGCAGGACCTGCCCGCCTTCCGCGTCCCAGCGTTCCAGAAGCGTCCGGCTGATCGCTTCGTCCACGGCCGGGATTTCCGCAATGCCCTGGAGCAGGCTTTTAAAATACAGCCCAGTGCCCCCCACCAGCACGGGAAGACGTCCTTGCGCCAGGCTTTGGGCAATGGCGGCCCCGGCCTTTTGCGCATAGCGGCCGGCGCTTATTTTTTCCCGGCAGCCCAGAAAGCCGTACAGAGCATGCGGGCAGCGGCCCTGTTCCTCCGGCGAGGGCTGGGCGGTGATGATCGGAAAATCCCGGTAGACCTGGCGGGAATCCGCGTTGATCACGCTTATGGGCAGAAGATCGGCCAGGGCGAGCGCGATCGCGCTTTTGCCGGCCCCGGTTGGGCCGGCCAGGCATATTATCCGGGGGGCTTGCGGCATAACGCGGTAAGATTGCTGCAGGCGCCCGCCTTTGTCAAATTTTTAATTCCGGGCCGCCAAATTGGAAGGCCGCCGGCAAAGGCACAAAACCCAAGCGGTGGATTCCCGCGAAAGTAACGAGATAGTTCCGCTACCAATACTTTGACGCCTTTGGAATTTTGCTGGCATAACGCTTGTGATTTATAATGATTTTTTCTTGGAACGCATCTTGCTAACCTTTTGGGCATGGATATCTTCGCATTTAACGCAACGGACCTGATGAGCTTCTTTCTCACCTTTTTTCGGGTGAGCATCATCGTGTTTCTGCTGCCTTTTTACGGAGGGGAGAGCATCCCCGCACAGGTGAAGGGAGCGCTCTGTCTGGTCCTGGCTTTTGCCCTGTGGCCGCGTTTGTCTTTTGCCGGCTCTTATTTCCCCGCCCATCCCCTGGGCATCGGCCTGCTGCTTTTAGGCGAGGCCATCCTTGGCCTGATGCTCGGTCTGTGCGTGCATTTCGTGTTTGCGGCCATTCAGACCGCCGGTGAGTTTATGGGCTATCAGATGGGCTTTACCATGGTCACGGTCATGGACCCCATGTCCGGCAGCCAGACCAGCATTACCTCGCATATTCTGTATATGGTGGCCATGCTGATTTTTTTGTCCCTGGACGGGCATTTGCACCTTTTGAAAGCCGTGTCCCTAACTTTCAGTCTGGTGCCGCCTGGGGGGCTGCTGGTCAGCGGAAAAACCGCCCTGGACATGATTGCTCTTTCCGGAACCATGTTTTTGATGGCCCTCAAGATCGCCGCGCCGATTCTGGCTTCGCTGTTCATGGTGGAGTTGGGCCTGGCGCTCATGGCCAGAGCCGCCCCGCAAATGAACCTGATGATGATTGGCTTTCCCATAAAAATAGGCGTTGGTTTTGCTTTTATGACTTTGCTTTTCAGCATTCTGGGCATGTATATGGAAGACTTCATCATCGGCATGGGGCCGATGTTCGCCAAGCTTTTGAGCGCGGTGGGGCGGTAAAACATGTCCAGAGATCCGAGCAAGACAGAGAAGGCCACGCCCAAGCGCATCAATAAGGCGCGCGGCGAAGGCAACGTCGCCAAGTCCAAAGAGGTCAGCACCGCCGTCACCATGCTGGCCGGAACCATCGGCCTGTACTGGTGGGCGTCCTACCTGGGCAAGGATTTATCCGCCCTGTTCCGCTACTTTTTCACCAGCGCGATTTTAAACTTCCAGCCCAGCCAGGCGGAAGTCATTTATCTGTTTCGCTGGTTGTCCGGCGAACTGGCCAAAATGATCCTGCCCATCCTGCTGCTGATCGGCTTTCTGGTGTTTCTCAGCCTGCGCCTGCAAGTGGGCAAATTGTGGACCACCAAGGTTTTTGAACCCAAGCTGAACCGCTTCAATCCGATCAACGGCCTGAAGCGCATGCTTTTTTCCGTGCAGACCCTGATCCGCATGGGCAAGAGCCTGCTTCAGGCCCTGTTCATTGGCATAGCGCCCTGGATAGTCATAAAGGGGGAACTGGGGCATTTTCTGGATCTTTTTTACGCCAGCCCCGGCGGCATCGCCTCCTACCTGCTGAGCACCGGCTTCCAACTGGTCATTTACGCCCTGGTGCCCATGACCATCCTGGCGTTGGTGGACTGGGCCTATACGCGCTGGGATTACGCGGAAAACCTGAAGATGACCAAGGACGAGGTCAAAGACGAACACAAGCAGATGGAAGGCGATCCGCAAATAAAGAGCAAGCAGAGACAGAAAATGTACCAGCTCATGAGCCGCAAGCGGATGATCCAGGACGTGGCCAGGGCGGATGTGGTCATTACCAACCCCACCCACCTGGCCGTGGCTTTGCGCTACGACACCAAGGAGGCTCCGGCCCCAATGGTGCTGGCCAAGGGGGCTGATTTTCTGGCCGCCAAAATTCGCGAAGCCGCCAAAGAAGCCCGTGTGCCCATACGGGAAAACGTGCCTCTGGCACGGGCTTTGTATAAGCAGGTGGAAGTGGGCGATGTCATACCCGAGGACCTCTACCAGGCCGTGGCCGCAATACTGGCCCAAATCTGGAAAGCCAAGGGTAAAAAGATAAATTGAGCCTTGTCGGCAACCCGACAAAGCCGCGCCGCAGGATGACAAAAACATGACGACAAAAACAGGATCCTTACCGAGCATAGATTACACACGCTTCGCCAAACAGGGCGACCTGCTCCTGGCCGGCGGCGTGGTGGTGATTCTTTTTGTGATGCTGGTGCCGATTCCCACGTTTTTCATGGACATGATGCTCTGCTTGAGCATTTCGCTTTCCCTGGTCATTTTAGTGACCTCCATGTTCATGCTTTCGCCTTTGGAATTTTCCGTGTTTCCCTCTCTGCTCCTGGTCACCACACTGCTGCGCCTGGCGCTCAACGTGGCCTCCACCCGGCTCATTCTGATGAACGGGGACCGGGGCACGGACGCGGCCGGCGAAGTCATCAAATCCTTTGGCGAGTTCGTGGTCGGCGGCAGCTACATAATCGGGGCGGTTATCTTTCTGATTCTGTTCATTCTGAATAAAATGGTCATCACCACGGGCACCACGCGCATCGCGGAAGTAGCGGCCCGTTTTACCCTGGATGCCATGCCCGGCAAGCAGATGGCCATTGAGGCGGATTTGAACGCCGGCCTGATTGACGAAAAAGAAGCAACCAAGCGGCGCAACAACATGCGCAAAGAAGCGGACTTTTACGGCGCCATGGACGGCGCGGGCAAGTTTGTGCAGGGGGACGTGAACGCCGGCATGTTCATCGCCCTGATCAACATAGTGGGCGGCATTCTTCTGGGCGTGCTGCAAAAGGGCATGACCTGGCAGAACGCGGTTAACACCTATACCCTTCTGACCATCGGCGACGGCCTTGTGGCCACCATTCCCTCAATCATCACCTCTACTGCCGCCGGCATCATCGTCTCCCGCGCCGCTTCGGAAGCCAAGCTGGGCGAAGAGGTCATCGGCCAGTTGACTTACAACTCCCGCGCCATGCGCATGGTTTCCGGCGTGCTCCTCATCTTCGCCCTGGTGCCCGGCATGCCCACCCTGCCTTTCCTGATCTTTGGCGGCGCGCTGGCCGCGGTGTCTTCGGCCATGAAGCGTTCGGAAAACAAAGAAGGCGCCTCCGGCGGACAAGCCGGCAGCGCGTCCAGGGGGGGCGGCCTTACCGGCGGCGGTCCGGCCCAGATCGGCGGCGGCCCGGCGGAAGGACAATCCGCCAAGAGCGGGCTGGATACCCCGGAAGAAGTGCAGTCCCTGCTGCCCCTGGATATGCTGGAACTGGAGGTGGGTTACGGGCTGATTCCACTGGTGGACGAAAGCCAGAGCGGCAACCTGCTTTCGCGCATCCGCTCCATCCGCCGGCAGTTCGCCCTGGATATGGGCGTGGTACTGCCTTCTCTGCACCTGCGCGATAATCTGCAACTCAAGCCCGGACAGTACTGCCTGTTGATCAAGGGCAACGAGGTGGCTTCCGCGGAAATCCTGGTGGACCACTTGCTGGCCATGGACCCGGGCAACGCCAAGCACCAGATCAAGGGCATCGCCACGCGCGAGCCAGCCTTTAACCTGCCGGCCATTTGGATCCCCAACGCCCAGAAGGAAGAGGCCATGCTGGCCGGCTACACCGTGGTGGATCCCTCCACCGTGGTGGCCACGCACCTGACCGAGGTGTTCCGCCGGCACCTGGGCGACTTTTTGGGCCGCCAGGAAGTGCAGGCCCTTCTGGACAACCTGTACAAGACCGCCCCCAAGGTGGTGGAGGAACTGGTGCCCGGCACCCTGAACCTGGGCGCGGTACAGAAAGTCCTGCAGAATCTGGTGCGGGAAAACGTCTCCATCCGCGACCTTCTGAGCATTGTGGAAACCCTGGCCGATTACGGGCCTGGCGTAAAAAATCCGGAACTTCTCACGGAATATGTGCGGGAACGGCTTGCGCGAACTGTTGTGAAGCCTTACATGGATACGCAGGGAGCGCTTCCTGTTATAACTCTTGACCCAGGTGTGGAACAGGTTATGCAGGAATCAGTACGGCAGACCGAAGGCGGCGCCTACCTGGCCCTGAATCCCGGCACGGCCCAGCGCCTGATGCAGCAAATCAACAAGGTGGTGGAAAACGCGGTCAACACCGACGGCCAGCCCGTTGTTCTGGCCTCGCCCATGACCCGGCCCCATCTGGCCCAGTTGGTGACGCGTTTTCTGCCCAGCGTTCCGGTGCTCTCCCAGGCGGAAATTCCTTCGGACATCCGCATCACCTCTGTCGGCAACGTGAGTATTGAGTAATGCAGGTCAAGACTTTCAGCGGAAACAGCAGCCAGGCCGTGTTGGCCAGGATCAAGGCCGAACTCGGTCCGGACGCTGTCATTCTGGACACCCGCCATTATAAAGAAGACGGCCGGTCCGTGGTGCGTATAAGCGCGGGCTTGGACCGGGACGACAAAACGGCGGAGCCGGGCGGCGAAGCGGCCGGGCAGGGGCCGCCGCCGGGCTGGCAGCGCTGGCACGAGGAATGGAGCAGCATAAAGGGCCATTTGCTGGCCATGCTCAAGCCTGGGCTGAAGCTGGAAAGCCTCTCTCCAAAGCAGCGCCTGGCCCTGGAATACCTGGAGCGCGAAGGCGCTGACGACGAAGTGATTTTAAGGCTTTACTCCGCGCTGGCCAAAGATCCGGGCCTGTCCATACTGGCCGCCTTGTCCGGCCTGGTGGGCGTAAAACCTTGGGGGGCCAGGAGCTGGCCCCAGAAGACGCACTTTATCGCCGGCCCATACGGGGTTGGCAAAACCACGGCCGCGGTGCGCCTGGCTTTAAATTTACAGCGGGCCAACCCGGGGCTGCGCATCTGCCTTCTGAACGCGGACGCGGCCAGGGGCAACGGCCGGATTCTGCTCAAGCACTATGCCGAGCTTTCGGATTTGCTGTACCGCGAAGTATCCGGCCCGGCGGACCTGGCCGCCGTCCTGGCGGATCTGGCAGACAAGGAAGTGGAAAAAATCATTGTGGACCTGCCCGGACTGCCCAGGGGGGGCAACTTGAGCGGCCTGCTCGCGGAACTTGGCTTTGAGGCGGGCGGCAAGGATGCGGCCATGCATCTTGTGCTGCTTCCCCACTACGCGCAAAGCGAGCTTTTGCGCCTTATGGCCCGCTACCACTGCGGCCTGGACAGCGGCATCATCTGGAGCAAACTTGACGAGGCGGAGCGCTATGGAGCGATCCTGAACATCGCCAGGGCCTCCGGGCTGCCGGTATCCGCCCTGTCCTACGGGCCGGGCCTGCGCGACACCCTTATTCCAGCCAGGGAAACGCTGCTTTGGCGCCTTATTTTCAAACGCGAACTGCCCGGCCAGGACGAGATCAGGGAATCCGATCGCCTGGCCAGGGCGGTTTGACATACTGGAGCATAGTTATGAGCAATTTGCCATTGGTTCTTTCCGTCACCTCCGGCAAGGGCGGGGTCGGCAAGACGAACATATCCGTAAATCTGGCCTGCTGCCTTTCCGAGCAGGGCAAACGGGTGCTGCTGCTGGACGCGGATCTGGGCCTGGCCAACGTGGACGTGATCCTGGGCATAACCCCCCAATACAACTTGTTCCACCTGTTCAACGAAGGCATGGATATCCATAAGGTGTTGTTCCCCACGCCATACGGCTTCAAAATACTCCCGGCCTCTTCCGGCACTTCGGAAATGCTGGCCCTGTCCACCGGACAAAAATTGGATCTGCTGGAGGCCATGGACAGCCTTGAAGAAAAAGTGGATTATCTGATAGTGGATACCGGAGCCGGCATCAACGACAACGTCCTGTATTTTAATCTGGCCGCCCAGGCCCGGATGGTGGTGCTGACCGAGGAGCCCACCTCGCTCACCGACGCTTACGCCCTGATTAAGGTGATGAATCAGAACCACGGGGTGGAACACTTTAAGATACTGGTGAACATGGTGGCGGATCAAAAAGCGGCCAAGGACGTTTTTGTAAGGCTGTACAAGGCTTGCGACCACTTTTTGTCCGGGGTTTCCCTGGATCTGGCCGGTTTTGTGCCCAAGGACCCAGGCGTGCGCAAGGCGGTGATCAAACAGCACCCCTTCTGTGTGGAGAACGCGGCCGGACCGGCCTGCCAGGCGGTGCGCAAACTGGCTAAAACAGTGCAGGGATGGGAAGCGCCGAACAATCTGGACGGCAACATTAAATTTTTCTGGAAGAGGTTGCTCTTTCATGAGTAAACGCGAGGCCCCCCGCCATAACCAGGCGTTCTTGCCGCAACAAAGGTTCTGAGATGACCGCTGCGGAACCGCGAGCCCCTGGATCTGAAAGCGCTGCCGGCTCCATGGCGATGGAGGCCTGGCGGGTTTTCGATTCCGGCGGCCGCGCCTGGAGGGAATTCAGCCCCCAGGATCAGGACAGGATAGCCAGGCACTTCGCCCCAAAGGTGAAGTATCTGGCCTTGCGCCTGAAAACCCGCCTGCCGCGCAGCGTGGAACTGAGCGAGCTGATCAGCTCCGGTACCCTCGGGCTTATGGAAGCCTTCGGCAAGTTCGACCCATCCCTGGGCATAAAATTCGACACCTATGCGGAAAGCCGCATCCGTGGCGCCATGCTGGACGAACTCAGGCGCATGGACTGGTTCCCGCGCAGCCTGCGCCAGCGGGTGCGCCAGATAGATGAAGCCATGCAGCGCCTGGAGCACCAGAACAGCCGTACGCCCACGGAAGCGGAAATCGCCGCCTCCACCGGACTGTCGGAAAAAGAGGTGCGCGAAGGCCTGGAAGCCCTGCAAAATCAGCTCTGCCTTTCTCTTGACGCCCTGGTGGAAGGCATAACGCCGGAAGAAGGCAGCCTGGAAGGCGAACCGTTTAAGGAGACCGCCACCCAGGAGTTGGTGGACCTTTTGGCCGGATTAATTGATCAATTGACACCCCGGGAAAAATTGGTAATGTCCCTGTATTATACTGACGAGTTGAATATGCGGGAAGCGGCGGAAGTAATGGGCATTACCGAAGGCCGCGTTTCTCAGTTGCATTCTCAGGCTTTGAGCCGCCTGCGTAAAGAATTCGCGGCTCAGCACGGGAAACTGCACCCGCTTTGAAGTATTTTAAAAGCGCCGAGACATCAGAAGTTGCTAGTGCCAGCATCACGCGGCGCCATTAAAGCAAAAAAAGCGTTTTTTGCTTTAATGGCTTTACAGCGAACCTACAGATAAGGCGTGAGGATCTAAGGCATTTCAACTTTGGAATGCCGCGCCGTGGCTGGCGACGTTCCCTTTGGGCGCTGCGTGGGCGTGGGAGAAACTTGTTCCGCCGTTATAGCGCCGACGTGAGCGTCTTAAAATAAAATGCTCTAGAAGCGTTTCAAAATTGGATTGCTTTAAGGAGTGGATATGCCGTACAATACGAATATGCGCGTGCTGGTTGTGGATGATTTCGCCACAATGCGCCGGATTATCAAGAACATTCTGCGCCAGCTCGGCTTCATGAACGTGGTCGAGGCTGATGACGGCACCACGGCTTGGGAAGTGCTGAATAAAGATAAGATCGATTTTATCATTTCCGACTGGAACATGCCGCAGATGACCGGCATAGATCTTTTGCGCAAAGTCAGAAGCAGCGAGGAATTCGCGGATCTGCCGTTTTTGATGGTCACCGCGGAAGCCCAACAGGAAAATATTATTGAAGCGGTGCAGGCCAAGGTGTCCAACTACATTGTCAAGCCGTTCACCGCGGAAACCATGAAGCAGAAAATAGACAAAATTTTTCCCTGATTCGGATTATAGCGCTTCGGTCGGCTTTGCCGGATTGGCCGTTCGCGCGGAGAGAACTTGACCCTGCCTGGGTTAAAGGCGCAAAGGGCGGAGCAGGGGCGCTTACCCGGCTTTGCCCTTTTTGTCGGCCTTTGGAGTGATGCGTCGGGTTTGGTTGAAAATCAGGCATAACTTAAGGTCTTGGAGCGGATCAGCATTGAAAATGTTCATCCGCTCTGGCGGCGGAAACCTCCGCCCGCCGCACAGGCGCTGGCGAAGCTTGTTTCGCCGTTAAGCGCGGAAGCGAGCGTCTTAAAGTTAAAATGCTCTTAGGCGAATTTAAATGGCTGAAGGCGAAAATAAGGACAAAAAGGGCGAAGCTCCAGGTAAAAAAGTGGAGCTGGATCTTGACGACGCTCCTTTTTTGCAGGAAGAACCCGAGCCCTCTCCGGCACCTAAAAAGGAAGAATCTCCCGCTACCTCCGAATCTTCATCCTTGGAGGCGCCAGCGACCGAGCCGCGCGTTTCCCTGAAAGATCGCCTCAAGGCTCAGAAAAAAAGATTGATCCTGGCCGGAGCTTCCGCCTTGGTGCTGATTTTGGCGGCCGTGGGCGTGAATATGTTCCTGGGCGGAGCGGAAAAAACGCCGCCTCCCACGGCGCCCACGGAAATCACCATGTCCAGCGAACCCGCCCCCGAGCCTCCGGCGCCTTTGCCCAAGCACCTGGTGGACTGGGAACCATTCTGGGTGGAGATCAAGGACCAGGAAGGCGAAGTGCGCTTTTTGCAGTGCAAGTTTTCCCTTTCCATTGAATCCGAGCCGGTTTTCATAGAAGTGATCAACAAGCGGATGGCCCTGCGCGATGCCGTTTATTATTACCTGAAAAACCGGCCGTACACTTTTTTAATGGACCAGAACAAAATAGACCTGATGAAACGGGAACTTATCAATATCATTGGTGAGTACATAAATTCCGGTAAAATCGACGATTTGCTGATAGAGAATTTTCTGATTAAATAAGAGGTAAGCTTTTGGCCCGGCGGCCAGGGAGCGAACCATGTCCAGCACAGGCAGCGTGAATATCCAGGTGGCCCCTATGGGGCATGTGGAACGGGTGGTCCAGATCGAGCAGAACCATCCCGTCATGCAGCAGCAGGCCGCTCAGGAGGCGGCCAGGGAACTGTTGCGCAGGGAGCACGACCAGGTAAGCAAGAACGATCCTAAAACCGGCGCCAAAGGTGTGGAAAGGGACAGGGAGCGCGATGGCGGCACACCGGATTTTTCCGGCAACGCTAAAAAAGATCGCCCTGAAGAGCAGGCGGAAGAAGAGTCATCTTCCCCTTCCTCCGGCAATGTTTGGTCCGGCAACATCCTGAACATCAAAGTCTGAATTGGAAGGCCGCCATGCAAACCTCCGTCCTTTTGCTGCTGCTCATGAGCCTGGCCGAACTGTTGCTTTTTGTGCTCATCTGGCGTTTTTTCGCCCGGCTCAAGCGCTCAGAACAGTTGTTGTCCCAGTTGCAGTCCGGCCAGGACCAGCTTCTTGGCAAATTGGAACTCAACGCCCAGTTGGAGCGCGACCTTATGGAAAGCTTCGGCCATCGCCAGGTCGAGCTGCAAAACCTGGACGTCCAGCTTGAAGAACGCGCCCAGGCCCTGCGCAAACTGCTCGAACAGGCGGAAGGCCTGACCCGCTCCCCCCAGTTTTTGCGCGAACTCATAATCTCCGGCAGCAAAAAAGGCCGCAGCCCCCTGCAACTGGCCAAAGCTACCGGCCTCTCCCTGGACGAGGTGGAACTAATTCTGGCCCAGGCGGAGTTGTGATATGCCACCGGGGTCGTGACCACAAGGGCCTGAGGACCTTGAGCCCCACATCCCTTATCCGCGTTATGTGTGTGTTCGTTCGGGAGTGACCACGCGTGGATATGACAACAGTTTAAAAGGTGTAAAGTTTCGTAGATAATATGCTTCAATATCCAAGAATAGATCCGGTTGCCGTGAGCCTTGGCCCCATAAGCCTGCGCTGGTACGGCCTGATGTACTTGTTCGGTTTTATTTCCGCCTGGCTTCTGGGCCGCTCCAGGGCCAAAAAGCAGGCCCTTTTGAACGGCCCTTTTGACGCGCGCCAGTTCGAGGATGTGCTCACCTGGGGAATCTTCGGGGTGATCCTGGGCGCCCGCCTGGGCTACGTGGTCTTTTACAACCCGCTGTATTACCTGCATCATCCCCTGGAAATTTTCGAAATCTGGACCGGCGGCATGTCTTTTCACGGCGGGCTTCTGGGCGTGATGTTCATGCAATGGATGGCCGGCCGGCGCCACGGACGCGGCTTTTTTGAAACCATGGACTTTATGGCCCCCCTGGTGCCGCCCGGCCTCTTTTTCGGCCGGCTGGGCAACTTCATCAACGCTGAACTCTGGGGACGCCATACCTCCCTGCCCTGGGGCATGGTCTTCCCCGGACCGGAAGCCGGCCCCCTGCCCAGGCATCCTTCCCAGCTTTACGAAGCCGCTCTGGAAGGCTTGCTGCTCTTTACCGTTCTCTGGTTCTTCTCTTCCAAGCCCCGGCCGCGCATGGCCGTGAGCGGCGTGTTCTCCCTGGGCTACGGCACACTGCGCTTCATCGCGGAGTTCGCCCGCCAGCCGGACGCCCACCTGGGCTTTATCGCCGGCGGCTTCCTTACCATGGGCATGCTCCTCTGCCTGCCCATGATCGCCCTGGGCCTGGGCTTGCTTTATTTGGCTTATCGGGACAAAAGTTGATTTGTATTATTTGGGGAGGCTCCGCCTCCCCAACCCCCGCCGCCGGAGGCGATTGCCCCCGGAACCTCCCCTGGGCCGCGCGCACTTTAGTCTGACGGTCTGGCAACGCTTAAAATATCGTTTTGACTAAAGTGACGCGGCCCTGAATGGGTCACAAGGGGCGAAGCCCATTGGCATGGGAGTTTGAGGGGGCAGCGCCCCTCAACTAAAACAAAGGGGCCACCATGACTGAATTCAGGGCGGATTTGCATATTCATTCGCGGTTTTCGCGGGCTACGAGCAGCCGGCTGAACGTGTTGTCCCTGGCGGCCTGGGCCGGTGTCAAAGGCTTGGCGGTGCTGGGCAGCGGGGATTTCACGCATCCGGTCTGGCTGGCGGAGCTTGAGGAATACCTGGAGGAGGACGGCCAAAGCGGTTTGCTCAGGCTCAGGGATAAGGGCGCGGTGGGCAAGGCGCTGCCGGAATACGGCGCGGCGGCTCTGGGCGGCGAGACGCTGTTTATGCTCCAGGGGGAAATCAGCTCCATATACAAACGCGGCGGCAAGGTGCGCAAGGTGCACAACCTGGTGTACATGCCGGATTTTGCCAGCGCCAGGAAGTTCTGCGCCAAACTGGAGCGGATCGGCAACTTGAAGTCCGACGGCCGACCCATTCTGGGCTTGGATTCGCGTAACCTGCTGGAACTGGTGTTGGAAGCGCACCCGCTGGCTTTTTTGATTCCCGCCCATATCTGGACGCCCTGGTTTTCGCTGTTCGGCTCAAAGTCCGGCTTTGACAAGCTGGAGGATTGCTTTGGGGATCTGAGCGAGCATGTCTTCGCGCTGGAAACCGGACTGTCTTCGGACCCGGAGATGAACCGTCTGTGGAGCGCCCTGGACAGATATAAACTGGTTTCCAATTCCGACGCCCACTCCGGCGAGAATCTGGGGCGGGAGGCCAACGTCTTTGCCGGCCAGGCGAGTTACGAGGGAATTCTGAGAGCCTTGAAAAGAGATGGGGAAGGCACGGTTTACAGGGGCACGCTGGAGTTTTTTCCGGAAGAGGGCAAATACCACCTGGACGGGCATCGGGCCTGCAACGTGGCCCTGAGTCCGGCGGAAACCAGGAAGTTGAACGGGATATGCCCGGTTTGCGGCAAGCCGCTGACCGTGGGGGTCTTGAACCGGGTGGAAGCTCTGGCGGATCGTGAGAGCCCGGTATATGGTGCGGAGGAGCGTTTTGCCTCGCTTATTCCCCTGCCGGAAATTCTGGGTGAGATTTTGAACGCCGGCTCCAAAAGTCGCAAAGTGGCGGACATGTATGGCGAGGTTCTGAAGCGTTTCGGACCGGAGCTGAATATTCTGGCCGAGGTGCCGGAAGCGGACCTGGCGCGCTATTTCGCGCCTCTGGGCGAGGCCGTGGCCCGGATGCGCCGGGGGCAAGTGCGGCGCCAGGCCGGCTATGACGGCGAATACGGGGTGATCCGTGTTTTCAGCAAGGAAGAACGGGGGGAACTCAAGCAGGGGGCCAGGCTGCCCCTGACGCGCTCCCTGACCCTGAATGGCATGGCTTTGGATGAAATTCCGAAAAAGCGGGCCAGCCGCAAAGATGCGGATGGGGAATTTATTTTCTCCGATGGAGAAGAGCCGGGAAAGTCTGTGGAAGAAGCAACGGCTCAGGCGGTTCAGGGTCCGGTGGAAAATGCGGATGCGGAAGCGGTGCCGGCGGGACTGAACGCCAGCCAGGAGCGGGCCGTGCTGGCCGGCCCCGGTCCTGTTCTGGTGCTGGCCGGGCCGGGCACGGGCAAGACCAGGACCCTGATAGCCCGCATCGCGCACTTACTGGACGAGGGCATCAGCCCGCGCCGTATCCTGGCCGTGACCTTTACCCGCCGGGCCGCCGGGGAGCTGGATCAGCGCCTTGCCGAGGCCCTGGGCGGCAAAAACGCGGCCCTGCCGCGCACGGACACCCTGCACGCCCTGGCTCTGGAACTCTGGTTGCGGGTGCAGGGGAGCAGTCCGGTGCTGCTCTCCGAAGAAAGCGCCCGCCTGGT
Source organism: Desulfovibrionaceae bacterium (assembly GCA_031547305.1). Lineage (GTDB taxonomy): Bacteria > Desulfobacterota > Desulfovibrionia > Desulfovibrionales > Desulfovibrionaceae > JAVBSC01. The sequence goes on from JAVBSC010000120.1 coordinate 19,971, forward strand.
CTTTGAGGAAGCCAACGCCGAAGAGCCGGAGGACAAGGTCAAGGAAGCCTGGGCCGTGCTGAATCTGGCCAGGGAAAAACTGGAGGCGCTGCCTGAGCAGTTCAAAATCCTGGCCGAGCGCTACTCCACACAGAAGACCAGCTGGAACCAGGCGGATTACACTGACCTGCTGGAATTGTGGCTGGAGCAGGCCCAGAATCCGGCCTTTTCCCCGCCCTGGTCACAGATTCTGGTGGACGAAGTGCAGGATCTCTCGCCCTTGCAACTCAGTTTGCTGCGCCATTTGAGCGGGCATACCGGGGAAGGTTTTTTCGCCATAGGGGATCCGGACCAGTCCATTTACGGCTTTCGCGGGGCGCACGGCAACGCGCCGGATTTTTTGCGCCAGAGCTGGCCGGGTCTGGAAACAATCAGCCTGGATTTGAATTATCGGTCTGTCCCCAAAATCCTCCGGGCCGCCGGCGCTGTCCTGGCCGGTCCTCCGGGCCGCGCCCCGTTGAACGGCGTTGTTCGGATGCCCGGCCTGATCCAGACTTTTGCCGCGCCGAGCGCGGAAAGCGAAGCAGCCTGGCTGGCCTGGCAGGTCAAAAATTTGCTCGGCACCGGCAGCCACAGCCTTGAGGACCATCGGAAGGGCGGTCTGGAGCGGGATTTGCTGCCGGAATCCCTGAGCCCCGGCGACATCGCGGTGCTGGTGCGCCTTAAAACGCTTATGCCGCCCTTGCAGCGCGCGCTGGAAAGAGCAGGCGTGCCGTGTGGGGTGCCGGCCACGGAAGCTTTCTGGGAAGACTCAAGAGTGGCGCGGATTCTCCGGTCCGCCGGACGCGTCCTGGGCATAGGCGGACTGGGCGTGCCCACTGACCGTGACGGAGGAGAGCGGGATGATGGCCCGCTGGAGTGCCCTGATAAAATACTGGCGCGCGGGCCGCTGCATATTGCCGCCTACTTTGACAAACATCCGTTTTTTGACGCCCAGTTCTGGAAATCCTCGGCCTTCCGTGAATTACTGCGCTCTTTTGAGCGGCACAAGGGGTGGCCCGGCCTGATCAACTGGATTAATCTGCAAAACGAACTGGAGCTGGTTCGGGCCAAAAGCGAGAAAGTCCAGATCATGAGCCTGCACGCGGCTAAGGGCCTGGAGTTCCGTGTCGTGTTCATGCCGGCGGCGGAAGACGGTCTCCTGCCCTTTGCCGGAGCTCTGACCCTGACCGGGCGCATGGAAAAAAGGCATACCCGCCCGGATCCGGAGGAAGAGCGCCGCCTGTTTTATGTGGGCGTAACCAGAGCCAAGGAGGCCCTGTTCCTGAGTCATGCGGCCAAACGCCGCTTATACGGCCGGGAGATGCGGCTCAAGCCCTCGCGCTTCCTGGCCGCGTTGCCCTCGGATGACCTGAGCCGGTCCGCTCTGGTCCAGAAAGTGGATCGCAAGGAAAAGCAGCTTGGTTTGCTATAAAGCTCGGCAATGCCAATCTTCTTCGTTGGAAGCATTAAGAAATGCCCCTGCCATTTCCGCAGACCACCTTAACGCCTCGTCCTCAAGGTGGGCGTGGCGTTGGTTTGAACAGCTGCTAAAAATGATTACCCATTCCAAAATAATAAAGACTTGAAAGTATGCTCAGGAACTTCACTCATCATTTTCCGCGCCCAAAAAATTTCCCACCGCTTCCGCTGCCCGCTTCAAAGCTTCGTCTTCCAGGTGGGCATGCCCCGGCGGAATAACCCCGCTCCCGCCCTTCGTTCAGGTTGCTTTTCTGCGGCTTGTTGTTATAGTTAATTATCGATTGCAACCAAGCGGATTTTTCCAACGGGGTATCCTATGGATATGGTCAGTTCGGCCCTTTCCGCCCTGAACGCCTTCAGCGTGGGCATGGAAGTCACGGCCAACAACATCGCCAACGTCAACACAGACGGATTTAAAGCTAAAAGCGCCCGCTATTCGTCCGGCCCGAACGGCGAAGGCGTGGTTCTGGGCGAAATCCGTTCCAGCAGCACCGGCGGGCCGCTTTACTCAGACCATGCTCCGCCGCTCTATTACCATCCGGACGGCTATGTGGAAGGCAGCAACACGGATCTGGTCCGCGAATTCACCAATCTGATCGTCACCCAACAAACTTACGCGGCCAACGCCAAGACCATTGCCACCTACGACCAGGTGACCGGCGCGCTGGTCAATATGATCGCCTAGCCTGGTTGCCGCTGATGTTTCGATCCGTATCTCCACCCAAAAAAACTTACGAAAAGATTATTGAACAAATCCTGGAGCTCATAAAATCCGGGCAGTTAAAAAAGGGCGACAAGCTGCCGTCGGAACGCAAACTATGCGAGATGCTCGGGGTGGGCCGCACTTCACTGAAGCAGGCCATCAGTTCGCTGAGCGCCCTGGGCATAATTGAAAGTCTGCACGGCGACGGCAATTACCTGACGCGAGGCGGCAACGTCGATCTGGTAATTCCGCTTTCTGCGCAATTTTTTTTAGGCAATTTCAAGATTACCGACATGGTCTCGATAAGGTACATTATCGAAACCCAGGTGGTCATTGTGGCGGCCGGCAAAATTTCCGGGCGCCAGCTTGAGCACCTGGCCGGAATAGTCGAACGCATGAAATACCTGGGGGACGACGCCGCCAGGGTTAAAATCAATTATGAGTTTCACAAGTTCGTGGTCGATATTCTGGAAAACGAACTTTTGAGCAATATTTACGACTGTATTTCAGATCTTATCTCGCACCAGGTTTTGCTGGCCGACGGTCTTAATTTTTACCAGAACCATCTGAACCTTCTCAACGCCTTCAAGAAGCATGATTCCGCTCTGGCGCATTCCTTGATGAAGGAGCATTTTGAAGCCAAATACGCAGGCATGCAGGAAAATTTTTTCAAGTACTTCCGCACTCCGGAAGCGTGAGGCCTTCTATTTTTTTTGCCTTAACAGAGCACACCACCACACCATTTACAGGTCTCTCCAACATTCAACACAGCCAGGAGGATTTGCATGAAAGCACTGAACAGAATCACCGACGCCATTGGCAACACCCCGCTTCTGCGGCTGCACAGCCTTTCGGACAACGCGCAGATTTACGCGAAATGCGAATTCCTCAATCCCATAAGCATCAAAGACCGGCCCATGCTGCACATCATCAACGAAGCGGAGTGCAAAGGCCTGCTCAAGCCCGGCTCCACACTGATAGAATCCACCAGCGGCAACACGGGCATGGCCGTCGCCTTTATCGCGGCTATCAGGGGTTACCGGGCCATCCTGGTCATGTCGGAAATCCAGAGCGTCGAACGCCGGCAGGTCATGAAGGCCTTTGGCGCGGAATTCGTGCTTACCCCGGCGGCCGAAGGCACCACCGGCGCGGTGAAAAGAATGAAAGAAATCATGGCAGAGCATCCGGAATATTTCTATGTAGGCCAACACCTGAACCTGGACAACCCGCAGGCCCACTATCTGGGCACAGGCCCGGAAATATGGGAAGATACGGACGGCAAGGTGGATATTTTTGTGGCAGGCCTGGGCACGGGCGGCACGCTCTGCGGCACGGGCAAATTCCTCAAGGAAAAAAATCCGGCCGTGCGTGCCGTGGCTGTGGAACCGGAAGAAGCTCCTTATATTTCGCAGGGCAAGTTCCAGCCGCATCGCATGATGGGCCTGGCTCCCGGTTTTGTGCCAGGCACCCTGACCAAGGAGCTCATTGACGAATACGTGCTGGTTAGCACCAACGACGCCTTTGCCATGTGCCGGCAGCTGGCGGCCAAAGAAGGCATCCTGGTCGGGATCACCTCCGGAGCCGTGGCCTGCGCCCTGAAGCGCCTGGCCGACAAGCCGGAAAACAAAGGCAAAATTCTGGTGGGCACCCTGGCGGACAGCGGGCAGCGCTACCTGAGCGTGAAGGATCTGTTTGTTTGTTGATAAGTTCTGATTGACGGAAGGCGGGTCAGATTAACCTTCCTTTTCCAAAGGAGAGCATTCATGCCAGAAAATTTTTACCGGCAACTTGCCGAACAACTTGAAGGCATCCGCGCCGACGGCCTGTACAAGGAGGAGCGCGTCATCACTTCGGCTCAGCGGACCGGTATTGACGTACAGGGCGGATCCAGGGTGATCAACTTTTGCGCCAACAACTACCTGGGGCTGGCCAATTCGCCGGAGCTTATTGAAGCGGCCAAGCAGGGCATGGACCGCTACGGATTCGGCATGGCCTCCGTGCGCTTCATCTGCGGCACCCAGGACGCCCACAAGCAATTGGAACGGGAGTTGGCTGGTTTTCTGGGCATGGAGGACGCCATTTTGTACAGCTCCTGCTTTGACGCCAACGGCGGCCTGTTCGAGTGCCTGCTCGGTCCGGAGGATGCGATTATTTCCGACTCCCTGAACCACGCCTCGATCATTGACGGCGTGCGCCTGTGCAAGGCTAAGCGCTACCGCTACGCCAACAATAACATGGCGGATCTGGAAGCCCAGCTTAAACAGGCCCGCGCGGAAGGCGCCAGGAATATCATGATCGCCACGGACGGGGTATTTTCCATGGATGGCGTGATCGCCAACCTCAGGGGAGTCTGCGATCTGGCCGACGCCCACGACGCTCTGGTCATGGTGGATGATTCGCACGCCGTGGGCTTTGTGGGCGAACAAGGCCGGGGCACGCACGAGCACTGCGGGGTGCTGGGCCGTGTGGACATTATTACCGGCACCCTGGGCAAGGCCCTGGGCGGCGCCTCCGGAGGCTACACCGCGGCCCGCGGGGGGGTGGTGGATATGCTGCGCCAGCGTTCCCGTCCCTACTTGTTCTCCAATTCCCTGGCTCCGGGCATTGTGGCGGCGTCCCTAAAAGTGCTGGAACTTTTGCGCGGCGGTGGCGCGCTACGGGAGCGCCTGCGTCTGAACGCGCAACTGTTCCGCTCCAAAATGCGGCAGGCCGGATTTACTCTGGCCGGCGCGGATCACCCCATCATACCGGTCATGCTTGGCGATGCCGCCCTGGCCCAGGAGTTTGCCGAACGCCTGCTCCAGGAAGGCATCTACGTCACCGGCTTCTTCTTCCCCGTGGTGCCCAAAGGCCAGGCGCGCATTCGCACCCAGATGTCCGCCGGCCACACCCCGGAACAAATCAACAAGGCCGTGGACGCCTTTACCCGCGTTGGCAAAGAGCTTGGAGTCATTAAATAATTTGGGGCTGCCGCCCCACCCCCTCCTGGGGGGGATATTGGGGGACGGTGTCCCCCATATCAAAAGGAGCTGCGTTACAATGAAAGCGCTGGTGAAATTGCGCCCGGAAGAGGGGATCTGGCTGACTGACGTGCCGGAGCCGGAACTGGGGCACAATGATGTGATGATTAAAATTCGCAAGTCCGCCATTTGCGGCACAGACGTGCATATTTACAACTGGGACGAGTGGTCGCAAAAGACGCTTGCCCTGCCCCTGGTGGCCGGACACGAATATGTGGGAGAGATTGTGGCCGTCGGGCAGGAGGTAAGGGGTTACTCCATAGGGGACCGCGTTTCCGGCGAAGGGCATATCACCTGCGGTTACTGCCGCAATTGCCGGGCCGGGCGGCGGCATTTATGCAAGAACACCTTTGGGGTGGGCGTTAACCGGGCGGGCGCCTTTGCCGAATACCTGTCCATACCGGCTTACAACGCGTTCAAGCTGCCGGACTCCATTTCCGACGACGTGGCTTCCATCTTCGACCCCCTGGGCAATGCGGTGCACACGGCCTTGTCCTTTGACCTTACGGGCGAGGATGTGTTGATCTCCGGAGCCGGGCCCATCGGCATCATGGCCGGAGCCGTGTGCCGGCACGTTGGCGCGCGCCACGTGGTCATCACGGACATCAACGAGAACCGCCTGGAACTGGCCCGCAAAATGCCGATTACCAGAGCCGTGAACTCTACCAAAGAAAATCTGTGCGACGTGATGGCCGACCTGGGCATGACAGAAGGCTTTGATGTGGGCCTGGAAATGTCCGGCGCGCCATCAGCCTTCCGGGCCATGCTGGAAGTTATGAATAACGGCGGCAAAGTGGCCCTGCTGGGCTTTTTGCCGTACGACACTGGCATAAACTGGAACCACGTGATCATGAAGGGCCTGCACATCAAGGGCATTTACGGCCGGGAAATGTTCGAGACCTGGTACAAAATGGCCGCGCTGATCCAGTCCGGCCTGGATGTGACGCCGGTCATCACCCATCATTTTCCAATCACGGAATTCCAGAATGGCTTTGACGCCATGCGCTCCGGCAAGGCCGGCAAAGTTATTTTGAACTGGTAAAAAAGACATCCATAGAGCATTTCAACTTTGAGATTAAACAATGCCAGTTTCGCAAGCGGTATAAGGTTTAGAAAGTGAAGTTGCTCTAATTCTGGGGCAGGGGAGAATTTCTGGATTCTCCCCTGCCCCAGAATTTTTTGGCAGAGCCAATGCAAGGGTATCAGTAAGCTATCTGTAACTTACGGTTACTTCCAGCCCTTTTTGCCCATCAGGCTGATCAGGTCGGTCACCCGGCAGGAGTAGCCCCATTCGTTGTCGTACCAGGAAACCACCTTGGCCAGGTTGCCTTCCTGCACCCCGCAGTATTCCGCTTCCACGATGGAGGAATGCGGATCGCCTTTAAAGTCTGAAGACACCATGGGTTTTTCGCTGTAGGCCAGAATGCCCGTAAGGTCGGTTTCCGAGGCCTTTTTCAGGGCGGCCAGCATGGCTTCCGTAGTGGTCGGCTTGTCCAGCACGGCCACAAAGTCGACTACGGAAACCGTGGGCGTTGGCACGCGCAGGGAATAGCCGCTGAACTTGCCCTTAAGTTCCGGAATAACCTTGGCCACAGCCTGGGCCGCCCCGGTGGAGGTGGGGATAATATTGCAGGCCGCGGCGCGGGCCCGGCGCAGGTCTTTATGCGGCAGGTCCAGGATGCGCTGGTCGTTGGTGTAGGAGTGGATGGTGGTCATGGTGCCGAGCTTTATGCCGTACTCGCGTTGCAGCACCAGGGCCACAGGGGCCAGGCAGTTGGTGGTGCACGAAGCGTTGGAGACCACGTGGTGTTTATCCGGGTCGTACATTTTATCGTTCACGCCAAGGACCACGGTCAAATCCTCATCCTTGGCCGGAGCGCTGATGATGACCTTTTTCGCCCCGTTGGCCAGGTGTACGGCCGCGTCTTTGGCGCTACGGAAAATGCCGGTGGATTCCACAATGACGTCCGCCCCGGTCTTGCCCCACTGCAAAAGCTTGGGATCGCGCTCGGCAAAATTCTTAACCACCCAGTTGTTCACATGGGCGGTGTCGCCTTCAACTCGGATATCAAAATTGGCGCGCCCATAGTTGGTGTCGTGCTCCAGCAGGTGGAAGTTGGTGACCGGATCGAACAGATCATTTATGCCCACAACCTCTATCTCGTTGGGGTAACGCTGCATGAGGGCGCGAAAAACCTGGCGGCCGATGCGCCCGAAACCGTTTATACCCACTCTGATCTTTTCCATATTTTTATCCTCAAATGTAAAGGCTCAATGTTAAAGGTCCGTAAAATTATCTGGCGCGGCCGGCCCGCCGGCTCGCATCTTCTGTAAATATACTTTCGCCAGGGACAAAAAAACAACGACGGAAACTTGCCGCGCGCCGCAAGCGAATTTCCGGGGCAAGGCCCCGCCGGCAACATCCGCCGCACTTGGCCAAATTAATCTTCAAAAACCTGGTAGTTGTACTTGGTCAGCAACTCGTAATCCGCCTTCAGGGCATTGTGCAACCTGGCGTTTTCAATGGCTATGGCGGCTATGTGGGCCACGGCCATCAAAAAATCCCGCTCGTCCTGGGCGAACTCATGCTTTACGGAAGTATACACGCGCACCACGCCTATGGACTTTCCATCCACTTTGAGCGGCACTGACAGAACCGAGACCAGGCCCTCGTTCTTGGCCTGTTCCGGGTACTGGAAGCGATCTTCCTGGCTGGCGTCCGGTACGTAAACCGGAACACCGCCACTTAAAACTTCGCTATCCAGGCGGCTTTTCTTAAGCTCCACCTGCCCCTTGCGCATATACCCCTTGCTCAGGCCGGCGCTGGCGCTGGCCAGAAGGAATTCTCCGCTGCGGTCCAAAAGGCGCAAAGTGCAGGCCTTGGCGTTCATGGCCGAGCGCACCTGCTCCACAATCCGGTTCAAAACATCCTGGGGTTCCAGGCTGGAATTGATAACCGACGCAACTTCATACAAAGGGCGGAAATAGCAGCTTGCTTGAGGTAACATAATTTGGACTCCTGTATTGTGATAATTCGCATAACCCAACCCGCGCCACAACCGTGGCGTTGCCCCGGTGCAACAAGGGCCGGACAGAAAAACCTTTCCCTAATATAGGTCGGCCACGGAGGCGGCCAAAGGCATCCGTAACAAGACATCAGATCCTATAGCATAATTTTTTATTCAGGAACAACTCTTTTCTCCCCCCAGGCAAACAGCCGCCCCTCTTCGCGCCGGCTGCGCAGGCGGTCCTGGCCGCCTTTTTGCGCCCGCATAAAAAAATATTGACTATAACCTCAAAGGCGGGTAAATAGCGCCTTCCTGCATGCGCGGGCTTATGCGTCCCCATCGTCTAGCCGGCCCAGGACAACGGCCTTTCACGCCGTCGACAGGGGTTCAAATCCCCTTGGGGACGCCAAATTTGGGTATCATAAAGAACGCCAAGGTACAAAAAGCCTTGGCGTTCTTGCTTTTCCAGGCGAAATTGTGATCCCCGCCTCCACCCGAATCCGGGGCTATCCAAGAGTCATTCAGGTATTTTTCAGGGTATCGAGCTGTGGTATGCAGGACGATACCCGATTTTTGATGTAATATCTTAAAATTAAAAGATATTAACGTCCATTCGGGTATCCTTTCGTCCCTCGAAAACCAAGGAGTACCCTTATGCCTCTGACCGACACCAAGATCAGAACCTTAAAAATACCCGAAAAGCCCATCAAACTCGCTGATGGCGCGGGTTTGCACCTGTACTGCTCGCCAACCGGCAGGAAGTACTGGCGGATGTCCTACTCTTTTGACAACAAAGCAAAGCTG
>JAVBSC010000085.1:0-8503 GCA_031547305.1 Desulfovibrionaceae bacterium
AGTGTTGGCGCCCATAAAGACCGCGCCGGCGGAAATGGCCGCCAGGGTGCTGGCCATGTCGCCCATAAGATGCGCGGCGTCACCGCCGGCGGTGTTAAAGAACACCAGGTAGGTGGGGGCGTTGTCCAAAAAGCTGGACAACGCGCCGGTCAGCCAGAAATACATGTAGTTGATCGGCTGGCCTTCATGGCTGACCATGCGTATTACGCCGCCCAGGGCGCCGGCTTCGCCGGAGCGCAGGATGGCGATGGCCGGAATCATGCTCAGGAATATGCCCAGGAACAGCTTGGCCACCTCCTTGATCGGCTCCCAGGAGAAGCCGTTCAGATCGCGATTTTCCTCGGAGGTGAACTTGAGGGACAGGCCGGCCAGACAGAGCAGCAGAAGATCCCGGCAGATGTTCGGCAGTTCCATGTGGATGCCGTAAACAGTGAATCCGGAAACATTGCCGTCCGCGCCCAGCGGCTTCCAGGTGCCGCTCATGAGCACGGAGCAGATTATGCCCAGCAGAAACAGCAGGTTGATCTTGCCGTCCAAGCCGAGCTTTTCGCCGCTATGCGTGCTCTGCGGCGGCGTGGGGCGTCCTTCCTTGTTGAACAGGAAGGTTTCCATGGCGAAATAGACCACAAAAAGAACGGCGCAGCCAAAAAGCATTTCCGGCAGCAGGTGGCTCAGGGTCCAGAAGAACTCCACCCCTTGCAGGAAGCCAAGGAACAGCGGAGGATCGCCGAGCGGGGTGAGGCAGCCGCCCATGTTGGCCACCAGGAAAATAAAAAAGACCACGGAATGCACTTTGTACTTGCGGTGCGCGTTGGCGCGCAGCAGCGGGCGGATGAGCAGCATGGCCGCGCCGGTGGTGCCCATCCAACTGGCCAGCAGCGTGCCCACCACCATGATGCCGGTGTTGACCACGGGCGTGCCCACCAGGGAGCCGGTCAGGCGCACGCCGCCGGCCACGGTGAACAGGGCGAAAAGCAGAATGATGAAGGGAACGTACTCAAGGAGTATGGTGTGCAAAAGCTCGTAAAAAGCCAGGGCCGGGCCGTAGGCCACGGCAAAGGGCACCAGAAAGGCCAGGCCCCAGAACACGGCTATTTTGCCGAAATGATGGTGCCAGATATGCGGGACGGTCAGGGGCATTACCGCAATGGAAAGAAGCATGCAAACAAACGGCACAACCCACAAGGCGCTCATTTCCGCCGGATTGAAGTGCGCATCTGGCGAGCACCAGGCCAGGGCCGGGAACATCAAAACAAACAGCGCGGCCAGGACGGAAGCGCGCAAGGCCTTGCAACGTAGACTCTCCACTTGGTCCTCCGAATGTTAAGGGGCGACTTTCCAAACAACACAATAAGCCCGTTCAGCGGTGGGAAGATATAAGCATTTGGAAGATAACGCAAGCATTGTATCGTTACGATACAAGCGGGGGAAAGGCATTATAAACCTAGGGGGCGGTATCCGGCAGCGATTCCAAAAGCGGGCTGATTTCGCTGTCCGGGGGCAGGCTTTGTGAAAGAACCGGCTGAGTGCTTTTAAAGGTCACGCCTTCCACCCAGTCGGCGGAAGCCGGAGCGCCGGGGGCCAGCGGCTCAGGCCAGGCAAAAAGATCCAGCACGGTGACGGCCCGGCCGTTTATATCGGACCTAGCCCATAAAAGCTGCGGGGCCTCTTTGCGTACATAGGCGGGAAAGCCTATGCCGTCTCCGCCGCCCAGGAGAATGTCGAACAGCCCGTTGCCGCGCGCCAGGAAGTCATCTTCCAGTCGCTGTCCCCAGGGGCTTACGCCAATCAACAGCCCCACGGACGGCTTGATTTTTTTGCCGGCTTTAATGGCCTGGGAAAAGATGTTTTCAATCAGGGCCGGCGGCGAATTTTCCACCGCCGGCGGAGCCGCAAAGAAAACCAGGCCGATTTTGCGGCCGCCCCGCTCCAGCACCAGAACCAGCGGTTCCTGGCCTACTTTTGTAAACCCGCGCGGCGCGCCGCCGCTTCCGGCAAACCAGTCGGCCGCCTTCACGGAAAGATAACCGGCGTCAACATTGAGCAGGGAGTACGCCGCGGCTATGGCTCCGGTTTGTCCGGCATCCGGCGGTGGCGCGGAAAGACCCTGAACATAGGCGTCCGGGGCGAATTCATTGGCCCCGAATATGGTGATGGACGGTACCGGTTCCGCGCGCAGGCGTTTTATGATGGTGGCCCTCCGGGCCAGTCCGCCGTTTTTGGCCCCGCTTCACGAGGGGCAGGGAAACAGGTTCCCGCGCGTTTCCGCGCAATAGATAATCCGCAGGAGCGGCTCAGACGAAAAAAGATCCCCCCCGGACGGGGGATCTTTTTCTGAAAAGTCACCTTCACGAAATTGACCGGCGTTGCCGGCGGCGGCCAGCCACAGGCAAAACAGGAAAACAACCGCGCCTGCCGGAAAAACCCGCCTTGGACAGAACATTGGAATACTCAAAGAAATAAGGATCAAGAATTGAGAAATTCTTTCAATTCCTTGCCGGCCCGGAAAAACGGCAGGCGCTTGGAGTCCACCTGCACCACTTCGCCCGTTTTGGGGTTGCGGCCGGAGTAGCCTTCGTAGTGCTTGAGCTTAAAGCTGCCCAGGCCGCGAATTTCCACACGGTCGCCGGAAACCAGCGAGTTTTTCATGCTGTCGAAGAAGGTGTCCACCATCATGGTGGCTTCATCCATGGACAGGGCGTTTTCTTCAGCCAATGTCTTAATCAATTCGCTTTTGTTCATAGAGCCTCCGCGGGAGAGATCCAGCTTTTCCTAATCTAGGGACTGTTTATCTTCAACTGTATGGTATCATGCACCAAATTGTTGTCAAGCGCAAGTAGGCGCGTAAATAATTCAACAAAGTGGAATAAAAAAATAATTGACTTTTTTGTCAATCCAGATCCTGCCTTTTTTAAACAGGACTCTCCGAAACAGCCAGTCCGGGCCGGAGCATGATAGTGGTGTTCTTTTCAGGCCGGCGGGGGTAATATGCCCACCGTGCGCGCGGCCGCAGCAAAACAGCGGCGCGCTTAGCCGGAGGTATGGCATGGACGCGATTTTTACTCCGATCGACCCGGAAACCTGGGCCAGAAAGCCTTATTTCGACTACTTCATCAACGTCATCAAGTGCCGGTATGCCCTTACCGTCAATATCGACATCACGGATTTGCGGAAGCACGCCAAAGACAGAGGTAAAAAATTCTTTCCGACTTTTTTGTACGCCGTTATGCGGGCCGTCAACCAGAACCGGGAATTCCGTCTGAGTTTCAATGCCAACGGCGACCTGGGGTACTGGAATTTTTTGAACCCGGTCTACACGATTTTTCATGAGGACGATAAGACGTTTTCCGACATCTGGAGCGAATGGGACGAGGATTTTGCGGTGTTTCACAAGACGATGGTCACGGATATGGAAACTTATAAAAACGTCAAGGGCATCAAGGCCCGCCCGGACCAGCCGGCCAATTTCTGCTCCGTTTCCTCGCTGCCCTGGCTGAGCTTTACAGGGTTCGCCCAGGATACTTACCAGGAAACGAAACAACTCTTCCCCATCACCCGCTTCGGCAAGTACTTTGAAGAGCGCGGGCGCACGCTCATCCCTTTCGCCCTGTTCATCCACCACGCCGTGGCAGACGGTTACCATTCCAGCAAGCTCATCAACGATGTTCAGGCGCTTGCCGCCGGGGTTAAGGACTGGATGGGGTAGACGGAAAACCGCCGAATTCGCCCGCCGCTCCGCCACGCGGAGGCATCAAAAACGCGCGGCCCCAAAAGGCGGCCGCGCGGACTGTTGTTTTTATCCCGCCATCATTTGGCTGTTGTTGCCTTCATCCTTTCCTGGTGAGACAGGCCGGCCAATTTAACAACTTTGTCCAGTTTGAGCTTTAACGCTTTGGCCAGACGGGTGCCGTAGTCCTTGTCCGCCAGATAGCAATGGGCGGTATGGCGGTACTTGACGTTTTCCGTGGCCGGGCCGATGTTCCGGGCCGTGTTTTCTATCAGCAGGGCCTTTTTGTCCTCGGTTATCAGGCGGTACAGGTCTCCGGGCTGATAGAAGCAGTCGTCCGTCTGGTCTTCCTTGGGTTCGTAGGAGTCCATGGCGCCCTGGATCTCCAGCGGCGGCTCCTTCTGATCCGGCTGCTCGTCCCATTCATACTGACTGTTCGGCTGATAGCCGAGGGTGGATCCATAGTTGCCGTCAACCCGCATCTGTCCGTCCCGGTGGTAGGCGTGCACAGGGCATTTGGGCGCGTTCACGGGAATGGACATATGATTGACGCCAAGCCGGTAGCGCTGGGCGTCGCCATAGGAAAACAGGCGGCCTTGCAGCATCTTGTCCGGGGAAAGGCCGATGCCCGGCACGATGTTGGCCGGGTTGAAGGCGGCCTGCTCCACATCGGCGAAATAGTTTTCCGGGTTGCGGTTCAGTTCGAGCACGCCCGCCGGGATCAGCGGAAAGTCTTTATGGCTCCATACTTTTGTGAGGTCAAAGGGATTTTCCTTATGTTTTTTCGCCTGCGCCTCGGTCATGACCTGGATGAAGAAATCCCACTTCGGGAAGTCGCCCCTCTCAATGGCTTCATATAAATCCCGCTGGTGGCTTTCACGATCGCGGCCGACGATCTTGTCGGCTTCCTGATCCGTGAGGTTCTTGACGCCCTGCCGTGTACGCAGGTGGAACTTGACCCAGACCCGCTGGTTATCTTTGTTGATCAGGCTGAAGGTGTGGCTGCCGAAGCCGTGCATATGGCGGTAGGACAAGGGAAGGCCCCGATCGGACATGGTGATCGTCACCTGGTGCAGCGCTTCGGGCAGCATACTCCAGAAGTCCCAGTTGTTCTGCGCGGAACGCATGTTCGTTCTGGGATCGCGTTTGACCGCGTGGTTAAGGTCGGGAAAACGCAGGGGATCCCGCAGGAAAAAGACCGGCGTGTTGTTGCCCACCAGGTCCCAGTTCCCGTCCTCGGTATAAAACTTGATGGCGAATCCCCGGATGTCGCGCTCGGCATCCGCCGCGCCGCGTTCGCCCGCGACAGTGGAAAACCGGACAAAGACTTCAGTCTTCTTGCCTATCGCGGAAAAAATTTTGGCTTTGCTGTATTTTTTGATGTCGTGCGTTACCGTAAAAGTGCCGAAAGCGCCGGATCCCTTGGCGTGCATGCGCCGCTCCGGGATGACTTCACGGTCGAAATGGGCAAGCTTTTCAAGGAACCAGGGATTCTGAAGCATCAGGCCCCCGCGTGACCCCGCGGTGACTGAATTGGTGTTGTCCGCTACCGGAGACCCCGCCGCCGTCGTCAGCTTTTTGTTGTTTTTTGCCATATTATGCTCCATTTATTCGCCAGTTAAGGTTATAAAACGCCTAGAGACATTTAAGGCAGTAATCCCGCATGCTTCCGCCGCAGGTGCGGCGGCGGTACAATAAGGATTCGCGTATATGGGGAATCTTACTTATTTTATACTCTTTGAGCGGGGAAAGCACAAGTCTTTTTCGAACATTGCCGAAGGCGAAAATTCGGCAGGGCTCTCGCTCCGGTTCAGCCGGCAAGTGTATGCTAAGGAATTATCGGACGGATTTTAAGCGAAGCCTCAAGGGCGCTGTCCACGCGCATATCCTGCTCAAAGGCGCCTAGCGCCGCCACTCTCTTGTCAACGCGCTGGGGAATCGGACCTGAGTTCGATTGAGAAGATTCAAATTGAGGGATTCTGCGTAATAGGCCGTAAAACCCATCGTTTGGTCTTACGTAAATTATGAAACGTCTTTTCTGTAATCAGTCTGGCGTGACCATCGTTTTCAGAAGCTCAACAAACTTGTCAAAATCGTAGTCTGGAAACTCACGCCCGCTACCAGTATGCGCTTGTTTTGTTAAGCGCGGTATTACAGTTAGGAAAGGAACTGGCGCATACTTGATTTTATTCACAGGGTCGATGACCTGCACGCTAAAACGCCCTGAAAAACCAATGGAGCCATCCGTGTAGGTGCCGGCCTTCTCGTAACTTACATGCATAACAACTATGGCCGCGCATTCACTGGCTGTTGTGGCGTAGTATTGTTCAGCAAAAGATATTTTAGTTCCAGCTATTTTTTTATTACTATGCCTAAAAACAAATTTAATTGTCTTGGAATCTTCTTTTTCCGCTAAGAGTATTTTCCCTCTGATATGTGGGGGTTGTGGCGAAGCTTCTTTGTAAGACTCAAGTTCAGACTTGAGCATGTCAGAAACTACACCGGCTGTAAAATGATATTTCTGCATGGTGTTATTTAGCTCCGTCTCCGGTGCCCAATCGGCAATATGTTTTCCGTTTATGGTATGTATCAGCTCTCCGGCCTTAATTCCTCTGGACAGTGCATAATAATACTGACCTCCTGGTTGTCTAATTGTCAGCTCACGTAACTTGGTACAAGCCATTAAATTATCAATCGCGAAATTGACTTCATCGTCATTACTAAAATCAAAAGAACTTATCTGTAATACTTCAAGATTTTTATATGCGGAGAGATTATTAAGACTTCTACATTCCCCTGCGATGATAAGCTCTTTTACATTGTCAGCAATTGGAGTAAACAAGGAGACTAGATCATCAGCTCCTCTTTGACCGTTCAGGACAAGTGTATGAAATTGTTTTTTGCCGCTTTTCAACTTTTGAAGAATGTCCTCATTAGCCTTCTTTTTTTCGTTAAGGTCACGAATGTCATCCGTGCTCACAATCGCCACACCATTAGCAACTTTCAGATATTCCGAGTCATCACCGCATGCGCTCATGCATAGCAACACTATGAAAATAAATGAATAAAGGCTGATCTGCTTTGGTTTATTGGAAAAAAAGAGGCTTGAAAAATACGGATATCGTTTCATACTTGGCCTTGTCAGCTTATGATGTATACATCTTCGAGCAAACCACGCTGAAATACCCAAACATCGCAGTCGCATCTCTAGAGTTGTAAAACGTTCTCAGCTTTTCGTTAAACTCTTCCGTCGTCTCTCTCAGAACGGTAATCGGGTAATAGCCCGCCGACAAAAGCACTCCGTTCATCATCAGTGAGGCGGTTCGCTTGTTGCAATCAAAGAAAAACTGCGTTCTGGACATGAACAGAAACGCGGCAATTGCCCGCTCTATGGGGTCTTCCACCCGCTCGCGTAAACAAGAAAATCCTTTTTCAGCAAACGCGGGAAGCTCCTCCGCTGCCGGTGGAATATGCGATACCCCGTGGATATGAACTTGTTGGTTTCTCAGCACGCCCCATTCCAGGGCCTCTTCCTTGCCGACAATGGCGTGAAGCTGCTTGGCAAAGTCCATATCAAGACGAAAAGCCGCATTTTTTACGGAATCAATCAGTTGTGTCGCCGCGTCACCAAAACGCTTAACCTGGCTCAACTGGTCGATGCTGATGCCCCCTACAGCTTGCCCTTGGAGGATGGTTTCCGTCTGCGGCAAGGTGGAAGGGTTATTTTCAAAAACCCCCAAAGAGTTCCAGACAATCCCGGCCATGTTCTTTTTGAACATGAAAAGGGCCAAATCCGGTCTGTTTTCATGCGGCAGCGGAATGGCTGTCGGCTCCCAGGAAAAGCCGAGAGGTGATTCAAAAAGCCGCTTGTCCACTTTGGGGTCTCCACCAGCTATTTTTTACCGACAAAGAAAGAATCGTCCTCACCACTCCACCAGAGGCATAAACCGCGCCAGCGCTTCCCGCGCAAAATCCTGCCCGGCTTTTTCCTTTAATGCCGCATACGAGCCATTCAATCAAGGCTCCTCACCTGGTCGCAGAGGACAACGCCTGTGGTCCGGCAGGCTGCCGGGAGCGCCAGTTCAAAAGGATAGCCTTTGCTCTGGTTGGCAATGGGCACAACAAGGCATAGCCCGGTTCGGCCATTATAGGCTTTGGGCGAAAGCACAAGGGCAGGGCGATGCCCTGCCCGCGGGTCGAAATTCAGCCAGATGACATCACCGCAGTCAGGAACATAAGAAGCGGCTACCATGCCTCTTTCCCCCGCGCCTGGCCCCAATCAAATTCATGGTGGATGTTTTCAGGCGTCACACCGGCAAGAAGCTCATCCAAGGTGAATTTCTTCGGCATGGATGGGATGGTCACTCTGAAGCCGTCATTTTCAATGTGCAACTCAACCTCAACCCCGCGCTCAATGGCCAGCTCCGTTACCAGAGCTTGCGGCAGGCGGATGGCCAGGGAATTGCCCCATTGGGAAACTTTTGTTTGCTTTTGCAGGGCTCTATTCTTAGTATATCCACAGGATATATATCGAAAAAGAAAAAAGCAAGTCCGTTAAGATGGCTGAGCAAGTGGATAGTGCCAGGGGTGGGGGCATTTTTATGGGTAATCCCCCCCAAAAAAAGTAGTGTTTTAAAGTAGAATTTCCGAGAATAAACAGCACGGAGATTTTGCATGAAAACGTCCCGATTTTCCGACATCCAGATTCTGGCGATTTTAAAACAGGCCGAGAATGGCGTTCCCGTCACCGAGCTTTGCCGTGAGCATGGCATGAGC
>JAVBSC010000104.1:0-3834 GCA_031547305.1 Desulfovibrionaceae bacterium
GATGGACGAAAAGGGCAATTACCGCCTGTATTATCTGCACCCCAGCGACAAGCCGATGCTGCTGCCCATGCATGGCGAGGAAATGAAGCGGGCTCTGGCCGCGCGCGTGCGTCAGCTGGGCTGCACCGTGCACGACCGCACCCCGGCCATCCGCATAGTGGTGCGTGACGGCCGCGTAGCCGGCGTGCTGGGCTTCAACATCCGCACAGGCGACTACTGGTTCTACAAAACCAAGGCCGTGATCATCACTTCCGGGGCGGCCGGGCGTCTGTCCCAGGCGTCGCACGGCTATCCGTCCGGCTGCTACGAATTCCCCGGCAACACCGGCGACGGCTACCGCCTGGCGTACGAGGCCGGCGCGGAGCTGATCAATATGGAATACGTGCAGGCCAGCTCGCGCATAAAAGACCATGAAGGCCCAGCCTGCGGTTATGTGGCCGGTCCGCGCGGCGCTTACCAGATAGACGCTTACGGCAACCGTATGGTCGGCGCCCATCCGTACGCTTCCGGCGACACCCGCCTGGCTGTGTGGATGGCCTACGCCGAAGGCCGCGGCCCCACTTACCTCAAAATCAGCCACCTGGACGACGAAATGCGCCAGGTTATAGAAAAGGTGCAGTTCGGCAACGAGCGCACCACCCGCGGCATGTTCCACCACCAGCGCGGCCTGAACTATGATGACCCGTTCTGCATTGAATTGGCCCTGTTTGAGGATCTGGGCATCTGCGGCGGGCACGGCTGCGGCGGCATCCTGACCAATACCGAGGCGGAAACCACAGTGCCGGGCCTGTACGCGGCCGGCGACGTGGACGGCGGCCTGCCCCACTCCTACCTGGGCGGAGCTTTCGTCATGGGCGGCATAGCCGGCGAGGAAGCGGCCAAGTACGTGGCCAGCGTCCCTCACGCCAAGATAGACAGCATCAAGCCTCTGGTGCGCTCCTTCATTGACGAGTTTGAAGCGCCCTTGCGCCGGGAGCGCGGCATTCCGGTGCACCTGGTGGAAAAAAAGGCCAGAACCAGAATCATGTACTACATGCGCCCCCCGCAGGCTCCGGGCATGCTGCGCACCGGCGCGTGGTGGATGGAGCGCATCCGCAACGAGGACATCCCCCAGATCAAGGCCGACGACTTCCACAATCTGCTCAAATGCCACGAGGTGCAGAGCATCCTGCTGATGGGCGAAATCATGTCCAAAGCCAGCCTGTTCCGCGACGAAAGCCGTTGGGGCGCGCACCATTGGCGGCTGGACATTCCGGAAAAGAAGCCGGAATGGGATCGCACCTGGGCCGCGGTCAAGTGCGTGGACGGCAAAATGGAATTCCTGAAGCGCAAGGTGCCGGACTACATTATGGACTGCCCGGACAGCATGCCCTACAAATACCCGGAGATGAAGTTCGACCTGGGAGAATTGTTCAAGCTGGATCCGGAATGTAAAAACGTCACCCGCGATCAGTGGATGATCGACCATATGAAGAAAGAAGGCATGGGCACTGTCCGCCGCTTTATGCTCGATCCGAAGGAAGGTGAATAATCATGTACAGCTACAATAATGCAAATCAGGACAATGCCGAATACACCTGGATCGAAATAAACCGCAAAACCTGCAATAAATGCGGCGTGTGCGTGGATATTTGCCCCATGGACTGCCTGCGCCAGGGAAAAGACGGTTACCCGCGCCTGAAGTACCATGACGACTGCTGGTACTGCGACGCCTGCGCCTTTCTGTGCCCGCGCCAGGCGCTGACCCTTACGGAAATGCCTTACCTGATAAAATAGCCGGACCGCCGCGTCTTCCTGTCCGGGCCGGGCAATCAGCCCCGGACAGGAAGGCGGCAAACGCCGCTGTTCATCCCCAACCCCGGACAGCCCGGCCGCAAGCCGGCTGGAGCGCATCGGGGTTCCCCCGGGCGACGGACTCTTCCGGCGTCCAACCTCAAGCCGGACCGCCGGCCTGACTTCATAAACAGGCGGCCGCGGCCGCGACCAGGAGTTAAAGGAGTTTACGCAGCTCAGCCAGATATTTTCACATGACGGAGCAAGCAAGATGAACCTGACAATCCGTAAAAACCATCTAGTAGGCATTTTGGTTTTATGTTTTGCGGCGTTTGTATATTATTCCGCCGCAAATCTGCCTAAACTGCCCACGGATCTTCCAGTAATGAATTCAGCTTCACTGCCGAAAATACTTTCAGGAATCCTGTTTATTTTAGGCATATTTGTTTTACTGGAACGTAAAAAGCCAGATTCCGCCGCCATGCGCCTTACCCTGGCCCAGGATACTATAAGAACTTTATTTTTTACAGCCCTGCTGGCCATATACGCCTTTTTCATCCCCCGCGCGGGCTTTGAAATATCCAGCTTCTGTTTTCTCATAATCACTATGTGGATTCTCGGGTTGAGAAACAAGCCGCTCCTGATCGCTCTATCCATACTTGTGCCGGCGGCTGTTTACGCCATTTTTATAAAAATAATGTACGTGCCTCTGCCTAACCTGATCCAGGGCATGTAAGGGGGAGTAATGGACGCTTTCTATCTCTCTCTGAGTCATGTTTTTCAGTTTCAGTCCCTGTTTCTGCTTTTCTGCGGCGTGGCCGGCGGAATAGCCGTGGGCGCCATGCCGGGGCTTTCCGCCACCATGGCCGTGGCGGTCATGACCTCCTTCACTTTTCACATGAGCTCAACACACGCCATTCTGCTGCTGCTCGGCGTGTTCTTCGGCGGCATTTACGGGGGATCCATCTCCTCAATCCTGCTGCGCATTCCCGGCACGGCCGCTGCGGTTATGACTGCGCGCGACGGCTACCCCATGGCCAAGCGCGGAGAAGGCGGCCAGGCCATAGGTATTTCCACCTGGTCTTCCTTTACCGGCGGGATGATCGGCATGGTTCTGCTCATTATCGGCGCCCAGGCCATAGCCGGATTCGCCCTGCGCTTTTCAGCGCCGGAAACCTTTGCCCTGGCCGTGTTCGGCCTGACCATAGTTTCCGGCCTGTCGGAAAACTCCCTGTCCAGGGGGCTTATTTCCGCGGCCATGGGCATTGTGATCTGTATGGTCGGGACCGACCCGATAACCGGCGCCCAACGCTTCACCTTTGGAACCCAGTCGCTCATTTCCGGCTTGCAGTTTGTGCCGGTGATGATCGGACTGTTCGGCATTTCGGAAATCATGGGCCAGTTGGCCAGCAAAACCCAGGATTTTGTACCGCAAAAGCTGACCAGGGTTTTTCCCAGTTGGACTATGATCAAGCGCCTGACCAAAACGATCGTGCGCTCCTCGCTGATCGGCGTGGGCATAGGCGCGTTGCCGGGAGCGGGCTGCACCATAGCCGCTTTTGTGGCCTATGATCAGGAACAGAGCAGATCCAGCAATCCGGAAGAATACGGCACCGGCAAGCCGGAAGGCATAGCCGCGCCGGAAGCGGCCAACAACGCCTGCTGCGGCGGAGCGCTCATGCCCATGCTCACCCTGGGCATACCGGGCGACGCGGTCACCGCCATTTTGATCGGGGCCTTCATTCTGCATAATCTCCAGCCCGGACCGGCCCTGTTCATTGAACACCCGGACGTAATCTACACCATCTACATAGGCGGAATCGTCGCCAACTGTTTTATGGCCCTGATCGGCTTCTGCGCGGCCGGCCTGTTCGCCAGGCTGATCAGCTTCCCCTTTTACATCCTGCTGCCGATCATTCTGCTGATGTGCGCGGTGGGCTCTTTTTCCGTAAACAACAACCTGTTCGACGTTTACGTGATGCTCGCCTTCGGTTTGCTCGGCTTCACGCTGAACAAGCTGGAAATCCCCCTCACCCCCATGGTGCTCGGCGTGGTCCTCGG
>JAVBSC010000018.1:0-40458 GCA_031547305.1 Desulfovibrionaceae bacterium
GGCCTTGACGAGCTCCCCGGCCCGGACAAAGACCAGGGGCGCGATACGCAAGACGCGGGATACAAAAAAGTTGCCCTCGTAGGCGTCTATATTGCGGAGCAGCTCACCCACGGCGGCGGGGTCGGTGATGGCCGCAAGGTGGCCCCTGCGAGCCGGGGCGAACGCGCCGCGCAAGTCGGCGGCAACGTCCCGCTCGGCCCTGCCGGTGATGATGGCATAGCGGAATATCCGCCCGCACTCGCGCAAGGCCAGATGAACAACCGAAAGGGCGTCCCGCTCCTCGGCCCGCCGCAGCACTCCCAAAAGTTCCCTGGCGGTGATCCTGCTTATGGGGCGCTTGCCGATGTACGGGAAGATGTTCTTTTCGAGACGTTGCATCATGTATCGCCTGTAGGCCGGTGTCCATGAGGCCGAATACCTGTCGAACCACTCCCGCGCTACCACTTCAAAGGAGTTGCGGGCCGCTTCCGCCGCTGTTGCCTTGGCCTAGCGCTTTGCGCCGCTGGGGTCTATATTGGCGAGAAGTTGTTTTTTCGCCTCTTCCCGCTTGTCCCTCGCCTCGCGCAGTCCGACAGTCGGATACGGGCCGATGGACAGAAGTTTTTGCTTCAAAGGTAATTTGCTCTAAAAGCAGCAACCGGGAGGATCTTGCGATCCTCCCGGTTGACAGGAGAGAGGAGAAGACGCGTTTTTCTTGTATCCCGCAAATTCGGCTGCCACTCCGGCTTTGCGGAAATTCCATCCGGGGGGGGGCTTAGCCCCCCCCCGGATATCCGGGGATACGACCGGGAGGAAGGTACGGCCTATCCGCGAAGCTCCGGAATCTCTGAATCAGTGGCCTGAAACGCTTGATAGCCCTGATTGAAATCCCGGTCCTGTGCCCGGCGCGGTCTTTCGCATATGGGGCAAAACGAAATCCCGCGCTGCTGTTCCGCCACGCCAAGCCGGAGCTGCCACTGCCGCCGGCTTTTTCTGGCCAAATGAACTTTCGGGCGTTGTTTCCATACAAACAAAACAACCACAACAGGAGCAAAGGCTTAAACATGCCTGACTTGCTCTGTCCGCTTTATGCAGGACCCGTGCCAACCACATTACTTAATATAAATCAGCATATTACCGAATTAATAGCTTACACAAGAAGGACTGCAAAAACTTTGCACTGCAAGTTTTTGCACATCACAAAGATCCGCTTGTGCAAAAATTAGGTTTTTTTCAAAATGACGCCAAAAAAGAATTCGCGCCACGGGCTGTCCGGCGGGGTAACCCATTGCTCATCCAGGCTGAAGGAGCGGCGGGATTCCAGAAATTTTTTGACCAGGTCCTCGTTTTCCGCCGGGCTGATGGTGCAGGTCAGATAGATTATCCGCCCGCCCGGGGCCAGCAATTCCGCGGCCCGCTCCAAAATTTTCCCCTGTGTTAGGGCCAGCCGCTCCACGTCTTCCCTGATGCGGCGCAGCCGGATTTCCGGCCGCCGAGCCAGGGTGCCCAGGCCGGAACAGGGCGCATCCACCAGAATACCGGCAAAGCCGCCTGTTTTTGCCGCCAGGGGCGGATTGGCCGCATCCGCCCGGACTATGCCGGGCCAGTCCGACTCAGGCAGGCCGATGCGCCGCAAATCCTCCGCCAAAGCCCGTGCGCGCTGCTGGGAAAAATCCGAAGCCAGGCTAACGCCCACGCCCGCCTCCAAAAGGGCCAGAGTCTTGCCGCCCCGCCCGGCGCAGGCGTCCCAGATCGGTTGCCCCCAATCTTCCGGGCGCAAACTGAACAGAGACTCATAAGCGGCCGGAGACTGGCGGCTGACCCGGCCCTGGCGGATCCATTCGGCCAGGGGCAAACGGGTTTTCGGCCCCAGGGCCGCTCCGGCCTGACCAACCGGCAGCGCCTCCGGCTGGCTTAAAATTTCCGCGCGCAAATCCCGCCAGTCAGGACGCAGCCGGTTCACCCTCAGCCCCGGCGGCGCGGGGTGTATGCCCGCCTCCAGCCAGTCCAGGGCGGCGGCTTCACCATAAGCCTCCAGCCACAACGCCAGAATCCACTCCGGAATGGCGTAACGCAAGGCCAGGGCTTGCCTAGGGCCAGCCGCGTTTTTGGCGTAAAAGTCCGGATCGCGGTATTCGGCAAGACCGCGTTGAAAATTGCGCAGCACCCCGTTGGCCAGCCCGGCCAACCCCTGGCCGAAGCGGTTGCGGACGTGGGAAACCGCCCAATCAACCCCGGCATGGGCCGGAATGCGCAAATGCGCCGACTCATAGGCGCAAAGGATCAGGGCCAGCCTGAGTTCGTCCGGCAGTTTTTCCGGGTCACGCAAAAAACGCCCCAAAAACCACCGCAGGCGCAAAAAAAGCCGCAAGCATCCGTAAACGAGCTCCGTGCATAAAGCCCGGTCCGAAGGAACCATTTGCGCGCCTTGCAGCACGCTGTCCAAGGCCTCCTGGGAGTCGCGCCCCTCAAGGAGCACCCGGCCGAGAGCCAGCAGGGCCGCGCTCCGGGGGTCATGCCCGGCCCGCAGGGCCAGACCGCGTCCGGTTTTTTTACTTGACGTCTTCATATCTGTGAAGCTCCGGCCGGGTGGAGGCGGCGGGCAAAAGTTCCGGATTTATGAAAAAACACAGCGCGTTTTCCAGTCTGTCCAGGGGGACAAGGGTGTCCCGGCAGGGGCCGTGGGGCCGTTCGTTAAGGATGCCGTAGACCGGCAGCGGGTAGCTGTCCTGGATTCCGCTGGATAAATCCCGCTCGCAGGCCACGGCGATGATCAACCTGGGACGGGCTTCCACCACAATACGCCGGGCAATGGTGCCGCCCGTGGCTATGGCCAGACGAACGCCATATCGATCCCGCAACTCCAGCAGCGCGGCCAAAGGACATTTGCCGCAGCGTTTGCACAAGTCGGCGTTGTGGTTCACCCGCACCGCGCACTCGCTGTTCTGCACGCAGTGCGGCAATAAAATGAGCAATTCTTCCGGCTTGTAGCGGCCGGCCTTGTCCAGGTTGAGCTCGTTGTTCACCCGGATGAAGGACTGCCGCACCTCCAGCGGGGCCACACCCACCAGCCGGGCCAGAAATTCCATCAGGGGCAGGAACAGCTTGATGGTCAACCCCCTGGCCTTGCCCTCGCCCCAGAAAGCCCGGCCAAAGGCTATGTGCAGCACCAGGCCAAGGGACGCCCAGGCTATGGCCAGAATGAGCAGCGCCAGCAGGGCGCCGGTCACATATGGCACGCTGGGATGAATATTGCCGAAGCCTATGTAGGGAATAATCCAGCCCACCAGGAGCAGGACGCACAAAAGCACGGAAGTCCCGGTGATCAGACCTATGAACAAGCGCTTTTTTCCCTGCACGTCAGCTCTCCATAAAATGCAGGATTCTGGAGGCCCTGGCGGTCCAGGCGCGTTCCGCCGCGGCATTCAGGCCGTTTTTCCGCAGCGCGGCGGCCAGCGACGGCCGTTCCGCCAGTTCCCGCGCCGCCTCAGCCAGGGCCTCCGGCCCGAACCCAGCGCTGCTGAACGCCAGCTCCCTTTGCCGCAATCCTTCGAACACATTCACTGGCGTGGACAGCAAAGGCAGGCCCAGAGCCCAGGCTTCGGTTATTTTCAAAGGCGAAAAATATCCGCCATTTTCCTGCTGCGGCAGCATAAAAATGTGGCAGCCCCGGCAGGCCTGGGCCACCGCGCTCTGGGGAAGCCTTCCCCAAAACTCCACCCGGCCCGCTCCGCCCGGCAAGGTGGCGGCCTGCTCCTTAAGACACGCAAAAACGTTCTGGGGATCGCCGCCGATCAGCCGCAAAGAAAACCTTTCCGGCAAAAAACGCAAGGCCTCCACAAGTTCCTGCGCGCCCTTGCCAGGATGAAAATTGCCAACATAGACAAGGCGCACCTTGTCTTGCGGGCCGGGCCAGGGATTTTCCGGCTCAAAAAGCGGCAGCGGGCCGAACAAAAACGGGTTGTAGCCGTTGGGTTCCACCAGCACCGGCCCCGCATAACCCAGGCCGTCCAAATCCTCGCGCATGAACTCGCTGGTTACCACCACTCCGCTCGCCCGCTCCAGAATGGCCCGCTCCATCTGCCTGGTCCGCTCCCAATCCCGGCGGCCTTCCAATTGCTTCTGGCGGAACAAAATTTCGTGCATCTCAAAAAAAACGCGCCGCTTCAGGCCCAGGCGGGCGGCAAAGGAAGTCATGAACAGCGCCTCGCCCACATCCCGGGCGTAAAACGCGGCCCGGGGCAGGCGCAGCAGCAGTCCGGCCGTAAAACCGCGAAAGGCCGCGCCGTAAAGACCCTTGTGCGACAACGGGGCCAGGCTCCAGCTTCGGGCCCCCTCCGGCTCCAGGCCCTGGCTCCGGAGCGCCTCTTCCAAAATGCCCCCCGCCCCCGGCCGGCTCCAGGCCCGGAAGCCGGGCAAAAAACGCACCGCAACGCCGGCTCGGCCAAATGCCCAAGCCATATTCAGGCTTTGCAGCGTGTTGGCGTTGGAGGCCGGCAACAAAATTTTTTTGGCGTAAACCAGCGTTGCCACAAAATATCCTTGGTTAGACCGAGGGACTAAGTCCCCCGTCCCCCCTGCCAAGGGACCGCGCCCAAGAAGGGGTCCGGAGGCAATCGCCCCCGGGCGGGGTTTGGGGCGGCAGCCCCAAATTCACTGCCTGGCCCTCAACAAAAATATTCTGGTCGCCAGCCAGTCCAGAACCAGGGCCGGGTTTACCATATAATTCAGGCTATCCTCGCATTCAGCCAGAATTTCATCCAGCATGCGCTGCCGGGCCGGCGCAAGAGCCGCCAGTTCCACGGCCAGGGGAGTGCCCTGCGGCCCCTTGGCCCGGCCGGACAGGGACAGAACCAGAGCCCGGCGGCACAGGATCAAGATGCGCCGCGCCAGATCCGCGTCCACGGACTCGCGCCGGGACGTGCGGCTCATCCAGCCCCGGCCGCTTTGCAAAAATTCCAGCAGGGCCAGGCCCCAGTGGATGACCGCCTCTTCTTCCGCGTCAAAATTATGCGGCCAGGGCAGAGTGAGCACCCAGGAGCGCGAGACCAGGGTGGGCAAAAGGCGCTCGCGTTGCGGGGCCAGAAGCATGAACACCGTGTGCGGACGGGGCTCTTCCAGGGATTTGAGCAGGGAGTTGGCCGCCGCGTCCCCCATGGCCTGGGCTTCGCGGAAAATGACCGCCCGCTTGCGCGCCTCGCGTGGAGCTTCCCCCAAAAACGGCCGCAAGGCGCGCACTTCGTCTATTTTGATGCTCCCGGCCCGGCCGTCCAGAAAAAACAAGTCCCGGTGCAGACCGCCTAAAATGCGCAGACAATTGGGGCATTCCAGGCAAGGGCCTGGCGAATCCCCGCCGCTTTGGACACAGTTCAGGCAAAGCGCGAAATACAGTGAGGCGGCCAGGCGTTCCCCAACGTTGCCGCCCTCAATGAGCAGAGATTGAGGCGGGCTTACGGCCAGAGCGTCCAACCTGGCCAAAGCGCCGGACTGACGGGAATCCGCCATGAAGCGCCGCAAAGCCTCCACGGAAAGCAGCGGAGCTTCCGCGCCGGATTCCGGCGCTTCGCCGGCTTTTTTACCTGTTTTGGCCATAACGCCGCCCTAAAGCCCTCAGCGGATAATCGTCTCGTCCCTTTCCGCGCCCACGGAAACCATGGACACCGGCACGCCGGCCAATTCCTCCAGCCTGCGCACATAGTCGCGCGCCGCCTTGGGCAGCTCCGCCCAGCCCTGGGAACGGCTGATGTCTTCGGACCAGCCGGGCATGGTTTCGTATACCGGCTCCACGCCGGCCATGCCGTTTTCTTCCTGCGGGGGGTACTGGAGTTCCTGGCCGTTTTTGCGGTAGGCTGTGCAGATGCGGACTTCCGGCAACCCGGAGAGCACGTCCAGCTTGGTCAGGGCTATTTCCGTAATGCCGTTCAGGCGCACGGATTCGCGCAGAATCACCAGGTCCTGCCAGCCGCAACGCCGCTTGCGCCCGGTGGTGGCCCCGAACTCAAAGCCCTTTTGCTGCAAGGCCTCGCCAGTGGCGTCCGAAAGCTCGGTGGGAAAGGGTCCGGAACCCACGCGGGTGACATAGGCCTTGACTATGCCAACGACCCGCGTGCCGCCGGAAAGGGCCAGACCGCCGCCCGCGGCCGCATTGCCGGCCAGGGTGCTGGAAGAAGTCACAAAAGGATAGGTGCCGTGATCAATGTCCAGGTGGATGCCCTGAGCGCCTTCATAGAGCACCTTGCCGCCCGCTTTGCGGCAGTCCTGTATTTCCGAACTGACGTCCGCCAGATATGGAGCAAGGGTTTTGGCCAGGGGTTCAAGTTCCGCCAGGACTTGCTCCGCGCTCAGAGCCGGCTGGCCGTACAAGGCGAGCAGAGCGTTTTTTTCCGGCAGGGCTTTTTCCACCTTGGCCCGCAACAGGGCCAGGTTTTCAAAATCCGCCGCCCGTATGCCGATTCTGGCCGCCTTATCCTCATAGCAAGGACCGATGCCCCGGCCGGTGGTGCCTATTTTACCTTCGCCTTTGCCAGCTTCCCTGGCCTGATCCAAAGCCCGGTGATAGGCTGTGATGATATGCGTTTTGCGGCTGATCCTCAGGCGCGCCGGACTTACGTCCACTCCCTGGGCGTCCATGTCCGCCAGTTCGCGGCAGAACACCGCCGGGTCCAGAACCACGCCGTTGCCGATCAGGCAGCGCTTGCCAGGATGCAGAATACCGGAAGGGATAAGATGCAGCACGTATTTTTTGTCGCCCACAATGACCGTGTGGCCGGCGTTGTTGCCGCCCTGAAAGCGCACCACCAGGTCTATTTCCGGAGCGATCAGATCGACTATCTTGCCCTTGCCCTCATCTCCCCATTGGGCGCCGACGATGATTATATTTGAAGCGGAAGCGGTCATGGAAATCTCCTCGTGGCGCGGAGCAAAAGCCGCGCATGGCGTTAAAGCGAACACTTAAACTATGCCTTAAAATATTCGGACTGAAAAGCGCTATTATTGACGCTTCCGGACCTGACTTTTCAAGGCCTTGCGGGCGACCTGGGAACGATCGTTCTTTAGAGTATTTTAACTTTGAAATTAAACAATACAAGTTTCGCAAGGGTATAGGGTCTTGCTTGTAACAATGCGAGATTTTTAAGATAAATAACACGCTTCGCGGGCATCCACTTCGCGTCTGCCGAGCAATTTCAAAGTGAAATTGCTCTAATTCGCGACTTTTCCCTTGCCGGGCAGAAGGTGGTTGGAGACCAGAATTGTGGAATCTTTGAGCCTTTTGTCTATCCATTCGTTAAAGGCGCGCTCTTGTTTATCTTCAAGCAGGGCCTGCTCGATCAAGGGGTAGCTTTCGCTGATGCTCATTGGGCGTTCCGGCAGGCTTTCCAGGAGCACCAGGGCTCTGAATCCGCCGAGCAGAGGTTCCGCTTTCGATGCCTGGTAGGGCTTGGCCCTGGCCAGCGTTTCCGCCACGTCCGGCGGCAGGCGGTCCGCTTGCATGGTCACTTCCCGCAAGCGCACCGTGGGGAATTCGTTCTGCGTTCCGGCCGCGTCCTTGCTCCGGATGAAAGCGGCGCAGGCTTCCGCCAGCCTGGCCTGCTCCGGGGAGCTGAACTCCAGGTAATGCCTGCGGGCCGGCAATTTCAGTTCGGCCTGGTGAGCCTGAAAGTATACTTCCACCTCTTCCTTGGAAATGCTTATGCCGGGCCGCAGAACATGGCTGATGAACTTGGCCGCGCCCAGGCGCCGGCGCAGCATGCCGCGCCAATCCTCCAGGTCAATGCTTTCTTCCAGGAGCATTCTTTCAAAGCCCCCGGCCGGCCAATCCGCCCGGATGATGTTTTCCTCCGCGGCCAGTTCCTTGTCCGTGACCGGGATCTTCTTTTTCTCCAACTGCTCGGTCACCAGTTCCTGGATGATTAAATCCGTGAGCACCGTGCCGTATTCGCCACGCAGGGCCTCCACTTCCTGTCCGGGATCGCCCCAACTCAGCAACAGGCTGTCGTGCGCGGCCTGGAGCTGATGCAGAGTTATGGGCCGACCGTTCACCCTGGCCACTTCTCCGGCCACTTTGGGAGAGCCGTCGCATGAACTCAGGACAATCACGCTGAAAAAAAGCAACCGGACATATATGCTACGCATAAAAATCATCCATCGGATTCCTTCATCAAAGCGCCCAGATCCGCCTTGATTGTTTCCAGACTTTCCTCCAGGCTGCCGGACGGGGCCGGCACTTCCAGAGTAGCCGGCGGCTGAAGCCGTACCCGGCCTTTTTGCGCGCTGATCCAGGCCACCAGGCGGGCCGGGTCCAGATGCCCGTTCTTTTCGCCAAAACTGATTTTCACCCGGTCCGCGAAAATATCCGCCTTGAGCGCCCCCCAGCCCGCAATGACCCGCTTGAAGGACAATACGGCCAGGAAGTTTCTGAGTTCATCCGGCATTGGGCCGAAGCGGTCCCTGAGCTCGAATTCCACATCCTGGCGGCTGGCCGCGTCCGGAGCCGAAGAAAGGTTCTTGTAATAGCGCAGCCGCTCGCGGGCGTCCGCGATGTAGGATTCCGGAATGCGGGCCGGCACGCCGATGTTCAACTCAGGCTCCACTTCCTCGCGCAAGGGCTTGCCGCGCAGTTTGGCCACTTCCTGCTCCAGCATTTCCAAAAAAAGATCCAGGCCCAGGCGGTTCATGTGCCCGGACTGGGATTCGCCCAGAATGTTCCCGGCTCCGCGCAGGCGCAGATCTTCCATGGCCACCTGAAAGCCCGCGCCCAGGTAGTCCAGATCCAGAATAATGCGCAGGCGCTTGCGGGTGATTTCCGGCAGCTTGTCCACGTTGTTGGCGATGAAAACGGCAAAGGCCTGACGGTCCGAGCGCCCCACCCGGCCGCGCAACTGGTAAAGCTGCCCCAGCCCGAACATCTGGGCCTGGTCCACCACCAGGGTGTTGGCCTGGGGAAAATCCAGGCCGGACTCGATAATCGCGGTGCAAACCAGCACGTCCAAATCCCCGTGCCAGAATTTGCGCATGGAATCTTCCAGCTCTTTTTCGCCCATCTGGCCGTGGGCCAGGCCAACCCTGGCCGTGGGCGCGAGCATGCGCACGTATTCCGCCACCCGCTCCAGTCCCTGGACCCGGTTGTACACCCAGAACACCTGGCCCTTGCGGGCCAGTTCCCGCTCCAGCACGGATTTAAGAACCGCGTCGTCTTTTTCGATCAGGGCCGTGGCCACGGGTTTGCGATCCGGCGGCGCGCTTTCCATGACGGACAGTTCGCGAATGCCGGAGAGCGAAAGCTGCAGTGTGCGTGGAATAGGCGTGGCCGTGAGGGTGAGCACGTCCACGTTCTTGCGCAGTTCCTTAAGGCGCTCCTTGTGGCGCACCCCGAAGCGCTGCTCCTCGTCCAGAATCAAAAGCCCCAGCTTTGGCAGGTTGACGTCGCCGGACAGCAGGCGGTGCGTGCCGATCAGCACGTCCAGACGCCCGGCCTCGGCCTGCTCCAGGGTTTCCTTCTGTTTGCCCTTGGCGACAAAACGGGAGAGCAGCCCGACGTTTATAGGGAACCCGGCCATACGGGCGCGAAAGGTCTGAAAATGCTGCTCGGCCAGGACCGTGGTCGGACAGAGCAGGGCCACCTGGCGGCCTTCGGAAGCGGCCCGAAAAGCGGCCCGCAGGGCCACCTCGGTCTTGCCGAAGCCCACGTCTCCGCAGACCAGGCGGTCCATGGGCTCCGGCTTTTCCATGTCCGCCAGCACATCCTCAATGGCCCTGGCTTGATCCGGGGTCTCCTCAAAGCCGAAGGAAGCCTCGAATTCCCGGTACATCTCATCCGGCGGGGAATAACCGAAGCCCTTGGCCACCTTGCGGTAGGCGTACATGGCCACCAGATCGCCGGCGATCTTCTCAATGGCTTTGCGGGCCTTTTCCTTGCCCGCCACCCATTGCGCGCCGCCCAGCCTGTCCAGAACGGGCTGCGCGCCTTCCTGGCCCTTGAAGCGTTGCACCAGAGAAAGCCGGTCCACCGGCAAGTACAGGCGGTCTTCGCCCGCGTAGTTCAGGACCAGGTAGTCATTGAGCACATTGCCCAGGCACATGCTCTTCAGGCCGCCAAAAGCGGCTATACCGTAATCGCGATGCACCAGAAGGTCGCCGGGACTCAGATCGTCGTAGCGCTCCAGGCCCTTGAAGGCGCCGGAGGCCGGCTGCACGGAGCGCGCCGCCCTGGGCTGGAGCACATCTTCGCCCAGCACGCGCAGGTTAAGGCCGGGCAGGGCCAGGCCGCGCCGGAAAGGGGAAATAAGCGCGTACAGGCCGGGCTGCCCCGGCTGGTAGCGCTCTCTGGCGACTATGCCGTCCTGGGCGGCAAGGGCGGCGAACTTGGCCCGCCCCCGTTCCGAGGCAAAGCTGAGCAGCACTTCCACGCGCTTGTCCGTCCAGTCGCGCAGGCCGGCCATAAGGCTCTGCCAGGGCCGGTCCGTTGCGCCAACGCCGGGAAAAAGCTCCTGAAAGCCATGCACGGCCCGTTCCGGCAAATCCGGCAGGCCGTGGTCCAGGCCCTGGGGCAAATCCTCAAAATGGACCCTGGTGAAGCTTTGCAAGGCGGCCAGGACTTCGCCCGGCCCGCGCATGACCAGGGAAGGAAGCTGGCGCAGACCGTTTTCCGCATCCTGCTCCAGCCTGCCCCGCCAGGAGGCGGCGCAGTCTTCCAGAATGTTCGCGAAGGCGGATTCCCCCGGCAGTAACAGCACCGTATCTTTAGGTATCCATTCTTCAATGCGGCCGGCTTTTTCATAATACATGCCGGAAAGAATGCCGTTGCCGCCAGCTTCCGCCAACTGCTCCAGCCTCTGGCGCTCCGCTTCGGAAAGACGGCCGTCTTTAACCAGGCCGGCCCAGCGCTTTTGGGCCTTTTTGCGCAGATCCAATCCGCTCACGGCCGGGCTTACCGGCAGCAGGACCATTTCAGCCAGATCCGCCACAGAGCGCTGGGTCACAGGGTCAAAAAGGCGGATATCCTCCAGGATGTCGCCAAAGAATTCCAGGCGCAGGGCCTTGGCGTAGCCGGGGCAGAAAATATCCAGGATATCCCCGCGCATGGCTATCTCGCCGGGTGAAGCCACCATGGGCACGCGCTGGTAGCCCCAGTCCACGGCCTGTTCCAGGACCAGTTCAGGAGCCATTTCCTGCCCTTTGACCAGGCGCACTTCATGGGCGTCAAAAATATCCAGGGGGGGGAGGCGCAGCAGGAGGTTGTCCGGGGCGAGCAGCAGGTTGCAGCGGGAACCGGCGTTGCGCAGGGAATAGAGCGCGGCCATACGCTCGGCCCAGCCGGCCCGGCTGTGCTCGGCCGGCGGGTGCGGAGGCAGGGTGATGAAGCGCCGCTCCCACTGGGCGCGGGTGAGCGAGGGATCGGAGTGGGAAAATTCCGGGGAGAATAAGGTCAAAAGGCCGCGCAAATCCGCCAGGTCCTCGGCGTTACGGCCGCAGAGCAGCACGGTGCGCCCTCTGGCGGAAAGCTCAAGCGCCAGCCTGGCCGCAACGGCGGGGCCGGAGCGGCTTAAACCTATTTTAGAGCCGTGGGTGGCGGAGGCGATTGCGCCAAGTATTTCCGGAAAAGCCAAAAAAAGCTCCTGCCAGATTCAATTTGCCCGGGACAAGGCATACCTCGTTCCTGGCGACAATTCCAATAAAGTTTTTTCAGGCTCCCGGCAAAAGCCTTCATCCCTACTGGAGCCTTCTAATTTTAAGACGCAAGCTTCGGCGCTTAACGGCGAAACAAATTTCGATGTTAATCTGTTCTAAACCGCCGGACACGCCACAACCGGAAGCCGTCGCAAGACTCAGGCCTTGCGACGGCTTCCGGCCGGGTAAGAAAAAGATTAAATATGCCCTAGGGCTTCCATGTCCTCGTTGGACAGCAGCTTGTCCAGATCCAGCAGGATGAGCAGACGATCCTGAAGCTTGCCCACGCCGCTGATGTATTCTGACTCCATGCCGGCCACAACGGGTGGCGGCGGCTCCACCGTGCTCGCGGGTATGCGCAAAACCTCGGAAACCGAGTCCACCACGAAACCGACGATCATATTATTGATTTCAATGACGATAAGCCTGGTATGTTTATCGTGCGCCTTGGAATCCAGGCCGAACCGCCGGCGCAGGTCAATGATCGGAATGACCTTGCCGCGCAGGTTGATCACGCCTTCCACAAAATCCTGGGCCCGGGGAACCTTGGTGATCTCCATGGTCCGGATTATTTCCTGGACCTTCAGGATATCCACCCCGAACTCCTCTTCCCCTATGCTGAACGTAACCAGCTGCAGGAGTTCGTCATCCTGTTTGCGTTGCGTGTGTTCCATTGTTCACCTCTGTTGTATCGACTGCCATATAAAAATACTGCCAGTAAATATTCAATGCCATTTTTTAAAAACTTAAGCAAGTGTGCCAATATACAAAATAAAGATAATAATGGCATAAAATAACGACAATAATGCCCCGTGCGCCGCCTGCTTTATCACCTGGCCGCCCGGCCCACGCAGAAATACTCAAAACCCCGCGCCTGGAGCCAGGATGCGGAATAAAGGTTGCGGCCGTCAAAAATCAGCGGATGACGCAACAGTTCCTTAAGCCGTTCAAAATCAGGTGTCCGGAACTGGTTCCACTCGGTTATGACCATGAGCGCATCCGCTCCGGCGCAGGCCTCGTACTGATCCCCGACGATCTCCAGCAGGGGATTCTTTCCGAACAGCGCCCCGGCCTTCTGGCCGGCCACCGGATCATAGGCTTTTACCAGCACGCCCCTGGAGGTCAGATCTTCAATTATCCCAAGAGCGGCCGATTCGCGCATGTCGTCGGTGTTGGCCTTGAAAGCCAGCCCCCAAAGGGCCAGGGCTTTACCCTTGGCGCCGCCCAGGCCGGCAAAGCGCTCCAGGGCCTTGGCGGCCATGAGGCGCTTTTGCCGGTTGTTCACCGCATCCACGGCTTCCATAAGTTCAGGGGTAAATCCGTTGTCCCTGGCCGTGCGGATCAGCGCCTTGACGTCCTTGGGGAAGCAGGAACCGCCGTAGCCCACGCCGGGATAAATAAAATGATAACCGATGCGGTGATCCGCGCCGATGCCCGTGCGCACGTCACGCACGTCCGCGCCAACCCGCTCGCAGATGTTGGCCATTTCGTTGATAAAGGAAATCTTGGCCGCCAGCATGCAGTTGGCGGCGTATTTGGTCATTTCCGCGCTGCGCCTGCTCATGGCGATGAACTTGTCGCGGCTGCGGGCAAAGGGCGCGTACAGGGCCTTCATCACATCCACGGCCGCCGCGTCTTCCGTGCCCACAATCACCCGGTCCGGCTTCATGAAGTCGCTGACCGCATCGCCTTCCTTTAAAAATTCCGGGTTGGAAACCACGCTGCATTTGCAGGGAACTCCACGCCGTTCAAGTTCCTCCCGGACTATGGCTTCCACTCTGTCCCCAGTGCCAACAGGCACGGTGGATTTATCCACCACTATGAGATCCCTGGCCATTTTTTGGCCTATTTCCCTGGCCACGGCTTCCACGTGGCTCAAGTCGCAACTGCCGTCCGGCCGGGGGGGTGTGCCCACACAGATAAAGGCCAGACCAGCGCCATTCAGGCCTTCTTCCAGGCTGGCTGTAAAAATCAGGCGCCCCTCCGCGTAATTGCGTTTGACCAGGTCTTCCAGGCCGGGCTCAAAGATATGCACCCGTCCGGCCTTAAGGGATTCCACAATCATGTGGTTCACGTCCACGCAGGACACGCGGTTGCCCATCTCCGCGAAGCAGGCCGCGCTGACCAGGCCCACGTACCCCGTGCCGATTATGCAGACATTCATGAATAAACCTCGGCTTTTTCATTAATATCTTGGATGATATCGGCCTAAATAACCGCGAGATTAGGCTCCGTCAACGTCAATATTCCTAAAAGCGGCCACCAAAAAGCCTTAAGGCCGCGCTCACTCGTCCTGAATGGAGCGCGGCCTCGCGAGAGCCGGGAGCCTCAGCGCCGGTTTATTTTTTTACTTCTTAAGGCGCTCCAGCAGGCTTTTGAGCTCCTGGGCCATGGAGGCGACCTTCTGCACGGCGGAAGCGGACTGGACCATGCCGGCGGAGGTTTCCCCCACGATGCGGTTGATCTCTTCCACCGCGCTGTTTATTTCCTCGGAAGTTGCCGACTGCTGCTCCGCCGCCGTGGCTATGCCGGTGACCAGTTCGGAGTTCCGGTTGGCCAAGTGCAGGATTTCGTCCAGGGCCTGGCCGGAAGTGCCGGCCAGCGAGGTGGCTTCCTCCACGCTTCTGGCCGCTTCGGTAACCCGGCGCAGGTTGTTCTGGGTGGCGCCCTGAATGCCTTTGATGCTGCCGCCCACTTCCGTGGTGGCGCTCATGGTTTTTTCCGCCAGCTTGCGCACTTCGTCAGCCACCACCGCGAAACCGCGCCCGGCCTCGCCAGCCCTGGCCGCCTCAATGGCCGCGTTCAGGGCCAGCAGATTGGTCTGGTCAGCAATGTCGGAAATGACGTTCATCACGCCGCCGATGGATTCCGCCTGTCTGCCCAGCGATTGCATGTCCGCCTGGAGCTCCTGGGCCACGCTGTTCACCTGGTTGATGGATTTTATGACCTTTTCCACTAATCCGGTGCCGTCGTGGGCTTTCTGCCGGGTGGTTTCCGCCTGCTGGCTGGCTTCCCCGGCGTTGCGGGCAACTTCCAGCACGGTGGCGTTCATTTCCTCCATGGCCGTGGCTGTGGAGTGCACCCTTTCTTTCTGCATTTCCGAACCCCGGCTGACCTGTTCCACCTGGGCGGACAATTCCTCGGAAGCCGCGGCCATGCGGTTGGAAATGTCCAGGGCCTGATTGGCCACCTCAACAATGGTGCGCTGGGTTGACTTTATTTCCGTCAGATCCGTGATCAGCTGCAGGATAGCGGCCAGCTTGCCTTGGGAATCCAGCATGGGGATGCAGGTATAGCTTATGTCCAGACGCTGGCCGCGCGGATGGGCCACGGCCTCAGCGCTGGCCGCCCGGCCGCTTTCCCTGGCCCGGCGCAAGGCGCAGGCCGGCGTGTCAAAGTCCTCGCTCGCAAAAAGCTGCCCGGAACTCTTGCCGGCATAATCGCTGCCGGCCAGTTTCTGCGCTTGCTCGTTAAGGAAGGTGGCCTTGCCGTCCTTGTCCAGCACCGCCACCGGGGAAGGTATATAGTTCAAAACCATGCGGAAACGGTCCGAAATAGCGTTGCCGCCACGAATCAGCGCGGCAAAATCCCCGGAGAAGCGCCGCTCGTCCGCCCGGGCGTTCAACTGCCCGTTTTCCACTGACTTTTCCATGTCCGAGTATTCGTCAAGTATCCGCTTGAGCACTTCCGGTATGGAGCGTAGCGCCCCGGCCAGCGTTCCCAGTTCGTCGTCCCGCTTAACGTCAAGCCGCCCGCTCAGGTTCCCGCCGGCGACTTCCGAGGCGAACTTCGCGCTTCGGGCGAGGACGCCTGTAACGCTGTTAATCATCAGGAATACAACAACCCCGGCCAGCAATATGCCTCCGCCGGCCATATACAGGCTGAGGCGGCCCATTTCATACAGATCGCTGAACAAATCGTCCACATCGCCGCGCACCACGGCAATCCATCCGGTATCCGGATTCCGCTCAAAGCTGTAAAAAGCCTGCACGCCGTTGAACTCGGCCTCAAACTGTCCCTTACGCTCCGTTCTGGACATGATTTCCCGGATGCCGGCCGTAGTGGCGAGTTGGGCGTCCATAATCCTCTCAATCCGCGGATACCCCACCACCTGGCCTTCCTTGTTGAGCAGGAAGGAATACCCGTGATCGCCTATGGTGGACGGCTGAACAAACGTTTTGGTCAGAGCCGGCAAATCCACGGCCACATAGGCCACGCCCAGAATCTTGCCCTGCTTGTCTTTGACCGGTGCGGAAGAAGCCACAAAATAACGGTTGGCTATGCGGCTCATGTGCGGCTGGGAAATGATGCTCCCCCCGTTCATGGCGGATTTGTAAAAATCCCGGTCGGAAAAATCCGCGCCCCTGGCCGCCGGTTCGCTGCAGGCAATCATTTTGCCTTTGACGTTGAACAGACCAACGGTCTGGTAAAAAGCCTGGCTTTTTACTATGGTTTTCAGAACCTCCTCAATGCTTTCGACCTCTTCCATAGGAGGGGTTTCCTGGCTGAGCAGAGTTTGGACCACATTGCGGCTGGCCAGGGTGGCCGCGTCTACCCTGGCGGTGTTAAGCGCCAACCCCACAAGCTTGCCCAGAGACTCGGCGGATCCGTCGGCATCGGCGAAAACCGCGGCGCTGAGGGCCGCGCTGGATTTTTGATAGCAAACATAGCTTATTCCGCCGCAGCTTAATATGACCACCGCAAGCATTGGAATAAGCATTTTCATTTTCAAGCCCAATTTCATAAAGAACTCCCGTTGGCAAAAATAAACCGCGCCCGGCGAAGAGCACGGCATGTTGTTTTGTGTATGTTAGATTTCTAAAGCCTGATGAATGTCTACTTATTAAAGTTTACATATTATCCTGTAGGGCCCCCCCAAGAAATTAATCCCCCTGGAGACAAACCGGATGCAAAATTGAAGACCGGATAAAAAGCCCCCGGACCGCCTGAGCCTGGGTGAAAGAGTAAAAAGTCCCCCCCAGCCAGTTAGGAAGCGGGTTTATATTATCAAACAAAAGATAATACAACCGCTATTACCCACAACCTGAACAAGTACTTTGGTAAGTATAATTCTATAATTGTCCAGAGCAAGTAACCTCCATACCGGCAAGTCCATAAATGGATTGCAGGCCGCCGCCGCTTAGGATAAAAATCATAAGGGTCGCCGCGAATGGAAGCCGCGTTCTTCAGGCGGCCGCAGCAGTGTAAAATATGCCTTCCAAGGGAGAAAATATGCAGGATAAAGCCGCCGGACGCCGCGAAACCATAGCCAGGGTCTCCACCATACGGCCCCTGGTCTGCGGCGTGGATTACACAAAGGACCCTCTGGCCAAAATTTACGGATCGCTGGTTTTTGGGGAAGGCGAAATGCGCGCCCGCCTGCCCGGCC
The DNA here is from genome assembly GCA_031547305.1 of Desulfovibrionaceae bacterium. Lineage (GTDB taxonomy): Bacteria > Desulfobacterota > Desulfovibrionia > Desulfovibrionales > Desulfovibrionaceae > JAVBSC01. The sequence continues at coordinate 17,036 of JAVBSC010000018.1, forward strand.
ATGTGTTCGAGCGCCTTAAGCTGACCATGCGCGAAGGCCGGGCTCTGGACCAGGAAGTGGCGGATTTTGTGGCCGTGGCCATGCGCGACTGGGCCGAGGAGCACGGCGCCACCCATTATACCCACTGGTTTCAGCCCATGACCGGCTACACGGCGGAAAAGCACGATGCCTTTCTGGCCCTGGGACCGGATGGCGCGGTGCTGAGCGAGTTTTCCGGCAAGATGCTGGTGCGCGGAGAATCCGACGCCTCGTCCTTTCCCTCCGGCGGCATACGCTCCACCTTTGAGGCCAGAGGCTACACGGCCTGGGATCCGCGCTCCCCGGTGTTCATAAAGGAGAGCCACAACGGCCGGACCCTGTGCATTCCCACGGCCTTCTGCTCCTACACAGGCGAGTGCCTGGACCGCAAAACACCGCTTTTGCGTTCGGCCGAAGCCCTGTCTCACCAGGCCTTGCGCATCCTGCGCCTGTTCGGTGACGACAAGTCCACCCACGTCACGCCGACCCTCGGCGCGGAGCAGGAATATTTTCTGGTGGACCGCATGTTCTTCCTGCAGCGGCCGGACCTGGTGAACACCGGCCGCACCCTGTACGGCGCGCGCCCCCCAAAGGGCCAGGAAATGGAGGACCATTACTACGGAGCAATCCGCGGCCGGGTGCTGGCCTTTATGATGGATCTGGAAAAACGCCTGTACAAGCTGGGCATTCCGGCCAAAACCCGGCACAACGAGGCGGCCCCGGCCCAGTTCGAGCTGGCCCCGCTGTTTGAGGACGTGAACATCGCCACTGACCATAACATGCTGATCATGGAAAGCCTGCGCGGCACGGCCAGGGATCACGGCCTGGTCTGCCTGCTGCATGAAAAACCCTTCAAAGGCGTCAACGGCAGCGGCAAGCACAACAACTGGTCCATGTCCGATTCCAGCGGAAACAACCTGCTGGACCCCGGCGACACGCCACACGAGAACGCCAAGTTCCTGGTATTCCTGTGCGCTGTCCTGCGCGCCGTGCACAAGTACGGCGGCCTGCTGCGCCTGGGCACCGTCGGCGCCGGCAACGATCACCGCCTGGGGGCTTACGAGGCCCCGCCGGCCATCTTCTCCATATTCCTGGGCTCCCAATTGACCGATGTGGTGGAAAGCATCATGGCCGGGGGGCGGCCGGAAGGACGCGGCAAAGAGACCATGCGCATCGGCGTGACCGCCCTGCCCACCCTGCCCAGGGATGCCACGGACCGCAACCGCACATCTCCAGTGGCCTTTACCGGCAACAAATTCGAGTTCCGGGCCGTGGGGTCTTCCCAGTCCTGCGCCCCGCTCTGCTTTTTGCTGAACACCGCCGTCAGCGAAGCTTTGGACAGCTACGCCTCTGAACTGGAGGCGGGCCTGGAAAACGGCAGGAGCCTGCACGACGCGACGCAGGCTCTGCTGCAAAAGGAATTTGTCGAACACGCCCCGGTGCTTTTTAACGGCGACAACTACTCGGCCGCCTGGCTCAAGGAAGCCCAGAAACGCGGACTGGCCCACCACCCGGACAGCGTCAGCGCCATTAAGCACTTTACGGATGAGGAAAACCTGGCCGTGCTCTCACGCTATGCCGTGCTTTCCCCGCGCGAAGTGCAGGCCAGACGGGAAATTCTTTTTGAAAACTACAGCACCAGCATCGGCATAGAATCCCAGATGACCCTGGAGATGGGCCGGACCATCTTGCTGCCCGCAGCCATAGCCTGGCAGAAATCCCTGTCCGGAAGCATAAAAAGCCTCAAGGACTGCCTTGGGCCGGATACGGACGCCGAGGCGCAGGAGCAGTCCTTGGCCCGCCTGTCCCGGCATATCCGGGATCTGATCATCGCCCTGGACCGTCTGGAAGAGGAACTCTACCACAAGAAAGACGCGGGCCACGCCAAAACCAGCCCATACGACCAAGCAAAATTCTGCCGGGATACCCTGGTTCCGATCATGAGCGCCTGCCGGGCCGAGGGCGACGCCCTGGAAAACCTGGTGGACGACAGCCATTGGCCATTGCCTAAGTACCGTGAATTACTTTGGATATATTAGAGGGAATGAACATTTGAAATGCCCGTCCCTCCGCAAGGATTCGCCGGCAAATCCCCGCCGCGAGATTGGCGTGGCGGTGAATACGCTCTAATTGTAGAGTCCCCGCCCTGTTAAACTTAACAAGACGGGGCCTTCCAGATTGATGACAAACCCCGCAAGGCCGTGTTTTGTAAAGGCACGCCCTTCGGCGTTCCACGGCGGCAATGAATGCCGCCTGCGTCTGCGTGGCGGGCTGGCCTCTTTGAAAAAACAAAGTCGCGCGCGGGCGGCTGTTCCGCGTTCTCCAGCGGAGGTTAGTCCATTTGCCGGCTCGCTTCCCCGGCCCCCCAAGGAAGCCGCCAGCGTGGCGAGCTAAGCCGCCTTGTCTTTCTTGCTCCTCAGTTTCGGCAGCCAGAAAGGGGCTGTCCACATAACGGCAAAGAAACACAGTATGGCTATAAGAATAACTGTTCTCATGGTAATTCTCCTGGCTTACAAAGTGTTACAGGCAAAGTCCCTTTCCCCCCCGTCCAGGCTGACGCCGTCGTCTTTCAAACAATGCTCGCTGATGAACATTTCTAACGCTCTCCGGTTCTGGAAACGCATTGCAATTTGCGGCGCCATTCGCATTACATATATCATTGTGAAAAAAAGCGCGAAATTCTTACAGCATTAAAGTTGCCTGCTTGTGTATAAAAGTTTTGTTAAGATATTCTGGCGGGGGGAGGGGCAAAAAAACAACCCCACAGCCTTGCGACGGCCCCATTGCTATGGCGGCGCGTAAATCTCGGCCCGCCTGTTTCGTATTAATACAATATAAAGACATGACGGTTCCCGGCAAAAAAGTGTGGCGTTCCGAGGCGAACTTCCGGTAATTATACGGCTTGAACTCAAATTTTTAACGGGATGTTGGGGAGATTGTCATGGCCTTCACAACCGCGCAAAAAAAGGACCGCCCAGGGGCGGCTGACATCCGGCGCGATGCCCTGATGTCGGTCGGCATCCTGGCGGCCTGTTCGTTCATAGGGTTTCTGTTCTATTTCTGGCACCTGAGCGAAGCCAACATCATAACCATTTACGTTCTCGGCATTCTGCTGATCGCTTCGATTACCTCCCACTGGATGTACGGCACAATATCCTCGATCGTGGGCGTGCTTCTGTTCAACTGCCTGTATGCGGAGCCGCGCTTTACCCTGTTCGTGTATGACTGGCAATATTCCATCACGACGATAGTCATGCTGAACGCCTCTCTGATCACCAATTACGTCATGACGCTGTTCCGCAGGCAGCTCGACAAAGAAATACTGGAGATCCGCCGCCTGGATATGTTGCTGGAAACGAGCCAGCACCTGCAGCAGGCCCAGGATATGGACGATATTTTTGCCGTGACGCTGACCCAACTGTACCGGATGCTTGAGCGGACCGTTCTGCTCTTCCCTGTATCGAACGGCAAAGTCTTGCCGCCGATGATCAAATGCGCCGGCACGGATACGGAATTTTTTTCCGAGGATTGGCGGAAGCGGTTTGCCGAAACGGAAACCGAGGCGGAAAATTTGTTCGTCCGCGTCCCTGACGGCAAAAAAGCCGTGTTATTCAAAGTGCGGGACGAAAAAACGATTTGCGCCGTCATGGCCGTTGTTGTCGATGCCGGTAAAAGCATCGTGGGGTTTGAATACAACCTGATCCTGGCCCTGCTGGACGAAGTGGCCCTATCGTTGGTAAAACACCAATTGCACATGTTCAACGAGCGCATCGCGCGCGAAGCGGAAGCGGAGCGCCTGCGAACAAGCCTGTTGCGCGCTATTTCGCACGATTTGCGCACGCCGCTGACAAGCATATCCGGCAACGCCGACATCCTTTTGCACAACGAGGACCAAATCAAACCCGAAGTGCGCAGACAGCTGTACCAATATATCTGTGACGATTCGGAGTGGTTGATCAACCTGGTGGAAAATCTGCTGTTCATCACGCGCATCGAAAACGGCGTCATGCCTATCCATACGGAGCCGGAGGTGTTGCAGGAGATTATTCCTGAGGCGCTCAAGCCGCTTGAAAAACGCGCCCGAAAGCATAACCTCGTCCTGGAAATGCCCGAGGAACTCCTTGTGGTTAAAATGGACGCCCGTCTTTTTATGCAGGTGCTTATCAATATTGTGGATAACGCCATCAAATACACGCCCGCCGGTTCCGCTATAACAATCAGGGCCTTCCGACGCGGCTCGCGGGCTGTCGTGGAAGTGGCGGATACGGGGAGCGGCATCAACGACAAGGACAAGCTGAAAATATTTGACATGTTTTATACCAGCAAAGACAGATCGAGCGACAGCCGACGCGGCCTGGGGCTGGGCCTGCCGCTCTGCCAATCGATCGTGCGTGCCCACGGCGGCACAATCCATATTGAGGACAACGCTCCGAGCGGCGCCGTCGTGAGTTTCTCCCTGCAATTGGAGGATGTGGACCTTGAAAAACAAGATCTTGGTGATTGAGGACGATAACGCGATCAGAAGTCTCATTACCACCGCCCTGACAACGTTCGGGTATAAATTCTGTTATGCCTGCAACGGCGCTGACGCAATCATGGAGGCGGTCTCCCATCAACCGGATTTGTTCGTGCTGGACCTGGGCCTGCCTGACATGGACGGAACAGACGTCATCCGTAAACTGCGGACATGGACGAATAATCCGATAATCGTGGTCAGCGCCCGCAGTGAGGTGCATGACAAAATAGCGGCCCTGGATGCGGGAGCAGATGACTACTTGAGCAAGCCTTTCAGCGTGGAGGAGCTTTTGGCGCGCATACGCGCGGCGCTTCGCAAAATGAGCCACGACAAAAGCAATCTGAAAGGCACCAACGTATTCGCCAACGGCGGATTGCGCATTGATTACGCCGCCCACTGCGTCTTTGTTGACGAGGTGGAGACGCACCTTACCCCCATGGAATATAAATTGCTGTGCCTGCTCTCTAACAACGTGGACAAAGTGTTGACACACAATTATATTTTAAAGGAGATTTGGGGTAACGATTTTGAAAGCAGTACACAGTCCATGCGCGTCATTATGGCCACCCTGCGCAAAAAAATTGAAAAAAATCCGGCGGAGCCTCTTTTGCTGAAGACGCATCTCGGTATCGGATATCGTATGGTGCGCTTGCAGGATGATGCGCCATAGCCGCCTTGCCGGCTTTTTCCTTAAATTTTAGGAGTATTCATGCGTCGCATTGTTATTCTGGCGTCCAGCCGCGACGGCGTGCTGGCCGCATCCCGGTTGAAGCGTCTGGCTCCTGGCCTGGAGGTGAACCTGGTTTTGCCGGCCGGGCTGCCGGAGCCTCGGAAGTCTCCTGATCACGCTTTGCTGGACAGCGCGGTTCCGCTGCCCGAGCCGGTCCGGGCCATATTCAGCGGGCACTGGCCGGACAAAGCGTTGCTGGAAGCCGGCGACGTGTTTGTGCTGGAAGCCGAGTCTTTGGAGCTGGATCTGTCCGAAAGCCGGCTCACTGTGGAATCCGGCCGTGGCAGCTTGCCGGTGCGTTTCACGGAATTAGCCGTGGAAGCGGACGCCCTGCCGCGCATTCCCCGGCATTTACGGAATTTCACCAATCTGGCCGGCTGGCCGGCCCCGCCCCTGCCCAGCAATCCGGGGGACTACGACGTGCCTTTGCGGGCCTGCGCAACAGACAGCCCGGCGGTGATCGTTGGGCACGGCCTGGAAGCCCTGAAGGCCATCGGCTTGGCCATTAACGCCGGGGTGGAATGCGTCTGGCTGCGCACAGCCGCTCCGGAACCGGCCCTGGCCCCGGAAGTCTGGGATTTTGCCCTGAAAGCCCTGGCGGACCTGCCAGGCCTGCGCATCTTGGACTGGCAAAACGCGGAACCCGGGCACCTTGCAGGCCGCGCCGCGCCAAATGCGCCGGAGCGCCTGGCCGGGCTGGAAAACCCGGACGGCCGCGCCCAGGACGGATACTTTTTCATCTGGACCGCGCCGCTCCTGGTCCAGCATCCCCTGCTGCGCGAGGAGGGCGTGAACCTTAACGATCAGGGTCTGGTGGCGGTGGACAAAAATTTCCAGACCGGCCGCCGGGGCGTGTATATGTTCGGAAGCGGCGTATCCCGCATAAGCGACGGGAGGATTGAAGGGCCAATCTCCGAGCGCGACGGACAGGCCAGAGCTCTGGCTCTGGCCATGGCCGGGGCGGATCCCGGAGAACCTTGGAACTTCGGTCTGGAATATGTGGAATTGCCTGGGCTGGCGGTTTTTCAGGCCGGGTTCCGCCCGGCCGTTCCCCTGGATCCGGAGCCGGAAGAAGTCCAGAGCTGCCCGCCGGATTATCTTCTGGGCTATTTCTTGCAGCGCGAGGTTTATGGGGAAGTCCTGATCTACGCTCTTGCGGAAAAATCCACCCGCCGCCTGGCCGGCTTCCAGATTCTGGCCGGAGGAGCGGCCGGAGATCTGGCCGCGGCCTGCGCGGACCTGTTGCTGCGCGGAGGATCTGTGGACGAATTGAGCCTGGCCCCCTTTTGCGGCCGGGCCGGAGCCCTGGCCCGCCGGATCGGCGGCCTGCTGCGCAACAAGCTGGACGGCGCGGAACGCGGCATCCAGGGCGTCACTCCACGCGAGCTTATGGCCTCTCAACGGGCCGGAGCGGAATTCTTCATCCTGGATTTGCGCTCCCTGGCCGAATGGCGACAAGGACGGCTGCCCGGAGCGTACAACATTCCCTTGCCGGAACTGAAAACCCGCCTCCAGCGCGAAGTGCCGCGCCAGACGCCACTGGTGCTGACGGCGGAAGATTCCGGCCCGGCCTGGATCGCGGCCCGCAAGCTGGCCGGCCTGGGCGCCACGGACGTTTACGTGCTGGACGGCGGTATGGCGCTCTGGCCTTTTGAACTTGAAAAATAGCCGGCAACAGGCCAAACCGGAGTCTCCATGCCATTGATCCTCTATTTTCCATCTCTGCTGCCCCGCACGGACAGCGGCAACTTGCCGTACGAAATTCTTTTCTTTAATCCAGGCACGGGCGACGCCCAAAATCCCCGCTTGTTCACTCCAGCCAACCTGCCGCTCTCAGGACCGGAAGCCAGGGCGGCCCTGCGGGAACTTCTGGATATGGGAGAGATTCTGGGCAAAGACGGAGCGCTCAGAACACGGTCCGGGCAAAGCTCTCCGTGGCGCAACCCGGCCGGGCGCGACGAAAGCGCCGCCCTAGCCGCCTTTGCCCGCAACGGGAGCATTACGGAGCGAACGACGGATGAGCCGCGCGATGAACGGGCAATTTTGCTCGCCGCGCAAAAGACTCTGCTCCTGGCCCTGAGCCTGGAGGAATCCCTGGGGGAAATAGCGGCTTTTGAGCGCAACTGCGCGGATAAAAGCCTACTTTTGCGCCAGGCCTTGGGGGACGGGGAAAATGAGCAAGAAGCGGAGGAGCCTGCGGGGCGGAACTTTGGGCTGCCCTGGCAAACCGTGCTGCGGGCCATGAGTTTTTTTATCCCGCCGGAGACGCTGCTGTACACGCGGGAACCGGAAGCTGGCGAACTGCTGGCGGAACAAGGCTGTTTTAAAGAACCGCCTGAAGCGCTGCAAAGCTTTTGCGCCGAGCATAAACTGCGTTTCGCTTCCGCCCCGCTGTGGCAAATGCTGGGCCTGAGCCGGCCATCCGGAGCTTTGTTCGACCGGGGATTCGAAATTCTGACTTTTTGACTCAGATATTAAACAATGGCTTTTTTTTCCGGCCTTATGCTATTAGGATGATTCCACCTGACAAATCCTGTATTTGATCTTGAGATTGTGGAATGCGCGGAGGTGGAGCAACATTTACGCCAGCGCATTTTGGAATAAAAAATAATTTTGGAGCTGACTGGTGCGTTTGACCGATTGCCTGCCGCGGGAAGAATTCCCCAGCGGCATAAAAGGAATCATTTTTGACTGTGATGGAGTCTTACTTGACTCCAGAGATTCAAATATGGAGTTCTATAACCGTATCCGGACCAGCATCGGGCTGCCCCGCATGAGCCCGGAAGAGGAGGATTACGTGCATATGGCTTCCGTGGAGGAGGCCATCCGGCACATCATCCCGGAATCCATGCTGAACTCGGCCGAAGCGGCCAGGGCGCTCATCCGCTACCATGCCGACATCCTGCCCCTGCTCCACGTGGAGAGCAACCTGCTGAACACCCTGGACTGGCTGAAAAAATGGCGGGTGCGCCTGGCGGTGTGCACTAATCGCTCGGAATCCGTGCTTACGCTTCTGGCGCATTTCCATCTGGAAAACTATTTCGATCCCATCAAACACACCCGGAACTCCACCCCCAAACCCAGCCCGGACGGCATCCTGGCCATCCTGGAAGAATGGAGCCTGCCGGCTTGTGAAGTGGCCTTTATAGGCGACAGCAAAGCGGACGAACAAGCGGCCAAGGCGGCCCACGTACCTTTCTTTTCTTTTAAAAACGGCACGTTGCGGGCAAGAGTCCACCTGCCGGGCTATCCGGAGCTACGGGACTGGCTGGCTCCCCTGGTTGAACATTCTTAAAAATTTTCCTTGATTCTTAGGCCAATGCAGGCCAATTATGAACTTGCGCCAAACCCGGCTCGGACCCTGGCGGCGTATGCTTTTAAAAACGCCTTAGGGCAATTCAGCGTTGAAAAGCCCTGGCCAGGCGCGGCATGGCCTGGCGCCTACGAGGAACGGGCCGGCGTTGCCGGCTGTAAACAACGAGTATAGTGTTTCAAAAATAATTTGCCTCAGACCGGGAAAACACCGGGCTGCCGGAGGCTTCATGTTCGTGGTTTCCAATCTGCTGATCGCCGTGGCCAAAGTGCTCAGTGTGGCCATTAACGTATATACCTGGGTTATAATCATATCTGCTTTGCTATCCTGGGTTAACCCGGATCCGTACAACCCCATAGTGCGCACCCTGCGCGCCCTGACCGAACCGGTCTTGTACCGGGCGCGCCGGATGTTTCCATTCCTGTACGTTAGCGGGCTGGATCTTTCGCCGGTGGTTATAATTCTGGCCTTGCAGTTTTTGGACTATTTTCTGGTAAACTCCCTCATCCAACTGGGAGTCAGGCTGGCGGAGTAAGACATGGCTCTGAACCGCATTGACCTTCTGAACCACGACTTTCCACGCTCTTTCCGGGGGTACGCCCCGGCGGAGGTGGATCGCTTCATTCAGGAACTGGCGGATACCATTGCCAGGCTGGGGGAGGAAAAACTCCTCCTGGCCAACCGGGCCGCTCAGCTTGAGGTGGAACTGGATAAAGCCGGACAGCGCGAAACCGCCCTGCGCGAAACAGTGCTGTCCACCCAGCGCATGCTGGAGGACATCAAGGAGGCGGCCCAGCGCGAGGCCCAACGCGTTATTGAAACCGCCCAGACCAGGGCGGAAAACCTGAGCGCTCAGGCGGATTTGCGTCTGGCCAGGATTACGGAGCGGATTGCCGACGCCCGCAAGCTGAAGGCCCAGCTAGATTTGCGCCTGCGGGCGGTTCTGGCTTCGCACTTGAAGCTGTTGGAAATGGAGCGGGAGGAAGACGAGCAGGCCCTGGCGGCCCAGGGCCGCGCGGCCGGCAAGAGCTGAACATGGCCGGCGCTAATCCCCGCCCGCCTTATGCCGCGCCCCTGCCGGGCAAAGGCTGGCAGTTGGCCCTATGGGTGCAGCCGGGAGCGAAAAAAAACGAGATCCTGGGCGAATACCAGGGGCTTTTGCGGGTGAAAGTCGCGGCCCCGGCTGTGGAAAATAAGGCCAACCGCGCTTTGGAGGAATTCCTGGCCGCAAAGCTGGGCCTTCGGGCCGGCAAGGCCAGCGTGATCAGCGGCGGCGCCAGCCGGAACAAGCGCCTGCTGCTGGAAGTTGAAGAAGAACCCTGTTGGGCGGGTCTGAATAAAAGCCCTGAACGTTAAATTATAATAAATATAATCGGAGGATACCGACATGGATGCGCGCGAAATTGCCCTGCTGGAAAAATACGCTCCCAAGGATCAGGAATTGAAGGAACTTTGGGAAAACCATGCTTTGTACGAAAAGCAGCTGGAAAAACTGGAAAGCAAGGCCTACCGCACTCCGGCTGAAGAACAGCAGCGGCGCGAAATAAAAAAGCAGAAGCTGGACGGCAAAACCAAACTTGTGGCCTTGCTGGATCAGTACGCCAAGCAGGAGGGCTAGATTTCATGGAGTTCACAGGGGCCAGGATTCTTTTTGAGTGTCTGGAACGGGAAGGCGTTGACGTGCTGTTCGGCTACCCCGGCGGCGCGGTCATTGATTTATTCGACGAACTTTCGCGCCACGAAAAGCTGCACCATGTGCTGGTCCGCCACGAACAAGGCGCGGTGCACGCGGCGGACGGCTATTCCAGAGCTTCCGGCAAAGTCGGCGTATGTCTAGTCACTTCCGGCCCCGGAGCCACCAACACCGTCACAGGCATTGCCACGGCCTACTGCGACTCCATTCCCCTGGTCGTCATCACCGGCCAGGTGCCCACCAAGCTGATCGGCAACGACGCCTTCCAGGAAGTGGACATTGTGGGCATCACCCGGCCCTGCACCAAGCACAACTACCTGGTAAAGGACGTGGCCAAGCTGGCGGAAACCATCCGCCAGGCCTTCTACCTGGCCCGTTCCGGCCGCCCCGGCCCTGTGCTGGTGGATCTGCCCAAGGACGTGGTCAACAGCAAAACAGAATTCATCTGGCCTGAAAGCACGCGCATGCGCAGCTACAACCCCACCTACAAGCCCAACCTGGTGCAGTTGCGCCGGGCGGCCGAGTTGGTGCGGGCGGCCAAGCAGCCGGTAATCCTGGCCGGCGGCGGGGTCATTACCTCCAACGCTTCGGAGGAGCTGACCAAGTTCGCCCGCAAGTTCAACATTCCCGTAACCTCCACCCTGATGGGCCTGGGCTCCTTCCCGGGCGACGACCCGCTCTGGCTGGGCATGGTGGGCATGCACGGCACCGTGGTGGCCAACCGGGCGCTCAGCGGCGCGGATCTTATCCTGGCTGTGGGAACCCGCTTCGCGGACCGCGTGACCGGCAAACTTTCCGCTTTTGCCCGCGATGCCAAGGTCGTGCACATCGACATAGACCCCACCTCCATCCGCAAAAACGTCCAGGTGGAAGTGCCGGTGGTGGCTGACTGCCTGCCCGCGCTGATCGAACTGCGTTCCATTCTGGAGGCCGAAAGCGTGACCAACGACTGGCAGGCCGAACACACACCCTGGCGGCATTCCCTTAACGCCATCCGCCAGAAGCACCCCCTGGGCTACCAGAAGGGAGAAGACATAAAACCGCAGGAAGTCATTGAACTGCTGTACTCCCTGACCGGCGGCGAGGCGATCATCACAACGGAAGTGGGCCAGCACCAGATGTGGGCGGCCCAGTTTTTCGCCTACAAAAAGCCCCGCACCCTGCTCACCTCCGGCGGCCTCGGCACCATGGGCTACGGCCTGCCGGCCTCGGTCGGGGCGCAGCTTGCCATGCCGGACAAACAGGTCATCTGCGTGGCCGGCGACGCCTCCCTCCAGATGAACATTCAGGAACTGGCCACCATTGTGCAGAACAAGCTGCCGATCAAAATAATCATCCTCAACAATTGCTATCTGGGCATGGTGCGCCAGTGGCAGGAGCTCTTTTACGCCAAAAACTACTCTTGCACCTGCATGGAAGGCCAGCCGGACTTTGTCAAGCTGGCCGACGCCTACGGCCTGACCGGCTTCAGGATCTGCGATCCGGCGGATCTTAAGCCGAACCTGGAAAAAGCCCTGGCCTGCCCCGGACCGGTCATTGTCGACGTACGGGTGGCCAGGGAGGAAAACGTCTTCCCCATGGTCCCATCCGGCGCGGCCCTGGACGACATGCTCTTGGTTTAGGAGGGAGCGCCATGCGACATGTTCTTTCCGTACTTGTGGAAAACGAACCCGGCGTGCTCTCGCGCGTGTCCGGTCTGTTCAGCGGCCGCGGCTTCAACGTGGAATCCCTGAATGTGGCCCCCACCCTGGAGCCGGGCGTCTCCCACATGACCATAACCACCAACGGCGACGACGCCATCATCGAACAAATCATCAAACAACTGCGCACCCTGATCACCGTCCTCAAAGTGGTGGACTTCAAAAACACCGCCGTGGTGGAACGCGAAATGATGCTGGTCAAAGTCCAGGCCGACGATTCCCGGCGCGGCGAAATACTGCGCATCGCCGATATCTTTCGCTGCAAGGTCGTGGACGTGAGCCTCACCGACCTGACCCTGGAAGTCACAGGCAACTACGAAAAACTCCAGGCTGTCATCAATCTGCTCACAAAATTCGGCGTCAAAGACCTGGCCCGCACCGGCGTCATGGCCATGCGCCGGACCATGCAACCTGAAATGGAATGAGCTGGGGAGGCTCCGCCTCTCCAAAACCCACCGCCGGGGCGTCCTTGCAAGGTTTTGTCCACCTTCGCTTCACTCAAGATGGACGGCCCGCCCCCTTTGTCGGCGGTCCAGTTTCGCAAAGCGGAACGGGACCGCCGTAAATGGATTCCAAGGGCGGGGGCCCCTTGGCGGGAAAGTTTGAGGGGGCAGCGCCCCCTCAAGTATTTAGCCGATATAATTCATCTAAATAAAATGGAGAGCATATGAAAGTTTATTATGAGAAAGAGGCGGATTTGAAGGTGCTCAAAGGCAAGACCATAGCCATAGTGGGTTATGGCAGCCAGGGTCATGCGCATGCGCAGAATTTGCGGGATTCCGGTTTGGACGTGGTGGTTGCCCAGCGTCCGGGCGGAGTCAACTACGAACTGGCCAAAGAGCATGGCTTCGCGCCCATGGGCGTGGCGGACGCGGCCAAGAAGGCGGACATGATCATGATTCTGCTGCCGGACCAGCATCAGGCCAGGGTGTATGAGAACGAAATCAAGCCGCACCTGAAAAAAGGCAAGTCCCTGCTTTTCGCCCACGGCTTCAATATTCATTTCAACCAGATCACCCCGCCCAAGGATGTGGACGTGTTCATGATCGCGCCCAAAGGGCCCGGCCATCTGGTGCGCCGCACCTACACGGAAGGCGGCGGCGTGCCCTGCCTGGTGGCCATTCACCAGGACGCCAGCGGCACGGCGCTTAAAAAAGCCCTGGCCTATGCCAAGGGCATTGGCGGAGCGCGCTCCGGCGTCATTGAGACCAACTTCCGCGAAGAAACGGAAACCGACCTCTTCGGCGAGCAGGCTGTTTTGTGCGGCGGCCTGTCCTCGTTGATCCAGGCCGGCTACGAAACTCTGGTGGAAGCCGGCTACCAGCCGGAAATGGCTTACTTCGAGTGCCTGCACGAAGTGAAGCTCATTGTGGACCTGCTCTATGAAGGCGGCTTCGCCAAAATGCGCCACTCGGTCAGCGACACCGCTGAATACGGCGACTACGCCGTGGGCCGCCGCATCATCACCGAAGACACTAAAAAAGAAATGCGCCAGGTGCTCAAGGAAATCCAGGAAGGCTCCTTTGCCCGCGACTTCATCTTGGAAAATCAGGCCAATATGGCCCACTTCAAAGCCATGCGCCGCATCCAGGCCGGCCACTCCATCGAGGAAGTCGGCGGCCGCCTGCGCGCCATGATGCCCTGGCTGAACAGGAACTAGTCGGCCAGCATCCGCAAATATCCACAGGGGCAAAAAGTTTTGCGGCTTTTTGCCCCTGTTGTTTATATAATCGTAACAATATTAAGGATAAAACCATGGCTGCCCGGACAACGCCTTTGAAGGCGTATAAAGATGACTGGAATAATATCATTGAATGTGCATCTGAGCAGCCAGAGGTCACTGTAGAATTTCGCGGTAAAAATAATACACTGAAAATCGCTCAAGATGCAAAATTACAAAACTCAAAAATAACTTTTCTGCTTAATAGGGCAACATGCGTTATCGGGCAGCGCACATCATTCAGTGCCGTAATATCACTCGGAGAAGACACATACATAAGCATCGGTGAAAAAACAACTGTAACAAGCCGAGTATATATAGAGTCGTTTGAAGGCGCTAAAATAATTATCGGCAGAGATTGCATGTTCTCAACAGGAAACGTAATCAGAGCCGGCGATGCACATCCGATATATGATGTGTTGACTGAAAAAAGAGTTAATAAATCCAGAGATATCATAATAGGCGATCATGTCTGGTTGGCGTATCATGCTGTGGTGCTGGCTGGAGCCAGGATAGGGAGCGGCAGTATAATCGGCTTCGGATCGATTGTGAAAGCAAAAATACCGAACAACGTCGTTGCCGTGGGCAGTAAAATCAGAATCATCAAACAAAATATCGCCTGGGAAAGGCCGCATCTTAACCTTAATCCCACGCTCAACAGCCCGGGCTCAAAAATCATCTGCCCGGAATACTGGAACAATACGGTTATGTATGAGGAGACAGCATTTGTAAAATTGTTGCTCGCAATATATGCCAATATCCTGCGCCTGTTCGCAAAAGATAAATATTACCGCATGTTCAAGAGTGACCACAGAAATTTTTTTGAGAAAACAAAACACCCCGCCAACTTGCTGTTTTTGCGATTTTTAAATAAATTCGGCCCGTTGTAAACTTATATCCAGCTAAAACCTAAGGGATATCAGCTGTGGAAAAGCTTTGGACCAGGGATTTTTCGCTGCTCAGCGCGGCGCATTTGCTGATGGCCGTCGCTTTTTACAGCACCATGCCGGTGTTCACCTTGTTTTTGGAGCAGCGGTTGGGGCTTTCCGGATTCACGCTGGGGCTGGTGGCCTCGTCTTCAATTTTTTCCGCGCTTCTGGCCCGGCCCTTGGCCGGTGTGGTTCTGGACCATCTGGGCCGGCGGGTGGTCTACGTGCCGGCCTACCTGGCTTTCGCGGCTTTCTTTTTCGCCTATCTTCCGGCCCAGGCCTTATGGACCGTGGCGCTGGCGCGTTTTTTCCACGGCCTGGCCTGGGGCATACTGGTCACAGCGGCCATGACCGTTGCTGTGGATTTGTTGCCCCAGGGGCGGCGCGGGGAAGGCATAGGGTATTTCAGCCTGTTCATGGTTCTGGCCATGTCCGTGGGGCCGGCCCTGGGTGTGGGGCTGAAGGACGCCTGGGGGTTCAACGCGCTTTTCGCGGCCGCAGGCGGCGTGGCCCTGCTGGGCTGGACCGGGGCGCTCAGCGTGCGCGCGCTTATAATCCCGGAGGGAAGGCGGCGTTTTTCCCTTAAGGATACTTTTGAAAAAAGCGCCATTCCTTTTGGGCTTGTGGTTTTCTTCATCCTGATCCCTTACGGCTGCCTGATGAATTACTCCGCCATGTACGCGGAGCGGGAGCTTCTGGCCTCCGGCGGGACGTTCTTCATCTTTTTCGCCATCGGCACAGGGGTGGCCAGGCTTTTTTCCGGGCGATTCTTCGATCACAGAGGACCGCGCCTGATTCTGGCGATTTCCTTTTTGCTGCTGGTGGCCGGGCTTTCCATCATGGCCCTGACCAGGAGCGCCGCCTGTTTTTACGCGGCCGCCCTGATCCAGGGGGTTGGCGACGGCATGGGCATACCGGTGATTACCGCCATGATCAACAATATGGTCAAGCCGCAACGGCGGGGCGCGGCCAACGCCACGTTCATGACCTTTTTCGAACTGGGCATCTGCGCCGGCGTGCTGCTGACCGGCTATCTTTACCCCCGCCTGGGCTGGAGCATGGTCTTTGCCCTGTTCGCGGGTTGCTGCCTCACCGCGGCCCTGCTCTCCCGCTTCTGGGCTCTGCCGCGTTACGCGGCCGGAACCGTTTAAAACCCCGCTAGAATTGCCGCAAAGCAAATTCTTTGCCATCGTTACAAAGCATTGCCTCCTTGGAAGCGAACCGCTGTGGCGTCAGTAAAAATAACACTATTTTCAGATTTCCCCCACTAAACAGTCATGGTTTTCTTGCCATCTCATATAAACGGAGCTATATCACAAAAGCGACTTATATTTTATAAATAATAGAGATCTAGTATCCATATTTTTACGCGGGGGAACAAGATGTCGATCAAGTCAGTGATTAAATTATCATGGATAATGCTCGTTATAACTGTCGGGGCGGTGCTTTACGCAATGTGGGCCGTACGAGCGGGCGATCAGGACATCAAAAACGCTCAGGAAAAACGCCGGACTTCCCTGGCCCTGGCGGCCGAACTCCGGGGCACCTCCCGCCTTCTTACAGAAAGAGTGAGGCAATACGCGGCATCTGGCGATGAGAGGCATTCCGTCGCCTACTGGGAGGAAGTGTCCATAAACTCCGGCGAAAAGCCCCGCCCGGCCGACCGGCTCTTTCCCGGAGAAAAAACTCCGCTGATCGAGCTTATGGGCAAGGCCGGGTTTACCGACCGGGAACTGGGATATCTGAAAGAGGCCCAGGCTCTTTCCACCGCCCTGATCCGCCTGGAAGAGCAATCCATGAAGGCTGTCAAGGAGTCGGATCTGTCTCTGGCCGTTAAGCTGGTATTCAGCAAGGAGTACAATGACCAGGTGGATAAAATCATGTCGCCGATCGCGCTGTTCGAGCAAGGCCTGAACAAGCGCCTGGACGCTGAGGTGGCGGCCAGGGAGGCGGACTATTCACGGGCCTACTGGATCCTGGCGGCATCGGTCTTTCTGTTTGCCGTCGTTTTCGGGGCATTCCTCATAGCTGTCTCCTTGCTCATTGTTCGCCCCCTGCTGGCTTGCGACGCCTTTGCCCTTAAAGTTGCCGGCGGAGATCTGGACAGCTCCCTGACGGTCCAAAGCCGCAACGAAGTGGGCTCCCTGGCGGATTCTTTGCGCAACATGGTCAAATCTCTGCGCGAGCGCATCGGCCTGGCGGAACAGTCCACCCAAAAGGCCGAGGAACAGAGTTCCATAGCGGCCCAGGCCGTGCGTGAGGCCGAGGCGGCCAAGCAGGCCGCGGAAAAGGCCAAAAGCGAGGGCATGCGCCAGGCCGGCGAGCAATTGCTCACCCTGGCGGAGATGGCGCGCAGCACAGCCGCTGCTCTGGCTAAAAACATCGCCAGCGCCCACAACGGCGCCCAGACGCAACGGCAGCGGCTCAGCGAGTCGGCCCAGGGCATAGAGCAGTTGAACCATGCCGTCATGGAAGTGGCCCGCAGCACCTCGGACACCACGGAATCCGCCGACGCGGCCCGCCAGAACGCGGAAAAAGGCTATGGCATAGTCAACGGCGTGGTGGCGGCTATTTCCGACGTGGACAAAAAAACCGCCTCCCTGCGGCAGAGCCTGAACAACCTTGGCGCGGAAGCCGAAGGCATAGGCCGCATCATGAGCGTAATCAGCGACATCGCGGATCAAACCAACCTTCTGGCCCTGAACGCGGCCATTGAGGCGGCCAGAGCCGGTGAAGCCGGGCGCGGCTTTGCCGTGGTGGCGGACGAGGTGCGCAAGCTGGCGGAAAAAACCATGCAGGCCACCAGCGAGGTTGGCGCGGCTGTGCGGGCAATCCAGAGCGGTACGGCGGAAAACATCCGCGGCATGGACGACGCTTCCGAAGCAGTTCGCAAGAGCACGGAAATGGCCAAGTCCGCCGGCGGCTCTTTAAGGGAGATCGTGGACATAGCCAAGGGCACGGCGGAAAAAATCCGCTCCATAGCTGTGGCGACCGAGGAACAGTCCAGCACCTGCGAGCAGATTTCCGGCAGCACGGAATCCATAAGCCAGGTGGCCGGGGAAACGCTGAACGTCATGGAAGAGGCCGGGCACGCCGTGGACGAGATAGAAGGCGTGGTGAAAAAACTGCTCGCCCTTACCAACGAACTGCGCAAAGCCTGAATAAAGATTCACCCTGGCCATGTTTTGGGGAGCGCTCCTCACAAACTCATGGCAGGGTGAATCTTTTTTATAAAAAGCGTTCCGGAACGGGCCGCCTTCAACTCCTGAATAAAGGCGACCGCCGCCAACGGCGTGCTGCCGTGCTCCATCCGGTTGCCCTGTTCCCCGCTATGCGGTATTCCATTTAAAATATGGTCTTAGAAAAGGCTCACCCGCATGGACGTACACCAGACTCCAGAGATTAAGCGATGAAGGCGTCGACCGACACCTTCAAAGCGCTGCATGTCGTTAGCTCTCTGGGCCTTGGCGGCACGGAGAAAACCATGCAGCTTTTCGTCAGCCACCTGGACAACGAGCGCTTTTTCCCGGCAGTGTGGTCGCCGCAGCCCGGACCGCGCGGGGACATGCTCAGGGAACGCGGCATTCCGGTCATTGTCAACGAAAGCCTGGAAGACGCCGCCAGCCGCTTTGCCCCGGACATCGTGCATGTGCATCGGGCCGGCTGGCCGCAGCCGGAGCTGTTGCGCCCCTTGCGGGCCGCCTTCCGGACGGACCCAAGCGGCCGCAAGGACCGCTTGCCGCGCATTGTGGAAACCAACGTCTTTGGCCGCCACGATCCCTCGCCCTCCGGCGCTCTTATTGACGTTACCCTTTTTGTCTCCCACTTCTGCGCCCGCCGCCTACGCGAAGCCGAAGGCCGGGTCATTGAGCCGCCGCGCCACCAGGTGCTCTACAACCCGGTGGATACGGACGCCATCGCCAAGCTTACTCCGGCCCCGGCTCAGCGCGACTATTCCCGCCCCGTGTTCGGCCGTATTTCCCGCGCCGACCCCGGCAAATGGTCCAGCATCGTCCTTGAGGCCCTGCCCCTGGTGCGCGCCGCCTTCCCCGACTTCTCCTTTCTTGTGGTCGGCGGAACGGACGAAGCGCGCTCCTTTGTCCGCGCCCATAACCTGGAATCCCAGGTGCGCTTTTTGCCTCCCCTGCTCACAGACTCGGAACTGGCCGCATTTTTCAACCAACTGAGTTTTCTGACCCATGCCAACAAAACCGGCGAAAGCTTCGGCCTGGTCATTGCCGAAGGCATGGCCGCCGGCCTGCCAGTGATTACCCACCCCTGCCCGGATTGGAAGGACAACGCCCAAACCGAACTGGTCGTCCACGGACAAACCGGCCTGATCGCCGATACCCCGCAAAGCTACGCCGCCTCAATCATCCGCCTGCTCCAATCCCCGGAGACCTGCCGGGCCCTGGGCGCGGCCGGCCGCTCCCGCGCCCAGGCCCTCTTCCGCGCCCAGGACATCGCCAGCCGCTTGGGAGAAATATATTTGGAAATTTTGGGAATTCTCTGAAGGGGCGCTGCCGCCTCAGACTCCCCAGCCGGGGCGCGTGACGCCCTGGACCCGCAAATATCGGCGCCGCCGTTCCGCTTTGCGGAATAGCGGCGCCGAGGCTGTTAACAAAGTCTTCTTTGGCAGCAGCCCGCCACGTAGGCGCAGGCGGCATTCATTGCCGACGTAAAGCGCCGGAGTGGCGTGCCTTTAAAAGCCCGGCCTTGCGGGGGTTGTCATCAATCTGGACGCCTCCGTTCCGCAAAGCGGAACGGAGGCGCTGTAAATGGATTCCAAGTAGCTAAGCCTGTTGGCAGAGTTTTTGGTGGAGGCGTCCGCCCAATATGCTCTCAACTCCAGTTCATTTTGAATTTTCTGCCTTCCGGCGTGAGTATCAAGCAGGCGTGACCTGGCAGATTTTTGGTCAGGGCCAGGGCGTTAGCTGTGGGCAGCAGGGAGAGCGCGGTGGCCAGGCAGTCGGCCTGGGCGGCTGTGGGAGCTGTTGCGCTCACGCTGCCCAGGACCGGGCTCTGGCCCGTGAACTGGTTGACCAGGTGATGGCGGCGTTTGGTGGCATCGTAATAGCGCTCGTAGCCACCGGAAGTCGCCAGACCTCCATTGGTCATGCGGACCAGGGCGGGAAAGTGGTTGCCGCGCTTTGGGTCTTCAATGGCCACGGTCCAGGCGGCGCCATCCGGCTTGGGACCGCGCGCGAAGATGTCGCCGCCGGCGTTGATCAGAAAACTCCGCAGGCCCAGGCGGTCCAGGGAAGCGGCGGCGGCATCCACAATATAGCCCTTGGCCAAGCCATCCAGAGTCAAGGCCATGCCTGAACGTTCCAGGCGTACGGAGCGCGCCCGTACACTGAGACCGCCGGGCGCGGCCAGGGCCAGGACTTCCTGGAACTCGGCGGACTCAACGGCCGCGAACCCGGCCGGATTGGCGTGCCGCTCCATGAAGTCCAGGACCGGCTTGACGTTGGGGTTGAATAAATTCTCGGTAAGTTTGGCCATTTGCCCGGCCTGGCCGAGCACGGCCAAAAGCTCGGCCGGCGCATCCGCCAGGCGCCCCCGGCTGTTCAAATCCGAAAGCGCGGTGCCTGTGTTGTGATGGTCGAACACGGCGATCAAGCGTTCCATTTCCGCAAAAGCACTGTCAAAGGCTTCCCTGCTCTGGTCCGGAGAATCCGCGTACAGGGAAATGCTGACCACTGTGCCCATCAGGAAACGGGTTTCCGCAAAAGCTTTGCTCTGGCCGGCGGCCATGGCCAGGGGGACCGGCACAAGCCGGGCCGCGCCAAGGGCCAGGCAGCCCAGGCCGCAGTTTTTCAGGAATACGCGGCGATTGCTGAAGGAATTAAGCATTGGCGCTCCCTCCGGGTTGAACTTGGGCGAGGTTGTCCATGGAGTCCAGAACCACCGGCGCGGTACGGCGGCGCATGATGTGGCGCGGGCAGGCGGTCACGCATATTTCCGCGCAGGCCGGGCCGTATTCCATGCAGGCCTTATGGTCTATTTCCACGCGCAAATCCTGGTAGCTTATGGCATTGGCCGGACATTTTTTGACGCATTGCAGGCAGTTTATGCAACCCACGGAGCAGACTTCCGTCACTTCCTTCATTCTTTCCCGAGTGGCGCAATGGCTCATGACCCTGGCCCTGGCCGGGATAAGCTGCAAAATATGCCTGGGGCAGATTTTCACGCACACGCCGCAGCTCACGCATTTGGAGCGGATTATCTCCACCATGCCGTCCTTCATGTACATGGCGTCAAAGGGGCAGGCGCGCATGCAGTCGCCCAGGCCCATGCAAGACCAGGTACACATGTACGGCCCGCCTTCCAGCATGGCCGCACTCTTGCAGGTGCCGGAACCATAGTACTCATAGCGCCGCCGCACGCCGCCTTCTTCACGGCTGCAGCGCCGGAAGGACACCAGCGGCTCGGATTGCTCCACGGCCTTGCCGGAAAGAACCCCCACCTTGTCCGATGTCTCCGGCCCGCCGGCCACGCACAAGTTGGCCGGAATGTCCGCGTTGTTGATTACCGCCGCCGCATAGGACTCGCAACCGGCAAAGCCGCATCCCCCGCAGTTGGCGCCCGGCAGACACTCCACCACGGCTTCCACGCGCGGATCCTCCTCCACGGCCAGCAGCCGCGACGCCACGGCCAGAACCGCCGCCGCCAAAAAACCCAGCCCGAACAAAGCGATAATCGATGTTGCGACCATAGGATGAATCCTCTTGCTATCTTGAGAGGGCTCTGCTCCCTCAAACTCCCCCGGAAGGGTTCCAAGTGGCATTGCCCCTTGGCAGGGGGGGGCGGGGTACGGAGTCCGCCAATCAAATCAGGCGATCATTCCTTTAAACGCCATAAAACAAAGTGACATAAGGCCGGCCATGATCAGTCCCAGGGGGGTGCCGACCAGAGGTTTGGGCACACGGCAGGTGGTGAAACGTTCGCGTATGCCGGCCATAAGGATCAGGGCCAGCATGAAGCCAAGGCTGGAGGCGAAGGAATAGAACACGGCGTCGCCAAAGCCCATGTTTTCGCGCTGCACCAGTATGGCCAGCCCCAGCACGCAGCAGTTGGTGGTGATCAGGGGCAGGAAGATGCCCAGAGCCTTGTACAGGGGCGGCATCATCTTTTTCAGGAACATTTCCACAAACTGAACCAGGGCGGCGATGACCAGGATGAAAAAAATGGTTTGCAGATAGCCCAGCCCGTAGGGATCCAGAAGATATTTCTGGAGCAGCCAGGTGATGCCCGTGGCCAGGACGGCCACAAAGGTAACGGCGCTGCCCATGCCCAGGGACACGGCTTTGTCGCGCGAGCAGCCAAGATACGGGCATTGGCCCAGGAATTTTGTCAGAACGATATTATTTACAAAAATCGCGCTGATCAGGGTGATGAAGTATTCCATGCGAAAGCTCCTTGGCGCGGTGGTTGCTTAATCAGGCCTTGGCGGCCGGGGGAATGTCCTTTTGCCCCTGGGCGCAGATGCCGCAGCTTTGGCATTCCGGCAGCGGGGCGTTCACCGGGGCTTCCTTGCCGTCGCGCCGGGCCTGCCAGGAGTTGATAAAATTCATCAGGGCCAGCACGCAGCCCAGGGCCAGGAAGGCGCCGGGCGCTTCCACCATGATGCCGAAGGGCTCAAAGGACTTCCACATGAGCGGCGCTCCGAACAGGGTGCCATATCCCAAAAGCTCGCGTATGCCGCCAATCAGCGTCAGGGATATGGTGTAGCCCAGGCCCATGCCCAGGCCGTCCGCAATGGATGGCACAATGGGGTTTTTACCGGCAAAAGCCTCGGCCCGGCCCAGAATGATGCAGTTCACCACGATGAGCGGCACAAAGATGCCAAGCTGCTGGTACAGCGGGTAGGCAAAGGCCTGCATAAGCAGTTCCACGCAGACCACCAGAGAGGCGGATATGGCGATGAAGCAGGCGATGCGCACCTTTTTGGGAATGATGTCGCGCACGGCGGAGATAAGCGCATTGGAAAGCACAAGCACAAATATGACCGCCGCGCCCATGCCCAGGCCGTTATAGGCGGACTTGGTCACCGCCAGGGTCGGGCAGAGCCCGAGCACCAGGCGGAAAGGCGGAATTTCCTTCCACAGGCCCTTGGAGAATTCCTTCCATACGGATGCCATAACGAGCTCCTTTACTGCCAAGTCTTGAGAATCTGGTCTTTGACGGCCTGGTAGTCCTTAACCGCCTTGCCCACAGCCGTGACCGTGCCCACGGAGGAAATGGTCGCTCCGGAAACCGCGTCGATCGTGCCGCCCTGGCTGGTCAACTGAACATCAAATGGCTTGCCCGTGAACTGGCCGGAGAATTTCGGCTCCGCCACCAGGGCGCCCAGGCCGGGGGTTTCTTTCATCTCGGTTACGCCTATGCCCAAAAGGGCGTCGCGCTGCACGCTAAAACCCACCATTACGCCCAGATCCCCGCCGTAGCCGGGCGCGGAATTCTCCAGAGCCACGCCCACCAGCTTGCCGCCCTGCTTGTAGGGAAAGACCGTAAGCTCGCGGCCCTCCAACTCAAAGACGTGCCGGTCGGCAATGGGATTGTTTTCCGCGGCCGGAAAAATCCTGGCGATGGCCGGGCCCTGCACGTAGGTAAGCACCTGGGCCTCAATTATCGGAGCCGTGGTGTTTTTAAGGTAGGACAGCGCAAAACCGGCCACGGCGCAGATTATGGACAAAACCGCCACCATTTTGATTGATTCACGCATGTTTCTTACTCCTGCCGAACATGGCGGGACGCCAGAGATCCAGAAGCGGCGCCAACAGGTTGCCGAGCAGCACGGC
>JAVBSC010000008.1:0-8881 GCA_031547305.1 Desulfovibrionaceae bacterium
CCCCCCCCGCCTCTCCGCTCCCGGTCGGGGGTGTTTTTATTCTCCGGGGGCCGGGGGCGACACGCGCACCCGGCAAGGAGTTTAGGGGGGGGCGGAGTCCGACAAATCGTCAATCAGCCCGTTTCATTCAAGCTAACAACATCCAAAAGAACAGTCAGGGAAACGACAGTCCGGGCAGTTCAGACACAGGCCGCCGTGAGCGAGGCCGGTTATGTCTTTGCGAGTGAGGCGTTCACCGGCCAGGATGCGCGGCATAATCAGGTCGAACACGCTGGCCCGATGGTACATCACGCAGCCGGGCAGCCCCAGAATCGGGCGGTTGCCTTTGTAGGCCAGCAGAAACATGGCTCCGGGCAGAACCGGCGCGCCGTAGCTGATCACTTCGTCCGCCACTGCCCGGATGGAGGCCGGGCTGCGGTCATCCGGGTCAACGGACATGCCGCCGGTGACGGTCACCATATCCGCGCCAAGCTCCAGCAGTTCAAGAATGGCGGACTCGGTCAGGCCGCGATCGTCCGGGGTAAGAACCTGTTTGAGAATGGCGCAGTTCCAGGCCGCGAACTTGGCTTCCAACACCGGCCCGAAACCGTCTTTGATCCGGCCGTGGAACACTTCGCTCCCGGTGGTCACTATGCCGATCTTCAGGGGCTTGAAGGGCAGAACCTGGACCACCGGCTCCGTATCCGCCCGGCATATGGATTCCACTTGATCCAGAAGGGGCTCCGGCACGGCCAGAGGTATTACCCTGGTGCCGGCGCAGGGAGAGCCGGGCTTGACTTCCCGGTTGGTGTGGATGGTGGCCAGGCTCACGTCCGGCATGCTGTTAAGGGCGTCCAGCAGCTTAAGGTTGACCTTGAACAGGCCGGGGTGGGCCGCGCTGAGGTTGATGCGCCCCTCTTTGGGCGCTGTCGCGTTAAAGCCCGGACCGCTTATGGCCGCCGCAATGCGCCGGGCCGCGTCATCCTCATGCACCAGGCCGGCCGCGTCGTCCCAAACGAACAAATGCTCCTTGCCCAAACGCAGCAAATGAGGAATATCCTCCTCACGCACCACATGCCCGCGCCGGAACGCCGCGCCCTTTTTTTCTCCCGGAACTATCTCCGTAATGTCATGGCAAAGAATCAAACCTACCGCGTCCTGAACCGGCACTTCCTTCATGGTCCATCCTTGATAATTTATATGGGGAGTTGGAGCCCCTTCAAGAAATTAAGTATACTTGGGCTCGTTTTCTTTGATGATCTGAAAGGCTTTGCTGCCTTTGACCGTGCCGCAGATTCCCCAGAACTTGGTTACTCCGGCCACGGTGACTTCCAGGAGATCTTCGGTGTCCGTATCCAGCAGGATCACGTCGCCAACACGCATGCGCACAAGCTGGTTGCCGGTGATTTTGGTGTCTCCGAAGCGCACCTTGAGTTCCACCGGCGTTTCCAGAAGACGTTCCTTCAGGCGGGCTACCCAGGCATGGTCCACTTCCAGGCGTTCGGTCTGGAAGCTGGCATGCAGCTTGGAGCGAATGGGTTCTATGGTGGCGTACGGCAGACAGATGGTAAAGGAGCCGATGGCGCTTTCCAGTTCCACTTCAAAGGAAATGACCACCACCACGTCGCTGGGCGGCACAATGGCCGCGAACTGGGGGTTTATTTCCGAACGCACCAGTTCCAGGCTGACGTCGTGCACCGGGCGCCAGGATTCTTCCATGGTCGACAGGGCTATTTTGACCACACGGTCCACAATGGCCTGCTCAATGCGGGTGAATTCACGGCCTTCAATTTTTGGCTGACTGCCCTGACCGCCAAAAAAACTTTCCACCAGGGCAAAAACCAGGCGGGCGTCCACCACCATAATGGCGTTGCCGCGCAGGGGCTCCATTTTAAAAATGTTTATGCTGGTGGGCACGGGCAGGGAACGCATGAAGTCCCCGAACTTGGCCATGTCTATGGAAATAGGGTTCAATTCCACACGCTTGCGCACGGCGTTGGTCAGGGCGCTGGTACACAGGCGGGCGAAGCGGTCGTTGACTATTTCCAGAACCGGCATGCGCCCCCGGATTATCCTGTCCTGATTGGCCAGATCAAAGGAAACGATGCCGGATTCGTCCGCGACCACCGTTTCGGTTTCTATTTCTCCGCCAGAAAGGCCGCGCAGAAGCGCATCGACTTCATCCTGCGCCAAAATTTTGTTCATACCCGCTCCGCTTGTGGCATATCGGCAAAAATCCACACGATAATAAATGGCCTTGGCTTTGCGGTCAATACAGGCAGCGGCGAAGTTTTATCCCGCCATCCATGGATTTGCCCCGGCATGACCGGCCACATGGCAACGTCGTTGCAATAAAACATGCAAAAACGATTCCAGCGCACAGCGCCTGGCAGTCGCGCTTTTTTACGCTTGCCGCGTACAATCTGTCCGGGGGGTTTACGCCCTGTTATTTTGCGTGTAAAAAATTCCACGCTCAGGCCGGCCGCAAAAGCGGGGGCTAAAATCGGGCGATGGATAAATTTTATGCTGAAACTGCCGGAGTTCACCAGAACCAGGGATTTGCGCTTCGGAACGGATCCGGCCCAGGATGCCTGGCTGCACCATTTTCTGACTGAAAACAACCTGGAGTATATGCTCAACCCGGAGCTGATCGCCGCGCCGGAACAGTTGCGCTTCATGGTGGCGCTGGAAGAAGATCAGGTTTACGTACCTTGCGACGACGCCTTGTTCCGGCATATTTACACCAGGGACGATGCCGGCCCGGTACTGCGTGAATATATCCGGGCATGGCGCTTCATATTCAAGCTGGTCAACGAATTCGACCTGGATCGCTCCACCCGCAAGCGCATTCTCAATCTCTGCCGCTACCGCCTGCAACTATACCTGGCTTCGCGGCTGGTTCTGCCCTCGCGCATCGTCAAACGCCTGGTGGGCATAGTGCTCACCCAGACCGGCAATCTGGATCCCTTCAGCAAGCGCAAGCGCCAATCCAACGCCAAGGCGGCCAGGGTGCTGCAGAGCGATACGGTGCAAAAATCCCTATACCGCTGCCCGGACATAAGCGCCTGCGGAGGCGACATGCAGGACCTGCGCCTGGAGCTGGACTTCGCGGAACTGCGCCGCCTCTTCCGGCTGGCCACCTTCACGCAAGTCTGGCAGACGGAACTTTCACCCCTGAGCATTGAGGAAGAAATCCACAAGCCCTGCGATTACTGCGAATGCCTGCGTCTGGTTTTTGCGCCGGACAATGGAGAAGGCAAAAAAATACTGTATATTCCGGATGTGGCCGGCGGCTTCATTTTTGACATCGCCATCCTCCGTTCCCTGTTGCGCCAGGGGCATCAGGTCATCCTGGCCCTTAAGGAAGGCTTTTACTTCGACAACCAGAACATCTGGGACCTGCGGGAAGACCCGGCGCTGCAAAAGGAATTTGAAGGCGTGTTCGTGCTGGAAAACAACAGCGTCCCCAAAAATGAACTGCTCCAGCATCTGCGGGAGCACCGCCTGGTGGTTATAAGCGACGGCACTTCCGAACAGCTCAACCTGTACCGGGTCAGCGTAACCTTTGCCCGCGCCTGGAAGGAATGCGACCTGGTCATTGCCAAAGGCCGGCGCAACGCCGGCGTGCTCCTGAACAGCTCGCACGAGCTGACCAGGGATATTTTGTGCTTCTGGCGCGCGGAAGACGGAGAATTCCGGCTGCAATGCCGGCCCAAGGCCGCCTGGGCGCGCCAGTTTCCGGAAAAATACCTGACCCTGGCCGCGGACGAGATCATCGCCCAAATGCGCGAAGCCAGGCGCCAGGGCAAGACCGTCATGTTCTACTCCGCCGTCATCGGCTCCATTCCGGGCCAGACCAAAACCGCCGTGAGCCTGGTGAACGCCTTTGTCCGCAACTTGCGCGACAAGCTGGAAAACACCTTCATCATCAACCCGGCCGAACATTTTGAAGAAGGCATGGATGCGGACGACCTGATGTTCATGTGGGAAAAAGTCCAGCGCAGCGGCCTTTTAGACGTCTGGCGCTTCCAGACCGTGGAAGACGTGGAAACCGGCTTCACCCTGCTGGGGCGCAAAGTTCCCTCGGTCTGGTCCGGCAAGGACGCCACCTTCTCCACCGGCTGCACCAAAGAAATGCACATCGCCCTGAGCATGCAGGAAAAACACCCGGAAATGCAGATCATCGGACCAGCTCCGGAAAAATTCCTGCGCCGCCGCGAATACGGCGTTGGCAAATATTTTGATTCGACGATTCGGCCATAAGCCCATTGGCAAGGCGCATGGAAGCGCGGCCCATAGATGAAGCCTGGGGCCGTTGGCCCAAGCGTGGCTCAGGGGGCGGATCCCCTGACGGAACAGAAGCAATCCTCATAATCAGGGTATATAATGCTTGATTTCAAACAGATAAAAGATTTGCTGGCCGAATGCCTGAAGACCCAGAGCGAGACGGTGGCCAGGTGGCACGAGCTGGAGCCGGAAAGAACGGAAGGGGCTGGGTTGGCTGATCTCGTGCTGCATGAGCATTTGTGCAACTTCCGGCTCTGGCACGTGGAGGACGAGGCCCGGCGCAAGGATGTGGACGATGCCGCGATTGCCGCCTGCAAGCGCCGTATTGACGGCCTGAACCAGGCCAGGAACGACGCCATGGAAAAAGTGGACGCCGAATTGGTCCGGATGGTTAATCCGCTTTTGCCGAAGGCCGCGCCCGCGCGCCTGAATTCCGAATCCCCGGCCATGATTCTGGACCGCTTGTCCATTATGGCTCTGAAAATTTTTCATATGCGCGAACAGGCCGGCCGGTCTGAGGCCGGGCCGGAGCACGTGCGGTCCTGCGCGGCCAAGCTGGCCGTGCTGGAGGAACAGCGCGGGGATCTGGGGCGGGCGCTCATGGATCTGCTGGCTGATTACGAGAGGGGAGCAAAGGTTCCCAAAATTTATCGCCAGTTCAAAATGTACAACGATCCCAAGCTGAATCCGCAACTGTACGGGGGGAGATAGGACATGGGTTCCTACGAAACGGTCATCGGCCTGGAAGTGCATGCCAGGCTCAAAACGCAAAGCAAGCTGTTCTGTTCTTGCTCCACTTCCGTGCGGAGCGGCCCCAACGAAAACATCTGCCCCGGCTGCGCAGCCATGCCCGGCGCCCTGCCGGTGCTTAACGCCAAAGCTGTGGAACTGGCCGCCAAGGCCGGCCTGGCCCTGGGCTGCACGGTCAACGAATACTCCATTTTCGCGCGCAAGAGCTATTTTTACCCGGATCTGCCGGCCGGCTACCAGACATCGCAGTTTTCCCCGCCCATCTGCCAGGGCGGCGAGGTAGAGATAACTGTTGACGGGCGGAAAAAGAAAATCCGCCTGAATCGCATCCATATTGAGGACGACGCGGGTAAAAGCATCCACGCCGGGGCGGATAAGAGTCTGGTGGATTTGAACCGTGGCGGCATGCCGCTCATAGAAATCGTCAGCGAACCGGACCTGCGCGGCCCGGAGGAGGCGGTGGCCTATTTGCGCGCCCTGCGCGCCATCCTGGTCTACCTGGACGTCTGCGACGGCAACATGGAGGAAGGCAGCCTGCGCTGCGACGCCAACGTCTCCCTGCGTCCCAAAGGGGAAAGCTGTTTCGGGGTGCGTTCGGAAATCAAAAACCTTAACTCCTTCCGCAACGTGCAACGGGCCATCGAGTATGAAATCTCCCGGCACAGGGACTGCCTGGATGACGGCGAACCGCTGTATCAGGAAACCCGGCTCTACGATTCCGTAAAAAACATCACCCTGGCCATGCGCGGCAAGGA
Source organism: Desulfovibrionaceae bacterium (assembly GCA_031547305.1). Classification (GTDB taxonomy): domain Bacteria; phylum Desulfobacterota; class Desulfovibrionia; order Desulfovibrionales; family Desulfovibrionaceae; genus JAVBSC01. Next base: position 5,772 of record JAVBSC010000008.1, read on the forward strand.
GCATGCGGAAGACTACCGCTACTTCCCCAACCCGGACCTGCCGCCCGTGCATGTGCCCCCGGAGTTTCTGGAAGGTCTGCGCCAAAACCTGCCGGAACTGCCGGCCGCGCGGCTGGCCCGCTTTATCGGCGAGTACCGGTTGCCGGAGCAGGATGCGGATTTGCTGACCGCGGAGCGGGAACTGGCCGACTATTTTGAACAGGCCGTAAAGGCCTACCCGCAGCCGAAAAAAATCGCCAACCTGATGCGCGGCGAACTTATGCGCGAACTGAACCAGCGCGTGGTCGGACTTGACGCCTGCGCCCTGAAGCCGGAAGGCCTGGCCAAGTTGGCGTCCATTGTGGATTCCGGGCTGATCAGCGCCAAAATCGCCCATGATGTTTTTGCGGAGTTGTTCGAGCGGAACGGCGACCCGGAAACTCTGGTCAAATCCAAAGGCCTGGCCCAGATTTCCGATACTGGAGCCATAGACGCGGCCGTGGAGGCGGCTGTGACGGAAAACCCGGCCGAAGCCGAGCGCTGCCGGGCGGGCGAAAAAAAACTCCTGGCCTTTCTGGTGGGGCAGGTCATGCGCAAAACCAAAGGACAGGCCAATCCGGCCCTGGTCAACGAGTTGCTGGCAAAAAAGCTCGGCCTCCAATAAAACTCATTCAGGGAAAAACGTAACCAGCCCCTTGACCGGCCCTTGCAGGAACACTTCCGGCAGCGCGGCCGGAATGAGCCAGGACTGGCCCTTGGCCAGCGGAGATTGAAACTCGCCGGAACGGATTCGCCCGTTGCCGTCCAGAATGGTCAGCCCCCGGCACAGGCCGGTTTTTGGCACGTTCCATTCAACGCCCGCCCCCAGGGTCTTCAGTTCAAAGCCGAAATAAGGGGAGAAATCCGCCGTGCCGTCGCCGTTGCCCCAACTGGCCGCCGCTCCGGCCGGAGCCAGGTTGGCTTCCAGATCGATCACCTCCAGCGCCCTGTCCAGGTGGACCTTGCGCGCTTCCGGGGTATCCAGGTTCAGGCCGAAGTCATCCAGGCGGTAAGTCACGTCGGAATTTTGCTGCACCTCGTAAACGAGTATGTTCGCTCCCAGGCCGTGCACTATGCCGGCCGGGACAAAAAACACATCCCCGGTCCGCACCGGCACGCGTTGCGTATGGGCCTGCAAAGTTCCGGCCGCGAATATTTCCGCCAGGTGCGCCTTGTCGCGCACGTTCTTCAAACCCAACCACAATTCCGCCCCAGGACGGCAATCCAGAATCAGCCAGCACTCCGTCTTGCCGTTCTGGCCTTCCACCCTGCGGGCATATTCGTCCGCCGGGTGCGCCTGCAAGGGCAGATCCCGCAGAGGAGCCAAAAATTTCAGGAGCAAAGGGAAATCGTTAAAAGACTTCCAGGGCCTCCCCAAAACCTGCCGACCCTGCTCCGCCAAAAGCGCGGAGAGAGGCAGCCCCTTCATGGGGCCGCTGAGCATGCGGCAGTCCGCCGTGGGATAACTGGCGATGTCCCAACTCTCGCCAATTTTTCCCGCCGGCATATCCGGGTGGAAAGAACGCAGCAGCTCAAGGCCTCCCCAGGCGCGGGGCACATAAATGGTCTCCAGAAGAAGCGGGCAGAGATTCATAAATAACCTTTAGGATGTTGATTTACTTATGCGGCCGGCCTACCTGCCCAAATTTGATTCCGCCCCGGTAGTGGCGGTCAGGGGCATCTTGTACGGCGCGGGCTTGGAATTGCCGAAATTCACCAGGATCATGCCGGTAAAAGCCTTGTCCTTGTAAAACTCCACGCGGTAAATCGTACCTTCGTTATCCAGAGAAAAGCGTGGGGCAAAGTCGTCCAGGCGCAGGGGCACGTTACACTCGCTGCCGTTCCGCTCCTTGACCGCGCCGATGGCATTGACCCGGTATCCGTCCTGGCTCTTGACCAGGAATTCCTTTTTAACCCTGACTATTTCGCCGATACGGGCCTTTGCCGGTCTGCCGTCCACCAGAAATTCCACTTCCGGCTCTGAATCGTCAAAATCCATATACTGCGGGATTAGTCGGGTCAGGGTGCGGTTGCCGTAGATCACCCGCCAGTTGTCGCTGGAGCGTACCACCGCCAGCAAGGGATTGCTGGGGGCCTGATGCAGGGCATTGTCCCGCTTCACCGGCACAATGCCAAGGGAGGCGCGGGAGTTCTCCAGGGGCAGCACCAGGCGGTTACCGTACAGCCGCATGGTCAGATCCTTGTTCAGAGCGGTCATGACTCCAGCCGGATCCAGGGAGAACTTGCGGGTGAATTCCAGGCCGAGCTGGCGCATGAAGGATTCCAGAACCAGAATGTGGTAGTAGCTGCGGATCTCCGGCGAAAGCTCCTTGCTGGCTTCCACGCCGAAGGCGGCTTTCTGGTTGCACACGGCAAAGTAGCTCAGACTCCGTTCCATTTCGTGGTCATTGCCGCGCGTCCGAGTGTTTTTTATGGTGTAGCCGTGCCGCTTGTTCAAGAGCCGTTTGTTGACGTCCGCGCAAACTTTTTCGCCCAGCTTGTTAAGCTGGCCATAGCGCGGGGCGTCCACCTCCTCCTGATCGATAATCAGGCTCTGGCCCCAGCGTTGCGGATTATACAACGCGTTTTCATGTTTGGCGCGATAAAATCCGCTGCCGTCGTGCAGATTAAGCACCAAATCCACCTGGCGGTCCAGGATTATTTCCTTGATGCGGGTGACCGTGTCGTATTCCGGGTCAGTCATCTTGATGGCCGCGAACTTGCGGTTCATGTCGCCGTGCAGGCCGCGGTTGCGGCAGGCTATGCTGGGAAAATTCAAATTGGGAACCACCCATAGGCTGCCCTTGTTGATTTTGTAATGCGTAACCAGCAGAGAGGCCGCGGAAAACCCCCCCGGCTCGTCGCCCTGAATGCCGCCGATTACCAGCAGCGTCGGGCCGGAGCCGCTTTCTTGCTTGTGCAGGGAAAAGCCGGGGTAAATCTCATCACTGCCGGCCGCCCACAAAGCCGGGCAAGAACAGGCCGCCAGAACGACACCCAGAAAAAAGCCACCGATCTTCCCGCGCATATGCCGGACCCCATTGCCGCTGATTTTCCCGCCTTTTAGCACAAATCCCACCGCTTTGCAAAAA
>JAVBSC010000054.1:0-39190 GCA_031547305.1 Desulfovibrionaceae bacterium
TTTCAAAATTCGTAGCGGATTTTGAAAGCTTGTTGGAAAATTATGTCTTATTTTTCAGCAAGATAAAACGATACATTTTCTTATCCAGTGAAGTTAAAGAGAAAGGCACGCTGCGCTGTTCGCTTGCGAGCACCTGCTACGCAGTTGCCAGAGGCCATTGTGCAATGACCTCATCATGGAATTTTTCAGTAAGCATAGTAACCTCGTGGTTTAAAGTAATGTAACGTCTGTTGCGCAACTATTTTGTTATCACACAGACCCCCTCCCCCACACTGAAAACCCGCCGGGCTACATTTCTGAAACACGGCGGATTTTTATTACTGAGCGGGGGGATTACCAACCCTGGCGACAGGTTTAAGCCCGTATACTCACTGAGCAGGCGGTTCGAGCCTGATTTCGCGGATGCGGTGCCGCTGAAACAAGTTGGTATTACTGCATTTGAGGACATGGTGCGAAGGGGGGCATCTTTTGACCGGGGGATGTTATGCACGGAGGTGCTCAGCAGTAATTCGCCGGTTATCCCCGTGCCGCTTCCCGCACCGTTTGAGCAATCCACTGATTCAGGCTGACGCCCTTAGCAGCAGCGGCAACACTGGCATCATAATAGGTTTCAGGATCAAGCCGAAGGGCGAACTTACCCTGTGGCTTTTTGGCCGGTACGCCATCTTCCTTACACATACGCAAGAACACTTCCAAAGAGATTTTTCCTTCCCGTTTCAAGGACTCCGCATCCTTGGCATAAAAGTCCGCGCTGCCGTTAAGGCCGACGAACTCTCCACGGAACATTTCAATTTCCGGGTCATATGTAATGACGGCCTTGTAGCCGCCTTCAAATTCCATCACATTTCTCATGGCTTCACCCCATTGGTTTCCAACCATTTGCGAATACTCGCCACTGCGCCTTTATCCGTGTCCGGTAAGGGATGCGGGCGGTGAAACACCCGCCTGTCATTGAACAACCTGACGCAGACACGCGACCCCTCCGCTTCGGATATCTCCGCACCAAGCGCCTGAAAGAGAGCTTCAATATCTGTCCAGCGGATACCACCGCTTACCAGACGCTAAAAAAGCAATTGCAGCGTTTTTTGATGCTTGGCTTTCATGTGTGTATGATATTATTTTTTGACATTATGTCAAGGTGAAGGAATAGAGTCGCTTGGGGGGGCAGGATTACTTTTCTTCAAGGTTGAGACATGTGGGAGATACAGGCCAGCACTACTGGAACAAGCGCCGCTGTAAAAGTTCCGCCACGTTTCGCCTACCGTCGATGACGGCCACAACCCCGACCTTGTTTTGTTCAATGTCGTAAAAGATACGCCAGGGCAGCACCTGAATCTCCCGGTAATTGGTGACGCCAAGATTCAGCATTTCCGGCGGGCATTTACCTCGGGCCGGAATCTTTTCCAGAGACAAAATCCCCTCAATCAGGCGGTCTTCAACAGCATTGGCCTGCGTCACGCCGTCAGACCGGACGATGTAGCGGTAAATGGAATCAAGGTCCTCTTCTGCCTCTTTCGAGACGACAACCTCAAATGTTGCCATTTTTACCGACCTCTTGAGCGACTTCAGTACGGCGGGCACGTAAGCGGGCAAAGACCTCATGCGCTGGCGAGCACTTGCCTTCCTCAATACTTTTCTTGCCCATCGAAAGGATTTTCAGCAAGGCCAGACTTTCAGTAAGTTGCTCGTAGTCGCGCACACCCATAAGCACGGCAGCCGCTTCTCCGTTTTGGGTGATAACCATCGGGCCGGAGGTGTTTACCTGCTCCAGCACTTGGGCGCTGTGGGCCTTCACAAAACTGATAGGCTTGATGTCTTGGCTGAGTCGCATAGGGAGCTCCTGTGGTCATAAATTAGCATAACTGAATTTAGACATAATATGGTCAGGAGTCAAGGTGATGGAACTTGGACAGCAGGCTCTATCAAATCGGGTGGTTCCAGCTCCAAGCCTTCAAGCTTAAAAATTTTCCTGAGGACTTAACGAGGACAAAGAGCAACAAAATAACTAAAATAACTAAGCGAGTAATGCAGAGTTCGCAAGAAATAGCAATTAAAATTATGGGTTATTAAAAAAATTAAAATCTAGAAAATTCAATTGACATTCTGAGTTTATTTTTTTATTTCAATTTAATGATTAATAGAGGTTTGCCTTGCCTTCAATGGCAATGAGTTTTTCTGCATAACTACTTGAAAATAAAGATTTTTTTGCTATAATCCAAACAAAGGAGAACATGATGGCTAAAACGGCGATACAAAAAAAAATCATTAAGGGAAAAGAAGAAGCTAAGCTCAAGGAGTTTTTTCCTAATGTGGACCAAAAGGAGTTATGGGCTCGCAATACACATAAGGGGTTCACAACTCTTCCCAAAACAATGCCAATTATGATGGTGCTCATGGACAGCCTGGAAAGTGGTCAACCGATGTCCTCAACCTATCTGGCTTTGTGGTGTCAGGCTTGGGATGGAGCTTTCGTGCAGATAAGGAATGAAAAGGCATTAGCCCTGGAATCTGGTTTTTCTGGAGAGCGTGCGGTCACTACTTGGAAAAAAAGGATGCGGCTTTTACAGAAATGGGGATTTATTGAGGCAGCTAGAGCTGACCACGAATTTTCTTTTGTTTTGATTCTTAATCCTCATCTGGTCATTGAAAAAATAAAAAATGATAGGAAGCTCCAAAACGACGAACTATATAACATGCTAAAAACAAAGGATATTGACTTAAGTGCTGGTGGTTTTAATCGAACCCACCCAGATTCAACTATTATACCAACATCTGCGATGACATAGGGACAACATGAAGGAGCTCAGTATGGAAATACATCTAAGTTTGTCATTGTACCCATACGACTTATGCCAGATTTGCCTTTTGATTAGTATCATTAGGCAGCTGGCAAAGCACCCACACAAAAACGCGTAGTGCCTCCCCCGCAAAAGAGAAGCACTACTACGCATTAGCCTTAAGCCAAAGTGAGTCATCGCATAACTCCCACATCTACGGCTTAAGTACGGCAGGAGAAGCACCTCCTGCCGTTTTTTTTACATAAACAGATGCCATTCATTTTGGCAAGACGGTTTGGTGGGGTAGCTATCGAAAGTTTTCAAAGAAAATATGGGTGGTGTAGATGCTCCAGCAAGTACAATGAGGTACCAAGTCAACAGTGAGGCCAATCGAAAAAAAGGAGAAGGCCAAAGCGCCGTTTTAAGCAAAGTATGTTGTCCGTTATATTCTTTCCGCGCATACCCTCAAATCCCTCTTCGACTCCATAACGAAAACCCGCCGGCTACATTGCTGTAACTCGGCGGGTTTATTAAAGTCTGGCGGAGAGGCAGGGATTTGAACCCTGGATACAGGTTTAAGCCCGTATACTCACTTAGCAGGCGAGCTCCTTCGGCCAGCTCGGACACCTCTCCGGAACGCGCGGCAGATTCTGCCCACGCGTGAGACGCGTTTAATAGCCCAAGGCCTGGGAGACTGTCAAGGGACTTATGCGCCCCGTGTCTGGCTGTTGCCGGTGGTCTGCAAATCCAACTGATTGTCCGTGGCCAGAGCGAACATGGTGCGCAGCCCAAAGCCGCTTCCGCCCACCGGGCAGAGCGGCGTGGCTTTTTCCGCGTAGCCGGGGCCGGCTATATCCAGGTGCGCCCACAATTTGCCTTCAGCCACGAATTCCTTCAGGAACAGGGCCGCGTTCACCGCTCCGCCTTCGCGCGGGCCCACGTTGGCCAGATCGGCCACATCGCTTTTCAGGTTGTCAAGATAGTCTTCCCACAGGGGCATGGGCCAGAAGCGTTCGCCGAGCCGTTCGCCCAGCGCCCGCATTTGCAGAGCCAGGACTTCGTCCGGGCAGAACAGGCCGGCCGCGCCAGTGCCCAGGGCCACTACGCAGGCCCCTGTCAGCGTGGCGATATCCACCATGAAGGCCGGTTGCCAGTGCTGTTGCGCGTAGCTCAGGGCGTCGCAGAGGATCAGGCGGCCTTCGGCGTCGGTGTTGAGGATCTCCACGCTTTTGCCGCCTAGGGTCTGGACAATGTCGCCCGGGCGGGTGGCTCCGCCGCCGGGCATGTTCTCTGTGCTGGGAATAAGCCCGATCACTCGCCGCTCCGGCGGATTTGCCGGCCGGCGGCCTAAAGCTTCAAACAGACCAAGAACCGCCGCCGCCCCGGCCATGTCGCCCTTCATTTCGTGCATCTTGGCCGCCGGCTTCAGAGAAATGCCGCCAGTGTCAAAGGTGATGCCCTTGCCCACGAAGATCAGCGGCGCATCAGTCTCCCGGCCTTTTGGGGCGTGTTCCAGAATAATGAAACGCGGCTCTTCTCTGGACCCTCTGGCCACGGCCCAAAACGCGCCCATGCCCAAGCCGCGGATTTCTTCCGGCCCCATAACCCGGCAGGCAAAGCCGTAGCGCCCGGCCAGGGCCAGGGCCTCTTCCGCCAGACGAGACGGGGTTATCTGGTTCGGAGGGCCGTTGACCAGATTCCTGGCCAGGACCAGGCCCTGATAAACGGCTTCGGATTTTTTCGCCGCGTTTTTTATAAAGTCCGGTACGGCATTGCCGATACATAAAATGCTCAGTGCTTGCGGATCTTTTGGCAATTTGGCCGTCTTTTCCGGCCCCAGCCAGTCCAGGCAGCGGTACAGACCCTGCAAAGCGCCCATGACAGCCTCTTCCAGCAAAAAAACCTGGTTGTCCGGCTGGGCCAGGCCGTCCAACGTTTCCGCCGGCAGGGCCGGGTGCTCCACTTTGCGCTCCCGGCAGGCTTTCATGGCCTGGGCCGCGGCCCGGCGCAAAACCGCCGGACTGAATTTCTCCCGTTTGCCCAGCCCGATCAGTAAAATTCTGGGGATAGGAAGTTCAGCCGGACCATGGACAAGAAGGTTTTCGTCCACTTTAGCGTCAAAATCCCGCAGGGCCGGGCTTAAGGCAAGCCATGGCGCGGTTTTTCGCAGTTCCGGGGCCAGAGTCAGAGCATCCTCGTTTTCAAAGGCGAAGACCAGGGCGCAGTCGGTCTGCCAGGCGCCGCCGCCCTGATGTTGGAAGCGTATTTCCATGTAAGAGGCTCCAGTAAATTTTTGGGGCAAGGTAGCAAAAAAGCGGGCCGCGTGAAAGAACTCTTTGTGCGGATGCGCGCCCGTACCGATGGTGGGAGTCCGTAAAAAACCGCTTGCTGGCCGCTAAAAAATTATTGCAATGGCATATTTTTTTATTTTCAATTGGTTTATTTTGGCATATTGATTAGATATTATAATTTAATTGCACCAGCATAAGCGCCTTCTGGTGTTATTTTATAATAATATAATCAATATACCTTAACCTATTCCAGGGGTATTTCCATGACAACCAAAATAAAAATTATCATTGGCTTTTTATTGATGGTGATCCTGCTGGGAGGAGTCTCCTGGGTCGGCTACAACGATCTTCAGGCCACAGTTTCGGATTTTCGTGAATATAACCGGATAGCCAGCTTTAACACGAACTTGAGCGATCTGGATTCCTCGCTCAACTTGTTCGAGTCCGAAGTGTATCAATATCTCGACAAGGGCACAAAAGAAAACATGGATAATGCCGCCGCGGCCCTTAACACTACATTTAACGAACTGGATACTGCCGACACACTGGTGAAACTGCCGGAGCGCGTGGCCAGGCTGCGGGAACTGCGTGAATTTGCCCAATCTCTCAAGGTTGTGCGCGAAAAAGTGTATGCCGCCAATTCCGAAGTCATCAAGCAGTACGAAGAAGTCATGCAACCGTCCAACCGGGCTTTAGGGAGCAAACTCCTGGCCATAGCCCATCAGGCCATGGAGGTTGACAACCCCGCCCTGGTCTATGCGTCCGCACAGGCTCTGGAGCAACTGGCAGCCGCGCGTTCCGGAGTCAGCCGCTTCGCGCAGACCAAGGTCGCGGAGGATGCGGCAAAAGTGAAAGGCTACGCGGGCGCTTTAGGCGATCTTGTTCACAAGCTGGAACCGCTCATCCGGACGGACGCCGGCCGGCAAGCTTACGCGGATGTTCTGAAAGCCCTTGACGAATCAGGCAAAGCTTTTGAAGTTATGACCAAAAATGCCTCCGACCTGCAGAAAAATCTCAGCGATATATCCGGCATTCTCCAAAAAAGCACGGCCATAGCGAATGCTTTGAACAAATCCGTGGACGTCCAAACAGCCAAAATGTCTGAAGAGATCCAGGCGGACACCGCCAAAGCCCAGAGCATTCTTATGATCGCCTGCGTGGCCGGGGTGCTTTTGGGTGTGCTTATTGCCGCGTATATCATCATCGGACTGATACGTGTGCTGAATAACCTGGCCGGATTTGCCGGCGCCGTGGCCAAAGGGGATTTCAGCTACACAGTCAAGGTGCGCGAAAAAGGCGAGATAGGCGCGATGATCGACTCCATGCGCGAAATACCCAGGGTTCTGGATTCAGTAATCAACCAGGCCAATGCTCTGGCGGATAAAATTTCCTCCGGCCATCTGCGCGACCGGCTGGATGAAAAAACTTTCCATGGTTCTTTCGCCATCTTGTCCAGAGGCATCAACGTAGTGGGCGACGCCTATACCGGCCTTCTGGACGCTTTGTCCCTTCCGGTTATGGCCTGCGACAAGGACAACTCCATTATCTTCCTGAACCAGATCGCCCAGGCCGCCTTGGGGGGCAATTACACCAAGGAACAGTGCCGCGGCCATCTTAATGCCAAGGAATGCGGCGGCAAGGACTGCTACGGCGCCTGCGCCATGTCCAAAAACGCCCCGCACAGCGGCGAGACCACTATCAAGGTGAGGGGCAAGAATATGGAGGTTTCCGTGGCCGCCTTCCCTCTGCATAACCTGAAGCATGAGGTTGTGGGCTACGTTGAAATCCTTACCGACCTTACGGATATTAAAGATCGCCAGAACATGGTGCTCAAAGTCGCGGCCGAAGCTTCGGAAATTTCGGATCGCGTGGCTGCGGCCTCCGAGGAACTGGCCGCCCAGGTGGAGCAGATTTCCCGCGGCGCTGAGCTCCAGCGTTCCCGCGTGGAATCCACGGCCAGCGCCATGACCGAAATGAACGCCACGGTGCTGGAAGTGGCCCGCAGCGCCGGGCAGGCTTCGGAACAGAGCGAAGGCACCAGGCACAAGGCGGAAGGCGGCGCCGGCCTGGTGAACAAGGTGGTGCATTCCATCAACCAGGTGAATACGGTGGCCGTGACTTTGCAGGACAATATGCAGGAGCTCGGCAAGCAGGCGGAATCCATAGGCGGGGTGATGAACGTAATTTCCGACATAGCGGACCAGACCAACCTGCTGGCCCTGAACGCGGCTATTGAAGCGGCCCGGGCCGGCGAAGCCGGACGCGGGTTCGCGGTTGTGGCCGACGAAGTGCGCAAGCTGGCGGAAAAAACCATGGTCGCCACTCAGGAAGTGGGCGCCAATATCAGCGCCATCCAGAATTCCGCCAAGAGCAACATCAGCGAAGTGAGCAGCGCGGTCAAGAGCATCAGCGAGGCCACTGATCTGGCCAACTCTTCCGGCGCGGCCCTGAAGGAAATCGTGGATCTCGCGGCGGCCAACTCCGCTGTTGTGGCTTCCATAGCCACTGCCGCGGAAGAACAGAGCGCCACTTCCGAGGAAATTAATCGCTCTATCGAAGAAATCAGCCACGTGGTTGGCGAAACCACTGACGGCATGGTCCAGTCCTCGGCGGCGGTGCAGGATCTTTCCCGTATGGCCCAGGAATTGCGCCAGGTTATGGAAAGACTTAAGTAGCACTATCTGCAGTGTGTCTTTAGCACCCCTATTTTTCGGGGGCGCCATCAAACAGAGGCGGCGGCCGGCATGGGCCTCCGCCTTTTGTTATAAACTGTTTTCATGCATTATAGTCTGTCAACTATAAGGGCATTTTGGAGCAATATTATTTTCGTGTATTGTCAAAATTTCTATTTGTGATTAATTGAACATTGCCGCATTGGATTGCGGCTGTGGCATTTCAAGCTTGAAGGGCCACAGAGGTCATGTTTCACAAGATAAATATGTCGGATCATGTTTTGGAGAAAGTGAAGGGAGTTTTTATGAACGCGCTCATTGCGGCAAGCGCCGCCAATCAAAGGGTGAAAAATAACTATTTTGACGGTCTGCCGGTTTGCCGCGAGCATCGGCTGGTATTTTTTCTGATTATGCTGGCGTACCTGTTTGAGCAGATGGACAACTGGAACTTCGGCTTTATCGCGCCGGAGCTGGTTTCCACCGGGCGGTTGACTGTGGAGCAGGTGGGCTACATCAATTCCTGCTACTTTGTGGCCATGACCATCGGCGGTCTGGTCGGCGGTGTAATCTCTGACTTCATTGGACGCCGAAAGACCTTTCTGGCCGCCATTGCCGTCTTTTCGGCGGCATCGGTCCTGAACGGCCTGGTGGACAATTTCCATTTGTTTTTGCTCCTCCGCTCCCTGACCGGGTTCGGCGTGTTCTGCCTGATGGTCACTTCCCAGACCTACATAGCTGAAATGGCCCCGGCGGAAAGCCGGGGCAAGTGGCAGGGGCTGGTGGCCGCGGTGGGTTTTTCCGCGGTGCCTGTGGTTGGAGCGCTGTGCCGGATGATTATTCCAACGTCGCCGGACGCCTGGCGCTATATTTTTTACTTCGGCGGCCTGGGATTGATCGGCTTTGTGCTGGGGCTCAGGCACCTTAAAGAATCGCCCCGCTGGCTGGTAAGCAAACAACGCCTGGAAGAAGCGGAAGCGATGATCAAAAGCATCACCGGCCGGGACATCGATCTTTCCGACGCGGCCAAAAACGCATCGCCACGGGAAAATTTCTTTCATGTGCTCGGCGGTATGTTTCGCCCGCCTTACCTTAAGAGAACCCTGCTGCTCATATTCACTTTTATGCTCACCGTGCCGGCCCAGTTTGTGTTCACCAACTTCGCGCCCACCTTGTTCCAGAAAGCCAAGGGCTTTACCATTGAAGACACGTTGACCGTTTCCACCATAGTCAGCATAGGCGTGCCTGTGGGGTGTTATTTATCTTCGCTGGTATCAGACCTGGGCGGGCGCAAGAAGCCGCTTGCGCTGCTCTATTTCGGCTGCGCCGTACTGGCGTTCATATTCGGCCAATTAGACGGCCTTGCGGCCATAGCTGGATTCGGGTTCTTTTTAAGCGTCATGACTATGTCCAGCAGCTTCACATTGTTTTCCTACACTGCGGAATCCTATCCCACCAGAATGCGCAATACGGCCACCGGTTTCCACAACGGGGTGGGGCGTTTTTCCGTATCCGCAATGATGGCCATGGTTCCGGCGCTCAATGCCGCCTACGGATTTTCCGGCGTGTTCACCATCACGTCAATCATGTTGCTCGTGCCCGTACTGCCCATTCTGATCTGGGGCATGTCCACTGGCGGCAAGTGCCTGGAGGATATTTGCTAGCGCGCTTGACGCGGCGCTAGTGAAGGAACGAGGAGGTCGTTATGAACGGAGCGGAAAGCCTGACGCGTACCCTTCTGGCCTGTGGTCTGGATACCTGCTTCACCAACCCGGGCACCAGCGAGATGCACTTTGTGGCCGCCCTTGACCAAGAGCCGGGCATCCGCTGCGTGCTGACCTTGTTTGAGGGCGTGGCCAGCGGTGCGGCCGACGGTTACGCCCGCATGCGCGATTTTCCGGCCATGACTCTTTTGCACTGCGGACCCGGCCTTGGCAACGCCCTGGCCAATCTGCACAACGCCAGGCGGGCGGGCGTGCCGCTCGTCAATATCGTGGGGGATCAGGCCACGCGCCAGCGCCCGTTGGATCCGCCACTGACGGCGGATACGGAAGGTTTTGCCCGTCCAGTGTCCCACTGGGTCAGAACCAGCCAGAATGCGGAATCCTTAGGTCACGATGCCGCCCAGGCCGTGCAGGCCGCGTTGACCCCGCCGGGGCAAATCGCCACTCTTATTCTGCCCGCTGACGTGAGTTGGAGCCCCGGCGGCATTGTGGCAAGCCCGTTGCCCTCGCCCGCGCATCCGCCATTTGATTCTCATGCCCTTGAGCATGCCGCCGCCATGTTGCGCAACGGCAAAAGCACCCTGCTGCTCCTGGCCGGCCGGGCCTTGCGCGAATCCGGCCTGAATACCGCGGCCGGCATTGCGGCCGGCACCGGAGCGCGGATCATGGCCGAAGGGTTCAACACCCGCCTGCGGCGCGGCCGGGGTCTGCCGTCCATAACCTGCATGCCTTATGTGGCGCCTAAGGCCATTGCCGCGCTTGCCTCCTTTGAGCAGATCCTCCTGGTGGGGGCCAAGGCGCCGGTTGGCTTTTTCGCTTATCCTGGTCAGCCTGGACGGCTTTATCCGCCTTCGGCTCAGGTGCATGTCCTGGCCCGGCCGGAGCAGGATTGCGAGGCGGCGCTTCTGGCTCTGGCCAAAGACCTTAATGCGGCGCCACGGCCCGGCGAAAAGCGCGAACCGCCCGCCCCGCCATCCTCAGGCGCGCCTTTTACCCTGGAGACCATTGGCCGGACCATTGCCGCCCTTTTGCCGGAAGAGGCTGTCGTCGTTGACGAAAGCGTCACCAGCCACAAGCCGGTTTTTGCGGCCCTGGTTGATGCCGCGCCCCATGATCACCTCGCCCTGATGGGCGGGGCCATAGGCGAGGGATTGCCGTTGGCCACAGGCGCGGCTATCGGGGCTCCGGGGCGGCGCGTCGTCAACCTGCAGGCTGACGGCTCCGCTCTTTACACGATTCAGGCCCTATGGACCCAGGCCCGCGAAAAGCTTGACTGCACAACGCTCATCTTTTCCAATCGCAAGTACGCCATCCTTCAGCATGAGCTGAAGAACGTCGGCGCGCGGGCCGGCAAAACCGCCATGGACATAATGAGCCTGGACCGACCGGATCTTGGCTGGACAGACATAGCCAAAGGCTTTGGCGTGGAAGCGGCCCGGGCCGACAACCCGGAACGCCTCGCCGCTCTTTTGCGCCAGTCCGCAAAACGCCCCGGCCCGTTTTTAGTGGAGGTTTGCCTGAATTAGTTGGGGGCTCCGTCCCCCAAGCGTCCAGCCAGGGGGCTGTGAACCTCTTGGAACCCATTTAGGCCGGGGGCAATCGCCCCCGGCGGGGTTTGGGGCGGAGCCTCAGATTAATTCAGAAGTGCAGTGCGGGCAGCGCGTGGCTTTGAGAGGGATTACGCTGAGGCAGTACGGGCATTCCTTGGTGGTGGCGGCCATGGCGTTGGGGTCGGCTGCGGTGCGCAGTTTGTTGATGCCTTTGACCAGGGTGAACACGGCAAATGAGACAATCACAAAACTGATCAGCACATTGACGAAAACACCCATGTTCAGGGTGACCGCGCCGGCCTGCTTTGCCGCTTCCAGTGTGGCGTAGGGGCCTGGCCGCGCGCCGTCGTGCATGACCAGGAACAAGTTGGAAAAGTCCACCTTGCCCAGTAAAAGGCCCAGGGGCGGCATAAGAATGTCTTTTACCAGGGAATCCACAATTTTGCCGAACGCGGCCCCGATAACGATACCCACGGCCATGTCCACGGCATTGCCTTTTATGGCGAACTCCCTGAATTCCTTTAACAGTCCCATAAACGTCTCCCTTATTTCTGCCCTGGCTATTTTCCGCGGGCAATCAACTCTATTTCAATTCTGGCGTTCAGCGGCAACGCGGCGACCCCGATGGTCGTGCGCGCTGGAAAAGGCTCGCTGAACTGCTGCCTGTACACTTCGTTCATGGTTTGAAAATCGTTCATATCAGTGAGAAAAACCGTGACTTTTTCCACCGCGTCCGCGTCAAGGCCGGCCGCCTTGAGCACGGCGAACAAATTGGCGAAGCATTGTCTGGCCTGGGCCGCCATGTCGCCCCGCACAAGCCCGCCGGTGGCCGGATCAATGGGGGTTTGCCCGGATACGTAGATGGTCCCCCGCGAATCCACGGCATGGGAATAAGGGCCGACCGGCGCGGCGTGCGAGGAGGCGATGGCTTTGCGCGGCATGCTGGTGACTCCTTGCGGATAAAAATTGACATTGAAAATTTCTATTTGCTTTGGCGGCGGCTTTTGCCGCTAACCGCCGGACTGGGCGTCTCAAACTAATTCGCTCTGATTTAAGAGGCGATCAAGCCGACTGGCAACACACGCAGTTTTTCCCCCGCGCCTTTGCGGCATAAAGCCGAATATCCGCGGTATTTACGTGGTCTTCCAGGTTTTGGTCGTCCGTGACCATTTTAAGGCCAAAGCTTATGGTTATGGGGAGGAGCAGATCTTTGTGCCGGCAGGCGGTATCCTGCACGGCCAGGCGCAATTTTTCCGCTATTTCCAGGGCTTCCGGCAAATTAGTGTCCGGCATCAGGGCCAAAAATTCCTCGCCGCCCCAGCGGAACAGAGAGTAATGCGGCTTGAGCGCGTCCTTCATGACCTTGGCCACATGGCGCAGGACCGCGTCTCCAGCCTTGTGCCCGTAAGTGTCGTTTATACATTTGAAGTTGTCCAGATCCCCCAGCAGAAGGCAGAATTGTTTGCCGGAGCGCAGAAACTTCGCGTTTTCACGGTCAAAATGCATCTGCAGAGCCCGGCGGTTGCCCAGGCCGGTCAGATGGTCCGTGAGCGCATAGTGCTCAAGCCGCATGGCGGTGCGGCGCAGTTCCCTCTGCGTGCTGTTCAGGGCCAGTTCCATAAGCCAGGTGAACAGGTAAGAAGCGAAAAGCACGATCAGGTAACGCAGCCTGAGGTAGGGATCATAGCTGGACTGCAGGTATGGCTGGACCGGATCGGAGAAAAGAACCAGCATGGTCAGGTAAAAAAACAGAAAAGCGTAACTGCCCAGGCGCGGCCCCATGGTGAACATGAGCATGGGGGGGAACCAGAAAAAGTAAAATATGCTGGCCCGCATGACCCCGCCGGTATAAATCAGGATCCAGCCAAGGCACATAAGCGTGCCGGCCGTCAATATAAGCGGGAAAAAAGGTTTCTTGGTAAAAAACAACCAGCCTATGCTCACGCAGGCGATCGCGGTCACGCACAGGAGTATTTCGACCAGGAAGTACTGGTGCTCAAACAAGTTGAGCAATGACAGGCTGAAGCACATGACCGCGGAGACCAGGCAGAAGACAAAGGTGGGAACCAGACGCGACTCCCAGCCGGCCAGGTCAAAAAGCCGGTCCTCCACGGGGGCGAGAAACCGTTTAAGGCCTCTGGCGCCCGTCGGCCGGAGCCGCCAGTCAGACTGGCTGCCAGGCATCGCCCACCACCTTGTTGCGCCCGGCCGCCTTGGCCAGATAAAGCAGCCGATCCACCAGATCCATATGGTCGTCCGGCGGCAGGGCGGTGCCGCCATGCACGCCGAAGCTTAAAGTTATATGCACCTTCTCGTCCAGGTATGGGCAGGGGACCCGCTCCACGGCCCGGCGCAGCTTTTCGGCCGCTTCATAAGCTTCCTGGCCGTGGCGTCCGTCCAGGATGATCACAAACTCCTCCCCTCCCCAGCGAAACAGCGAATCGTTTTTTTCCAGGCCAGATGAAATGATGTCCGCCACGTGCTGAAGCACGGCGTCACCGCAGTGGTGGCCGTAGCGATCGTTGATTGCTTTAAAGTGGTCAAGATCGGCCATAATAATGCTGAAAGGTTTGCCGTTGCGCGTAAAAGCGGCCTGCACCCGTGCGAATTCCCCGTAAAAGGCCCGCCGGTTGCGCAGGCCGGTAAGGTAATCGGTAAAAGCATGCGTTTCCAACTGGCCGGTCAGGGTGGTCAGGCGTTGATAGGCTTTGGCGCGTACGTATTCGGAAAGCCAGGCAAAGGCAAAGGCGCCGGCCAAGGCGATTATGTAGCGCAGACGGTAGCTGGCGGAATAGCGCAGAGGCAAAAGATCGTGCACCGGCCAGGAAAAAAGGATTATAATGCACCCGAAAAAGGGCAGGAAGACGAGTGAGCCCAGGCGCAGGCCCATGCAAAACATCATGGCGCTGGGGTAAATGAAAAACCAGATTACGCTGCCCCAGGGTATGCCGCCGCTGATGACCAGATAGGCGCTGAGAAGAAACAAGGCTGAGAAAATCCCGAACAGCGCGATTTTCTGGTTATGAAAAAAGTGCAGTTGCACATAGGACAAAAGCCCTGCCAGGGTTGCCGCCCCCAGAGGCAGAATAAGAAAATGGTTCTCCTCCATGATGTTTATGGCGAGCATCAGGGCGAACATGCAGGTGGCGATGACGCAAATTATGGTGCAGGCCACATAGCGCAGGCGCTGCTCCTGAGGTATGCGCCCCAGCTCACGCTGCCCCAGAAGCCAGGCCAGAGGCAGGCGCGAATGAGTGTGTTGCTTTCTCGCCATTAGATGGGTCGGTTCCTTTTGCCTAAAATCATAATATTATAATTAATATTTTGTTCAAGGGGGTAACGGCATGGAATATTATATAGTACATTTTATATATTCCCGCCTCTCCCCGCCGCAAAATCATAGGGAATCAGGCGGACAGGCATTTTTCACCCGCGCCGGCACCGCCTTATTCAGCATTAGCTGATGCACAAGCATAAAAAAAAGCGGCAAAAATGTCATCAATATCTGGACGGCCTTAAAAAGTGTTTTATTATTTGGAGGAACCCGCGGGCTAACGCTGGAGCATCTTCACTTCGGCATTGTCGCAGGCGGGGCGTGCCCGCCTGCGACAATGCCGCGGCAAGGATTCGCGGGAGAATTTTGCGGAGTGGATGAACTTTTCAATGTTAATCCGCTCTAACAAAGGGCTGCCACGCGCCAAGCTTATCTTGCGCAACGCCGGAGCGCTCGGATTTTTAATGTAAATTGCTTCCGGAGCGGTTCTTGTTTTGAAACGTTCCAGTCCAGTCCGTGCCCCGCATGGCCTGGAGCCAGCGCGCAACAGGAGGGGCACGCCAGCCGTTAAATGACAAGCTGAGCGCTCTAAAATTAAATTGTTTTCGGAGGAATTAAAAACATGGGCAAGATTATCGGCATAGACTTAGGCACCACCAACTCCTGCGTCTTTGTAATGGAAGGCAAGGATCCAAAATGCATCACCAACCCGGAAGGCGGGCGGACCACCCCCTCAGTGGTCGGCTTTACGGATAAGGACCGCCTGGTTGGCGATATCGCCAAGCGTCAGGCTGTTACCAATCCGGAGCGCACCGTGTTCGCCATCAAGCGCCTGATGGGCCGCCGGGCGGATGCTCCGGAGGTGAAGCGCTGGCACGAGCACAGCCCCTATGCCATTGTGCCCGGCAAGGGCGGCGATGCGGCCGTCAAAATAGAAGGACGCGAATACAGCCCGGCGGAAATTTCCGCCATGATTCTGGGCAAGCTTAAGGCCGACGCTGAAGCCTACCTGGGCGAAACCGTGACTGACGCCGTGATCACCGTGCCCGCCTACTTTAACGACGCCCAGCGTCAGGCCACCAAAGACGCCGGCCGTATAGCCGGACTGGATGTGAAGCGCATCATCAACGAGCCCACGGCCGCTTCCCTGGCCTACGGCTTTGACCGCAAGGCCAACGAAAAAATCGCCGTGTTCGACCTTGGCGGCGGCACCTTTGATATTTCCGTGCTGGAAGTGGGCGACAACGTCGTGGAAGTGCGCGCCACCAACGGCGACACCTTCCTTGGCGGCGAAGACTTTGACCAGCGTGTGATCAACTGGCTGGTGGAAGAATTCAAGCGGGAAAACACCGTGGATCTTTCCAAGGATCGCATGGCCTTGCAACGCCTGAAAGAAGCGGCGGAAAAAGCCAAAAAAGATCTGTCCACCTCCATGGAAGCGGAAATAAACCTGCCTTTCATCACCGCGGACCAGACCGGCCCCAAGCACCTCATGGTTAAGCTTTCCCGCGCCAAACTGGAGTCCCTGGTGGGCGATCTGGTGGATCGCACCATTGAGCCCTGTAAAAAAGCTTTGGCCGACGCCGGCCTTAAAACCGTGGATATTGACGAAGTCATCCTGGTCGGCGGCATGACCCGTATGCCCCTGGTTCAGAAAAAGGTCACGGAATTCTTTGGCAAAGAGCCCAACCGCTCGGTCAACCCCGATGAGGTTGTGGCCATGGGCGCGGCCATTCAAGGCGGCATCCTGGCCGGTGACGTCAAGGACGTGCTGCTCCTGGACGTCACCCCGCTTTCCCTGGGCATAGAAACCCTGGGCGGCGTCATGACAAGGCTGATCGATCGCAATACCACCATTCCGGCCCGCAAGAGCCAGACCTTTACCACAGCCGCGGACAACCAGCCTTCCGTGTCCATCCACGTGCTTCAGGGCGAACGCCCAATGGCCGGAGACAACATGACCCTGGGCCGCTTTGAGCTGACCGGCATTCCGCCGGCTCCGCGCGGCCTGCCCCAGATTGAGGTGGCCTTTGACATTGACGCCAACGGCATAGTCAACGTTTCGGCCAAGGACCTTGGCACCGGCAAGGAACAGACCATCCGCATCACCGCTTCTTCCGGCATGTCCGAAGCGGACATCCAGCGGCTGATCAAGGAAGCCGAGTCCCATGCCGACGACGACAAGAAAAAGCAGGAATTTATCGAAGCCCGTAACCACGCGGACACTTTGATCTATACCTCGGAAAAATCCTTGTCCGACCTGGGCGACAAGGTGGATGCCGGCCTGAAGGCGGATATTCAGGCCAAAGTGGCCTCTTTGAAAACCGCCATGGAAGGCACGGACCTGGACCCCCTTAAATCCGCCATGGACGAACTCTCCAAGGCTTCGCACAAGCTGGCCGAACAACTCTATGCCCAGAAGTCCCAGCAGGAAGCCACCGGCGCTTCCCAGCAGGCCGGTCCCACCGGCGGCCAGGCCGGCGGCAAGCCCGATGACGATGTGGTTGACGCGGATTATACCGAAGTGAAATAATTGAATAGGATTGCGCCGTTGCTTCGCGAAGCGAAATAACGGCGCAATCTTTTTTGAGAGACGGTTTTATGGATGCCAGGCAAAATTTCGTTTGCACTTACTCAGATGAGGAGCCGGTATATCCGGCTGTTGATGATGACGACTTATGGGGCTGCGTGCGGGCGGATTTTGAGCGACGCTACCAGGGCCGCTACACCTTGGAGCACTTGCGCCAGGCTTTTGAGACGGTCTGCTCCCAGGCCGGGGAGAAAATGCCGTTGGCCGAAATCCTGCGCAAGGTAAGGCTGAAATGGCTGTGGGAACGCCCGTCCCTGCCGCGCGGACTGGAAGGCCAGTACAGTTGGCGGGAAATCGAGCCGGTCATTTTTGACAAGAAATAATTCTGCTCACTTTACTTTGCCGCCAGTGCGAATAAACGTTGAAAACATTTATTCGCACTGTCGGAGGCGGGCGTTGCCCGCCGTCAAGCGAAAGACCCGAGCGTAATTTACTCTACATCCAGGTAGACTTTTGGATTTTTGCCCAGCACGCACATGGCTTCGTAAGGAATGGAGCCCCAGTCGGCGGCCAGTTCGGCCATGGAGATGGCCGCGGGGCCTTCCCCGCCAAGCAGAAAGGCCATATCCCCCGGCTGGACTCCCGGAATGCCGTCAATGCCCACGGCCAGCATCTGCATGCACACGCGGCCGATTATGGGGGCTCGTCGGCCGCGCAGCACCACTTGTCCCTGATTGGAAAGGCGCAGCGGCAGGCAGTCCGAGTAGCCAAGGCGCAAAATGGCCGCCCTGGAGGCTTTTTGCGCCTTATAGGTGCGGCAATAGCTTACGGTGTCTCCCGGCCTGAGTTCGCGCACCTCCATAACCGGCGCGCAGAATTCCATTACCGGCAAAAGACCTGGGGCAAGACCCTGCCGGCTGGCGCCGGCAAAAGGATCCAGGCCGTAGACCGCCAGCCCCGGCCGCCTGGTTTGGGCGGGAAGGGAGGCCAAGGTTGCGGTCCCTTCCAGGCCGGAACTTGTGCCGAACAGGGGGGATTCCGCCAGAAATCCGGCGGAATTGCTCAAAGACCAGCCCAAATCCGGCCAGGCGGCGCGCAGGCGCGTGTATACTCCGGCCAGGGCGGCGAACTGGCAGCGGGAAAACGCATCTTCCGCCGGAACGTCGGCGGAGGCCAGGTGCGAGACCGCCAGTTCCGGCTTCAACACGGGCCTGTCCCCCAGGTATTCCAGCAACTCGTTCAGGGATTCCGGGGCAAAGCCCAGACGGCTCATGCCGGTGTTGAACTTCAGGGCCAGAGGCAAAGAGGCCAGCCCAATTCTGCGGGCCGCCCTGTCCAATAAATCCAACTGGCGGAATTGTGAAACCAGCGGCGTGATGCCGTGCCGCGCCGCGTACTCAGCCTCTTCCGCGCTATGGACGCCCAGCAGGGCCACCAGGCGCACCCGTTTTTGCCCCGGTTGGGATTCAAGAAAGCTCCGCAAGTCCGCCACCTCGCCCAGTGGCCCCAATCCGAGGGCTCCGGCCCCGGCCTCAATCAGATTCAAGGCGCAACGCCGCTGGCCGTGGCCATAGGCGTCGGCCTTGATTACCGGCATCAGGGCCGGCCAGGCGCCTGCCCCGTTGCCCGGCTCAAGGGCGGTTCTTTCCCGCAGCAGCGCGAAGTTGCGCCGCAGGCGATCCAGATGCACCAGGACGCAGGGCGTGGAAACCGGCAGGGTCATAAGAAATCCTTTAATAAGAGAGTGGACGCGAATTTTTCTAAGGCAATTTTTTATACGCCGCGCGCGTCGTTTACGGCTGGCAATGTCAGCCTCTCCTCGCGGGCGCGGATACATGCTGCGCATGTCTCTGTTAGATAATTTCAAATATGAAATTATCTAGAAATTCTTTAAACCTATCCGGGCCGGGACACAAGAAGGGGCGATGCAATTTATATCATGCCAAGCAGCCAAAAAGACTTTTCCTTGGCCGCAAGCTGTGCTAGAGTTATACTTGTTGTGGGGCTGTCCTTAATTAATCCTGAAACATCCTGAAATTAATCCGACATGAAGCAGTTGCGTCTTGCCGCGAGCCTTGAATTGTTGTTTCGAGCCGCTGTTTCCAGCCGTGGACGCCGGCTGTTTTCGGCCTTCCTGGTCTGCCTGTTTTTTATGTCCGCCTGGCCAGCTTTGGCCGCGGATCCGCTGGAAATGCGCACCGAGGACGAGCGCACGGTCACCTGGACCCTGGATGCGGACAAGGTCAGCACCCTGAACGAGGCTGAAGTCATGGAGGCCACGGGCAACGTGGCGTTGCGCCGGGGTGATGATTATCTTAAAGCCGATTACGCGCGTTACTACATGTCCACCAAGTGGGTGTACCTGAAGGGCAACGTGGTCGTGCATATGGGCAAGGATGACATCAAGGCCGAAGAGGCTGAATTCGATCTGCGCAGCCGCACCGGCTGGATGAAAAAGGGCGAGATCTTCATGGCCGGCCCGCACACCTATTTTGCCGGCGAACAGATCGATAAACACTGGGGCGACGTTTATACCTTTAAAAAAGCCAAAATCACCACCTGCGATGGGGAATCCCCGGCCTGGTCCTTTACCGCGGACGAGGCGGTGGTGGAAATAGACGGCTACGCCAGGCTCTGGGGCAGCTCTTTCCAGATAGCCGACGTGCCGACCATATATTCCCCATTTTTGGTCCTGCCGGCTAAAAAAGAGCGCCAGTCCGGATTCCTCATGCCGGATATGGGCATGAGCGAAAAGCGCGGCTTTTTTTACAACCAGCCGTATTTTTGGGCCATCAACGACTACAGCGACATGACGTTCAACGAGTATTTCATGGCTGAACGCGGCTTCATGCAGGGCATGGAGTACCGCAACCGCATGTCCGAGGACGAGGCGCTGTGGCTGCGTTTTGACTGGCTAAAAGATAAGCAGACCATAAAAGATGATGGAGACAATTACGACCTGGGCGGCGACGGCCTGGTGCGCACCAATTCGGACCGATATTGGCTGCGCGGCATGTTTGACGCGCGCCTGCCCGGGGACGCGCAATGGCGCCTGCGCGGTGATCTTGATTACGTCTCCGACCAGTATTTTCTGCGCGATTTTAAAGACAGCTATTCCGGCTACCGGCGCAGCCGCAACGAGCTGTTCAGCCTGTTCTCCCGGGATCTTCAGGAAAAAGACCAGGATCGCCGTAGCGGGATCATGCTCTTCCGGGATTGGGAACGCGGCAGCTTCGCGCTTTCCGGCCGCTACACCCAGGATCCGACCCTGGGCAACGGCAACCAGCCACGAAGCGAGGATGACACCGTGCAGGCCCTGCCCGTGGCGGACGCCTTTTTGCACAAAGGACGCATCCTGCCGGACTTCCCGTTGGAAATAGCGGCCAGCGCCCAAGCCGGGTACATGTACCGGCAAAGCGGCACCCGCGGCGCGCGTTACGATATTAATCCCAGCCTTTCCATACCAATAAACACGCGTTACGGCTCCATCATGGCCACCGGGGCGATACGCCAAACAATTTACGATACGGAAAATCCGGCCCACTCGGACAACAGCCCGGACAACTCCGGCAATGAATACGGCGATTCACGGACCCTGCCGGCATTCCAGGCTGCCGGCTCCACGGAATTCGCCCGCATTTATCATCTGGACTCCGCGCCTCTTGCCCTGACCAAGGAAAACGCCGGCCAGAGCCGCTGGACCGGCCTGCGCCACGCGGTGCGGCCAAGAGTCGGCTACCGCAACATCCCCATGGTGGACCAGCACAACAACCCCTACTATGACGAATCTGACCGCATCGGTCCGCAAAACGAGCTTTTTTACGAGCTGGAAAACGTGATCACCAGAAAGCGCGAACAAGTCACCCTGCGCACGGACGATAAGGGCGTAGCCCTGCCGGAAGTCTCTTCTGATTATCTGGACGTCGTCCGGCTGCGTTTCGCCCAGGCTTACAGCATCCGCGAAGCCAGGCGTGATGACGACCTGGACACCTATGACAGGCAGCCGTTTTCGGATTTTTTGACGGACTTGACGCTGAACTATGACCAGTACCTGGGCCTGAGCACCCGCAGCTACTATTCGCCTTATCTAAATAAAGTGACCAAGCACGAGCACGGCATAAAGCTGACCTGGCCGGAACACGGTACTTTTTACACCGGCCTGACCATCCTGGAAAAAGTGGACGACTACTACCGGCAGCGGGACAACCGCATCGCCCAATGGCGTTTTGCCGGCAATACGATTCTGTATGGCCCATGGTCCACGGCTTTTTACTTTGACCTGGATGTGAACAGCGACTCGCAGGCCGAGCGTGGCCTGGATTTGATTTACAACCACCAGTGCTTCCAGGTCATCTTCCGTTACGCGGATGATTCGGACGGTGACCAATCCTACCGCCTGCTTTTTTCTTTGAGCGGCCTTGGAGATTAGCAGCAATACATCTTGCCGCCTACCCCTCGCGGAACGATTTTGCGATAACTTGGCAAGGAGAGGCCATGTCTGAAAATAAACCGGACAAACGGGAAAACCTGCTCACGGATCGCTACAGGCGCGAGTTTGTGGAGGTGGTTTGCCCGATTTGTCGCCAGAGCAGAATAATTTGCCTGCCGGAAGAAAGCATGCCGCGTTGCGAAATCTGCAAACGGGACATGGTTATTAAAGAGGTGCTTACCGAGGGCAAGTATTAGTCTTAACGTATCTATATTTAATGGTTAAACAATCCGGAGGAATAGATGAAGTCTGTAAAAACCCTGCTCCTGGCCGCCTGTCTGCTTCTGCTGGCGGTTCCGGCCTTTGGAGGCGACATTGAACTGGCCAAAAAATCCACCATTAACGATATCCTGTCCAGCAAGCAATTGCGCGTGGGGTTTGACGCCGGGTATATGCCCTTTGAAATGATGGATAAAAACGGCGCCTATGTGGGCTTTGACCTGGATATCGCCCGCGAGCTGGCTAAGGCCATGGGCTCGGACATCAAGCTGGTGCCGGTGAACACGGACTTTGACGGCATGGTGCCCGCCCTGATCGCCAACAAGTTTGACGTGATCATCAGCGGCATGACTATTACTCAGGCCCGCAACCTGCAGATTTCCTTTTCCGATCCCTATATAGTCGTGGGGCAGACCGTTCTGGTCAACAGCAAGCATAAGGGCAAGATCACTTCCTGGGAGCAGCTCAACGATCCCAAGTACACGGTCGTGTCCCGCCAGGGCACCACCGGCGAGGAAGCCACCCGCCGCAACTTTACCAAGGCCAATATCAAGACCTTTGAAAAAGAAGCTGACGGCGCTCTGGAAGTTGCCAACGGCCGCGCCGACGCCTGGGTTTACGATATGCCCTTTAACGTGGTCTTTATGGCCGAGCAGGGTGGAACCGCCGTGTACCACCTGGACAAGCCCTTCACCTACGAACCCCTGGGCATAGGCATCCGCCAGGGCGACCCGGACTTCCTGACTTTTCTGAATAACTTCCTGCGCCAGCTCAAAAACGACGGCCGCTACGACCGTATCTACAACAAGTGGATAACCTCCACCGACTGGTTCAAGCAGACGCAGAAGTAGGATAATTAATATGTGGGGGAGGCTCCGCTCCCCCCCATTCCCCAGCCAGGGGCCAAAGGCCCCTGGCTGGGGAATGGGGGGGGCAGCGTCCCCTCATTTTATTTAAAGGCGAAAACATATGCAGTACAGCGGATTGGACAGACCAAGGGGGCCGGGGTATTTTGCGGTCTGGAAGGCGGTGTTTGTTCTGGTCATTCTTGGAGCGGCCGGTTTGTTCTGGTTTGCCGGCACGCAAATCCATTATAACTGGCGCTGGTACCGGGTTCCGCAGTATTTCTGGATCAACGATGATGTGGAGGTGCGGGCCGAAGTTGACGGCACGGTCCAGAGCGTGGAGAAGCAGGGCGGCCAGTGGCGGATCGTCATAAAGCCGCTGGATGCGGAGGCCGCGCCGGCGGTGGTGGATCTGCCGGGCTCCGGAAATGCTGCGGTGGCCGCGGGTGCGGACATTTATCGGGGCGACGTGCTGGGCAAATACAACAGAAGCGGTCCGGGAGTGCTTTTAAAAGCCTTGTGGGTGACTTTGGAAGTAAGCGCCTTGTCCATAGTCTTCGGCATCCTGCTGGGCTTGGGGGCCGGTCTGTGCCGGGTTTCCGAGAACCCGGCCCTGCGCTGGCTGTCCATCACTTACATTGAGATTATCCGGGGTTCGCCGCTGTTGGTGCAGATTTTTATCTGGTATTACGTGGTAGGCTATTTTGTGGACCAGATTTTTCGCCAGCTTGATCTGACGCCCATTCCGCCGACCGGCTACGGAGTAATCGCGCTTTCGCTGTTCACCGGGGCCTATGTGGCGGAAATAGTCCGGGCCGGTATCCAGTCCGTGCACCGCGGCCAGACCGAGGCGGCCAGATCCCTGGGCATGACTTACGCGCAGTCCATGCGCAGGGTCATTCTGCCCCAGGCTCTGCGGCGGATCATGCCGCCACTGGCCGGGCAGTTCATCAGCCTGATCAAGGATTCCTCCCTGCTGGGGGTGATGTCCGTACGAGAACTCACCAAGGCCACGCGCGAGGCCACCACCTCTTCCATGCAATCCCTGGAAATGTGGTTCACCTGCGCCTTGCTTTATCTGGTTCTTACCTTTACTTTGTCGGTTTTTGTGCAATATCTGGAACGCCGGGCGGTGCTCAGATGATGATCCGCGCTGTAAACGTTGAAAAGTTTTTTTACCGGCCCAGCCTGCTGCATGCTCTTAAAGGCGTGACCCTGGAAGTGTCCCCGGGGGAGGTGGTGGTGGTCATAGGGCCTTCCGGCTCCGGCAAGTCCACTTTTCTGCGCTGCCTGAACCGTTTGGAATACGCGGATTCAGGCCAGATTCTCATCGACGGCCTGGATATTCTGGATCCCAAATGCGACATCAACAAGATCCGGGCGGAAGTGGGCATGGTCTTCCAATCATTTAATTTGTTCCCGCACCTGACCGTGCTGGAAAACATTACCCTGGCCCAGATCACGGTCCGCCGCCGCGCTTTAAAGGAAGCCCGACGCAAGGGCATGGAGCTTTTAGGTAAAGTGGGCATAGCGGAAAAATACGCCGTGTACCCGGATCAGCTTTCCGGCGGGCAGCAGCAACGTGTGGCTATTGCCCGCTCCTTGGCCATGGAGCCTAAAATAATGCTTTTTGACGAGCCCACCTCCGCTTTGGATCCGGAAATGGTCGGCGAAGTGCTGGACGTTATGAAGGAGCTGGCCGGCGAAGGCATGACCATGGTGGTGGTGACCCATGAAATGGGCTTTGCCAGGGAAGTGGCGGATCGGGTGGCTTTTATGGATGCGGGCCTGATCGTGGAAGAGGGCGCGCCGTTGGATATTTTTAGTAATCCCCAACAGGACAGAACCAAACTGTTCCTCAGCCAGATTTTGTAAATACGGCAAACTGAAGCAGCAGCGGCCCTGTCAGGCGATAAGCCTGGCAGGGCCGCGTTTGTTATGACTTATTTTTAGTAGGAATGTTCCGAATACAGATCCTCGTCCGTGATTTTGTGCGAGAACACGGTGTAGACCCAGAACTGGTAAATCAGAACCACGGGCACGCAGACCAGGGCCACGCCAAGCATGATCTTCAGGGTTAGGGGGCTGGAGGCGGCGTTGGCTATGGTGATGGAGGCCGCCGGATCCAGGCTGGACGGGATGAGCCTGGGGAACATGCCCAGTACGCCGAAGAAGGTCACGCAAAGGATGAATCCGCCGTTGCACAGCCAGGCCATCAGGGCGCTGCCGCCGGAAAGGGCGAAGCGCACGGTGACCAGCAATACCACGGCCAGGATGGGGAAGATGGCCAGGAACGGGTATCTGCCGTAGTTGGCGTACAGATCCGTGGCCATGCCGGTAGCGGCCAGAAAGAGCACGGCCAGAATCAACACATAGAGCCAGATGCCTTTGGCCCAGGCCAGGGCGCGGGCGTGCAGCTCGCCCTGGGCGCGCAGGGCCAGCCACAGGGCGCCGTGCAGTGCGAATATGGCCACAAAGAGCAGGCCGCCGGCCAGGCCGTAAGGATTGAGAAGCAGCAGGATATTGCCGTGGTAAATGCCGTCCTTGTCAATGGGAATGCCCTGGAACAGGTTGGCAAAGGCCACGCCCAGGAGCAGGGCGGGCAGGAAGTTGCCCAAAAACTGGAAGGCGTCCCAAAGCTTACGCCAGGATGGATGATCGATTTTATTGCGGAATTCAAAGGACACAGCCCGGAAAATCAGGGCGAACAAAAGCAGCAGGAGCGGGGCGTACAGTGCGCTGAACATCACCGCGTAAGCCTTGGGAAAAGCCGCGAAGGTCACGCCGCCGGCGGTGATCAGCCAGACTTCGTTGCCGTCCCAGAATGGCCCGGCCGCGTTGAAAATGGTGCGTTTCTCCTTTTCATTTTTGGCGATGAAGGGCAGCAAAGTGCCCAGACCCAGGTCAAACCCGTCCAAGATGAAATATACGGCCCACAGCAGGCCCCAGAGGACAAACCAGGTGGTTTCGAGCATTGTCGCTTCCTCTCTTTGGTGAAGTTATATTTGGGGCGCGGGCTGCGGACCTTTTATGGCGTACTTGCGCAAAAGGTAAATATCCAGCAGGCCGAGCAGGCTGTACACAACTATGAAGGCTATGAGCGAAGTGACCACCGATCCGGCCGGCACCGGAGAGACAGCGTCCGCCGTGCGCATCAGGCCGTAGACTATCCAGGGTTGGCGTCCCACTTCGGCCAGGGTCCAGCCGGCCATGATGGCCAGATAGGGCAGTGGGATGGCCCAGATCAAAATAGTGGAAAACCAGCGTCTCTCGTGCAGATTTTTCCGCCAGACAAAGGCCAGCAGGGCCAGGATGGGGAACAGGGTGCCCAGGCCCACCATGCCCCGGAAGGCCAGGAAGGTCAGCAGCACGGGCGGCCGGTCTTCCTTGGGGAAGTCCTTAAGGCCTTTAACTTCCGCGTTGAAGTCGTTGTAAGCCAGAAAACTCAGGGCGCCTGGCACGGGCAGGGCTTCGATCAGGTTGCCCTCCCCGGAAATATTCGGAACGAGCAGCAGGTAGATCGGCGCGTTGGTCTGGGTTTCCCAGTGCGATTCCATGGCCGCCAGCTTGGTGGGCTGGAGTTCGGCCATCAGGTTGCCGTGCCTGTGCCCTTGCAGGGCCACCAGAACGGACAAAACCAGGGTAAAACCGGCGGCCACCTTAACGGACTTGGTAAAAAAGGCTTCTTCGTTGCGGCGTAGCAGGTGCCAGGCGGAAACGCCCAGCACGAAAAAGCCGGCCAGCATCCAGGAGGCGAAAATAGTGTGGAAAAACTGCCCCCAGGCAAAGGGGTTGGTCAGAACCGCGAAAAAGTCGCTCAATTCCGCCCGGCCGTTGCGGATTTCAAATCCCACCGGGTTCTGCATCCAGCCGTTGGCCAGGATGATCCAGACCGCGGAAAGGTTGCCGGCCACTGCCACGGCCCAGATGGAGAACAAGTGAACCTTTTTGGAGACTTTTTCCCAGCCGAAGTGCCAGACCGCAATGAATGTGGATTCCAGAAAAAAGGCCAGGGTGGCTTCAATGGCCAGGAGCGAGCCGAAAATGTCGCCCACGTATTCCGAATAGCGCGACCAGTTGGTGCCGAACTGGAATTCAAGGGTTATGCCGGTCACCACGCCCAGAGCGAAGTTGATGAGAAACAACTTGCCCCAGAATTTGGCCATGCGTTTGTACATCTCGTTGCCGGTGCGCACGTAGACGGTTTCCATCACCGCCAGCAGCACCGATAGCCCCAGAGTGAGCGGTACGAAGATGAAGTGAAAGAAAACGGCTACAGCAAACTGGAGCCGCGACAACATAACGACATCCATGACTAGCTCCCTTGGCTTTGCGGGGAAGGCCCCGGATATTTGCGGGCGCGAAACACCATTCCTGACAAAAAAACCTTTAATAGTAGCCATTACTATCAGCTATTAAGAGTTTTAGCAAGTAAATAACATTGTTGGGGAAAATATCAATTAAAACTTTAAATATTTCTATATGCTATTCCGGGGTATTTTGGTTTTGCGATTTTGGGGGAGCGGCGTGATTTTGAGGCGTTTAGTTGTTCTAACGGCAAAACGCTCTTGGCCCGCGCCCGCGCGGCGGCCAGGTGGAGAGCGCCCGTCCTGGCACGGCATTTCAAATTTGGAAGGCCATGGCTGTGGGGAGAAAAGGCGTTTTTTTAACAGCCCGCAAGAGTTTTATTCCGTCATGCCGCTGCAATCCAGGAGGCTGATGGTATCCTTATCCGTGAAGTCGAAGCGCAGGGGGGTAAGAGTGGCCCATCCGTCGGCCAGCCAGTACTTGTCCGTGCCGGGCTCCACCTGGTCCATGGGGATGCGGCCGTCCAGCCACCAGTAGGCGCCGCCGCGCGGATCCTCGCGCCGGTGGTGCCAGTCCTGCCAGACCACGCTGGTCTGTGGGCAGATTTTCAGACCTTTGTATTCCGCCAGCGGCCTGGACGGCAGGTTCAGGTTGAGCACCCGGCGGGCCGGAATGGCGGACCAGGGAATTTTGGGCAGCAGGGCCACGGCAAACTCCGCCGCCCCGCTCATGTCCGTTGGTTTGAAGGAGTCGTAGGACACGGCCAGGGCCGGGTAGCCCATGTGGGCCGCTTCCGTGGCCGCGGCCACCGTGCCTGAATACAGAATGTCCGGCCCTACATTGCCACCGGAGTTGATGCCGGAAATAAGCAGATCCGGCTTTTGCGGCATAAGGTGATTAAGGCCCAGCTTGACGCAGTCCGTGGGCGTGCCGCCTATGGCCAGGCCCTCAAAGTCGTCGTCCGCAATCTGCTTGACCCGCAGGGGATTGAGCACGGTTATGGAGTGCCCCACCGCGGACTGTTCGGTCAGAGGGGCGATAACCTGCACGGTATGGCCGGCTTTTTTCAAAACCCGGTAAATGGCCCGCAGCCCAGGCGCATGAATGCCGTCGTCGTTGGTCAAAGCGATAAGCATGCTCTTTATATGCCGCCTTCAATGAATTTGTTGGAATCCCGGCCCACGTCCAGTACGTTCGCCGGCAGGCTGAAATCCTCCAGATATTTTACCCCTGCCCCCATATTGAGCACTACTACCCGTTCTCTGGGTTTTATCCAGCCCTCGTCAGCCAGGCGCTGGGCAGCGGCCAGGGAAGCCGCGCCTTCCGGGCAGATCAGCAGTCCTTCGCTTTTGGGCAGCGTTTCCTGCGTCTTGCGGATTTCCTCGTCGGAAACAGTTACGGCCACGCCAAAGCTTTTGTAAATGGCATCCAGGATCAGCGGGTTGCCCGGGCTGTGAGCCACCGTGATTTCTTTGGCGTAGCCCCGCGGTTTTTCCCATGGCTCGGATGTTCTGCGCCTGGCCTGCCAGGCCCGGACTATGGGCGCGCAGCCATCCGCCTGCACCGCGGCCAGCCTGGGCATCTTGCCCTTGATCCAACCGACGCGCTGCATCTCCCGGATGCCTTTGTACAGGCCGATGAATTCCAGGCCGCTGCCCACGGTACAGACAATAACGTCCGGCAGTGACCATTCCAACTGTTCGGCGATTTCAAAGCCCAGGGTTTTTTTCCCCTCCAGGCGGTAGGGTTCCCGAAACGCGGAAGAATCCAGACAGCCTTGCTTTTCGCTCGTCCCACGGGCCAGGTCAGCGCCCAGCCGGAAATGCTGATCCGTCAGAAAAACCCTGGCTCCGGCCATGGCCGCTTCCCAATGGTGCAGGCGGCGGGAATCCACATCTAAAAGAACATCCAGGCTAATACCGGCCTTGGCGCAGTAGGCGGCCCAGGCTCCAGCCGAATTGCCGCCGCTGCTCATGACCGCTTTTTGAATGCCCAGTTCTCCGGCCTTGGATACCCCAACACTGGCTCCTCGCGCCTTGCAGGTGCAGGAAGGGTTCATCCCTTCATCCTTAAGATAAAGATTCAGCATGTGGTGCGCGCGCCCAGCCCCCTTAAGGGGCAGAAGCGGAGTCATTCCCTCGCCGAGGCTGATAATCCGGCTCTCGTCCTGTACTGGCAAAAGCTCCCGGTACCGCCATAAATTGGCGGCCCGGCGCTCTATATCCCGCGGCTTTACGCAGGCGGCCACGGCTTTTTCATCGTAAATAACCAGTAAAGCGCCCCCGCAAAGGCAATTTTGCAGGGGCATGTCGCCGGAATATACGGCCTGGCATTGGGCGCAACGCAACTGACTTACAAACATGCGGACCTCTTGATTGAAAAGGGGGAGGCCCCACTCCCCCAATTTCAATCACTAATTACAGGCTCTTTCCCATTAACCGGAGCAGGCGGGCGAGTTGGTGGGAAAAGCCTGATTCGTTATCGTACCAGATGATTAGTTTGAGCAGGGTATCGTCCAGGACCGTGGTGCATCCGGCGTCGACTATGCCGGAGTAGCTGGTTCCCGTGAAGTCGCAGGATACGAGCGGCTCGTCGGTATAGCCCATGTAGCCGGCCAGGGGGCCTTCCGTCGCTTTTTTGAGCACGGCGTTCACTTCCGCGGCGTTGGTTTTACGTTCCAGCTCGCAGGTAAGGTCCACCAGGGAGACATTGGGCACGGGCACGCGCACGGACATGCCGTCCAGTTTGCCTTTAAGGGGCGGGTAGACCAGGGCGGCGGCTTTTGCCGCTCCGGTGGTGGTGGGAATCATGGACAGGGCGGCGGCCCGGCCGCGGCGCCAGTCTTTGTGGGAACCGTCCAGGATGCGCTGGCTCATGGTGTAGGAGTGCACGGTGGTCATGAGGCCGTGGCGGATGCCGAAGCTTTCGTGCAGCACTTTTGCCGGAGGGGTCAGGCAGTTGGTGGTGCAGGAGGCGTTGGAAACCACGTTGTGTTTTTTCGGATCATATTCGTGGTCATTGACGCCCATGACAAAGGTGGCGTCCATGTTTTCGCCGGGCGCGCTGACCACGACCTTTTTGGCCCCGCAGTCCAGGTGCTTGTTCACCCCGGCCCGGTCTTTTATTTTTCCGGTGGTTTCCACTACAATATCCGCGCCCAGGGCTTTCCAGTCCCATTCGCCGGCCTGCTTGCGGGTGACCGCAATGTGGCGACCGTTCACGATGATGCCATTTTCGTCGTGGCTGACTTCTCCGTTAAAGGTACGGTGCACGGAGTCGTATTTGAACAGATGGGCCAGTTCGGCATTGCTCGCCCTGGCGTTGACGGCGACAAGGCTCAAGTCCTTGTCGTCGGCCAGAATGCGGAGCAGATAGCGTCCGATGCGCCCGAAGCCGTTGAGTGCGATTTTTGCTGGCATGGTGGCAGACCTCCGTAAGAGAGTTTTAAGCCTTATTAGAGCATCCAAGAACGTTGCTGATCTTATGCTGAACCATTTTGCGCACCGCTTCACGGGCCGGCTTAAGGTAGGCGCGCGGGTCGAAGTCCGCCGGATTTTCCGCGAAATGCTTGCGGATGCAGGCGGTCATGGCCAGGCGGATATCCGTGTCGATGTTGATTTTGCACACGCCAAAGGTGGCGGCCTTGCGCAGGAATTCTTCGGGCACGCCCTTGGCCCCGCCAACCTGGCCGCCATATTTATTACACATTTCCACAAATTCCTGGGGCACGCTGGAAGCGCCGTGCAGCACCAGGGGGAATCCGGGCAGTTTTTGGGTGATCACTTCCAGGCGGGGAAAGTCCAGCTTGGCTTCGCCGCTGAACTTGTACGCCCCGTGGCTGGTGCCTATGGCTATGGCCAGGGAATCGCAGCCGCTGCGCTTGACAAAGTCCACGGCCTGGTCCGGGTCCGTGTAAATGGAGTGCTCGGAGCTGACCTCGTCCTCCACCCCGGCCAGGCGGCCGAGTTCCGCCTCCACCCAAACGCCCTTGGGGTGGGCGTATTCCACCACCTGTTTGGTCAGGGCGATGTTTTCCTCATAGGGCAGGTGGGAACCGTCGATCATGACCGAGGTGAACCCGCCGTCAATGCAGTCCTTGCAGATTTGAAAATCCGCGCCGTGGTCCAGGTGCAGAACCACAGGCAGGTCGCTTTCCTTGAGGGCTGCTTCGATCAGCTTGACTATGTAAGTCTGTCCGGCATATTTGCGCGCCCCGGCGGAAACCTGAAGGATCAGCGGGGCTTTTTCTTCCGCCCCGGCCAGCATGATGCCCTGGATGATTTCCATGTTGTTCACGTTGAAAGCGCCAACAGCGTAGCCTTCTTTATAAGCCCGCTCAAACATTTGTCTTGGTCCGGTAAGAGGCATGGGCACTCCTTCGAGTTTTTGGGATAAAGGGCAACGCGAGGACAAGGGGCGTTTTTTCGCCCGCTTCGCCCCGTAACGTTTATTCAGGCGATTTAAGTATATGCAAGTCTCTGAAAAAAAGCAAAGAAGTGATAAATGGCACAAGCTGGGGAATCAGCGTCCGCCGGGGCTTGTTCACGGCGGACGCAGCGGTTATTTGCCGGCGCGCTCCAGGATCAGCGACTTGGCTTTGGCGGCCAGTTCCGGCAGATCAGGCTTGGAAATCTGGTCGTCAGCCCCGGACTTTACGCCCTTCTGGAGGACCACGTCGGAGATCAGGGAAGAGAATAGAATGACCGGCAGATTTTTGAGCACCGGGTCTTCCTTGATTTTTCTGGTCAGGGAATGCCCGTCCATTTCCGGCATCTCAATGTCAGAGACTATGAGCTGCACGTAGTGGCTGATGGGTTCGTTTTCCATATTGGCGCGCATCTTCCACTGCTGCAGAGCGTCCCAGGCTTCCTGCCCGCAAGTGGTTTTGGTCACCTTAAAGCCGGCCCGCTCCAGAGTGTTGGCGATGGTCCGGCGGATGGACGGGGAATCGTCCGCGATCAGCACATGGAAGCCAGCGCCTTCCACGCTTTCAGCCGGCACTTTTTCCGCGTGGGTGTCCATATCCAGGGAAGGGTTCATGGAGGCGATAATCTGCTCCATGTCCAGCAAAAAGACGATCCGCTCTTCAAAACGGACCACACCGGTCACGGAATCGTGGCTGAAGGCCTGCAAATACTTGCCGGGCGGCTCCACTTGCGACCAGGTCATGCGGTGGATGCGTGTAACGCCGGAGACGATGAACGCGGTCACAATGCCGCTGAATTCAGATACGATGACTTTGCGCGATTCGTCCGGCAGGCTCTCTTTGCCCAGCCAGATGCTCAGATCCACCAGGGGCAGCACTTTGCCCCGCAGGTTAAAAGTGCCCAGGGCGGCCTTGTGGTGCTTGCCAGGCACCCCGGTTATGGGAGGAATGCGGATTATTTCCAGCACCTTGGCCACGTTCATGCCAAAATAGCTGGTATAGGTGGACCCGTCAGGCAAGGACTCCACAAGGAAAAATTCTATTATTTCAAGCTCATTGCTGCCAGAATCAAGTAAAATGTTCTGCTGGCTCATACCCCCCGCTCCTTACCGCTAAAGTGCAATATTTTTACCTATATTCGCTTTTTAAGGGGATTGTCCAGTGTTCCGCGCCAATAGGAATTTTAAAATTGAAATGCTTGCTCTATTTTCCGGAGGCCGTTCAGTTTTCAGATCCAGCCGGATCCGGGGTTCCTCAATATTTTCGTCAGGATTGCCCGATCCGGGGACTAAGGGTTGCCCGGCCCATCCCAGGGCGCCAGCCGCACGCCAAAAGCCGCGCAGGCATGCCTGGCCAGGACCGGCAGGGAAAGCACGTCCGCCACGTTGTAAGCCAGCAGGGTTTCCAGCGCTCTCTCATTGCCGCTACGCCGAAATTCCCGCCAGAGCAACACCGCGGCGTAGCCGTCCACCCCGTCAAGTTCCGGCCGTTCCAGGCCCAGGCGTTTTTCCACGGCCTTCAGCCCGCCGCGCAGGTCCAGGGAGCGGAACACGGGCAGTAGATCCAGTTGGGCCATGTCCAGGGGAATGCCCAACTCGCGGCGCAGAAAAGGCAAGTCAAAACCCAGGCCGTTCCAGCTTACCAGCAGCGCGTATTTTTGCGCGTCCCTGGCGAAATCTTCCAGGTTCCGGCCCCGGACATAAGTTTTGACCGCGCCGTCGTCGCACAGGGCAATGGTGGTTATGCGCGCCTGGCCGCCCAGGCCGGTTGTTTCAATGTCCACATAGGCGGCCTGGGTGTGAAAATGCGGGTAAAGCCGCCAGCGTTCCCGGTTCGGCAGCCTGGCGCTGAACCAGGCCGCGTCCCCGGCCGCCAGCCGGCTTTGGGATTCCGCCAGCATATCCAGGACCATATCCCGGCTTTTCAGATGAACGGTCACATTGCCGCATAACTCGGCCCAGGAGCATACTCCGGCCGCGCGCAGTTTTTTTTCCGTGGCCGGGCCTATGCCAGGCAGATGTAAAAAAGTTTCAGTCAACATCCTGGCTTTATAGCAGAAAGGCCGGCGATTGCCTATCCTTGCGCGGCAAAGTATATTGGCCGCGCATGAGAATATTCCTGACAGTTTGCTGCACGCTCCACATCCTTTTCGCACCGCCAGCCCAAACCTGGAGCGCGCCGGAGGTCCCCACGGCAAAATCCGTCCCGGCCGCGCGGCTCATTGCCGCCTACCCTGAAGCCGGCATGGTTCTGGAAAACAGCCCTGACGGCGCATATATCAGGATTGGGGAGGCCAGGCTCCTGTTCGCCCCTGTTGCCGGCTGCCCGGCCGCTTCACCCGAACAGCCGGCGGATGCCCCCCTATGCGCCATGTTCCGGACGCCTTACCCAGCCGGGCCTGATGGCCGCCAGCCGCCACCCGGCGTGGAGCCCGGCCGGATTCGCAACGAAGCTTTGCTTAAAAGCCTTTACGGCGCCGACAGCCGGGACGTGCGAAAAAACTGCGTGCCCACGCGTTTTCTGGGAGCGACTCTGCCTTTTAACAAAAAACACGGGGCCGCCGCCGCGCTGGCTCGCGTGTCCGTCCGGCTGGAAGACCTGATCCGGCGGGAGCCCGCCCTCAAGGATTACATTCTGCCCATAGCCGGCACCCTGAGCCAACGGAACATCGCCGGCCTGAAGCGTCTTTCGCCGCATGCTTTTGGCACGGCCATCGATTTAAATGTGAAAAAAGGGCTGTACTGGCGCTGGTCAACCGGACTTTCCCCGGAGAAACTGCAAAAAGCCAGTCTGGCTTACCCACAGGCCATTGTGGACGCCTTTGAGGCCGAAGGCTTTATCTGGGGCGGCAAATGGCATTCCTTTGACCTGATGCACTTTGAATACCGGCCGGAATTGCTGGCATTTTGATCCGGGGCGGCCCGCCGCCCCGGATCAAAATTTAAATATCCTTGGCGTTGATTCTGGACAAAGCTTCGGACACGTCTTGTTCGCAGCCCAGGATGGTGAATTCCACCAGGTAGTTTTTGGTTTCGCCGGGTTCCATGATCACCAGATCACCCCGCTGGCGGTGGGCGGCGCGACCGTCGGCCCAGCAGTTGCTGGGCTCCAGGCCGACCACGTAGGCGCCGGGCGATGGCTGGCGCCAGTTCACCAGGCGCGGCAGGGTGGCATAACTGTAAGCGAGCTCAAGGCCCCAGCGTTCCTTGCCCGGGGTTTCGTTGATCAGCGCCAGGTGGACCAGGCCGTCCGGGGAGGCTTCCATCTGATGGTAGAGCACGTCTTCCGCCTGGGGCTGGGGAGCGACATGGTAGCGGGTCCAGTCAAAATCGTAGCTGTCTTTGTCGCGGTGGCGGCGGGACAGGCTGGGCGCGTAAAGCCGGGTGTGGCCGGAAACCAGAGGCCACCCCAGGTTGATATGATAGAGGATCATATGCGGTTGGGAGGAAAAAGCCAGGTTGCGGATGCTGTCTTCCACTCGGATGGTGTTGCTGCCAAGGCTGGTACTTATGGAGCGGCTGTTCTCAAAGTATTCGCCGAACTTGTCCAGTTCCACGATTTTGCCTTTGCACCACATGCGGTACTCATCGCCTTCCCAGTCCGCATCGGTCCAGAGGGCTTTGGCCGGGCAAAGCTGGGCCCGGCCGTGCAGGCCGAACTGCGCGCCCTGATCCATGTTGGGCACACCCACCTGGCTGTAGCCGCAAGTACACATCAGGCCGCCAAAAGAACCGCGCCGGGCCTGAAAACCCTCGTCGCCCAGGTAGGCGGGCTGCACTTCGCCGGTGCGGGAGCGCCAGCCGATGGCCTTACCCTGAAACTGGGCCAGGCCTATGTCCAGGCCGCGCGTGGGCAGGGCGTGGAAGACCAGGCCGCTGCCGGTGATGAATTCCACTACTTCAGTGCCTCTGGTATTTCCTTCGTCCATAACCAGGCGCTGCACCCCGCCTATCTGCGATTCGTGCCCCACACGGGCGCGCAGGCTGTCCCGGGTAAAAGATTCTCCATATAAATGTACCATATCGTACTCCTTGAATTATCGTGTCATAGCCGCTGTGTAAAACAGCGCGCACGGGGGCAGGACGTTCCTGCCCCTCCCAAAAGCACCTGCAGAATACATAGCAGGAATAGGCGGTTATGTCGACAGGCGAAAAAATTGAGCAGGCAGATAATAATGTTCCAGGCCGGGCGCGGTCCATCCATGGTCGTCGCGTGGGGAAAATCGTTTCGCCGTTAGATGCCAAGCGAATGCCTAAAAATTAATCCGTGCTGAAGATCTGAAGCGTGGCCAGGAGCTCCTGGCGGCCTTTGGCCGAAGTTTTGCGGTAGATGTTGCGCAGATGCACGCGGGTGGTGGTTGGGGCTATGCTTAAAAGATCGCTGATGTCCGCGTTGGAAAACCCTTGAAGCAGCAGAGCGGCCACGCGTTGTTCAGCGGCGGTCAGGCCGAAGGGAACTCTTTCCGGGGGTGGAGCCGCACTCGCTTCGGCCGGGTGTTCCATCTCGCCGGATTTGATGGAAACAGCTTCCCGGGCGCCTGGATCCGGGAGCGGAGCGGCAAAGGGCCGCGGTCGCTCAAGGGTGGGGCGTGTTTTTAAAAGCAGCAGAGCCAGGGGGGACAAAGCCAGGGCAATGGCAAGCAGGCCCAGAGCCGTGGTTGTTGTGGCGCCGGAAAAAGGGAGAGCCCCCGGCCTGAGGATCAGGTTGCCCAGGGTTGTGCCGGCGTTACCGCAAAAGATCAGCGCGGCCAGCGTTTTTGCCGCCGCGCGCCTGGCCGCGCCAATGCCTGGGCGGGCTTCCGGGGAGGTTTCGGTCTGGGCCGCGCGCAGGCTGGAGCACAGCAACATGATGCCGCCGCCGCACATCAATCCTTCCCCCAGCGGCAACAGGGGAGCACGGGCAGGGGGGAAGAACAGCAGACTCAGGCCCGGCAGAAGCGGACCGCAGCAGAGCAGGAGCAGAGGCGCGGACTGGATGGCCGCGACGCGTCTGAGGCGGATTACGGTGAACAAGGCCAAAAAAGCCAGGGCCGCGCCAAAGAACCAGCAAAGCGATGAAGCTAAAGGGGGTAAGGGCGGATGTACGCCACTTTGAGCGACCCCGGCGGCGAAAAGCGCGGCCAGGCCGGCCAGAGGCCAGCGTTTTTGCAAGGCCGGGGGCTTTTGCGCGGGTAACCCGGCTTGGGCGGAAGCGTATGGTTTGAGCAACGCGCCGGCGGGCAGCAGGGCCAGAACCACGCAAAGGGGAAGGGCCAGGCAAGTCGGAAAAAAGTGCGCCCGTTCCAGAAAAGCCAGGGCAAGACTAAGGGGCGCGGCTAAAAGCGCGGCCAGGGTCAGGGCCAGAGCGGTGAAAAATGGCGTCAGGCGCAAAAGGACCGCTCCCCAGTACAGGCCCAGGCAGAGCGCGGCCAGGCTGAACCCGGCGGCCGGCACGTAGGAAAAAAGCAAACTGACTTCTGTGGTCGTTTCGCTGGAGGCGAGAAGCTTTTCAGCGGCCAGTCCGACCAGCATAAAACAACAGGCCGCCGCATGGGGAGCAAATGGCCGGCCCCGGCCTGGCCCGGCCCGGCTGTAGAGCAGCAACCCGGCAAGCAGAATCCCGAAAAACAGGCTGGTGCCGCCGCCCTCTAAAAGCCCGCCCCACAAAACCGCGCGCGGCGTAAAAGGCTGCAGGCCGCCGAACCACAGCCAGCCGAAGCCCAAAGTAAAGCCGCAGCCCGCCAGGGCGGCTTCGCGCCAGGGGGCGCGGCGATCCGGCGCGGCCAGAAGCATGCTTACTCCGTGTCAAAAAGAATGCGGGCAAAAACCTTGGCCTCATCCAGATGGTCGCTGATTTTTGCCGATTCGTTGACCGCGTGGCGGTTAGCGCTGTCCATCTTTGCCCAGCTTACCGCGGGCAGACCTATGCCACGGAAAAAAGAGGCGGCCGTGGTGGTGTTTATGCCCACGGGCTTCACCTGGGAAACTTCCGGACGCTGCGTGGTCACGGCCCGGGCCACGCCCAAAGCCGCCGGGCTTTGGGCGGATATGGGCGGCAGGGCCGGGTAAGCCAGCAGACGCTCCATCGCGACGGAAGCTCCGCTTTGCGCCTGTATTTTGTCCGCCAGGCCGCGCACTCCCTGTTCGATCTCTTCCGGCGTGTAGCCTGGAACAAAACGGCAGTCCAGATGCAGAACATAGGACGCGGCTACGGAATTCACCGCGCTGTCCCCTGTGCTTGCCCTGGTGGGAGTGAAGGTGGAGCGGGGCACGCTGAACAGCGGATTTTCGGCCGGGAACTGTTGCGCCAGTTCCGGCAGAGCGGTAATAAAAGCGGCCCCGGCCACCAGCGCGGGTTGTTTTACGGTGTTTTCCGCGGCATGCCCGAGAGCGCCGGTAAAAGTCAGCTTCAACCAGAGCAGGCCCTTTTCCGCCACGCCCATTTCTCCGCCGTCCGGACGGCCGTAGTCCGGCACCAGGATCAAATC
Organism: Desulfovibrionaceae bacterium; assembly: GCA_031547305.1. Taxonomy (GTDB): domain Bacteria; phylum Desulfobacterota; class Desulfovibrionia; order Desulfovibrionales; family Desulfovibrionaceae; genus JAVBSC01. The sequence goes on from JAVBSC010000054.1 coordinate 37,569, forward strand.
CCCCTCTTTGAACAATTCCGGCCTGACAGCCAGAACGTGGCGTATGCCGCTGTTTTGCGCATGCAGCACCAGCCCCAGGTTCATGGGGGGCACAACGCGGCTTTTTATCAGGCTCTCAAAAAGAAGCAGGGCGGCCACAAAGGACTGGTAGTTGTCCATTACCCCCCGGCCGTAAATCAAATCGCCGTCCACCAGCAGGGCATACGGAGAACTGCGCCAGTTCTCCAGAGGGCCGGGCGGCGGCACGTGCATGTGGCAGATAATCCAGAGCGTACGCCCATTTTGCAGACCGTCTTTTCCGGCCAGGCGCGCGATGATGTTCGGCCGGACATCACGCCGCGCTGATTGGGGATCCAGACTGCGCACCATGTCCACTGAATCCAGGCGCTCCACGTTGGTGATGCCTTCTTGCCGGAGCAAATCCATAATCCAGTTGGCTTTGGGTTCTTCGCCGCCGCCCCCGGCTTCCGGCCCCAGGGCCGGCCGGCTGACCAACTCGCGCTGGATGGCGATCACTTCCGCGCCCTGGCGTGCCAGGCAGTCCAGCAGGGTTTGCAAATCCCTGGCCATGGAAGCGGCCAGCACAGGATGGGGGGCCGGGTCTTGCGGCGCGGTTAGAGGCGCTCCCTTTGCGGGGGGCACGACAAAGGCCAGGCAGGCGGACAAAAAGAAAATTATTGCGGCGTGGCTGCGGCGCACGGCAAACCTCATCCTGCGGGGAGGTGGAAGAACGGAAACTGGCGTTTCGGCCTTGAAACTCCATGGCGGCCAATATCACATTATTTGTATAAAAAATCAAATCCATCAGATGGATAGAGGATTGCCGACTTTGTTCAGGGCTCCGGCGTTGCTAACTCCGGGTCGAAGAGCAGGCGGGCGAGCACGCGGAGCTGCCGGATATGAGCGCTTATGGAGGCGTGTTCCGTGTCGATTCCGTCAGAGCGTTCGTGGATGGCCCAGACCGCGGCGGGAAAGCCTTTGTGGCGCAGCAGGGTGGCCATGGTCACTCCGCCACGGCCTTCAAGTTTGGCCTTTATGCCCAATTGGGCCTCAATAGCCCGGCTCAAGCCCATAATTATCGGAGAATCCGCCGGGGTGGGGCGCGAAGCCGGGGCCATGCCTTCCACATGCAGGGCGATGCTTACCCCGCGTTCCCGCTCCACCGTGTCCGCCAAGCGCCGGATGGCCCGCAGCACGGCCTCGGAGTCGCAGGAAGGCAGCAGCCGGGCGTCCAGATAAAATTCAAACAACCCCGGAATGTAGTTTATGGATACGTTGCTTGATTCAACTTTGGTCGGAGTGAAAAAATTTCGGCCGTGGGAAAACATCTCGTCTTCTTCCGGAAATTCTTTTTCCAGCCCGGACAGAGCGGTGATCAGGGCCGCTCCGGCGGTGACCGGGTTCACGGCCCGGTAGGGGTGTCCGGCAAAATACTGTTTGCCTTTTACGGAAATCTTCATCCAGAGGTATCTTTTTTCCGCCACCTCAATGGAGCCGCCCTGCTTGTCGCCGTAGTCAAAGAGCAGGAACAGGTCATTCGGGGCGAACAAATCCGGCATTTCCTCCAGCACGTGGTCTATGCCTGTTTTGTTGTTGACCTGTTCCCCGGAGGTGAGCACCAG
>JAVBSC010000116.1:0-29018 GCA_031547305.1 Desulfovibrionaceae bacterium
GTGCGGTCGTGCACGGTGCAGCCCAGCTGACGCACGCGCGCGGCCAGAGCCCGCTTCATTTCCTCGCCATGCATGGGCAGCAGCATCGGCTTGTCGCTGGGGTGCAGATAATACAGGCGGTAATTGCCCTTTTCGTCCATCGGGAAGAGATCGCCGGGGGCGCGATCCATGATTTCTTCCAGCTCCTTCACCATTTCCGGACAGCGATCTCCGAATTTTTTCGCGATTCGCTGGTCCAGAACGCCTTCGGTGACCCTGGTGAGCATTTTTACCAGCGCTTCCGAATCGCTGTACGGGGGCAGGCAGACCGTATTCAACGCGTCCATTCCCCTGCCGGCCGCTCCGGAAGTTTCAAATTTGCTTTTTTCCAGCAGCGTGATGCTGAGTTTAGGGTTAGCCTTATGGGCGTGGATCGCGGCGAACGCCCCGCCAGCGCCGGCGCCGACGATAACAAGGTCTGTTTCCTTAATGTGATACATGCCACAACTCCTGGTTTTGAATTACTTGAAAATCCGGTTGCTCCTCATAAAGACCGCCCTTGAATTTTCAGTTAAACATATATATGATATATATCATTTACATTAGGTATATGTTATTGAACAAAAAGCGTCAAGTGAAAAATTTCTCTTATGTGTCGATTTTAAAACTTGCCTCGCCGAACGCTCCGAGCAAGAGCCGGCGCGAACGCACCATATGGTGGGGCCGGCGTGGTGGTGCGTCCTTCTTGTCAGAGGACGAAAAATATATATTATCAGCACGCCAAGCTTGGCGGAAAAGCTGGCTTTCAGCATGCCGGCGGATTATTGAGCATTTTGCGTTTTTTCGTTTAGCCACTCCGGGGCAAGCCGGCGCTTTCGCAATATACAAGTTGGGTGAGGCACTGTGCCGCATCGGGCGGCCGCTTGTTAAAAGTCGATTTTTTCTGTAGAAATGTTCAGGAATATAAATAGGAATAGATTGAGGATTGTATGTTTAATCCCTTGCCGCCCGCGAATATACCAGCATATAAAATTGTTCAGAATGGTATTTTGTCTATTATACAACAACAAAAGCTGAGCACAGGGGATCCCCTGCCGTCCGAAAAGGTCCTGGCGGAGCAGCATAAGGTAAGCATAGGCACGGTAAAGAAAGCTCTTGGAGAGTTGGCGGCCCAGGGGCATCTGTATCGGCAGCAGGGCCGGGGCACTTTTGTGGCCGGCGGACTTGTGCGGCCTGAGTCCACGCGCATTTACAGGTCCATGTCTTTTTTTGACAAAGATGACCAGTCGCAGGGCGCCATTCTTATCAGCAGGGCCAAAGGCGCGGCCGACGCCACATTCAGCCGGGCCACCGGACTGCCGGAAGGCTTCCCGGTGTTCATTCTGCGGCGGGTGTTATTTTCCGGCGGCGAGAGGTTTTCTTATTTGACCTCGCACCTGCGGGCGGACAAGCTGCCGGGATTTGGGGAGATTCCTCTGGAAGAGTTTGAAAAAAACGCTCTGTATATCATTCTGGATCGAAAATACGGCATTCACAACCTGCGCCTTAAGGAGCTGCTGTCCGCCGTGCCGGCGGACAAAACAACCGCCGTACACCTGGAGCTGCCCGAAGGCGCGCCGGTGCTGCGTTCGGATTTGCTCTTCAGCACATATAACGACGAGCCGTATGAGTATCGCGTAAGTTTCTGCCGTACGGACAGCCTGAAGCTGCTGCGCGAATTCTGAGAGTGCGGATTGGTGTTTAGCCCCCTTGCGTAATGGGGTATGCCATACCTCATTAGAGCAATTTCACTTTTGCCAATAACGGCGCAAACAAAAACACAGGCAGCCGGATCAAGCCGGCTGCCTAAAGAAATAGCGGATTAAAAACAGCTATTTTTCGATGGCGTTGACAGCCCTGGACAGGCGGGAAATCTTGCGGGAAGCGTTTTTCCAGTGCAGGGTGCCCTTGCCGGAGGCTTTGTCCAGCACCGAGGATGCCGTGGTCAGGGCCAGAGCCGCCTGTTCGGGATTTTTCGCTTCCACGGCGGCGCGCACCGCTTTAATGGCGTTTCGGACGCGGCTGCGGACCGCACGGTTGCGGGCTGCCTGTTTTACACTCTGCTTGTGCCGCTTGATCGCGGATTTATGGTTAGCCAAGGCTTCCTCCAGAATTATGGTGCGATGCTGCAAAATTTTTGTTTAAATTAACTTCAGCCGCAAACATTTACTTGTGGCTGAAGTTATTGTCAAGCATTTTTGGCGGCCGGGCGTCACTTGACGCTGTTTTCCCAGGCTTCGCCAATCCTTTCAAAAATATAATGTTCCATGGATTCAGGGCTGTCAATGTCGAAACAGCGCGCGTCCTCGCCCAGCAGCCCCTTGGGGATGAAGTCCCCGTAGCCTTCCGGGTCCGTCACCAGGCTGTCGTAAAAACAGATGGACAGCCAGCGCTCGCTTGGGGAATCGTCGATCACGTCCACCAGAATGAACAGCGGGCGTTTTTTCTGGCGGCTGCGCTTGGCCCGCAGAGAATGGCTCACCCCGGGGCGGCCCTTGTATTCCAGCGTTGTTTCCGGCAGAGTTTGAAGTTTTTTGTAAATAGCCTTGAACAAGGGTTTGACCTTGTTCTGATCCGTGGTCCATTCAGCGATGAATTTATTCAGATTTTCCATGCTCAGTGTTGTATTGGCGCAGGCTGCGTCCGATAAATTGTAAAAGTTCCGGGAACAATCCCTCCGGCGCATAAGGAGTGAGCAGCTTGCTGCGGATTCCCCCTTCCAGGCAGCTCAAAAGCACCTGGGCGGTTTCGTGCGGGGGAACCTTGCGGATGCTTCCGTCTTCTATGCCGTTGCGGATGTTGGCCTCAAGCTCGCCGCTAATCAGCAAGAATTTTTCCGTTATGGCGTCGCGATCCTCTTTAGCCTTCATATCGCTGTAAGGCGAGCAACGCAAGAGAACCATGGAAAATGAATCCGGGCTCATGTAAAAGTCTATGTAGGCCCGGCAAAAATTCATGACCGACTCGAAGCCCGTGGTGCCTCTGGCCGTAGCCATTTGAAGGGTTTGCAAAAAGTTGTCCAGCACGTTCATGCCGGCGGTGAGGAAAAGCTTCTCCTTGTTGCCGTAGTGGTGGGTCAACAGCCCCAGGGCCACGCCGGCTTTTTCAGAGATCCGCTTAAAGGTTGTTTCCGCATAGCCGCACGTGCTGAACAGTTCCTGGGCGGCTATGAGCAGTGAGTCTTTTCTGGTGTTGTTTCTAGTCATGCGTGTGTCTCTATGACATTTTCTTTAAGACGCCGGCTTTGGCGTTTAGCGGCGGCAATGAATGCCGCCCGCGCCTGCGCGGCGGGCGGCCGGAATTCCCGCCACCAGAGTGAATCAATTTTTTCAAAATTGATTCACTCTGAGAGTAATTATTTTACTGTCGATAATTTATACGCCGGCTGCGTCGCTGTCAATCAGGCGGCGTTTTTATCCCGCTCAGGCGCGGTTGCCGGCAGGGCCGGTCCCAGCCCCCAGGCCTCAAGGTTCGAGCTTATGAAAGAGCACAAAGCGGCCTGTTCCGCTTTGCCGTTGCCTTCCACCCGGACCGGCTCGCCGAATTTAAAACGCACCGGCAGGCTGTTGTTCACCGGACCGAAGTCCTTGAGCAGTCTGCCCATGCCCCAGGCGTCGCTGCGCAGGGCCAGGGGGATCATGGGAACCTTGGCCCGGCGGGCCAGCTTGACTCCTATGCTGTTGAAGTTTTCCGGCTCCAGGCGCAGGCTGCGGGTGCTCTGGGGGAAGATGATCAGGGAGCGCCCTGCGGCCAGGCGTTCTTCCCCGCCTTTGAGCATGGCTTCCAGATCCTCGCGCGGGCTGACGCGCCCAACGATGATTGGGTCCCTTGCCGCCAGCACCGGCCCGAAAAACGGATACTCGATCAGGGATTTTTTGGCCACAAAGGTCACTTCGCGGTGCGGCTGGATAAGGCAGGGCAGGACAAAGGTTTCCAGAGTGCTCATGTGGTTGGCCACAATCACGCAGGGGCCAAGGGATTTGTCCGCCACATGCTCCAGTCCCTCCACATGCACGGAGATGCCGCAATCCTCCAGCGCGTGCAAAATGCCAAGGCTGTCCTCCACCCAGGCTTCCGGCGTATAGCCGGTCTTGGTGTCCTTGTAGGCGCCGTAGACGATGCGCAGGACCTTCCAATAAAAGGCCAGGGTGGGAAAGGCGCGGCAGAGCGGCCGGGATACGCCTTCCGGCGTGTCGTAGGACGCGCCGGCGTGGGGCGGGGGCGGCATAGCGGGAGTCTTCATTTTTTTTCGCCGCCTTTGCGCTGCCGATTGATGCGCTTCCACCAGGCGGACAGCCGGGCTTCTTCCCCGGTTTCTTTGGGCGCGTAAAAACGGCGGCCTTTCAGGTTATCCGGCAGGTAATCCTGCTCCACCCAGGCTTCCGGGAAATTGTGCGGATACTGGTAGCCTTTGCCGTAGCCCCATTCCTTCTGCATTTTCGTGCTGGGATTGCGTAAATGCATGGGCACGGGCTGCGGTCCGTGCTCCTTAACCTCTCTTTTCGCGTTCATGTAAGCGGCATAGGCGCTGTTGCTTTTGCGGGCCAGGGCCAGATAGACGCAGGTTTCCGCCAGGGGCAGAAATCCCTCCGGCATGCCCACAAATTCCACGGCCTGCTGGCAGGCCACGGCCAGGGGCAGGGCCTGGTGGTCCGCCAGGCCCACGTCTTCCGCCGCGGAAAGAATCAGCCGGCGGCAGATGAAGCGCGGGTCTTCGCCGCCTTCCAGCAGACAGGCCAGGTAATAAAGGGCCGCGTCCGGATCGCTGCCGCGAATGGATTTGATCAGGGCGGAAGCCAGTTCGTAGTGGCTGTCCCCGCTTTTGTCATGGCGCATGACCATTTCGGGCAGGCTTTCGCGAATGCTGTTGGTATCGCGTTTTTCTTCCGGCAGGGCGGTGACGTATTCGATCAGGTTGAGCAAGGCGCGGGCGTCGCCGCCGGAAATGTTGGCCAACAGTTCCAGGCTTTCCTCGGCCAGGTCAAGCCCTTGTTCTTTTGCCCCCTTGCGGGCCAAATCCAGAAGCTCGTGCGGCATGAGCGGGCGCAGCCGCAGGACGTGCAAGCGGGAGAGCAACTGGCGGGTTACGCTGAAGGACGGGTTTTCCGTGGTGGTGGCCAGCATGATCAGTTCGCCGCTTTCCAGCAGGGGCAGGAAGAAGTCCTGCTGAGCCTTGGAAAAGCGGTGCAGCTCGTCCAGCACCAGCACGTCCGTGCCGGCCAGGGTGCGCCGCAGTTGCTGCAGGCCGGCTTCCGGCGCGCTGACGCGGGTGACTTTATGGCCGTGGGCCTGGGCCAGCAAAAGGGCCAGGGTGGATTTGCCGCAGCCCGGCGGGCCGAAAAACAGCAGGCTGGGCAGGCGCTCCGCCCGGAGCAGATTGTCCAGCTTGGCCCGCAGGTGCTCCTGGCCCACAAACAAGTCCAGTTCCTTGGGGCGCAGCCGTTCCGGAAGGGGGGATAAAATGCTCACGCGGTAATCCTTAAATTGAAGTCGGCGCGCCGGGATTCTGGTTGGCCCACCAGGCGAGGCCCAGGCAGAGCAGGGCCGCCGTTTCCCATCGCAGCACCCTGGCCCCCAGGCTCACTGGCGTAAAGCCACTGTTGATGAGCAGGTCCGCTTCCTTTTTGCTGAACCCGCCTTCCGGTCCGAGCACAAACAGGATGCTGCCCTCCAGGCGCAAATCCGCAAGGCTGAGCAGACGGTCCTGGTTCTGATCCTCCCAGAGCAGGAAGGCCCGGTCAAAATCCTTGCGCAGGGCGGCCAGCTCACCGGCTCCGCCCGGCAGTGAGCGCAGTTCCGGCAACCATGGGTTTACGCTCTGCTTGGCCCCGGCGATCATCTGAGCCTGCCAGGAATCGCGTATTTCCGCCGGCAGGCGGCCTTGGCTATATTCGGCCTGCCAAAGCCACACGCCGGCCGCTTCCAACTCCACGGCTTTTTCCAGCAGCCAGCCCCGGCGCAGAGCCTTGCCGAATCCCGCCGCCAGCACACACCGCGCCGCCGGCCTGGGGCAAAGACGCACGCTTTGCTCTTCCAGCAGGACCGAATCCTTGTCCGTGGAAGCCACGGTAAAAAAACCTTCCCGGCCCAGGCCGTCCAACAGGCGTATGGAATCCCCGCGCTTTATGCGCAGCACCTTCAGCAGGTGCCGGGCTTCCTGACCGCTCAGCAGGTAAGGTTTGCTCCAGTTTTCCGAAGGCAGAAAAAAAGTGCGCATGTTCTGAAAACGGCCCCGGCTATGCCTGATCCAATTTTATTCTGGCCGTGCCCCCGCCATAGAAGGGTAAGGCCACGCGTTTGGCCGGCAGTTCCACTTTGGCCGCCTGAATCACGAATTCCGGTTGCTCGGCATGTTCTTTGCCCACATAGGCCAGGGCAACGGCATGCCCCAGTGACGGGGCGAAAGAGCCGCTGGTGACCCGGCCCACAGCCTGGCCGGAGGGCAGGAGCACAGCGTCGTTGTGCCTCGCGCTGCGGCGTCCCTCTATGGCCAGGGCGGTCAGAATTTCCCTGGTCTCCGTGGCTTTTTCCCGGCCGACGAACGGTGCTTTGGAAGTGAGCATGGCGGAATAGCCGGCCTCGGCCGGGCTGTGCTCATCGTCCAGATCCTGTCCGTACAGGGGCAGGCCCACCTCCAGGCGCAGGGTGTCGCGCGCGCCCAGGCCGGCCGGCTTGACCAGGGGAGTGTTCAGGCAGGCCAGCCACAGGGCTTCGGTTTTTTGCGTTGGCAGGTATATTTCAAACCCCAGCTCACCGGTGTAGCCGGTACGGCTGATCAAAAGCTCCACGCCGTCAAAGGCGGCCTTGGCGAAACCGAAGTAGGGCAGCTTGCGCCAGGGGCCGGGCAGGATTGCTTCCAGCGCCTCCAGAGATTTCGGGCCCTGCAAATCTATTTTACCAAGGCCGTCGGAAGCGTCTTCAAAAAACAGGCCGGCCGGGACGCGGCTTTTGATGGCCGCAAAATCCGACCGCCGGCAGGCGGCGTTGACCACGATCATGAAATGCTCGTCTTCCAGGCGGTAGACGATCAGGTCGTCCATAATCCCGCCGCGCTCGTTCAGCAAAAAACCGTAGCGGCAGCGGCCGGGAGCCAGGGTTTCAATATTTACGGTCAGGGCTTTGCCCAGGGCTTCGGCAGCGCCGGGGCCTTTCAGATAAAATTCCCCCATGTGGCAGATGTCAAACGCCGAGGCGGCTTCGCGGGTATGCTGGTGCTCGGCCAGAATGCCGGCATATTGTATGGGCATGTCCCAGCCGGCGAATGGGGCCATTTTGGCGCCCTGGGCCATATGCCAGGAATGAAGGGGGGTTTTGAGTTCGATCATGATTGAATTCCTGATGTTTTTACAGAGGTTATAAGTGGGTGCCTTAGCAGCGCTTCCTGGCGGGATTTGCGGATGGCCTTGAAATCATCGATCAGGCCGACCAGCTTACCGTAATTTTTGCGGATTTCCTGGCGTCGCGGCGAAGGATCCTCTTCTTTTTTTTCTATGTAGGTGCGCAGCAGGTACCTATCGTTCAGAATATTTGCGCCTATGGAGATTACATTTACCACCAGGGGGTCGAAATAGCTTACTATTTCGAATTTCAAGTTTTGCAGGAGCGCGGTTGTTTCCACCAGCATGCGCTGGTAATTGATGCGCTCGCCCTTGAATATGCGGTGCTGCAGGTCTTCCAGCAACCGCACCTTGCGGGCCTGCTGGATATAGCTGTATTTGCCGACAACTTCTTGGTAAAGGTCGTTCAGGCCGGCGAAAGTTTCGTAATTTTCCGGGGAAAGCAGGTAATTGTCAAGAACCTTGAGCACGTTGGCAAAGAACTCGTCGCTGTACCCGATAATGCGCCGCTGATGCTTGGAGAGCCAGGCGTACAGGAATTTGAGGCGTTTTTCCTCAGTTTCGGTATTTTCCACCAGTTCATGGCGTTTATAAAAGATTCTTCCGCTGTATTCCCCGCGCACTATGTCGTTCAGGCGCAAGAACATGCTGGTGCTTTCCCTTATGATGTTCACATCCTGAAGCGCCTCTCCGTTCAGCGGGTGGATGAGCTCCTGGGACTCCACGGACAGGGCGCGCTCCTGGCGCACGTTGTCCTGGCTGAATTTGTGCTGCAGGTAGCGGACGCGGATTATGACCACCCGTTTTTTCTCATCCACAAAAAAACCGCCGTTTTTCACGGCCGCGATAAGGTCTTCCTGCTCCGGATCGATGGTGGTCAGGGCTATTTTTTCCACTTTGGGGTAGTGGGTGTTTTCCGCGTTGTTCCAGATGGTCGTGAGGGTGCGGTCGGACTGCCCCAGGGTGCGCACCAGGAATTTTTCGCCCATCTTGTGCAGCCTTCTGGCGAACAGAGCCGCTGAGGTCCGCCGTTCCGAGGCGATTGGAAAGCCGTAAAGCTCCATAAGGTACTGGTAAACGAACAGACGGTTTTTTTCGTACAGTTCGTTGTCCTTGACCATGAATTTTCCGATGCGCAGGCCGTAGCGCTTGATTTCCGTATCCAGATCCGAGGGAAAGGACGCATACACTCCGCTGAGGTAAAAACGCTTCCGGCCGGAGGCGTCGTTGTGCAGGGACATGACCTGGCCGCGATCCATAGTGGTCAGGAACGGCATGGCCTCCGGGTAGCTGCCCAGAGCGGAAATATCCTTTTTGGCGAACTGCAGGCGGAATTGTTCGTGCAGTCCTTTGTGGATGCGGTTTTGAAAGTGCTGAAGGTTGCGGCCCATTATTTCAGCGGCCTGGGCTTCGCGCAGATCCTGGTGCAGCGGGTGCAGCAGGTCAAACTGAAAAACCTCGTTAAAATAGTTCAGGGGGCGGGCAAAGGCCACCAGACTGAAGCCGGGCAGCTTTTTATGCTCCCAGAGGTCCGCTTCAAAAGAGGGCAGAAGCTCGCGCAAGTCCAGAAGCGGATAATCGGAGTTTTCAAAATACGGCTTGAGCAGAGTATGGCGGATATGCGCAAGATCCAGAAAATGCTTGAGCCCGGCCAGATCGCTGAACACCGGCTGATCCGCCAGCGTCCATTCGTCCGTCCAGGCCAGGCTGCCCTTTGTGAAGGCGCTTTTCCAGGAGTTGAGCATTAAAACCTTTTGATTATGTTTGTATTATTGTTTCACAAATTCGCTTAACCTGTTTTTTCAAACAACGCCACTTTGAATATGGAAAATAGGCCGGATTTGTTTTGCCAATAAAAAATATAAAATCTTTTTCTTGGATTTTCATAGTATTGCGGGTATACTAGCACAACGGAGTTTATTATGCAGCAGGCCTGTCTGGACCGTATTCTGGGAATTTTGTGCAGCGTCATGGACGCGCACACGGCCGTGCTGTTTTCTCCGCTGTCCGACGAGGCCGGTGACTGCCCGCACGGCATAGTGGCCATGTTCAGCCTGAGCGACAGAATCAACCGCCAGGCCAGGATTTACCCAGGCCAGGGCCTGGTAGGCTGGATAATCCGCAACCAGGAGCCGCTGCTCGTCCCCAAATTCGATCAGCGCCAGAACCACCTGGGCTACTACAACGGCAACGAGGATCAAGAGATAAAAGCCTTTATGGGCTGCTCTTTGCCCGGCGACGGCGGGGCGCTTTGCGTGGACAGCAAGCGGCAGTATTATTTTTCGGAAAAAGATCAGAAGATGCTTCATCTTTTTGCCGACCTGATCGTCCATTTGCGGCGCCGGGAAGCCCAGGAAGAATCCCTGGCCGGGGTCCGGCGGCATTACGCGGCCCTGCGGGCCATCTATACGCTGCGCCGCGAGCATTCGCGCTGGGCGGATTTTTTGCGCTCCTTTCTGATTCTGGTGGCGGAAGCGGCCGGGTTCTCATACGGCGCCCTGTACACCCTTGTTCCGGACGGAAGCGGCTACGTGCTGGAGGGCGACAACACTGGCGCGCCGCAGGGCGATCCCATGGTTCATCCGCTCAGCGCCGGTATGGCCGGCTGGGTTTTTAAAAATTCCGCGCCTGTGTTCAGCGGCGGCCCGGGAGCGGCTCCGACCGCGCCCGTTGCCGGAGGAGCCTCGCCGATTTTTCAGACGTCCATGCTGTTGCCCCTGGTCATTCAGCGCAAAACCAGGGGGGTGTTCTGCCTGGGCAGCGGCGTGCCCCTGGAAATGAATGATGAAGTCAGGGATTTCGCCCGGATGGCTTCCGAACATCTGGCACTTTTTCTGGAAAATCTATATGTTAAATGCCGGTTGCGCGATTTGCACAGACAAGGCGGCGCCGGGCCGGTTTCCTGAGAGAAAACGTGACGCAGACATTTTAACAATAAACCGCGAGCCGATTGAGAGCGCTAATGTTCCGTAAGCTACTGGGTGTGTTCAGCAAAGACTTGGCCATGGATCTTGGCACCGCCAATACCCTTTTATACACGCGCAAAAACGGGGTGGTTCTGAATGAGCCTTCGGTTGTGGCCCTGGACGTTGACAAGGGGTCCGTTCTGGCCGTTGGCCGGGAAGCCAAGGAATTCCTGGGCCGCACCCCAAAACGCATCCGGGCCGTGCGGCCCATGCGGGACGGCGTAATCGCGGATTTTGAAGTGACCCGCCAGATGATCGCTTTTTTCATCCAGAAGGTGCTCAGCGGCTTCAACCTGGTCCGGCCAAACATCGTCATCTGCGTTCCCACAGGCATTACCCAGGTGGAAAAACGGGCGGTCATAGAGTCGGCCATCCAGGCAGGCGCGCGCGAGGTCCGACTGATCGAGGAACCCATGGCCGCGGCCATCGGCGCGAATCTGCCCATTCACGAGCCCATGGGCAACATGGTGGTGGATATTGGCGGCGGCACCACGGAAGTGGCGGTGATTTCCCTTTCCGCCGTGGCTTACGCGGAGTCCGTGCGCGTGGCCGGCGACGCCATGAATCTGGCCATCCAGCGTTTTTTCCAGAACGAATTCCAACTGCTCATCGGCGAAAACATGGCCGAACGCGTCAAGCTGGCCGTAGGATCCGCCTACCCACTGCAGGAACAGCTGGTGGCCGAGGTTTCCGGCAAAGATATGCTCAGCGGCACACCAAGGGCGGTGCGCGTTTCCGACGGCCACGTGCGCGAAGCCTTGGCCGAGCCGGTGCGCGCCATCATTCTGGCCATCCGTAAAGCCCTGGAAAAAACCCCGCCGGAACTGGCCTCGGACATCGGGCGGAACGGTCTGCTCCTGGCCGGAGGCGGCGCGCTCTTAAAAGGCCTGGACGAACTCATCCGCCAGGACACCGGCCTGCACATCATCATAGACGAAGATCCGCTGACCACCGTGGTTCGCGGCACCGGCCGCACCCTGGACGACCGCAGATTTTACAGCAGGGTGTACATCAATTAATTTGGGGAGGCCGCGCCTCCCCAAATCAGTCTACTTTCCCAACCATTTGGCCTTGGCTGCCTCAAATTCCTGCTGCAGGGAGTCCATAAGCTCCTGAACGGAAATGATGGAGCTTACGCGGGACACATTGGCGCCGGTAAAGGCGAAGCCTTTTTCCAGGTTGCCGCGCATGGCGTTGAGCAGGGCGGCGGCGATGCAGTATGGGGATTTTTCCGGGTTGCAGGTGCTGATGCACTGGAAAATGCAGCGGAAGTTCTTTTTGCCCTGCTCCACGGCTTCGATGAAGCGGTTCCGGATGGCCCGCCCCGGCAATCCCACCGGGCTTTTTATAATGGTGACGTCCTCAGCCCTGGCTTCCACAAAGCTTCTCTTAAAGCGTTCGTCCGCATCGCACTCGTGGGTGGCCACGAAGCGGGTGCCCATTTGTACGCCGGACGCGCCCATGCTCAGGTATTTGTGAATATCCTCGCCGGAAAAAACTCCGCCGGCCGCGATTACCGGAATGGCCCGTCCGGACTGATCCTCAAATGTTTTCACCGCGTCCAGCACCTGAGGCAGCACCACTTCCAGGGAATGTTCCGGGGCGTCTATTTCTTCCGGCTTGAAGCCCAGATGCCCGCCGGCCTTGGGGCCTTCCAGCACAAAGGCGTCCGGCAGTTTGGAATAGCGCGACAGCCACTTTTTGCAAATGACCGAAGCGGCTCTGGCTGAAGAAATTATGGGCACCAGCTTGGTGCGGAATTCTTCCCTTTTTTCCTCGCAGGCCTCCAGCAGATATTTGGGCATTTCCAAAGGCAGGCCGGCGCCGGAAAATATGATGTCCGCCCGCTGTTCAATGGAGGTGCGCACCAGTTGGGCAAAGTCCGTCAGAGCCACCATGATGTTCACGCCAAGGATTCCGTTGGTAAGCTCGCGGGCTTTGGCTATTTCGCGGGACAGGGCGCGAATGTTCGCACCACGCGGGTCCGATCCCACGTCCGGCTCCTTCATGCCTATCATGGCCCCGGCAATCACGCCTATGCCGCCTTGCTCCGCCACGGCCGAAGCCAGGCGGTGCAGAGATATTCCAACCCCCATGCCGCCCTGGACTATGGGCAGGCGGGCGCTTAAATCGCCAATGGTCAAGCTCGGAAGAGACATGCCTTTCTCCTGGTTGAGGTATGAGAGCGCCGCTCTCACAAAAGCTCTGAATAAACCCGCTGGAGCGGGCAAATAGCCTTTTACAGGAGCAACACTCCCGCTCAGGCAGCTTTGATTATACACATTCCCTTGCAATTGCACCAGAGGCATTTGGGGCTTTTTTGCGGTAAAAAGGTCTTTGCGCCGGCCAATTGCCCCAGGATGAACCGCAGCAGCAGGGGGATGCGCTCGTCCAGGATGCCCGCCGCCTCTTCATCCGGCAAATCCGGCGGCAGAACGGGAATTTCCCGCCCGGACATCTTCAGTTCCACCCAGGCGGCATTTTGCGGGGCCGGGGAAAAGCGGCGGTTTTCCCCGGAGGAGTCTTTGGCCAGCCCATGCCGGGCCAGGTACAGGTAAAAAGGAAGTTGAACGGAAGGCAGGGCCAGGCGTATGGCCGGCCAAAGCTCCGCCCCGGCCTGGGCGTCCGCCGGCGGGCAGGCGGCCAGGGAATCCCAGAAGGGCTCGTCCTGCCATATTTTGCTGTCTATTTCCGGCACCCGGCCGCTTTTGTAATCCAGAATCAGGCCCCGGCCCGCCCGGAAGTCCAGGCGGTCCAGCACGCCGTACAGGCGCGGGGTGAGGATGCGCTCGCCGCAATTCACGGTCAGGCCGGCGCTGAATTGCGCCTCCAGCATCTCCACGCGGGTTTGCGCCTGGTTGTCCAAAAAAGTTTTGAGGCGTTCCGGGCCGGTTATTCGGAGCATGGCCAGGGAATCCGGGCCAAGCTGGGCGGCCAGCGGGTTTTCGGCAAGACGGCGCAAAAAGATGTTCCGCAGTTCCAAAAAGTCGCCGGGGCCTGGCTCAAAGTCCAGACCACGCCTGGGAGCGTAAAATTCCTGCAAAGCGGCGTGCAGAAGGTTGCCCAGGGCCTGGGGATCTTCTCCCTCGGCAACTTCCTCCGCCGGGGCGAGCCCGGCCAGGCGCTCGTAAAAAAAGCGCAACGGGCAGCTTAGGTAAGCGTCCATGGCGGAGGCGGAAACAGGCTTTTGCAAAAAAGCGTCCAGGGATTTTTTTATCTGGGGGCTGACCAAAATCCGGCCTGGCGCGATGTTCAGGGGGCGGATGCGGCAGGGCAGGACGCGCAAAGGGCCGTCCGCCAGGGATCCGGCCGGGAACAGGTCCGGGTCCCGCACCCGCTTTGCCCCGGCCGGGCTGAGCAGGCGGCCGGCTTTAAGCTCCTCCTGCCAGATCAGCTCTTCCGCAAAACGGCTTCTGGTTTTTTTAGCCTCTTGCAGGCCGCCGGATTCCACGCCTTCCTGCCAGAAAATGTCCACCTGGTCGCTGGCGGCCAGCAGGCGGAAAAAGTGGTAGGCGGAAAGCCGCCGCCGCCTTCCGGCGTCCGGCAGGCCCAGGCTCCGGCGCAGCACGTCCGGCAGCAGGGCGTCCCGGCCCGTGCCGCCTGGCAGGAGGTCTTCCGTGGCTTCCAGAATGAAGACCCGCTTAAAGCTGAGCAGGCGTGTTTCCAAAAGGCCCATGACCTGCAGGCCCACCAGGGGGTAGGCTTCAAAGGGGGCGCGTTCCTCGGCCAGCAGGCCGCGCAGCATGGCGAAAAGCGTGCGCGAATCCAGCGGTTCGTCCCGCAGGGCGCAGTTGGCCAGTTCCGGAATTACCGAATCCCGGATTCGGGCCAGGCATTCCGCGTCAATGGGAAAGCGCGGCCACAAGTCCGGACCGCGCCGGATCAGCAAACCGCAGAGCTTTTCCAGGGCCAGACCCAGTTCCTTAAGGTTGGCCGGGTTTTCCCAAGCGTTCAGGGTGTTTTGCAAAATGGCGTTAAGAAGCGCTTCAGTCTCCGGCGCCATTGCCGGCAGGCCGGCCAGCAGGCGGAAGGGATCCGCAAAGGCCTGCCCGCGCCGCAAGGCCTGTTCCAGGCTGTGCAGGGCGGTTTTAAGGGCCGCGTCGTTTGCCGGCGCCTCCGTCCCCGCCTCCCCGGCCGGATCCGGCCGGAGCATGCTCAGGTAGGGGTGGCGGATCAACCGGACCAGATCCCGCCAGTAGTAGAGTTTGTCCCGCCGCCGCTCCTGCAGGCAGAGCACTGTTTCCAGCAAACGGCTCAGGGGCGAGCGGGCCAGGGGATAGCCCATGGAAACGTTCAGGTCCGTCCTGGGCAGATGGTGCAGCACCGGCAGAAGCAGGCCGGTATCCGGCAGCACCACGGCTGTGCCGGACAGGCCTGATTCCGCGTTTTCCCGCATTGGGGCGCCGTCCTGGTCCAGCATTTCCCCCAGGGCGGCCAGTTGGGAATGCAGGTCATAGCCCTGGTGGAAGCGCAGAATCGGTCCGCCATTGGACGGTTCGCCGCTTGCGCCGGGCGCGCGGCGCAACTCCAGGCCGGCCCGCCAGGATCTGGCCCAGTGAGCCAGTTCCCGGCAGCTCCAGTGCGGAGGGGCGGCCCCGGTGACGAGCTCCGGGTCCGCATGCAGGCAGATGGTGGCCCCGCACTCATCCCAAAGCCGGCGGAAGAGCAGCTTTTCCGTGCCGGACAGACTGTGGAATCCGGCGATGAACACAGCGCGGCCCTCGAACATATCCAGGGCCTCGCCGCGTTCGCGCAAAATTCCGGCGGCCCGGAAGGCCGTAAAACCGGGCGTGGACCAGCCGCGCTCGGCCAGGGCTCCGGCATAGGCCCGGTGCAGGTTGGCCAGGTTGCCCAGCAGGGCGGCGGCAAAGGGAGAGACCAAATCTTCCACGTACTGGTAGTTTTCCGGCCGGCGGTTGTGAATGAAGCATTCCTCAAGCAAATCAGCCAGGCGCAGGCCCCAGGGCAGAAAAAATCCGGCGTCGTCCAACTGGCCGGGGCGGAACATCGGCTGGCCGGAGGCGGCCTTTTGGCGTTGCTCGGCGCGCAGGCAGTCCAGCAAAAGGCCCACGCGGTCCAGAAGCCCCGGTTCGGAGGCGGCTGGTCCGGACCGGCTGGCGCATATTTCCGCAAAGAGCGCCCCGCCGGTGACGATGCGCGGCATCAGGCAGGGTTTTGGCAGATCCGTTGACTGGCGGATCAATTGTTCAAGGTAGCGGGCCGGCCGCAGGTGCGGGAACACGAACAGGGCTTTTGCCAGACGGTCGCCGGTTTCCTCCCTGGCCAGGTCGAGCAGGGCGGCCAGAAAATCATCCTGCCAGGGCACGATGCTGAAGGGCTTTTTCATGCTTCGGCCACTTCCCTGATTTTTTGCAGATCCAGATAAACCAGCAGCCCGCGCGCCGGGCGGCCGCAGGCCCGGACGAGCAGTTCCAGGTAGCGCCGGACCTGGCGTTCGTGGGCCGCTTCTTCCTGGCCGCTTTTGTATTCCACGGCCAGAAGCCCGGCCTCGCCTTCATCCACCAGCAAATCCACCCGGTGCAGTTTGTTTTGTTCGTCCATGACGGATTGTTCCGGCAGGCCGTGCCTGAGCCAGAAGGCCGCCTGGGGCAGACCGGCGAACCAGGCCAGCGCCCTGATGGCCGAGTCGCGCAAATCCGCCCTGGCCGCTTCCGGCAGGTTTTCCGGCAGAAGGAAGGCGCGCAGGGCCAGGGCCACGGCCCGCTCCGCCTGGGCCGGCTCCGGGCCTGACTCGGGTATTGTAAATTTTTCAAGGCATTTGTGCAAAAATATGCCGCGCCGCTCCGGACCAAGGGCTGCTTCTTCCAGGTTGCTGCGCAGGATTTTGAGGCGCGGCAGCCAGTTCATCGGACGCCAGTCCGGTTCAAAAGCCGGCGGACCGGCCGGGTCCGGGGCGCGCTCCCCGGCCGCCATGTCCGGCTCAGCGGCGCGCGGCGGCCTCTGCCCTTCTTCCAGCACAGCGCCGTCCTGTTCCAGATTGCAGGTGGCCAGCAGGGCGTCCAGGCATTTGAGGAGCGGCGAAAAACTCCGCGCGTGCGGCGACTGGCCTATGAAAATGTGCAGTTCTTCCGCGGCCCTGGTCCAGGCCACGTAAAGCAGGTGCAGGATTTCCAGGAATTTTTCCAGCCGGGACGCGTGGTAAGCTTCCGGCAGCCTTTTGTCCAGCCTGGCGATCAGGGGCAGGCCGTCCACTTCCGCGCGCAGCAGGGGAGCGCCGTGCGGAGCGGTCTGATGGTGGAAGGGCAGCAGCACCACAGGGAACTCCAGCCCCTTGGCCTGGTGGATGGTCATGACCCGCACCGCGTCCAGCGCTTCCGGCAGGGGGAGTTTTTCCTCCCCGCCGCGTGTGCGCCAGAAATCCAGAAAGTCAGCCACAGCGGAAAGTCCCCGGCCCTCCAGGCTGTGGGCCAGTTCCAGGAAGCGGCGCAAAAAAGCCGCGTCCTCCGGCCGGCGGGCGAACAGCCCGTAGCGGTCCATGATTTCGCTCAGGCTGTCGTAGGCGCTGAGCAGACCGGCCCTGGCAAAGAACGGAGCGATCCACTCTTGCCAGGCCTGGGGGAAGCTCTGGCGGAAGCGCGCGTACAATGGCTGGCCCCGCTCCTTGCCGGAGTTTTCCCGCTCGGCCAGGAGCCAGTCCGTGAGCGCGGCCCGGTCCAGGCCGCTGGCCGGCTCAAAAAGCTCCGGACTGGACACGAATTCCCAGAAGGCCGCGTCGTCCGGCGGGTATTCCAAAAAAGCCAGAAATGCGGCCAGGCGGGTCAGCAGGGGGTGCTCGGCCAGCTTCAGGCTGTTTTCCGTAATGACCGGCAGGCCCAGTTCCATGAGCCACTCGGCGGCATGGGCGGCCTCGCCGTTGGTGCGCGTGAGCACGGCCACATCCCCGATCCGGCGTCGGCCCAGCAGATCCCCTTCGAACAGGGCGCGGAATTCCAGCCTGATTTTTCGCGTCAAATCCGGGCCGTTCTGGCCGATGATTTTTTTCAGGCGCACAAAACCGGGTGAGGACGCGGTTTTTCCTTCCGGCAGCGCCTGGGCGGCAGCCGCAAAATTCTTTTGCAGTTCCACCATGGCCGCGTCCAGCCAGCGGGGGGGCGTGTCCCGCCCCAAGCCGGCCCAGGCCACGGCGCGGGCCATGTCCGGGGTAGCGAGGCTCTGGAAGATCCGGTTGTTAAAGGCCACCACGGCCGGAGCGCTGCGCCAGTTTTTAGGCAGCGCGGCGCTCTTTGGATGCGGGCATAGCGCGTTCAGGGTCGGCTCGCGCAGGGCCTGATCAAAAAGCGCGTAATCCCCGCCCCGCCAACTGTAAATGGCCTGCTTCACGTCGCCCACAAAAGTAAAGCCGCCGCCCTTGGCCAGGCATTCCTCGGCCAGGGGCAGAATGGCCGCCCACTGTTCGCGGCTGGTGTCCTGAAACTCGTCCATGAGCAGGTGGGTCAGGCTTGCGCCCATACGGCAAAAAGCGTCGGAAACCGCGAAATCGTCGCTCAGAATTTTTCTGGCCAGGCCGGGAATGCGCTCTCCCGGCACCAGGCCGCTTTGCTTCTGCCAGTCCTCCAGGCGATCCAGCAGAATGCGGGCCAGTCCGCAGAGCGGGGCCAGGCGCAAAGCTTCCCGGTACAGCCAGCCCTTGTGGAAAAAAATCTGGAAAGCCTGCTGAAAGTCAAAAAAAGCGCGTTCGTCCGCTTCGTCCGTCCAGTCTTTGGAAGCTTTGTTCAGGCAGTCGGCCAGAGCCGGTTTTTCCGCATAGGCGGAGTAGTCCGGCAGGCCGAGCGGCGGGCAGTCCAGGCAGTTTTGCAGAAAGCGGGAAAAATTCCGGTTGCTCTCCAGCGCCTTGGCCCGGATGCGCCGTTCAAGCTCCGTGGCGCTGTCCAGCAGGTTTTGCCGCAAAACCGCAAAGCGGGCCGCAAGCTGCTCCGCATCCGGGTCGGGCAGCGGCGTATCGCCCGCCATGGCCAGGCGCAACAGCTCCGCCAGGCCGCCCCGCAGGCGGGCGTTGGAGGTGAAACTCTGGGTTGGATTGTGCAAAAAGATCGCCCGGCAGGAATCCTCCAGCGCCTGGTGCAGGAGCGGGTCTTTTTTGGCGTCCTCCAACAGGGCCTCGTACAGGGGATCAAAATAATCCGCCGACCTGAAAACGGGCTGGAAATCCGGCGGCAGGCCCAGATCCAGGGCGCTCAGGCGCACCAGCATGTTCAGCAGGCTGTCGATGGTGCGCACGTTCAGGCCGTCCTGGCGGCGCAGCACCGCCTCCACCCAGGCCCTGGCCCGCCCTTGGTCGAATAGGGGAGTTTCCGCGCCGGAAGCCAGGCCCAGAGCGGCCTTTTTCAGCTCCCCGATGATTCGGGAGCGCATTTCCGCGGCCGCCCGGTTGGTGAAGGTGGCGGCCAGAATTTCCGTAAAGGCGTATGCGCCAGGCCGCCGGCCCGGTCCCAGGCCGCAGCTTAAGGCGGCCAGACCCGGCCGGCTTCCGGCCAGAAGCTCCAGAAAGCGCCTGGTCAGGGCGTAAGTTTTGCCGGATCCGGCGGAGGCGCTGATCTGCTCAAGCATTGAGGGCCTTTTTAAACGAATGTTATGCCGCGCTCCGGCGCGGACACGTTCTCGGGAATTTACGCCATGTCCGGCCGGCCGTCAAAAATGAAAACAAGGCATTCGCGCGTGCGCTCCGGGCGCCTTGCCGTGCGGTGACAGTCAGGCGCACCCTGTGCGTCTGGTGAATCGCAAATTTATTTATTATTTACCGTTAAATGGTATGCACGTGAATATACTATCATGAAAAATCAGATATAATTGACGATTCTATTAATTTATGTGTTAATAATTTAATATAATTTGTGTAATATATTTTATTTGTAAATTTATTCATGTAATGTATATTATTTAATAATGCAAAAGAAATGAAATCATGTTGCTATGTAAAGTCACTAAATGTAGATGTCGTGTATTGAGTTGAAAAGATTTTGTTAACTCAAGAGTCTTACTTTTTAGTGAAAGGAGTTTCTAATGGCAGCTGTTGAACAAGTTTTTGGATTTTTTATGCCCCGCGTAACCCTTATAGGCATTGGCGCGCACAAGGAAATCCCGGCCCGCATCAAGGCGCTCGGCTCCCAAAAGCCCCTGATTGTAACTGACAAAGGCATTACCAAATGCGGCATCACCGAGCGGATTGAAGGCCTGCTGAAAGCCTCGTCCATGGATTACGCCGTTTATGACGACACCATTCCCAACCCCACGGACGCCAACGTCGCCAAAGGCGTGGAAGTTTACAGGGAAAACAAGTGCGACGCGTTGATCACCCTTGGCGGCGGCAGTTCGCACGACTGCGGCAAGGGCATTGGCCTTGTGATCAGCAACGGCGGCAAGATTCACGATTATGAAGGTCTGGACAAATCCACAAAACCCCTGCCTCCATATCTGGCCGTTAACACCACCGCCGGCACGGCCTCGGAAATGACCCGTTTCTGCATCATCACCGATTTGAGCCGCAAGGTGAAAATGGCCATTGTCGACTGGCGCGTCACTCCTAACACGGCCATTGACGACCCCTTGCTCATGATGGGCATGCCGCCGTCCCTGACCGCCGCCACCGGCATGGACGCCCTGACCCACGCCGTGGAAGCCTACGTCTCCACGGCCGCCACTCCTATGACGGACGCCTGCGCGGAAAAAGCCATCGCGCTTATCTCCAAGTTCCTGCGCAAGGCCGTGGGCAACGGAGAAAACATGGAAGCCCGCGAGCAGATGGCCCATGCCCAGTTCCTGGCCGGCATGGCTTTCAACAACGCCAGCCTGGGCTATGTGCATGCCATGGCGCACCAGTTGGGCGGCTTCTACGATCTGCCGCACGGCGAATGCAACGCCATCCTGTTGCCCTATGTGGCGGAGTTCAACTTCATTTCCCGTGTTGGCCGCTACGGCATTATTGCCAAACTCCTGGGCGAGCCGACCTGCGGGCTGAGCGAGCGCGACGCCGCCCTCAAGGCCATCAGCGCCATCCGTACTTTGTCCGCTGACGTCGGTATTCCCAAGGGGCTGGTGGAACTGGGCGAACGTTACGGCAAGGACGTCAAGGAAGCGGATATAAAGATCATGACCGGCAACGCCCAAAAGGACGCCTGCATGCTCACCAACCCGCGCAAGGCCAACGACAAGGAAGTGGCCGCCATGTATAAGGCCGCCATGTAGCACGCAAGCCCCAGGGACTTTTAGCTTTGAAGCGGAGAGTCATCTGAAAAATTAAAGCCACCCGCCAAGATATGCGGGTGGCTTTGATTTTGAGCGGTATAAACTTAATCAGGCCTTCTTGCGCCGCAAAACCGCCAGGCCGGCCAGGCCGGAACCGAGCAGCCAGAGCGCGCCGGGCACGGGCACCACGGAAGGCGGCCCGAAATCTATGGACGTAAGAAGAAATTCGCGGCCGCCAGGGTTTATATGGTTATTAAAGAACACATACATCCGCGACACCTTCCCCTCCGGCAGGGTAAAAAGGGAAAGATCCGCGCGGCCGGTGCCGGAATCCAGCTTGTCGTTGGCGTTCCAGGACACATAACCCACGCCGGGCACCTCGAACTCAAGCCGCATGTTGGCGGTCATGTATCCGTTCAGAGCGTTGATTGGCCGATCATCGCTAGAGTACATGAACCCGAAAGTCGAACTGTAGTGGTTGCCTGCCCTGGGCCTGGTGTACAGTCCGTCAGCTCTTATTTCCCAGTCCGGTCCGGTTAAGTTCCAGAAGGTTAATTCTCCATCCGGAGTGATGTAGATGAACATATTGCCTAGATCTCTGTCAGGTTGAAGGCCGGCGAAATCCAGGCGCACGGCCCATGCTTGGCCAGTGCCCAGGGTAAGCAGCAGTGCCGCCAGAATAATTAATTTTTTCATGGGCGCTCCTTTTGGGTTGTAAAAGCTATGCCGGCCGCGCCACAGCGACCGGGTCCGCCGCCCGGACCCGCCTGGCGGTGGACCGGCAGGCGGGCGGCATTTGTCGTTTTTAAACCTGGTATGGTGCGAAACGCCTTTGCCGCGCAAAGGCTCCTGTGCTCCTTCGCGCCGTGGGGAGCAAGCGGGCTTCGTCCATCGTGAGCGGCGAGTGTGGCGCTTCAAAATCGAATTGCTTTAGGAAATGCTATACTGAAGAGTGACTAAGCGCATCGTCCGAATGGACGATATTGAAGGCGGATGTGTGATTTATAATCAGAACGGCAATAAAACGAGGCGCTCGCGTGAACGCCTCGTTTTTATTAGTTGGTGGGCCCACGAGGATTTGAACCTCGGACCACCCGGTTATGAGCCGGAGGCTCTGCCAACTGAGCTATGGGCCCTTGCGGAAAAGTTATGTACGGGCAGGAGCTTTAGCTGTCAAGGGTAAATGTTCGCGTCTAAAAATTTTACTTGACATTTTTTTTACAAAGTAATTATGTTATACTCCAGCGGAGATCCGTCCCTGGGAAAGCCTCTGGGAAATAACCCGATCAACGCCGCAAATCAATATTTCAAGCTCAAGAAATGATTTCGGAAATACGTACGGTCATCTAGTCTTCATCGCTCGCCACTTTAAAAATTTTAAAATAAAAAATTTCTTGACAATTTTTTCACTTGATGTTCTGATATACTCAAGCCGAGATCCGTACAAAAAAAGAGCACGGAAAAAATCAGCGTAGATTATTCTGACATGAATTCGGTATGAAAAAATATTACAAGCATGGATGTGTTAAATGGACTGAAATAGAATAGATTAAAAGATTTTTTCATATAAAAATATTTAATGAATACAACAATATGATCATTTGATGATGTTGTAGTCTTATTTTATTATCTTCATAATGGCATATGTATATACCATTAATGAGACTATAAATTCGTTTTCCATAAGATGCAACAGCTAAATTAAATAATAATTAATAAATATTAAGGAGGTGTTCTGAGGGAATACAGAAATGGTTGACTTGGACTTGGCCATGTCGGATTTAGTTTGTCATTTTAATTGGAGGTAATATGAGCGTTACCAAAATTGATGCTGACGTCATAGTCCTTGGCGGAGGAAGCGCGGGTACTTTTGCCGCTATAAAAGCGAAAGAAACTAATCCCGCTTGCCGTGTCGTTGTGCTTGACAAAGGGCCGATCGAAACGTCCGGCGCCATCGGGCGCGGAATGGACGCCCTGAACATTGTTTCCGTCCCCGGGTACGGCACGCCGGAAGACGTTGTCGAAGCCCTGACCAAGGTTACGGAAGGCATTATCGATCAGGAATGCGCCTATGTGCTGGGCAGGGATTGTCTACCCATCATCAAGGATCTGGAAAAGTACACCGATCGCAAACCGGGTGACCTGTTCCCGCTGGACAAAAACGGGAACTACAAGTGCAGCTATCTTCACCCGACCAACAAGGCCCTGTATTTGGCCATGGATGGTGAAGATATCAAACGCGGCCTGGCTCGCGAGGTCAGAAGACTGGGCTGCATCGTTCTGGACAGGACTCCCGCCTGCCGCCTGCTGACGGACGACAACGGCAAAGTCGCCGGCATATTCGCCTTTAACATCCGTAACGGCCAGTACTATCAGATCAACGCTCCATCGGTGATCATCACCGCCGGCTGCGTGGGCAAATTCGGCATGCCGCGCGACGGCTACCTGAGCGGCCTTTACGAATTCCCCGGCAATACCGGAGACGGATTTTCCATGGCCTACCATGCCGGCGCGGACATGGTTAACATGGAATGTTTCCAGACCAACCTGCTCATGAAGGATTTCAACGGACCGGCCTGCGGGTATGTGGTCATTCCGCGCGGCGGGTACGGGGTTAACGCTCTGGGGCAGAAATACTGGTCCCACGGGTATTGGTCCGGCGACATGTTCTTGGCTGTCTGGCGCGAATTCGCCGAGGGGCGCGGACCGGTGTACCTGAAGCTTGACCACCTGCCGGAAGAAACGCTGACCGGCCTGGAGAAAATCCTCTGGGGCACGGAGCGCACCGTGCGCGGGCAGTTCCACAAGCAGCGCAACGAAGACTACCGTTGCTGGGATTCCGTTGAGCAGGGCATGGAAGAAATCACCCTGTGCAGCGGGCACAGCAACTCCGGCATCTGGGTGAACAAGGACACGGAAACCACGGTTCCCGGCCTGTTCGCGGCCGGAGACTGCGCGGCCGTGCCGCAGCAGTATCTTACCGGCGCGTTTGTCTTTGGCGCGATTGCCGGGCGCATGGCCGCCGAATACGCTTCCGGGCATAAGGCCCCGATCCTGAAGAGCAAAGCGGATGACTTGTGGAAGGAAGTGGAGATCCCCCTGGCCAGAAAAGACGGCTTGCCCGTGGAACAGGTGGAAACCAAAATACGCACCAAGATCAGCCAGTACCTGACCCCGCCTAAGAGCGATCCCATGATGAAGAAAATGCTCTGGTGGATTGATCGCTTCCGCCACGAAGACCTGCCCCAGGTCAAGGTCTGCGATCATCACGATCTGATTCGGGCCACGGAAGTGCGGAGCATCAACGACTGCGCGGAAATGGCCGCCAAGGCCTCTCTTTTCAGGACGGAAAGCCGCTGGGGCCTCAGCCATTACCGTCTGGCCTACCCGCAACGCGACCCCAAATGGGACCGCAAATACGTGATTGTCAAAAAGAATATGTCGAACGGTGAAATGGTCTGCGAGGCGAAGGATGTTCCGGCCTATAAGTGGGATTACCCGGACCGTCTGGAATATGAATATCCAAATGTCAAGCTGGACACCGGCAAGGGGTTTGTGCATCCGCCCAATGAATTCGTCGATCCCTGGATGTCTGAAAAATATGCTCGCGAAGGCATGGATATTCCCAAGCGTATTTTTCCCAAGCCCAGGAAGGAGGATTAACTAATGGAACGCACAGATTGCCACAAGTACGAATGGGTGGTTGTAAACAAGGACAAATGCGTGAGCTGCGGGTTTTGTGTTGAATATTGCCCGCGTGATGTCCTGCGGTTTGACGCGAACGGACATCCGTTCATGGCCTACCGAGACGACTGCTGGTATTGCGACGTATGCAAATTCGTCTGTAAGGTCGATGCTATAGAGCTGGAAAGCGTGCCGTATCTCATTCGTTAGGCAGGGGTACGCTTGCCCGGCGGCCGGTAGCCGCCTTCCGCCGGACAAGTCTTTCAGGGATTACGTGGAGAGCGGGCGGGGAACTTGTACTCCCCCGCCTGCTCCCAGCCGGCAACAGAAATCGCCAGAATACAGCAACAGCCTGCTATAGCTGACAATTTATGTTGTATTTTTATACTTGTGGCAGAACTAAGAGGTGCAGTCAAGACATAATAAGCAAGTGAAAAATATCACTACCGTACGGTCCGCACGCGTTTGCCGCCAGCCTGGCGATTATTATGCAAGAAGGCCGGCTGGCGCTGTGGGATCAACGGACCAGCTCCGCAGCACGTCTGGAGGGAAGAGGACATTTTGAAAGCAGACTGCGTGTTCAGCTTTTTGCGTTCCGGTTTCCACGGATACCTCGATACTGAGAACTTTTTCAGAAACAGAGGCGTATACAAATGTCCAGCACAACAGAAGTCATATCCGTTAGCGGCGGCAGAACCGGCCATTCCTGGCTGGGATTCAATAAAACCAAGTTCGAGTGGTTTGCCATAATTTTAGGGCCCGCCTTGTATTTTGCCATACTGTCGCTTCCTCTGGGGGGCAGTTTGACCCAGCAGGGCGGCCTGGGGGTGATCGTCTGGGCGGCCTGGTACTGGGGCACCGGTTGCGTTCCCACGGGCTGGGTCATATTGGTGCCGATTTTCGGCACGGCCTTTCTGCCCGGAATGAAGTTCGGAGAAATCCTGAAGACCCTGATCCACCCGGGTCTGCCAATGTTGCTTGGCCCGGCCATTATCGTATGTATGTGGAGCCGTTGGGGGTTCACGCGCCGTATGGCCCTGCTGGCCCTGAGCAAGGTGGGCACGTCCGTGCGCGCCCAGGCTGTAACCTGGGTGATTCTGGCCACATCGGTGAGCTTTTTCGCGGCCAACGTGGTCATAGCCATAGCGCTCACGCCCATTGCCCTGGAAATACTGAAGGCGGTCGGATATGACACGCCAAAAAAACTCCTGGCCAGCAAATCAGCCATGCTCATAATCATAGCCATAGGCGTGGGCGCTTCCCTGGGGGGGTTTCTCACTCCCATGGCCGGCGGGCAGGCGGTCATCACCTGGCAACAGCTTAACGAGGCCACCGGCAGTATGGTTCCTATGGCCTCTTTTGCCTCCATACTGGTCGTTCCGGTGTTCCTGAGCGTAATTCCCGTGGCCTTGCTTTTCGCGTTCTTTTTCCCGATTGATGTGAAGAGGTTTGACGGAACGGCGGAATTGTTCAGGGAAATGCTTGGAGATATGGGGCCGATGTCCAAGTCGGAAACCTGGGGCGCGCTTATTTTCATGTTCGCCATCCTGCTTCCTTTTCTTCAACCGCTCTGGCAGCCATACCTGCCTAAATCCGTGGACATAAACCCGTCCCTGATTTTTGCGGTCATAACCTGCGTGCTGATGTTTATTCCCGCGCCGGATCAAGGCGCGGCGGTCAAGCCGTTCCCCAGTGAGAGCGGTGACCGGCTGCTGGACATGAAGTCCATCAGAATCCTGCCTGTGCAGGCTTTTTTGATCTGGCCCACAGCCATGAGCATAGCCACACTGGTGAACATCACCGGCGCCAGCAAGCTGATGTCCGGCCTGCTCGGCAATTACTGGGAACTGCCGCCCTATGTGGGGGTTGGCATGTTTGTCCTGTTCTGTCTGATTCTCGGCAATGTGGCTTCCGATACCGGCGCGGCCGGGATGCTCGCTCCGGTGGTCGCCGCGGCCACGGTCGCCGCGGGGCAGAACCCTGTTCCCTGGCTGCTTATGATGGGGTATACCGTGAACTTCTCCTTTATGGTTCCAACGGCAACCGGCACCATGGCGTTGCCCATAGCGCTGGGAGGAAAAGCCTCGTGGCGGCTCCCTGTTTACGGATTCTTCTGCGCCGCTGGCTGCGGTCTGGTGTCATGGCTGTTCTGGGGCACTGTTTTCGCTTATAACCTGAACACCTGGCTAAGTTTTTAAACGGCTTACGGCTTCGCGGCGCGGCTGTCCGCCATCCAGGCGGGCCGCGCCGCCAGTCGGCAAAATGCGGCGGGCACGGATATGAGAGAGTTTTTTGCTTCCCCCATGAATACAGGGCGTTACCCGGAACGGACGGCAGCGGAGGTGTTTTCTTCGGATCGGCGGTATTTCGACCAGGTGCTGCACAAAAATTTGAAGTTTCGCCAGGCTTATGCCGCGGCCTATGCCAAATGGGCCAGGGACTTGCCGCGAAATGAAAAAGGCGAGGTCTCGCTGCTGGTCGAGCGGATTTTTCTTGGCGTTGAAATTACCGGGCAGGATAAAACAGCCGAACTCTTCAGTTCATTGTTGGAATTTATGGCCGGAGAAGGCGAAACGTTGCCCGCTGGAACACGTTTTTCCGATACGCTGCCCGGCGGAAAGCTTGACGTTTCCGGTGGGCATGAGCAGGTCATGCGGCGTGTCAGGCTGTTCTGGACGCGCCTGGCCGTTCAGGAAGTGTTGGAGGAAGACTGAACAATTTGAATCCGGCGGAGGGCCCCATGAGTAATCACCGGGAAACGCCCGTTGAAACAAAAGCCAGGGAACGCGCATACCTGGTGAAGTGGATGCGGAGCGTGCTGGCTGAAAAAGAAGACCTCGCGGCGCAAAAAGCTTTTATGGCCAAAGTGGATGCCGTGGTCACGCACCACGGCATCACACTTGAGGAATTACTGAATAATCCCCCTAATATCTCTTGAAAGCGCCGGCTTCGCCGCCTTCCACCTCCACGCTGCCGCTTTTGCGCAGGGCTTCGTCGTAGATGAAGGGGTCCTGTGGGATGACGGCTTTGATTTGTTCCGGTTTGACCTGGGGCGCGTAGTCATAGGGTACGCGGTAGGCGCGGTAGGTGGAGTTGGTGGGTTTGACGCGGTTGGTGTGGGCCGGGTCTTTGTCGCCAAATCCGCTGGCCGTTCCGTACCACATGAAGGGCACGATGTATTCCCAGACTGTTTCCAGTTCTTTGGTCACTTCGATGATCCGGCCGCCGTTGCCTTCGCAGATCAGGGTATTGCCGTTGGGCAGGCGTTGCGCGCCGCTGATGGTGGCGCTGAAGAAGCTGTGGGCAAGGGAATGGTTGGGGCCGTAGCCCAGGGCCAGGCCGGAGTATTCCCAGGCTTTCCGCTGGGTGACGGGGTCGAATTCAATGACCTGGGAGTAAGGCAGGCCGTTGTTGAAAACCAGAATGTTGCCCGCGCCGGGCAGTCCCTTGGGAATCATGTGGGCGTGGTGCAGCATGCCGCCCGCGGCCAGGCCTTTGAACCCGCCTTCAGGCAAGCGCATGCCCAGGGAGCGCAGGGGGGAGTCTTTTTCATACTTGGGGCCGACCTGCCAGGCCACGGAGCCGGTCTTGCGGTCAATGATATAAATGACTTCCTGGCCGTCGTCCGTGATGATGTTGTCCGGGTGGAAGGCGGCGTACTTGACCGGGTCGCTTTCATACCATTTGTTGGGGCCGAGCCAGGAAGCGGTGTTCTGAAAGTCGGCAATGCCTTTTTCCTTCATTTCCGCCGCATGGTCGTTAAAGATCCATTCCCAGATCATTTTGCCGTCTTTGTCCACTATGTACAGGGTGGCGGTTTCCTTGGCGCCGACCTTTTTCGCCCCGGCGATCAGGGTGTTGCCGCCCGCCTTGTATTCAAGGCCTGGGGCGTGATAGCCCACGGGGTTGCCTTCGCGCTGGAAGTCGTGGTGCGCGTTGGAACTCCAGAAGGTGGCGCCGCTTTTGCGCACCATTTCCGGCGTGACCGGGCGCTCTTCGTACTTGTCGAATTCCCAGAGCACCTTGCCGTCCCAGTCCAGTTCCACAACCGTGGCGCCTTCGGTCTTGCGGGAAATCCAATTGGCCGGGTCGTAATAAACAGCGGTGGCCAGCAGTTTCCCGCCGGGAAGCACCTTGGCCGGCTGGCCTTCCACGTTCATCCACTTGTGCACGACCGTGCCGTTCATGTCGATGAGCGGCACGCCGTGCGGGGTGGCCCGCAGGGGGTTGAGCACGGTGTAGCCGGGGTAGACTTTGTCCGGCTTGCATATGGTTACGCCCACCGGAAACACCGATGGATAGGCGAAGGCCAGGGAAGCCAGGGCCAGGATGGCGAGAGCCGCAAGGCTGGACAGGAGCAGTTTCCGTTTCATGAGGCCGTCCTTAGAATTTGTTGAGGTTGAAGTGGCTCGCGTTGCGCGCGTTAACGGTATCGGGCCGGAATAGCATCGAATTTTCGAAATATGATTTACGTTATCACAATCTGAGGTGTCAAGGTGCGGCAAGGGGCGCGGCAAAGGGCCTTCAGAGAGGGCGGCGGATGAACTTTTTGCAAATTATTTTTTGACGTAACGTATATGTAATTGCATTTTCTTATACGTTTCGTAATATGATAATGCATGGATGCCCGCGGGGCCTTTAATTCCGTATGATTTTGGCTCTTCCTATCATACTCTAAGCATAATGCATTATATTACAAGTAGTTACGTGCAAGAAACCGCGACGGCCCGGAACATTCGTAAGCGGTATTTGAATCGGCATAAAAAATAGTAATTATATTCAATTGTTACCATCTGTTTTTCCCGCATTC
>JAVBSC010000114.1:0-4266 GCA_031547305.1 Desulfovibrionaceae bacterium
AGCTTGTCCACGGTGTCCATGACTTCCTTAAGCCCGCCGTCGGCGCCGATCAGTTTGGGCGGAGCGTCTTTTTCCTGCTGGTAGAGTCCCTCGTAGCTGTAGCCGCGCTCCTGCATGAAAATTTGGGTTTCCGGCCGGCGCAGCAGCTTGAGCAGGGCAAATCCCAGGGGTATGGACAGGGTGGCCAGGCGGCGTTCGTGCGCTTCGCTAAAGCAGTTGATATGCGTGCCAAGAACCCGCAAAAGTCCGAGCGGCGCCTGCGCCGCTTTAAGACAACAGACCAGCCCGCCTCTGGGCTTGTTTGTAAACACATCGCTCAGGGCCGTGAAAACCCGTGAGGCGACCTGCCCCTCCTGGCTGTTGGGTATGGAGTATATGCCGCCGGTCATGGAAAAGGCGCGCAGAAACATGGCCTGGTCGTGCTCCAGGGGCACGACGCGGCCGATGAACTCAATATGGTTTTTCCTTATGAAGTACAGGGTCGGCAAGTCTTTTGGGGTGGGAAAGAAATGGTGTATAAGCAGCCCTTCCAGAGGAAAGCTTTCCTCAAGAAAGTCATAGAAGTCCACCATGGCCTCCAGGACATCCAGCTTGCCCAGTATCCTGGTTCCCTTGTGAAAAAACACACCATCCATATAGGCGTTATGCATGTGCGTATGCATAGGAATGTCCTTTTTTGGCGCATTGGAATATAATCCGATTTTTTGGAATAAATAGGACTAAGTCGGAATAATTGCCAGTTATTTTATTTTGAATATTTGTGAATAAAGATAACCTATATATTTTACAGGTTATTTCCGGCTGGCACAAAAATTGTTAACTATGCAACATTGCTTTTTCACGTTCGTAACGGCCGGCGTCCACACGCCAGGCTGTAAAAATAAAGTATAATTAGATTCAGCGTTCCCACCTTCAGGGCATTTTGACTTTAAAGCGTTCGCTTCGGCGTTTAACGGCGAAAGCGAGTTGCGCCCGCGCCTGTGCGGCTGACGCGGCCGCCCGGAGCGGATTGCGCTCAGGATCGTCGCCGCTGGCAACGTGAATTCGCTTTGCGCCGGTCCCATTCCAATGCCCCGGGGGATTCCTGTTGAAATGCTTTCAGCGTCCGGCATCAAGCACAGCTTGAGTTTTCCGGGGCATTTGCCCGCAAGATGCAACCCAATAACCGCCAGAGGGAGGATCCATGCCCAAGATTTTAAGCCTGCTCCCGCAGGCCAGGCTTACCGGTTCCAATGTAGCCGTACCGGAAGGCCTTGAGGTGGAATTTATTACCGACTATGCCCCGGAAGCCATCATCGCCGCGGCCAAAGGCAAAGACGGCCTGTTCACGCCGCCTTCCCATCCGCACCTGAACGCGGATATTCTGGCCAAGCTTACGGACCTGCGCATGATCCAGACCACCGGCGCCGGTTTTGACAGCGTGGAGCACGAAGCGGCCGCCAGGCTGAATCTGCCGGTTTGCAACTCCCCGGCCCAGAACGCCGTGACCGTGGCCGAGCACGTCATGGCCGTGATCATCAGCCTGCAGCGCGAGCTGAACTACGCGGACGAAGGCATCAAAGCCGGCCGCTACAGCGAGGTGCGCGAGCAGGTTCTGGGGCGCGGCTGCCTGGAGATTTACGGCACCACAGTGGGCCTGGTTGGCTTCGGCATGATCGGCCGCACCCTTGTGCCTTACTTCAAGGCCTTTGGCGCGGAAGTCATTGCCCATGACCTTTACTGGGACGAGGCTTACGCCCGGAAGTACAACGTCCGCCGCGTGGAACTGGACGAGCTGTTCCGCACCTCCGACATCATCAGTCTGCACTGCCCGCTCATGGATTCCACCCGTGGGCTGGTCAACTCCGCCCGTCTGGCCGCGATGAAGAAAAACGCCGTTCTGGTGAACGCGGCTCGCGGCGGCATAGTGGATGAAGCGGCCCTGGCCGAGGCCCTGGAAAAAGGGCTGATTCGCGGCGCGGCCATTGACAACTTTGAAAGCGAAATTCCCGCCGCCAATAATCCGTTGCTCACACTTTCCCCCGCCGCGCGGCGCAACGTTCTGTTCTCTCCCCACCTGGCCGGGGTGACCAAGGCGGCTTTCAGCCGCATGCTCAGCCAGGGTTTGAGCAATTTGCATGATGCGTTGGTAAAAGGCCAGGCCCCGCGTTTTTCGGTAAATAAAATCACCTCAATCCGTAAACCGGCATAAGGAACTGAACATGGAAAACAGAAAACCACTTGGTTTGCCCATGGCTCTGGCGATCATCATCCTGCCCATCGCGGTGATCCTCTGGGGCGGGCTGCTTTTGCGCGTGGGCTTCCTCATTCCCCTGATGCTTTCCACGGCTGTGGCTTCCGTTCTGGCCATGGTGGTCGGCTTCACCTGGAAGGAAGTGGAAGGCCAGATCGTCAACGGCATCCATCGCATTATCGTAGTGACCTGCATACTGCTTCTGGTGGGCACGCTGATCGGCGTGTGGATTCAGGCCGGGGTCATTCCCTTCTTCCTGTACTGGGGTCTCAAGCTGCTTTCGCCTTCAATGTTCCTGGCCAGCACCCTGCTGATTTGCGCGGTGTTTTCCATTATGACCGGCACGTCCTTCGGCACAGTGGGCACGGCCGGCCTGGCTCTGCTGGGCGTGGGCGAAGCCCTGGGCTTCCCCGCCGGCATGACCGCCGGCGCCATTGTTTCCGGCGCCTACTTCGGCGACAAGATGTCCCCGGTTTCCGACACCACCAACCTGGCCTCCGGCATAACCGGCACCCCGCTGTTTTCCCACATCGGCTCCATGATGTGGACCACGATTCCGGCCCTGGTGGTATGTTTCTTCCTGTACCTCTTCCTCAGCGGTTCGCACGGCGCGGCCGCCGGCGCGGATCTGGCCGCCAAGCTGGATCCGATAACCTCGACCCTCAGCGCCAAGTTCAACCTTTCGCCCCTAGTGGTCGTTCCGCCGCTGATCCTGGTCATCATGGCCGTGCGCGGCTATCCGTCCCTGCCCACGCTGATCATCGCCATCCTGGCCGGCGTGGCCATCGCCTTCATTCTGCAGGACGGCGTGACCGTGAAGAGCATGTTCAAGGTGGCCACGGACGGCTTTGTTCCCCAGACCGGCAACCCGCTGGTGGACAGCATCCTCAAGCGCGGCGGCCTGACCAGCATGTCCTTCATGGTCTTCCTGCTGCTTCTGGCCATGAGCCTGGGCGGCATTCTGGAAGGCACGGGCGCGCTTGAAACCGTGATCAACAGCATCATGGGCTCGGTCAAGAGCGCTTTCGGCCTGGTCGCCGGCGTTATCGTGTCCTGCTACCTTATGGCCATAGGCACCGGCAACGGCATGCTGGCCATCATTGTGCCGGCCCGGGCCTTTGACAAGAAGTTCAAGGAGGCGGGAATCCAGTCGCGGGTTCTTTCCAGAACACTGGAAGACGCCGGCACCCTGTGCGTGCCGCTGGTGCCGTATTCCATGGCCGCCTTCTTCATCATGGGCGTGCTCAAGATCGATTCCATGCAGTATATCCCCTATGCGTTCCTTAACTATATGGTGCCCATATTCTCCCTGATTTACGCCTTTACCGGCTTCGCCATCTGGCGTACCGACAAGGCGGCCCGGAAAGAAGGCGTGGAAGTTCCGGCCGCCGCCGGGAACGCTTAGCCGGCCTTCAATTGTAAAACCAGCAACCGGGGCGGCATGTGCCGCCCCGCCCCTCAAGAAGAGTTTTACCGGGTTTTCCGGCCAGGGGTCTTGAGGCGCGCCTTGGAAACGGTTTTAAAGAGTCAGTTGTTGTAATTGTCAGATCTAAAAGAACGAGGTTCAGATGGACAAGGTAAAATTTTCAAAAGTGGCTTCGGCGCTGAAATCATCTTCCGTCAGCGTCATTACGGACACTGCCGATGCGTTGATTAAAAGCGGCAAGGACGTGATCGTCTTCAGCATAGGCCGGCCGGATTTCGACACCCCGGTCCACATCAAGGCCGCGGCCAAGGACGCCCTGGACAAGGGCCAGGTGCACTATGTGCATAACCTGGGCACCCTGGCCATGCGCGAAGCCGTTGCCGGTTATCTTAAAAAACAGCACGGCCTGGATTACGATCCGAAAAAAGAGATCATGATCACCGCCGGCGCGCAGGAAGCCATCCTACTGTGCATGCACGCCGTGCTCAACCCCGGCGACGAAGTGCTGGTGCCCACTCCGGGCTTTCTGCTCTACTATTCCAGCGTCAACCTGATGCACTGCACGGCTTCCCCCTACGTGCTCTCCGAACCGGGCTACCTTTGGGCC
>JAVBSC010000037.1:0-10432 GCA_031547305.1 Desulfovibrionaceae bacterium
CGCGCTTTACACGCTGACGGTTTTAGTCAACCTGTCCAAGCGCCTGGCCGAGTTCCTGGCTGAGCCGCGCAAAAGCTGGATTCTGGCCCTGTCTGTTTTCGCAATCAACACCGCGCTGATGTTTTTCGGCCTGTTCCCGGAGTTGGCTCCCTTTGTCCTGAGCGACACCGCCACCGGTCTGGCTTCGCTGGCCCTGCTGTTTACGGGCATCTTCCTGGGCCTGCCCATCGGCGCATCCATGGTTCTGGCCTGCTTGCTGGGCATGTCACACCTGATGCTGGCGGAAGCCTCCCTGTCCCTGCTGGGCATGGTCAGCAAGACCGTGGCTTCCAACTACAACTGGAGCGTGGCTCCAATGTTTATTTTCATGGGCGTGCTGGTCAGCGCCTGCGGCTTCAGTCAGAACATCTTTGACACAGCCTACAAGTGGCTGGGGCATTTCAAGGGCGGCCTGGCTTCCGCCACCATCGGCGCATGCAGCATCTTCGCGGCCGTGGTGGGCGACAGCCTTTCCGGCGTGGTCACCATGGGCTCCATAGCCCTGCCGCAGATGAGAAAGTATAACTACGACGTCAAGCTCTCCACCGGCTGCGTGGCCGTGGGCGGCACCCTGGGCATTCTCATACCGCCGAGCATGGGCTTTATCGTCTACGGCCTGATCACCGAGCAGTCCATCGGCAAGCTTTTCATGGCCGGCCTGGTGCCCGGCATTCTGGTTACCGTCATGATGATTGCGCTGATCAGCTTCCGCTGCAAGCGCAATCCCGCCCTGGGGCCTGCCGGGGAGTGCGCGGGCATGCGCGAGCGTATCAAGTACACGTTGAAGAGCTGGCACGTCTTCAGCCTGTTCATCATCGTTCTGGGCGGCATATGGCTGGGCCTGTTCACCCCCACGGAGGCCGGGGCCATAGGCGTGGCCGCCACCCTGGCCATCGGCCTGGGGCTGCGCCGTTTTACCGTAAAGAGCATCGGCGGGGCGACCATCGAATCCATCCGGCTCACCTCGTCCATTTTCTTCATTTTCATCTACGCCACGGCCTTCACCCAGTATATCGCCGTTACCATGCTGCCCAACCTGCTGGCCAGCGGCGTGGCCGCCCTGCCCATAGGGCGCTACGGCATCTTCGCCGTGATCGTGCTTATCTACCTGGTCTTGGGCTGCGTCATGAACGCTCTGCCGGTAATAATCCTGACCCTGCCAATTCTCTATCCCACGGTTCTGGCTCTGGGCTTTGATCCCATCTGGTTCGGGGTGATCGTGGTCATTCTGGCGGAACTGGGGCAGATCACCCCGCCCATCGGCATGAGCGTGTTCGCTTTGCGCAACGTGGCGCGGGACGTGCCCATGTTCACTATTTTCGCCGGCACTATTCCCTTCTGGGGCTTGTTCATACTTTTGATTGTTCTTCTGACGATTTTTCCGCAGATGGCCTTATTCTTGCCAAACTTGTTGTATTGAAAACCTGAAATCGGGAGAATCCCATGCGCAAACCGACTTTGATGACATGCCTCTGCCTTATGCTGCTGGCCGGCCTGGTCCTTGCGTCTTCCACTCTGGCCGCCGAACGTAAAATCCGGATCAACAACAGCGGCTGGGCGCCCATGGAGCACCCGGTCACCACCTATTTTTCGGCAAAGCCCGGCGAGTTGCTGAACCTGGTGTCCGGCGGCAAGTTCGACATCAAAATCCACCCGTCCTATACTCTGGTGGGGCATAAGGACGGCTACCAGGCCGTGATCACCGGCATGACCCCATACAATCTGACCTGGCCGGCCGCCACGCCAGGCGTGTTCCCCCTGCTGGATCTCTTTTCCCTGCCCGGACTGTTCCCCAACCAGGCCACCTCCAACATGGTGCTGCTGGATCTCTTCGCCAAATACCCGCAGTTTGAGAAAGAACTGGACCCGGCCGTGGTGCGCGTTTCCACCCAGGTGCACATGCGGGCCGACCTGCACATGCGTATGCCCGTGCGCACCCTGGCGGACCTGAAAGGCAAGACACTGGGCTGCCAGAATCCCCAACTGGCCGAGGCCCTGGCCGCCATTGGGGCTTCCACGCTGATCATGGAAAGCAGCGATATGTACACTTCGCTGGACAAGGGCGTGGTGGACGGCATTGCCGGCGCCTGGGGCCTGGTCAGCTCCATACGCCTGGTGGAGGTGGCTAAATACCACACTCTCATCGGCATCTGCCCGGCCGCTTCGCACTTTCTTGCCAACAAAAAAATCGTCTGGGACGTCCTTTCCCCGGAACAGCAGGCTATCATGAAGCAAATGGAGCCTGCGATCCAGCGCTTCATAACCAAGGGCAATGTGGATTCCAGCCTGGACGTGCGCTTTAACCAGGCCTCCAAGGAAAAAGGGCATGAAATGATCATCTGGAGTCCGGAAGACATGGCCGCCATGCGGGAAAAATTCCGCCCCCTCTGGGATAAATGGGCAGACGCCATGGAAAAGAAAGGCCTGCCCGGCAAGGCCATTCTGGAGGACGCCATCAAGTTGGTGGACGCTTACAATTACGGTTAAGAATGTATTTTAATCGGGAAGGGAAACCTCAGGAAGGCGTGGTCCCGCAAGGTTCGCGCCCTTGAGGTTTCCCTCCCCTAAGTTCACGGTGAAGTGGATTTTAGCCGTTCTTGCCTCTTCTTGCCCGCAATGGTATACCGCAGTGGGTATTGCCCGGCGTGCTTCCGCGTCGGCGCGCCATGTACAGCAACGCCGCTGTGACGCCGGAAGGAGAGACCGCGGATGGCTACAAGCGCTTCGTATCAGTCTGTTTTATATCCGTCCGCTTCAGATATTGTCCGTTCTTTCGCGCCAGGATGGTTCGCCTCGGTTATGGGCACGGGAGTGGTGGCCATGACCGCTCTGGCATTTTCCCGCTCCTGGCCCTGTCTGGAATATCCCGCTCTGGTTCTGGCCTGCGCCAATTTTCTGCTCTTCGCCGTCCTGCTCCTGCCATGGGCCCTGCGCTGGCTGCGTTTTAGGCCGGAAGCCCTTGCCGACCTGAACCACCCGTCCCAGAACGCTTTTTTCCCCACCATCGCCGTGGCCCTGTTGGTTCTGTCCGCCCAGTCCGTGGCTTTCGGGTTCGGCTCCGCGTTCGCCCTGGCTCTGTGGTGGGCCGGCGTGGGCCTGACCCTGGTTTTCAACTTTGTTATTCTGTTCCGCCTGTTCAACAACCCGGAGGTGCGGCCGGAGCAGATTACCGCCGCCCATTACATTCCGGCCGTGGGTCTGGTGGTCATTCCAGTGGCCGGGCTGCCCCTGCTGGAGCAAGCTTCCGGCCTGGCCCACGACCTGGCCCTGTTTATGAACTTGCTTGGCCTGGGCGCTGGAACGCTGCTTTATCTCGGCTTGTTCTGCCTGCTGTTCCAGCGCCATTACCTGAACCCGCCCCTGTCCGGACGGCTCGTGCCAACGGTTTGGATTCAACTTGCGCCAATCGGCTGGATTCCGGTCAACGCCATGAACCTGGCCGAAACCCTGCGCCTGCCCCAGGCCCTGGAAGCGGCTAAGCTTTTCTCCCTGCTGGTCTGGGGGGCGGGCCTGTGGTGGCTGGCCATGGCCGCGCTGCTTACTTTGGCCGCCCTGCGCCGGGGCGAGCTACGCTTTTCCCTGGCTTGGTGGAGCTTCATCTTCCCCTTGGGCGCGCTGGTCACCCTGTCACTGAATGTTTACGCCAGGACCGGCTTTGCTCTGGCCCGCCCCTGCGCCCTGGCCCTGTGGCTGCTTCTGCTGGCCCTGTGGGCCGTGACCATGGGCAAAACCCTGCGCCGCGTGGTTAGCGGGGCGATATTCACGGCATGATGCAAAAGGAGGATTACAACAAATCTAGCTCCTTCATCCGCCGGAACAGCGTGACGCGCGATATGCCCAGGACTTCGGCCGTCTTGTTCCGGTTCCAGCGCTGCTCGGCCAGGGTTTGCCGCAAAATGTCCCGCTCCAGGGCGGCCAGGCGGTCTTTTAAGGTGGTCCCGTTATGCCGGGAGTTTTCCGCTGCCGGCGCTCCCGTGCCGGACATGGGGTGGAAGAAGTTCAGGTTCCGGTCCGCCGCATAGCGCAGGATGACGTTTTCCAGCTCCCGGATGTTGCCAGGCCAGTGATGCGTTTCCAGCGCCGCCAGCGTTTCCGGAGCAAGAGAAAGCGGCA
This sequence comes from Desulfovibrionaceae bacterium, assembly GCA_031547305.1. Classification (GTDB taxonomy): domain Bacteria; phylum Desulfobacterota; class Desulfovibrionia; order Desulfovibrionales; family Desulfovibrionaceae; genus JAVBSC01. The sequence goes on from JAVBSC010000037.1 coordinate 4,153, forward strand.
GGCCGTGTTGCTGCAAAATGCCGTGCGCCAGCAGGGGAATGTCTTCCCGGCGTTCCCGCAGGGGCGGCAGATAAATGTCGATGACGTTGACGCGGTAGAACAGGTCTTCCCTGAACAGCCCCTGCCGCACCATATCCTTCAGATCCCGGTTGGTGGCCGCGATCAGCCGGAACTTGCTGGTCAGGGCTTTGGTGGAGCCCACCGGGGTGAAGCTCTTTTCGCTCAAGGCCTGGAGCAGTTTGGCCTGTGCCCTGGGAGAGAGCTCGGAAATTTCGTCCAGGAACAAGGTGCCGGTGTCCGCGCTGGTCAGCAGGCCGTCCTTGTCCGCAATGGCCCCGGTGAACGCGCCTTTGACGTGCCCGAAAAAAATGCTTTCGAACAGTTCTTCCGGAATGGCCCCGCAGTTCACGGACACGAACGGCCCGCCAGAGCGGGAGCTGAGCTGGTGCACCAGGTGCGCGGCCAGGTTTTTGCCTGTGCCGGTTTCGCCGTAAATGGCCACGGTAACCAGGGAAAGGGCGGCGCGCAGCAGGTTTTCCAAAGTATCCCGAATGGCCTGGGAGCGTCCGGCAAAAGAGGTCAGAAGCTGCTGGGCCGAGCTGGTTTTTGCGGAAAGCCGGTGCGCGGCCAGCAAATTTTCCAGGGTGGAGTCGCGCTCTTTTTCCGCTGTAACGTCCTGGACCAGGGAAAAGTTAGCCCGCTGGCCGTTGACCAGCAGCACGTTCGGGTAAGTGCGTATCCAGGCCCTGGGCTCGTGCCGGAACATGCGCGGCCAGTTCAGTTCCGTGTTGAGGCTTTGCTCCGGTGTAAGGGCCTCCAGGGTACGGGCGTGGTCCTGGGCCGCGGCCGGGGTCATTGTCTGGGCCATTCCGGTACCGATGATTTCCTCCATGCTGGTTTCCGGCGGAAAAATCGCCCGCAGAAAATCTCGGCTTAAGTAGCAGTATAATTCGTTTTGCAGGAAACCGAACCAGGCCGGCCGCTTGCGGTCCAGGCCATGGAGAAGCCGGTAAAGATCCAGGCTGGGGGATTTGGTGAACTCGTAATCCTTAAGCCGGGACCAGGCCAGGTAAGTGAAGGCGTCTCCTGTGGGCTTGTCCGTCCAGTGGCCGCAGAGCAGCAGGCGCGGCCAGGTTTTGCGGTGATTTTGCCAGGCCTCTTCCGGCTTTGGGCAGTCCAGCACGGCCAGGTTGCCGGACGCATCCCATAAAAGATGCCCGGCGCCATAGCGCTTTTCAATATCCGCGCCGCGTCCGGCCAGGAACAGATCCAGCAGGGGCTCGCCAACCTCAAAATCCAGAAGCTTGGGGTAAGCTTCGGTTCCAAGCGCTTCAGCGGCGGATATTCCGGTGGTTCTCTCCGCGTGGTGGTTCCAGTACACGGCCCTGCCGTCAGGCCCGCTCAGGCAGGCCGGCATGAAGAACAGCGCGAAGTTTTCCTCTATGAACCGGCCGGCGCGCGGGTCCTGCCGCAGGATCTGCCTGGATGATTCGGAAGTCATGGCCGGCAGAATAATCTTGCGCCGGGGCTTTGGCAAGGGAGCGGTGCGGAGGCCGGGGAAAACACTCAAAAGGCCCGCATCCATTCGGAACGCAGGCGGACGTTTCCCTCCAGAGCCTTGCTGATAAGCGCCAGCGTTGTTTCTTTTTCTTCGGGCAGTCTGGCCTTGATGGGCAGGTAGTTGCTGGCGTGGTTGGAGGTAAAGAAACCGTCGCTGAGGTCGGTATGCGCCAGCAGGGTCCGCAATTCAAGCAGCAGCGCGGCCTGCTCCGGCAGATGGAAACGGCTGGCCTGATGTTCTTCATGCAGCGGGGTGCCGGGCATCAGCATCAGCGTCAGCGCGCCGGCGAAGTCGGGGTCAATGGCGCTGAGCGCTTCGCCAGTGGCCTTGGCATGCTCCAGGCTGAGCTCGGTGCCGCCCAGACCCACGATGACCGTAACAGAAAGGGTCATGCCCGCCTTTTTCAGACGCTTTCCCTGTTCTATAAGTTTTTCGCGTGTGGCGCCCTTGCGCATGCGTTCAAGCACTTCAGGGTGCCCGCTCTCCACGCCGTAATAAATCATGGTCAGACCCAGTTCCTTGAGCCTGGCGAGATCCTCGTCGCTTTTCATGGCCACGCCTTTGGCATTGGCAAAGGTGCCCACGCGCTCCACCCAGGGCAGGCGGTCGCGTATGTTCGTCAACAGCCATTCCCAATGCTTCATTGGCATGATGAAGGCGTCGCCGTCCATGACGAACACGCGGTTCTGACGGCGGCAATACTGTTCCGCAAAGGCCAGGTCGCGTTCCCAGACGGCCCTGTCCTTGATGGTGAAGCGCTTGCTCCTGAACTGGTCGCAGAAGGCGCATTTATTGTGCGAACAGCCCAGCGTGGCCTGCAATAAGATGCTGTACGCCTCGCTGGGCGGCCGGTAACAGTCGCCCTGATGATCCAATCCGTTGCTCATAAATATCTACCTCACTGATGTGCCGGGCTTTCTTATTCTAAAGCCGGCCGCGGGATTTGTCCGGATGTTTCGCGGGCCATGGCCGGCAGAATAATCATGCCCCCAGGCTTTGGCAAGAGCGCCGGAGACGCATTTTAATTGCTTTATGGATTGAATTTTTTTATACTTCTCCATCCATATATGCATAAAAAAGGAGAACTCACATATGGGACATCCAACCGTATATCCAACCGGAGTGACGGTTTACAATCCTGAAAAATGCTGGAGCGGCTATACCATCTTCCCGGTCAAGGAGCTCGGGGCGTTGCTCATTGATATGAACGGCCGCGAAGTGCGCCTGTGGAAGGGCCTGCACGGCTTCCCCAACAAAATTTTCCCCGGCGGTTACGTGCTGGGCAACCGTGGCGAGCGCAACGGCAAGTATTCCGTCCAGGACAAAGTGGACCTGGTCCAGCTGGACTGGGACGGCAAGGTGGTCTGGGAGTTCGATAAAACTGAATATATTGAGGACCCGGGCGAAAAACCGCGTTGGATGGCCCGCCAGCATCATGACTACCAGCGCACCGGCAGCCCGGTGGGCTATTACTCCCCCGGCCTGGAGCCGCAGCCGCTCTCCGGCAACACCATGATCCTTTGCCACCGTAACGTGCACAATAAAAAGATCTCCGACAAAATGCTTCTGGATGATCTGATTATTGAGGTGAACTGGGAAGGTGAAATCATCTGGGAATGGCTGTGCAGCGATCATTTTGACGAACTGGGCTTCCGCGAGGTGGCCAAAAACGCCTTGGCCAGGGATCCCAACTACCGTCCGGCCGGCAACGGCATGGGCGACTGGATGCACATCAACTCCATGTCGCTCCTGGGCCCGAACAAATGGTTCGAAGCTGGCGACGGCCGCTTCCACCCGGACAACCTCATCGTGGATGGCCGGGAAACCAACATCATCATGATTATTGACAAAAAAACCGGAAAGATCGTCTGGAAGCTCGGCCCGGACTACGACCGCACCCCGGAGGAAAAGGCCATCGGCTGGATCATCGGCCAGCACCATGCCCACATGATTCCCAAGGGCCTGCCCGGAGCCGGCAACATCCTGGTCTTTGACAACGGGGGCTGGGGCGGCTACGACGCCCCCAACCCCGGTTCTCCCAAGGGCGTAAAAGCCGCTCTGCGCGACCATTCCCGTGTTCTGGAAATAGACCCCGTGGCCCTGAAGATAGTCTGGCAGTATACGCCCTCCGAAGCCGGCTTCCTTTACCCCATGGACAGCAACCGCTTTTACAGCCCGTTCATCAGCGGCGCCCAGCGCCTGCCCAACGGCAATACTCTGATCTGCGAAGGCTCGGACGGCCGCGTCTTTGAAGTCACCGCCAAACACGAACTGGTCTGGGAATACATTTGTCCCTACAAGGGCTCCTTTATGCCCATGAATATGATCTACCGCGCCTACCGCGTGCCCTACGAGTGGATTCCCCAGGAACCCAAGCCCGAGGAGCGCGCCATCGCCGCCATAGACACAGCCACCTTCCGCGTGCCCGGAGCCGCCAGGGCCGGCGACCGCAAAGCGGAAGTGACCGTGGATGGCGTGCTCGGCTTCCAGGGCTCCAACGCTCTGTGCGTGGCCGCTGAAGGCGAAATGGGCGAAGATGGCTAGAAGTCACGTCACAGTTTTGTAAGGAGTGATTTCAGGTAGATGCAATAGAAATCGGGGAGGCTGGGCCTCTCCGATTTCTATTGCGAACCTTAAGGGGGGGCCGTATGAAAGAAATCCTTATCGATCCTATGACCACCGAGGCTTTGCCACGGGCCATAGACTTTGTGGAAAAAGAAATGCTGGAAGCGGGTTTTCCCATAAAGGCCGTCCGGCAGGTGGATGTGGCGGTGGAGGAAATATTCATGAATATCGCGCTTTACGCCTACCATCCAGGCGTGGGCGAAGCCAGAATCCGTTGCGCGGCGGAGGTGGAGCCCCTGCGTGTGACCATCCAGTTTCTGGACCGGGGCAAGCCTTACAACCCGCTGGAGCACGAGCCGCCGGACACGTCCCTGCCGCCGGAGGAGCGCCATGTGGGGGGGCTGGGCATCCTTATGGCGCGCAAAAGCATGAGCCATATGGCCTATGAGTACAAGGACGGCCTGAATATTCTGACTTTGCGGAAAGACGCGTAGCTTTTATAAACTCAACGATTCCATGGCCTGATGGGTATACAAATAAAAAGCCGCGATGGGGGCAGCATGGAATTTACGAAAACCGCCTCCAGGCCGCCTCAGGAGGCCAAGTCGCTTTTGCTGCGCGCCATGCTGGGCCGCACTTACAACAATTGCTGCTCTTGCTGCACCTCGCGCGGGTATGATTTTCTGGCCGCCTCCACTGTTTTTCACTGTTGCGCAGTTAGGTTTTTTTCAAAAATCCGGCCTGTTCCGCCAGAATGCGGGCATTGTCCGGCCGCAGGCGCGCCTTGCCAGCTTCTTCCGCCGGGGCGTTTTTCAGCCGGGCCGGCGCCCAGGCCTTGAAGAACCATTCAAAATAACTTTTGAAGCCCCTGGCCCGCCAATCCACAAAACTCAGTCCCATATGCTTTTGCGGGTCGTCGTACTCGGACAGCATGGCCGCAAGCTGTTCCTCGCTCATGCGCCGGTAGGCCCCGCTGTGCAGCAGGCCCGGCCCCAGGTAGCGGCCGTGCCGGTGTTCGGGTTCCTCTTGAGGGTAACCGAAGAGCACGGCGAAAAGCGGCATGCAGCCATGGTCCGGCAGATTCAGCAGTCGCTTGAAGCGCGTGGGGTCGCCGCGCAACACGGCGTTGGTGACCATACTGTCAAGTCCCAGTGTTTTTGCCGCGATAACGGCGTTCTGGGCGGCCAGGGAGGCGTCGATGGTTGGGGTGACCAGGTCGTCCAGGGTGTTGGCGATCAATTCGTAGCCCAGGCTGTCCGCAACATCCCGCAGGCGGGTATAGTCAGCCAGAAAAAGCAGGGCCTGGGGCGCGGAATAGGTGCATATTTCCTTCATCAGGCCGCGTTCTTGCAAGCGGATTATGGAGTAGCACTGCCTGGACGAGGAGTTGGCGGCCCGCACGCAGGCCTTCAGAATGGTTTGCATGTCTTCCTCGCGCACCGGCATGTCCGCGAAGTCTCCGTGGATGGTCCGCAGGGAATGCAGCAGGTTCAGAATCCCTTCAGTATTTTCATTCATGATCGTCTCCGGCCAAAGTTGTTTCAAGGTGATTGTAAATTTTTCGCAAAAGTTCGCGCAGGGTTGCCGCTTCCGCCGCGCTCAGGCATTCCCGCGGGGCGCGGCCGCGGTTAAGGCCTCCGGCTTCGGCTATGGTCTCAAGCTTGGCCAGCCCTTTTTCCGTAATCAGCAACTCCGCGCCGCGTCGGTCCCTGGCGTTCGCCCGGCGTTCCGCCAGGCCCTGGCGCACAAGGTTGCCCAAAATTACCGAAGCCGTGGGCTTGTCGCAAAACAGCTCCCGGGCAGCCAGCAGCGGGGAGAGCGGCCCGGCTTTGAGCAGATTCAGCAGGTGGTACTGCTTCAGGCTGATTCCGTGCGGCAGGCACTGCCTGGCCATGTGGCGCTTCCAGGTAAGGTGGCAACGGGCCAGAAGCTCCGGAATGGACGGCTGTCTTTTTATCTGCGTCATAGTAGTTAGAATTCTAACTATTTTACAAAATGAGTCAACCCCGATAGGTTGGCCGCTGACAAAACGTGGCAAAATGAAAAGTCCCGGAATCCCCCGCAAGCGGGGATCCGGGGCTTTTGATTGTATTCCGGTGTCGGGGGTCCACCGGGAACCCCCCCGGGCGCGGTCCGGAGGATCGAAAACATGGC
>JAVBSC010000103.1:0-21364 GCA_031547305.1 Desulfovibrionaceae bacterium
AAACAAAATTTTGTTTGTCTACGGGGCCGGGGGGTTTTTTGCCCGCGGGCGGGGCCCCCTAGGGGGGGGGCGGGGGCCGCCCCCCCGCTTCTTATGCCAAATACGCCTGGCCTGGCCAGGATCACTCGGTCGACTGTCCCGCAGAGCAATCAAAATTAATGGGCCATCATGATGTTCGAAGTCACGCTGCGAGCGTCAGGCGCCTGCAGCGCCACCGCCAGCGCTTCATCCGCCGTGGCCGGGTCGCTCACGCTGCCTGTCAGGGCCACATTGCCCTTGCCGTCCACCAGAACCGATATGTTCGATCCGGTCAGATTGCTGTCCGCCGCCATAAGCCGGTTGACTTCCCTATCGACCTTGTAGGCCAGCGCATGGCCAAGATCCATTGCATTGGCCGTTCCTGCCAGTCCAGCAAACACAAAAACGGATGCCGCCAACAAATAAGAAATCTTCTTTGAGGTATTCATGATTTATCTCCGCTATAAGCACCATGCTCAGCAAGGCCATAACCGACCAGCTCGCAAGTGGCGCAATAATTATTTATTCCACCAAACCACACATTAAAACATGCCGCATGCAAAAATGAACATAATGCATACATATATCAAAATACATAGACGATGAATATGCATTCCATTCATTAACACTCAATTCATACACATCTCCAAATTGTCAAGCGAACCCGACATAACATACTAATGCTCTCCAGCAATACAGATTTATGGTTTATATTTTTCAGATTCAGTTATTCAGGCGTGATATTTTCGTTGCACTTTTTTAGCTTGCGGCTATTCTCCACGTTCATGAGCAGCTTTGATTCCACCGAGCATTCCGTGCTTGCCGGCCCTGGCGTCTTTGGCGTAACCGCGCGGGATGGCGCGGCCCGTTGCGGGGAACTGCGCACCGCGCACGGAGTGGTGCATACCCCTATTTTTATGCCCGTGGGCACGGTGGGCAGCGTAAAAGCCCTGGCCCCGGACGATCTTGACGCGCTGGGAGCGGAGATCATCCTTGGCAACACCTATCATCTGTACCTGCGGCCCGGAGATGAGCGGATAGCCCGCCTGGGCGGCCTGCACGGCTTCAGTTCCTGGTCCAAGCCCGTTCTTACGGACAGCGGCGGGTTCCAGGCCTTCAGCCTGTCCGAATTGCGCAAGATCAGCGAAAACGGCGTGGAGTTCCGCTCCCACCTGGACGGCTCGAAACATCTGTTCACCCCTGAAAAGGTGATCCAAATCCAGCGTAACCTGAATTCCGACGTCATGATGGTGCTGGATGAATGCGTGCCTTACGGCACCCCGCGCGACTACACGGCCAGGTCCATAAAATTGACCACGCGCTGGGCTTTGCGGTCCAGAGCGGCTTACCCGGCCGGCATGGCCGGCAATCTTTTGTTCGCCATCACCCAGGGCGGCTTTTTTGAGGACCTCCGCGCGGAGTCGATTCAGGAGCTGGCGGAGCATGATTTTGACGGGTTCGCCATAGGCGGGCTGTCTGTGGGCGAGCCCAAGGAGCTTATGTACAGCCTGTTGGAAGCCAGCGCTCCGCTCCTGCCGGAGGAAAAACCGCGCTACCTGATGGGCGTGGGCACGCCCCTGGATATTGTCACCGGCATCAGCAGGGGTGTGGATATGTTCGACTGCGTGCTGCCCACCCGTAACGCCCGCAACGGCACGCTGTACACCTCGCTGGGAAAAATCAACATCAAACGCCGGGAATTCGCGGAAGACCAGAACCCGCTGGACCCGGCCTGTTCCTGTTACACCTGCCGGACCTTCAGCCGCGCTTATTTGCGGCACCTTTACACGGCCGGGGAGCTTCTGGCCTTCAGGCTGAATTCTCTGCACAACCTGACTTATTATCTGGATTTGGTCCGGAAAGCCCGCACGGCCATCCGTGAAGGGCGCTTTACCGCGCTCAGGGAAGAAATCATGGCGCTTTACGCGGATGAATTGAAAGCGGCTTAGGACAAAATATTAAGCTTTGGGGTTAAACAATGCAAGTTTCGCAAGCGGTATAGGATTTCACTTGTAACAATGCCAGATTCTCAAGATAAACGACAAGCTTCGCGAGCATCCGCTTCGCGTCTGCCGAGCAATTTCAAAGTGAAATTGCTCTAAGCGTTCGGCCGGATCCAACGCCGCAACGCCATGAGCAGCTGATGCGGCTCAATGGGTTTGGTAAGGTAGTCGTTAAGCCCGGCGGCAAAGCCCAAATCCTTATCCTCTTTCATGGCGTTGGCCGTAACCGCCACAATGGGCAGGCTATCGTGCCCGGCGAGCTTCCGGATCTCTCTGGAAGCCTGTATCCCGTCCATCTCAGGCATCTGCATATCCATAAACACCAGGTCAAAGGTCCCCTTGCGCACGGCTTGCACGGCAATCAGGCCGTTCTCGGCCACAACGACTTCCGCGCCCGTTGGGCTGAGCAGTTCTTTAAGCAGAAACTGGTTGACCTCGTTGTCTTCAGCCACCAGGATGCGCCGGCCTTCCAGGCGCAGTTGCCGGAACGACTCCATCGCGCCGTGCTCCGCGCCCCCGGCAAGCTCGGTGCGCACAGGCTCGAGCCGCATGGTAAAGCCAAAGGTTGTGCCGCGCCCCGGCAGGCTCTGCACGGAAAAACTACCGCCCATCATGGTGACTATCCTGGCGCTGATGGCCAGGCCCAGGCCTGTGCCGCCAAAGCGCCGGGTAATGGATGCGTCGGCCTGGGAAAACGGCTTGAACAGGGAATCCAGTTTTTCCGGCGGAATGCCCAGGCCGGTATCCGTCACGGCCACGCGCACGGTCAGTTTTCCATCCGCTTCCGCGGGCTCGCCCGGAGCACAGTAAATACGCACCGCCCCCTGCTCGGTAAACTTCAGGGCATTGCCGGCCAGGTTGTTCAAAACCTGAGATACGCGCACCTGGTCGCCGGCGAAAAACTCCGGCAAACTCGCGGAGTAATCCATGGAAAACTCCAGCCCCTTGGTCTGGGCGTTTTCCTGATGAATCAGCATAACCTGGCCGATGGCCTCGCGCAGGTTGAACGGGGTGCTGTCCAGTTCAAACATCCCGGCCTCAATCTTGGAGATGTCCAGGATGTTGTTGATGATCCCGAGCAGCGATTTGGCCGCCACCTGAATTTTTACGACATAATCGCGTTTTTTGGCGGAAAAAGCGTTGTCCGCAAGATACAGATGGGCCATTCCGATGACCGCGTTCAGGGGGGTGCGGATTTCATGGCTCATATTGGCCAAGAATTCGCTTTTCATCCTGCTCGCCTGCTGCGATTGGACGACCATGCCCCGCATGGAGCTGACCAGGGCTTGCAGGGCTTTGTGCAAAATTCCCAACTCGTCGGAACGGCTGGAATTTTCCAGCTTGAGCGTCAGATCGCCTTCAGAAACTTTTTTGGCGTAATCAACCAGGGACAGCAGGGAACTGAGCACGCCGTTCACCACCCGGATAACACCGAATGAGATAAGGCAGAGCGCGGTAAAGCTAACCAGAAAGACCACAAAACTGATGTCCCTGGCGAAGCGGAAAATCTCGGAATCAAGGCCGCTGCTGAGCACGGCCCAGCCTGTGGTGGGGTCCACTTCCGCATAGCCCAGATAATTCCTGTCGCCCAGAGAGTATCTGACGTTGCCGCCGTTGCGCGTGTGGGCCAAACTGGCATAGAGTTCAGAAAAGGCGGCCCCTTTTTTCATAACGTCTCTGTCCCGGTGGGAAACGAACGTGCCGCCCGGAGCCAGCAAAGCGGTGAATACGGATTGGATGCCGTTTTGCTCCGCTTGGTCGTAGCTCACAAGCTCCGGAAAATCGTTGACCATGACCACCGCCCCCGCGACTTCCCCATTGATGTAGACCGGGGCCGCGGCCGTGGCGCTGAGGTTCTTTGTCAGAACCCCCACGCTGGCGTCGCTCAGGGTGAACTCACCCTCCAGGGCCGTTCTGACGTATGGCCTGTCGGCGTAAGAAACGCCTATCTGCATCCGGCTGTTGGAGGCGACGCACTTGCCGTTTTTATCCACAATCAGGATGCCGCGGTAATATTCGTTCCCCTGGATGATTATCTCGAACCAGTTCTCCGTATCGTCCCGGATTTCAGCGCTGTTGTCCGAATTCGGATCCAGAAGGCCGGTCACATGCGGATCCGTGGTCATCTTCTCTACAGATGTGGCCATGGACCGGAAAAGAAGCGACATGGCATTATGCACGTTCTTTGTCTGGGCCTTAGCAATAAGCAGCGTGGACTCTTCAACCGCTTTCTGGGCCGCGCTGTGGGTGTAATAGACCAGAAAAACAGTCAGAGCCAGCGAACCGAGCAGGAACGGCGCTATGATATTCATGCGCAGACTGTGCATGGCGCTCCCGTATTGGATAGGTGTGTGGTGTTCGCGCTAGCAGTAAACAAACCTCCGGGTAAAATCAATATATTTTCATACATATCATTATATATAAAATAACGTTTTATTTTAAGCTGTTTAGAATTCGCCCCAAAATCCCCTGTCTCCAAAAACAGCCTGTGGGCCCCCTCCCAACTCAATAACTTTGAGGGCAAACATCCCCGGCCGGCGGCCCGTCAGTATCGGTCTCTTTTTCGGCAACAGCAATAAAAGCAACGGATTACTCAGCGGATGCAGGCAGTCCGCTTTTTTTCGCAAGTTGGCAAACAACATTCCCATACGCAATTTTTATATTCTTTTATTGCGGTCAACAGAAGCGCAACAGGGGCGATTCCGGCAGGCCGCATAAAACGCCTCCAGCCTCCGGCGCTTAGGACCGCACTAAATACGCCTTTTGCCTTCTTCTGGCTTCAATCGCTTTCATGACTCCACATAAACATTTTGAATTTGCCTTCCCATAAAAACCGGCCCACAAAAGCTACACTCCGCGAGAACAAGCAAGTCAACGTCCACCTTAAAAATAACAGGCAGGTATATCATGAATCAATACCCGCATCTTTTTTCCCCGATCACCATAAAAAACACGGTTATCCCCAACAGGATCTTCATGCCGCCCATGGGCACTAACCTGGCCAACGTGGACGGCACCCCCAGCCGGCGGCAGGAAGAATATTACGCCTTGCGGGCCGAGGGCGGGGCCGGGCTGATCACCATTGAAAACGTCTGTATCGACTTCCCCCTGGGCACCAACGGCACCACGCAGCTGCGCTTCGACAACGATCAGTATTTGCCGGGATTTTACCGAATGGTGGAAAAAATGCGGGCCTTCGGCTCCCGCGTGTCCGTACAGCTCAACCACGCTGGCGCCAGCGCCTGGCCGGGCCGCCTGGGCGGGCGGCAGCCCGCGTCCGCCTCCGCCGTGAAGACCAAAAGCGGCGGCATGAGCCGGGCGCTCTCGGTCGAAGAAATCCACGCCATTGTCAAAAAATTCGGCGAAGCCGCGCTGCGCGCCAAGCGGGCCGGCTGCGACCTGGTGGAAATCCACGGCGGCCATCTGTACCTTTTGAGCCAGTTCATGTCACCACTGACCAATCACCGCACGGATGAATTCGGCGGCCCCATTGAAAACCGCGCCCGCTTTGCCGCCCTGGTGGCCAGGGAAGTCCGTGACCGCGTCGGGCCACAATTTCCAGTGGTTATCCGGGTCAGTGTGGACGAGCTTATGCCCGGCGGCAACACCCTGGCGGACGGCCTGGCCCTGCTGGAGCACTTTGCGGAGTACGTGGACGTCATCAGCGTGTCCGCCGGCCTGCCGGACAACCTGGAGCTCCAGATCGATAAAATGTCTCTGGAGGACGGCTGGCGGGCCTACATGGCCAAGGCGGTCCGGGACGAGTTCAAAAAGCCGGTCGTGGTTTCCGGCAACATCCGCAACCCGGAAGTGGCGGAGCGCCTGCTGGGCGAAGGTTATACCGATTTTGTGGGCATCGGGCGCGGCCTGATTGCGGATCCCTTCTGGCCGCGCAAAGCGCGCCTGGGCCGTACAAAGCTGCTCCGGCGCTGCATTTCCTGCAACATAGGTTGCGCGGACAACCGCATCGCCGCGGCCAAGCCCATACGCTGCACCATCAATCCGGATATTTTCCACGCCGATCCGAAACCCGCGCTCAAAAACAACCTGCGCGTCACGGTTATCGGCGGTGGGGTGGCAGGCCTGGAAGCCGCCTGCACCTCCGCAGAGGCGGGCTGCGAAGTCAGCCTCCTGGAAAAGGAGAGCCAGCTCGGCGGGCTGGCCGGAAAAATTGCCGCATTCCCCGCAAAATACCGCATCGGCTGGTTTGTGGAGTACCTTGAGGAGCGGGCCAGGAGCCTGCCGAATCTTAAAATCTCGTTGTCCAGCCCTGCGGATCGCCAGCGCATTGAAAGCCTGAAGCCGGACATCGTCATCGCATCCACCGGCGCCGCTCCCCTGCTGCCCTCCATAGCCGGGCTGAAGGAAGCGCTGGAAGCCGATAATCCCAAGGTGTTCAGCATCTTCGGCCTTATGGACAACCTGGAAAAATTCAAAGGCATTTCCGCCTCGAACATCGCGGTTGTGGGCGGCGGGGCCGTTGGCCTTGACGTGGCGGAGTTCTTCGCGGATCAGCGCGAAAGCCGCCAGATCAACCACAAAATCAGCATTGTGGAAATGCTGCCGACCATCGGCCGGGATCTGGACACCATAACCAAGGGCGACATGCTGAAAATGCTTAAAGCGCACGCGGTGGACGAGCATGTGGAAACAAAGCTCGCGCTCGTGCGCCCTGGCAGTCTGGGACTGGAAAAGGACGGCAAACACCTGAACCTGGACTACGACTACGCCTTCATCTGTCTGGGCCTGCGCCCGGGCAGCCCCCTAGGGCCGGATTTGCCCGGCTGGTGCAGGGAAAAAGGCATGGAATTCCTGGAACTGGGGGACGCCAGATCCGCCCGGCGGATCATCGACGCCACCCGCGAAGGCCGGGACGCGGCCAATCTGGTCCGCCGTTGCCTGGCCATGCGCGAGTTATGCGGATGCTGAGCGCTCTCCGCGTTTTGCGGCGACGTTTTTTGCTGCTGAGGAATATTGATATCGCCCCCCTGCCAAAGCTCACGCGCAGGGAGGCGATTTGGGTTTCAGAAGCGGATGGTTGCCTGTTGCCGCGCCTTGTCGCTTACCCCGCCCTGCCAGGCGCATTTCAAAATAGTTCATGCAGATAAATACGGCATTATCAATTTGACCAGAGCCGCTATTCCGTTAATCTAATAACAAATGCTTAAAAGCCGTTGCCTGGGAAACGAGAGCCAGTCAGGCTTTCTAAAAAATTTAAGGACCGCCCCCCCCCCCGGGCAAGGCACGCAACGCGTCCGCAATTCTAAACCTAGCTGGGAGTTGATTATGGACTTTAGGCTTACCGAAGAGCAGGAACTCATCCTTGGCAGCGTCCGTGAGTTGATTTCCCGCGATTTTCCGGAAGAGTACTTCAGAAAGTGCGACGAAACCTACACCTACCCCACCGAGTTCATGCAGGCCCTGGCGGACAACGGCATCGCCATGCTGGGCGTTGACGAAGAGCTGGGCGGCATGCCGGCGGACATCATGACCCAGATGCTCGTGGTGGAGGAAGTGGGCAGAATGGGAGCTCCGGCTTTTCTGCTCTCCGGCCCGCACAACATCCACAACATGGTCAACTTCGGCAACGCGGAGCAACTGCGCATGACCGCCGAGGCCGTGGGCGCCACCGGCATTCCAGCCTATTCCCTGGCCATAACCGAACCCCAGGCCGGCTCGGACAACAACGCCCTGGCTACAACTTACACCCGCCGCAACGGCAAGGTCTACTTGAACGGCCAAAAAAACTTCATCACCGGCGCGGCGGATTACCCATACATGCTGGTGGTGGCCAGAGACCCCAACGGCACGGATTCCAAAAACTGCTTCTCCCTGTGGTGGGTGGACCCCAAGGCCAGGGGCGTGCGCCTGAACAAACTGCATAAGGTGGGCTGGCGCATGGTCAGCAACTGCGAAGTCTTCTTTGACGACGTGGAGTTGGAGGAAAGCGCGCTGGTGGGCCAGGAAGGCAAGGGCTTTCTGCACCTCATGAAAAATTTTGAAATCGAACGCCTGATCATTTCCGCCTACTCCCTGGGCCCGGCCGAGTGCGCCTTTGAGGACGCGGCCAAGTACGCCGGCCAGCGTGCCCAGTTCGGCAAAACCATAGGCAGCTACCAGTTGGTCCAGCACAAGCTCACCCAGATGGCCATCAAAATTCAGAACATGAAAAACTATGTCTACCGCGTGGCCTGGGAAGAGGACAACAACATTCCCCTGCGTCTTTCGGCGGCCATGTGCAAGCTTTACTGCTCGCAGGCTTCCCAGGAAGTCATTGACGACGCCATGCAGATCATGGGCGGCGTGGGCTACACGGACGACTGCCGCATCGGCCGCCTCTGGCGCGACATCCGCGTCAGCCGCATCGGCGGCGGCACGGATGAAATCATGACCCACATCGCCGGCCGCCAGATCGTCAAGCAGTACGCCAATAAGTAAAAATCACACCCCATACGAGGAAAGGTCTATGAACATTATCGCCTGCGTAAAAATCGTCCCCGAAGAACAGGACATCGTGGTCAACAGCGACCATTCCCTAAGCATTGACAAAGCCGCTTCCAAGATAAGCCTCTATGACCTGAACGCTCTGGAAGCCGCCACCAAGCTGGCCGGAGAAGGCGGTAAGGTCATTGCCCTGAGCGTTGGCGGCGAACGTCTGAAAAACTCCAAAATGCACAAGGACATTCTCTCCCGCGGCGCGGACGAGCTTTTCCTGGTCAGCGATCCCGCCCTGGAAGGGGCCATGCCGGACACCACGGCCAAAATCATTGCCGCGGCCGCCCAAAAAATCGGCTATGACCTGATGCTCTGCGGCGAAGGCTCCAGCGACCTATACGCCCAGGTCACCGGCATTCTGGCCGCCGCCAATCTTGGCGTGCCGGCGGTGAACTGCGTGAGCAAAGCCGCGCCAGGCGCCGGCGCGGTTACCGTGGAGCGCGCCCTGGACGCGGAAGTGGAGGAAGTTTCCGTTCCGCTGCCGGCCGTGCTCTGCGTGTCCTCGGACATCAACACCCCAAGCATTCCCAGTATGAAGGCCATTCTGCAGGCCGGCAAAAAACCGGTCAACAACCTGAGCCTGGCCGACCTGGGCGTGAACGCCGCCTCCGCCGCCACGAGCATGCAAAGCATCAAGGCCCCGCAGCAGAAGGAACGCCTGCGCAACATCATAGAGGGCGATTCCGACGACAACGTGGCCGCCTTTGCCGACAACCTGCGCAAGCTGCTAAATTAAACGGAGAAACTCATGAGCATGAAAAGCAATATCTGGATATACAGCGATCTGAACGGCCGGTATGCGGAACTCGCCAGCGGGGCCGCCTCTCTGGGAACCAAAGCCCAGGCCATTGTGGTGGGTTCAGGTGACGACGCGGCCCTGGCCGCCGGGTCCGGGGCGGCCAAAGTCCACGCACTGGCCCTGGACTCTTCCAAAATCATTGATGATTATGCTCCGGACATGGCGGCCCTCATCCAGAAGTCCGGCGCTCCAGCGCTTGTCCTTGTGGCCGCCACCCGCCGCGGCCGGCTTGTCGGGGCGCGACTGGCCGCGGCTCTTGAGGCCGCCGTGGTTTCCGACGTCAACGGCATCGCTTTTGACGGCGACAGCCTCACTGTCACCCGCAGCGTGTACGGCGGCCTGGCCCAGGGCGCGGAAAAAATCAACACCCGGAGCGCGGTGCTGCTGGTGGCCGCCGGCGCGTTTGACGCCGCCGAAGCTTCCGCCGCGGCGGAAATCGTCACTGTCCCGGCCACGGCCGCCAGCCGGGTCAAGAACCTGGGCCGCCGCCCCAAGCAGGGCAGCAATGTTGAACTGGGCCGCGCCCGCCGCGTGGTTTCCGTGGGCCGTGGCCTCAAGGGCCAGGCGGATCTGAGCATGGTTCAGGCCCTGGCCAAGGTCCTGGACGCCGAAGTGGGCTGCTCCCGCCCGCTGGCCGAAGGCGAAAACTGGCTGGAGCACGAGCGCTACATCGGCATCACCGGCGTCAAGCTCAAGGCGGACCTGTACCTGGCTCTGGGCATTTCCGGCCAGATCCAGCACATGGCCGGGGTAACTTCCTCGCGCACCATCGTGGCCGTGAACAAGGACAAAAACTCCCCGATCTTCCAGTACGCGGACTACGGCCTGGTGGGCGACATTTACAAGGTCGTGCCCGCCCTGACCAAACTTATGGGGCGATAAGCCCGGCGGACCGGGCGTGACGCGCCGGGGCGCAAGGAGAATGAGCAATGTCTGATGACGGATTTGACGCGCTCGTGGTAGGCGGCGGCATAGCCGGCTGCGTGGCGGGGTACCTGCTGGCCAAGGCCGGACTGGAGACGATCATCATTGAGCGGGGCAACTACGCCGGCAGCAAGAACATGACCGGCGGCCGGCTGTACGCGCACAGTCTGGAAAAAGTCATACCGGACTTCGCCTCCGAAGCACCGGTGGAGCGCCGGGTGGTCAAAGAGCGCGTCTCTTTTTCCACGGCCAGCGACAACGTCACTCTGGAATACCTTAACGGCCGCGACGAGGACAAGAGCCGCGCTTCCTACACTGTCCTGCGCGGGTTGTTCGACCAGTGGCTCATGGCCAAGGCCGAGGACGCCGGAGCGCAGATCGTGCCCGGCGTACGCGTGGACGAAGTGATCCTGCGGGACGGCAAGGCCGTGGGGGTGCGGGCGGACGAGGACGTGCTGGAAGCCAACGTGATCATCCTGGCCGACGGCGTGAACTCCATCCTGGGCGAAAAGCTGGGCCTGGTGAAGCCCGTGCCCCCCAGCGCCGTAGCCGTGGGCGCCAAAGAGCTTGTCGAACTGCCGGAAGGCGTCATCCAGGACCGCTTTGGCCTGGATGACGACGAAGGCCTGGCCTGGCTCTTTGCCGGCGCGCCCTCGGCCGGGCTCATGGGCGGCGGCTTCCTGTACACCAACAGGAACAGCCTGTCCCTGGGCGTGGTCTGCGGCCTGGAAGGCATTGGCTCATCGCCCAAATCCGTCCCCCAGATGCTTGAGGATTTCAAGTCCCACCCGGCCATACGGCCGCTGATCAAGGGCGGCAAGCTCGTGGAATATTCCGGACACGTCGTGCCGGAAGCCGGCATTAATATGTGCCCGGAACTGGCGGGCGACGGAGTTATGATCGTGGGCGACGCGGCCGGCTTCTGCCTCAATCTGGGCTATACCATCCGGGGCATGGACCTGGCCGTGGCATCGGCCCGGGCCGCCGCGGAAACCGCCATAGCCGCCAAGGCCTCCGGGGACTTTTCCAAATCCGGCCTGGCCGGCTACCGCAAGCGCCTGGAAGACAGCGCTATTCTCAAAGACATGCGTCTGTACCGCAACCTGCCCGGCTTTCTGGAGCGCAACCCGCGCATGTTCAACCAGTATCCGGCCCTGGCCGCAGGCCTGATGCACGATCTCTTCAGCATAGACGGCGCGGGCGAGCGCTCCGTGGCCAAAAAAATCCTGAGCCGCTGCCGCGAAGTGGGCTTCATCAACCTGGCCAAAGACATGATCAAGGGAGCGCGCGTGTTATGAGCACCGTAAACGTGGATGTAAAACTCGGCGTGAACAAATACCATGTGGACGAGGGCAACCCCCACATCGTACTCAAAGAAAACCCGGACCGCAAAGAATACCGGAAGCTCGTCCAGGCCTGTCCGGCCGGGCTGTACAAACTTCTGGAGGACGGCGGCGCGCAGTTCGACTACGCAGGCTGCCTGGAGTGCGGAACCTGCCGCGTCCTGTGCGGCGCCACCATTCTGGAGAAATGGGAATTCCCGCGCGGGACTATGGGAATTGAATACCGGCAAGGTTAATAACTAGTTTGGGGGACCCCGTCCCCCAAATACGGCGGAGTTCCCATGTTTTTTGAAGAATTGGGCGACAACCTGTTTCGCATTGAGGTGCCGCTGCCGGACAGTCCGCTGCGCAACCTGAACGCCTACCTGATCCGTGCGGACACCGCGCATCCGGGCTGGCGCGGCCGCAGCCTGCTCATTGACAACGGCTTCAACCGGCCGGAATGCCTGGATGCCTTGCTGGCCGCCCTGAAAAAACTGGACGCGCCCCTGAAGTCGCTGGATTTTTTCATCACCCACCTGCATGCGGACCATTGCGGCCTGACCAGCGCCCTGCTGAATAGAGCCGGCAAAAGCGCCTGGGCCTTCGCCAGCCCTGGTGACGGCACGCGCGTGAACATGCTCACCCGGCGGACCTTCCGGCTGCCCGGGCATTTTAAAAGCGTGCTGGCCAACGGTTTGCCCAGGGAAATTTTTGAATACATGATGGTCGGGCATCCGGGCCTTAAGCATGCCACGGATGCCCCATGCCCCTTTACCCCGGCGATTGAAGGCGACGTTTTCAATTACGGGGCTTTCAATCTCCGGGTTTTGAGCATGCCCGGCCATACTCCGGATTTGCTCTGCCTGTACGACAAAGAAAAAAAGATTCTTTTTTCTTCCGATCACATCCTGGGCGACATCACCCCGAACATCCCGCACTGGGACGGCGTAAGGGATTCCCTGGGCAATTATTTGAGAAGCCTGAAAAAGACGAAACGCCTGGACGTGGCGCTCTGCCTGACCGGGCACAGGACCATTCTGGCCGACTGCCGGGGACGCATTGAAGCGCTGGAAAAGCACCATGCCGCGCGGCTGGATGAAGTGCGCGGCATCCTTAAGCGCGAAGGCGAGTCCTGCGCCTTTGTTGTGGCCTCTAAAATGACCTGGTCCATTCGCGCGAAAAACTGGGACGATTTCCCCAAAGCGCAAAAATGGTTCGCCTGCAGCGAGGCCCGTTCCCACCTGGCCCATTTGCAGGCTCTGGGCGAGGCCGCGAGCCGGAGAAGCGCCGGGCGGCTGCTGTACAGGCTAAAAGTGTAGCCGGGCGGCCTTTTGCGTAAAAACGGCCGCCCAAACGGCAAGGCCGGTAATTTTAAATTGTATCCGAGGTTGCCCCGGAATTGGCTGCAAAAATCAATCACCATTAAGAACTAAGGAGTCCGAACATGCCCCAGATTCTTATTCACTGCTACGAGGAACACACTGATGAACAAAAGCGCGGACTGGTGAAAGACGTGACCGCCACGGTCTGCGAGGGCGCGAACGTGAAACCTTTTAACGTGGGGATCGTCTTCCTGCGAATCAGCAGAAACGAACGGGCCATTTGCGGCCGGCTGATGAGCGATGTGGAAGACTATTCCAAGCTCCCCCCGCAGGAAATACCCTGGCTGCTGGTGCAATTCCAGATGTTCGAAGGCCGTTCGCTGGATCAGAAGCGCAAGCTGGTCAAGGGGCTTACCGAGGATATCTCCAGAAATTTCGGCGCTCATCCGGATCGCATCCAGATCATTTTTTCCGACATGAATCGCATTGATAACGCGGCGGGCGGCCTGCTGAACATTGACAAGAAATAAAACGGACGATTCCAGACAAAGGCACCGCGTATGGAAAATACTCGAAAAGCGGCCTCTGAAGCAACGGAATTGACGATGCGGCGCCGGGAACAGGATCTGGAGTGCCTTACGCTCCTTAAAGAGGCGCACCGGTTGCGCCTGGAGTCCGAGTTCCTGGACGGCATGTTCGCCGCGCTACGGGACGGCGATGACCCGGAACTTACCGCTGTGCTGAAGAATATTGACAGGGAACTGGATTTTTAAATCCATACGGCGCGCCGGCCTCTCTTACAGGGTAAAAAAGGAAGTCTCACAATGCTGAAGCCGGAAAAATTCCCGGACGCCCGGCGAAGAGCCGAATACCGGCGCCTGGGCTACTGGGGGGACGCGACGCTGCTGGATTATTGGGATATGGCGGTGCGCGGCCAGCCGGAAAAAGCCGCTGTTGTGGACAGCGCCGGGGCCAGGCTCAGTTACGCCGAACTTGATGAAAAAGCCGGCCGCCTGGCCGCCTGGCTGGGCAAGGCCGGAGTGACGACCGGGGACGTGGTCTGCGTCCAGCTCCCCGGCTGCGTGGAATTCTCGCTCATCTACGTGGCCTGTCTGAAGATCGGCGCTGTGGTTAACCCGATCATCCCAGCCTACCGGGGCCGCGAACTACGGCACATCATCAGCGTGTGCAAGCCGAAAATCGTCTTCCTGCCGCATAAGTTCCGGCGCTTCAACTACACGGACCTGGCCAAATCGCTCCTGGCGGCCTTTGACCGGCGTTTCGCCATTGTTCTGGTGGAAAGGGGCACGCAAGCGGAAGGCTTCCCCACCCTGGCTTCCGTGCTGGCGGAAAACGGCCGTACATTTAACGGATCTTCCGCGAACGCGGACGAGGTCGCCGCTGTTCTGTTCACTTCCGGCACGGAAAACCTGCCCAAGGGCGTGCTGCTCACGCACAACAACATCATTGCCAGCATCCGGTCTTTTGCCGCGCGCCTGAACCTGAACAGCCGCGACATCATGTTCATGCCCTCGCCCGTGGGGCACGCCACCGGCTTCCACCACGGGGTGACCACGCCGTTCATACTTGGCGGCACGAGCGTATTGCAGGATTCCTTCAGCCCGGACCAGGCTCTGGAGATCATCGCCAGGGAGCGCTGCACCTACGGCATGGGCGCGGCTTCCTTTGTCTACGATCTGGGCTGCGCCCTGGAGCGCGGCCGGCACGACATTTCCAGCCTGCGCTTTTTCCTTTGCGGCGGGGCGTCTTCACCGCGCCATCTGCTGGACAGTCTTTGGGAAAAAGGCTTCCGGGTGGTCAACGTTTACGGCTCCACGGAAAGCGTGCCCCACACCACGTCTTCCCCCCACCAGCGCCGCGACACCATCTTTATGACCGACGGCAGCCCGGTGCCGGGGTGCGAAGTCCGGGTGGTGGATGAAAAACGCCGCCCCGTGCCGCCCGGCGTGGAAGGCGAGGAAGCCTCCCGCGGCCCGAACGTCTTTGTCGGCTACCTTGGGGAACCGGAACTGACCAACGCGGCCATTGACGACGATGGCTGGTATTACAGCGGGGATCTTTGCGTCATGGGCGAAGATGGCCATGTGCGAATTATCGGCCGCAAAAAGGACACCATCGTGCGCGGCGGCGAAAACATCAGCAGCCGCGAGGTGGAGGAAATCCTGTTAAAACATCCCATGGTCGCCGAAGCCGCCGTGGTGGGCATGCCGGACCCCCGGCTGGGCGAACGCACCTGCGCCTACGTCGTGCTCAAAGGTGAACTTTCCTTTGACGAGGTGATCCGCCACTTTACGGAAAACTGCGTGGCCAAGTACAAGTACCCGGAGCGCATGGAAATACTGGCGGAAATACCCAAGAATCCCGTGGGCAAGGTGCGTAAGAACGAACTGCGTCGGGATATAGCGGAAAAATTAAAAAAAGAGTGCGGAGAGAGTTAAAGATGAAGCAGGAATACAGCCCGTTCCGCAGCACCGCCACATTCAAGCCCCAGCCGGAATGTCCGGATATTGACGTCCATTTTTGCCAAACATGCCAAAAAAGCTGGCAGGCCCTGGGCTATGGCGAACACCCGCCGCCATCCTGCTGCGGCCGGCCGGCCGAGCGGCTCGCGCCCGTAAGCGAGGCTGAGGCCCCGGAAGGTTTCAAAATCACCTACAGCATCGTTGGCGGGCTGAACTACGACGCGGTGAAGATTTACTGGCACGGACCGGCAGGACTGGCGCCGGACTGGCTGCTCCTGAAAACCTTCACCGGCAGCTACATCCGCTACGTTACCCACCAAAAACAAGCCCCCATGATCTTCGCCCTGGCGGACGAAGACGCCTACGTCTATTGCGACAAAGCGGTTTGCGAACGCTGCACATTCCGCTGCAAACGAGGCTTCGCCATCTACGCCTGCTTCCTTCGTCCTTCCCCCTTGCTCCTGGAAGTGAACCTGGACAAAGTAGCCCCGCGTTTTAAAACTCAAATGCTTTAAAGATTTGGGCGGCCGCGTCCCCTGCCATGGGGCTGGGGGACGTGCCCACCCGCACCCGCGATTGTCGGGCCGCGCTCACTTTGACCAAAGGGACGAAGTGAAGCTCCGCCGGTTCTTCAAGCCAAAGCGGGCGCGGCCCGTAAACAGGGGCTGCCAGTCCATCCTGAGCGAAGCGGAGGTGGACAAAATCTTGCAAGATTGGCCTCAGGCGGGGTTTGGGGCGGCAGCCCAAAAATCAAGTCCGATGGCTATTCCTGGTCCTGCCAGTCCGTGTCGTTGGGCTCGTCGTCTTTGCCCGGCAGGCCTTTGCCTTTGCCAAGGAATCTTATGAACACTTCAAGGGGCAGGGAAGAGGCTTTGTTGTTCAGCGAGACGGCCATGTACTCGCGTTGCGGCAGGTAGGCGGACATTGGCACGATGTTGAGCTCTTCCCGGTCCTTTTCGCTGCAGGCGAAGTAGTCCACAAAAGTCACGCCCAGGCCGAGCTTGGTATAGAGTTTGGCCGCTTCATGGTAGCTGACCATGTGGGCGTTTTTCATAAAAATGTTGCGCCGGCCCAGGTGCTTGGCCAGGAATATTTCCATGCTGCTGTTGTGCGGGGCGGCGATGTAGGGGATATTGGCTATGCGCTCAAGCTGCGGCAAATCCGGCAGCGCGTACGGCCCGGTCTTTGGGGAGACCAAAGCGACCTGCGTGGAAAAAAGCAGTGTCATTTTGAAGTCCGCCGGCAGCTCCTCGGCGCAGATAATGCCCATATCCACCTTGCCGGCTTTAATCTGCTCCAGAATATGCTCCAGGGTGGCGTCGCCGTGAATGTGGAACTCCACGTTCGGGTAGTACTGCTTGAACAGGGCCAGTTTTTCAGGCAGATAATACTGCACGACCGTATAGGTCGTGGCCAGGTGGATGTTGCCCTTGAGTTTGGCAGGCAGCACCCCGATGCCCTCATTAATCGAATTGATGATGTCGAATATTTTAATGGCTTTTTCCAGCAGGATCTTGCCGCTTCTGGTCAACTCCAGTTCGCGCCCCTTGCGCCTTTCAAAAAGCTTGACCCCGTATTCGTCCTCCAGCGCCTTTATCTGATGGGAAATAGCGGACTGCGTGCGCTTGGCCAAGCCTCCGGCCGCGGTCATGTTGCCGGATTGCGCGGACAGCCAGAAACCACGGAGCCACTGCGTGAAATTGCCGTTAAACTCAGGAATCATGGTCTTGCGCTCCCGGCCGTTTTTTCTTTTTTGGGCTTAGCCTTGCTTACAGCGGTGCTCTCCAGGCACTTCAGGAATTCTTCGCATAAAAAAGTCATGGCCATGGATCGCCTGTGGATCACCCCATAGTTCATCGGCTTGAACAACCCGCCCATGGGCACGATGTTGAAGCGCTCACGATCCGCTTCGTAAAGAGAAAAATCCCTGATGAAAGAAATACCAAGGCCTTGGGCCACAAATTCTTTGGCCCCGCCGGTATAGGAAGAAAGGATTTCCTTGTGCATTTCCAACCCCAGACAGGCCAGTTGGCTGCGCAGGTAAATGCCCAGGGAACTCTGATACGGCGGCGCGATAAAGGGAATGTTCACCAGCCGTTCAATAGCCGGCGCGGTAAAGGCGTAAGGCCCGGTTTTGGGGGTTATAAGCAGTATTTCCGTGGAAAGAAGGTGCTCGGCCTCAAAGCTGTCCGGCACCTCCTCCAGATGGGCCACGCAAAGATCCACCTGGCGGGAAACAAGCAGGCGCAAACCAGCCTGGGCGGAACTGACCCCCTCCAGAATGAAGCTCGTGCCTGGATACTGGGAGATGAACGCGCCGATGGTCTTGGAAAGATAAAACTCCAGAAGGGAATTGGAAGCGGCTATTTTAATTTCCCCGGCGGCGGACTGCTGGGACTGGCCTATTGCCGTACGGATGCTTTCAATCTCGCCGAACAGCTCAATGGCCTTGGCGTACAGGAATTTGCCCTCGGCCGTGAGGCCCCGGCCGCCCTTGCCGCTGGTGAAGAGCCGGACCCCGTACATGCTCTCCAGCGATTGAATCTGGTAAGTTATGGCGGACTGGTTGCGGTGCATCACAGAAGTGGCGGCCATAAGGCTGCCCGCTTCCACTGTATAGTAAAACCCACGTAACCATTGAACAAAATCGCCAGTGAGTTCAGGAAGCATCCGAAAACTCCTTTGCGTAGGCGCACAGGGCTCTTAAGAGCGGATTAATTTTAAGGCGCTCTCTCGGGCATGGCTTTTCAAAGTTGAAATGCCGCGGGGCTTTTTGCGGAAAGCGAGAGCGCCGATCTTGTCCCTCTTTTGCATCTGCATTATTTTGGTAATTATCCGGCTTTTATTTTAACCGCAACAGAGCAGATTAACAAGGTTTTTATTCACAGGATTGAGTTTTTGCCACTTAATCGCGGTTGTTAATTAAAAATATTTATAAGCATGCGATTACCGTATAATTATAAGTTGGAATCTGGCTCGCTTTTATTTACCCCCGCGTATTCGCGTTTCGCAAAAAAGAAGGCCTCCCGGAACAATTCCGGGAGGCCTCGGCGTGAACCCAGAACCACGCCCGTCAGAGATAATCTTGATTAATCAAAGTCATAGGCTGTCATTCCGCCATGCTGCACCACTTTGCGGGAAATTGTGATGCGCTGGATGATCGGAGTGCCTTCCTCCAGCCACATGGCGCGGCAGTCGCGGTACATGCGCTCTACCGGGCCGTATTCCAGGGTACAATCTTCCTCAAAGTAACCGATGCCGCCGAAGATTTCCAGCATTTCGTCGGAAACCGCCTTGGTGGTCCAGATGCTGAACAGCTTGCACATGGCGGCCTTTTCTTCCAGGTACTCGTCCTTGGGGTTTTTGTCGTAAGCCTTGGCGAATTCATAGACCATGGCGCGCAGGGCATGCACGTAAGTGGCCATGTCCGCGATTTTCATCTTGATGGCCTGGCGGTCCACAATGGGCTTGCCAAAGGTTACGCGGTCCTTGGCGCGTTTGATGGTCATTTCCAGCATGCGCTGGGACATGCCCAGGTTGCTGCAGGCGATGTGGGCGCGGGAAACGGACAAAGAGTGGATGGATATCTCCAGGCCCTGGCCTTCATTGCCCAGAAGGTATTTCTTGGGCAGGCGGACGTTGGTGAACTTCAGGCCGGCATGGCCGGCGCCCCGGCAGCCCATCATGTGCGGCATGGGGATGGTCTCAAAACCTTCAATGCCCTGGGGAATCAGAAAAGTGGACAGTCGGTGATCCTTGTCCGCGTTAGGATTGGTCACAAATGTGCAGTAGGTGTAGTTGACGCAATCCGTGTGGGAGATCAGGTATTTTTCACCGTTCAGGATGTAGAAATCCCCGTCCTTTTCGGCCGTGGCATGCAGATCCGCGCCGGTGCCGCCGGTTTTTTCCGTGATCGCCCAGTTGATGTACACGGTTTTGTCGTGGAACTTGGGCATGATTTCCTTTTTGAGCGCTTCGGAGCCGTAGTCGTAGAGCACGCGCCAGTTCAGGTCCATGGCGTGGTGCAGGTGCATGCGCATTCCGCCGGGGCCACGGCTGAATTCTTCCTGGATGCGCATGATTTCGGTTTCGCTCATGCCCCATCCGCCGTATTCGGTGGGCAGGCAGCAACGGTACAGGTCGTTGTCCGCGGCCAGTTTGTAGAATTCGTCAGGAAACACGTTGGTGACTTCAATTTCGCGCTGCATTTTGTCAAACGGCCCTTCGGCGAGAGCGCGAATTTTTTCCAGGTACGCTTCGAATTCCGCTTTTGAGAGCTTGCCCATATGTCCCTCCTGAGGGATGGTTAAAATGTTGCACAAAAAAGACGTCAGGACGTTAAATTTTTTTCCTCATATGACGCATAAGTTATTTGTTCGCGGACGTTTTGGTCAAATCAATTATCCAAAGCCTTTGTTCATGAATCGGATGCATAAGCGGGGTATCGTGACAAAAAACACTATCCATGTCTTATGATTACGCCCTGAAGGCTCAACGTTAGCTTGCTCCTGGCCTGGACCGGCGAATTTTCGCTTGACATTTCTTGTGAAATACCGGACACAAGGAGCCAGCAGTGAAACCGATTGCATTCTTGTCTCCGGCGAGCATAGATCTATATGATACTTTGGATTATTGTAAAAAATTAGACGAATCCGTAGCGGCGATATTTTTTTCAACGAAAATGAAACCGGTTGCATTTTAATTCGCGCCGCTGCCAAAGAATCCGGCGCGTTAAAACACCGTAGCGGGAAGCTTGCATGCGCAAGACGACCATCCACGAAATAGCCGCCAAAGCCGGAGTGTCTTCGGCCACCGTCTCGCGCGCCATCCACTCCCCTCATCTGCTCAATGAAAAAACCCTCCAGCGCATCCGCCAGCTTATGGAGGATCAGGATTATTCATACAACGCGGCCGCGGCCAATCTGTCCAAGGGCACGTCCAGCGGGGTGGCCGTTGTGGTGCCGCGCGTGAACAGTCCGGTGTTCGCGGATACGATCACCGGCATTCAGGAATATCTACAAAGCTGCGGATACTACGTCACCGTGGCCAGCACGCACTACGACGCGGCCGAAGAACGCCACATCCTGAAACGCATCATGGAGCAGCGTCCGGCGGGGCTGTTGCTGACCGGCTACGCGGCGGAAAACGAATCTTTCGTCATTTCCCTGGCCGCCAAACTTCCCCTGATCGTCATGTGGGAAAAAGCCATCCCGCCGCTGAACTACGTGGGATTCAACAATTACCAGTCTACCCTGGACATTTTCACCCACCTGTTTTCTTTGGGCCACCGTCGCATAGCGGCCATCCTCGGTCCGTATACCAAGGTCGTCCGGGCCAAGCGGCGTTACCAGGCTTATCTTGATTTTTTAAGCGGTCACGGTCTGCCGTTTCGCCAGGAATACGTCTGCGAAGCCGAGCCGACCCTGGCTGAAGGCAAGCGGGCCATGGAAATGCTGGTAACGCTGCCGGAACGGCCCACGGCCGTCTTTTGCAACAACGACTTACAAGCCATTGCCGCCATTCGCGTAATCAACGACGCCGGACTTTCCGTGCCGGGCGACATCTCCATTTTCGGCTTCGACGATGCGGCCGTATCCCAGTACATTACACCGCCGCTGACCACCCTGCACGTTCCCAGCCGGGAGATCGGCACTGAATCCGCGCGGTTTTTGCACGAGCTGATGCGCGGCGCGCAGTCCGGCCCGGTGGCCCATATTGTGGATACGCCGTTTATTCTGAGAAATTCCTGCAGAGCCCTGCGGGAAGCCTGACCAGCGGGAATGCATACCCGCAAACTTACTATTATCTTTCAGGAGAAACCATGCCAGTGACATATTTGAAAAAAGCGGCCAAAACGCCGGAAACGGAAACCGCGACCGCCCGGAAAGTGGTGGCCGAAATGCTCGCCGCCATAGAAGAAGGCAAAGAGTCCGCCGTACGCGAATACGCGCTCAAGCTGGATAAATGGAACGGCGACATAATCATGTCTGAAGCG
>JAVBSC010000067.1:0-10866 GCA_031547305.1 Desulfovibrionaceae bacterium
TTACG
The DNA here is from genome assembly GCA_031547305.1 of Desulfovibrionaceae bacterium. Taxonomy (GTDB): domain Bacteria; phylum Desulfobacterota; class Desulfovibrionia; order Desulfovibrionales; family Desulfovibrionaceae; genus JAVBSC01. The sequence continues at coordinate 6 of JAVBSC010000067.1, forward strand.
CGCTCTCGTACAGCCTGGTCATGACGAACTCCTGGTGCCCGAGCGTTTCGGCGGAGGTGTTGCGTCCGTTGCAGGTGCGGAAGAGCATTTCCAGGAGCTTGTCGCCGGCCTGGTCAAGGTTCATTTCCTTGCGCAGGAGGCCTGAAACGTCAACGTCGATATGTTCGTTCATGGTGCGCACGGTGCGAGGGTTGGCGGAAATCTTAATCACAGGCAGGATCGGGTTGCCTATGACGTTGCCCTGCCCAGTGGGGAAGAAGTGCGCCACATAGCCGGCCGCGGCGGCCAGGGTGACCATTTCCGCGGCCGCGGAGGAAGAGTCCATGAACCACAGGCCGGGGCCGGTGGGGGAGTACGCCTTTTCCAGGCAGCCGATGACCGGAGCCTTGCGGCCGATCTTCTGGATGTTGCCCAGGGCTTTTTCCTCAATGGTCGTCAGGCCGCCTTCAATGTTGCCCTTGGTGGGCTGGGAGTCGCACAGGTCGTCCACCTTGTGGTCGTCCACCACTTTGGCGTAACGGTCAAAGAAAAATTTGAACTGCTTGCGCACTTCCTCGTTGGCGCAACGTTCCATGACCAGATGCTCGCCGCCGGTGATTTCCGTGGTTTCGCCGAACAGGGTGGTGGCCCCGGATTCCCAGAGCTTGTCAAAAGCGTTGCCCACGGTGGGGTTGGAGGCCAGACCGGAGGTGGTGTCGGATTCGCCGCATTTGCAGGAAACCCACAGTTCGTTCACCTTGCACTCGGTCCGCTGCAGTTCCGTGGCGTAATGCACGAATTCCTTGGCCTTGCGCGAAGCGTTGCAAATGGTGGTGAAGTCGCCGTTCTGCTCTATGGAGAATCCGGCCACCGGCTTGCCGGTCTTGGCAATGCCGTCCACAATGCGCTTGGTCCAGACCGGCTCGATGCCGATGACCACCACGGCGGCAACGTTGGGGTTACAGCCGGCGCCGATCAGGGTGCGGAAGTGCAACTCCAGGTCTTCGCCGAACTGCAGCCGGCCGTAAGGGTGCCTGATGGCCAGGGTGCCCTTCACGTTGTTGGCCACAGCTTCGCAGGCGGAGTTGGAAAGGTCGTCAAGAGGCAGGATGATCACATGGTTGCGTATGCCAACGCGGCCGTTGTCGCGACGGTAGCCCATAAATGTTTTTTGCATGACTCTTACCACCTCTTGGTCTTTAAATTATGCACGTGCACGTGTTCGCCCTTTTTTATGGGAGCGACGATCTTGCCGATGTCGGTGTTGTACTTGAGGACCGTTTCGCCCACCGCGAAATCCTTAAGGGCTATCTTGTGCCCGATGGGAATATCGTTGAGAACTTTCATCTTAACCGTTTTATCTTCGTGCATGATCCAGCCCGTGCATTCGGTGCCGGCCTTCAGCCCTTCCACTACCACTACGCCGACTCCGTCGGCTTCTTCGTGGACCAAAAACTCAATGGACATAGATCCTCCTGATAAGTTGTGGGGCTATACCCCGAGCTTGGCGTAAATTGCCGGCAGCTTTTCCTTGATTTGCTCACTGATCCGCTCGTAAAGATGCACCCCGTGGCTGTCCATGGCGACGGTCAGGGGGCCGAAGTTCTTGACCCGGAAACGGTACAGGGCCTCGGGGTGGAGTTCCGGAAAATAGACGGCTTCCACTTCCTCGATCTGTTCGGTTTCCAGCGAGGCGGCGCCGCCGACAATGGCCAGGTAGACAGCGCCGTGTTTCTTCATGGCCTCAAGGCTGCCCTGGTAAAGGCCGCCCTTGCCGATGACGGCGCGCACCCCGTACTGTCCGATCAGGCCCGGTGTGAAGCGGTCCATGCGGGTGCTGGTCGTCGTGCCCACGCAGATTTTTTCCCATTTGTCGCCCACCCGGCGCAGGCTGGGCGCGGTGTGGATGCAGGGCATGCCCTCCAGGCTGACCGGCGGCGGGTTGCCTTTGTCGAAGATGTGTATCTGAGTGAGATCGCGAATGCCGAACAGCGGGCCGTCAAAATAGACGATGTCGCCGGCGTGCAGGGTACGGATGACGCTTTCCGAGAACGGGGAGGTCAGGTGGTGAACTTTGCTCATGATGTCCTCCTAGTATCCGTACGTGACGTTGCCGGAAGGGGTGATGACCGCCCTGGCCCTTCTGGCCGGCCAACACTGGGTGTTCACGGCCACCGGGTTCTGGGTGATGTGGGTATACGCGCACTCAATATGCACGGCCAGGCAGGAAACGTCTCCGCCAAGCCCCATGGGGCCGCGGCCGGTGGCGTTGATGGCTTCCTCAAGCTCCGCTTCCATTTCCGCAATCATGGGATCCGGATTGCGCTGCCCCACGGGGCGGACGATGGCGTCCTTGGCCAGCTTCATGACCAGATCGGAGGTTCCGCCGAGCCCGACGCCGATGATGCCCGGAGGACATGGGTTGGCCCCGCTTTCAATCACCGTATCAAGAATGAATTTTTTCACCGCCTTGATGCCGTGCTGCGGATAGAACATCTGCATTTTGCTCATGTTTTCCGAGCCTGAGCCCTTGGGCACCATCAGGATATCCAGTTCGTCCGAGTCGTCGGCAAAGTCAAAGTAGGTCACGGGCAGGCCCGGACCCACGGAGGTCTGCGGGTTGACGCGCGTAATCGTATGGGTGGAGCTGCTTCTGAAGGGGAACTCCTGGGTGGCGCGTTTCGCGCCTTCATACAGGGCTTTTTTGATTTTCGCCCCGTTCCAGGCGTACTTTGAGCCGATGCGCACCTTGTAGATGGGCAGGCCGGTATCCTGGCAGAGCAGGGTCTTTTTGGCGTCGGCAATGTCGATTGCCTTGAACATGGCCTCGAACACGCTGCGCGCCGCGGGATTCGTTTCCCGCGCATAAGCTTTTTTCAGGGCCTCGCGGACGTCCGGGGGCAGATCGCAGAGAGCCTTGATGTACAGTTGCTTGGCAGCTTCTTCGACAATGGTGTAATCCAGTTCTCCCATAGGTATCTCCTGTTGGGTATCTTCTGTGAATGCCGGTTCATGGTTGCTGTGGGTTTGAGCCCGGTTTAAGTCCCGGCCGGCGCGTCTCAAAGTTAATCCGCGCTATAGACGCGCCGGCGACCGGGCCGAAAGACCGCTCCGCTATTTCGGGGCCGTTGCGGCGGGTGCCGCGGCGGCGGCCTTTTTCGCTTCCTCGCGTATTTCGGCGCAATCGCGCCGCACTGGTTGGACGCCCTTGCGAAAGTCCAGGGACAGTAAAAAGGCGGACAGATTCTTGAGCTGTTCCTCGGTCAGTTTGTATTCTGGCATGGTGGTCGAGGCCATCTGGGATTTGGGGTCCTTGATGTAGTTGGCCAGGTACTCGGCGGTGCGATTCTTGCGGGCCATGTTGCTCATATCCGGCCCGGTGCGGTGGCCGCCTTCGCCAAGAATGTTGTGGCAGTACGAACACTCCTGGTCCACGTAGACGTAAAGGCCTCTTGTTTCCTCCGGCGTAAGCGCGCGGTTGGGCACAAGCACGGTTTTGTTGTAAGGCGCGGCTTCCGAATAGGCCATGGCGGTCAGGTAAACGATGCACAGCGCCAGGGTGGCTGCCACGGCCACGGAAACGGGACGGTTGATTACTCCCTTGAGCTTGCTTTCACTGAAGAACGGCACGCCGAATAGCAGAATCATGCCGCCTCCCATAAGGAAGAGGGAGCCGATCATTTCCCAGGAGCCGGAGAAATAGGTCAGAAGCTGGAACAGCCACATATAATACCATTCTGGCCGGGGGAGGTAATCGGCTATGAAGGTGCCGGCCCGCTCTTCCATGGGCGGATCGACATAGGCGGCAAGCAGGAGCAGCGCCGCAAAGACCGCGCCGAAGCCCAGGGACGAGCGGTTGGTGTGCTCCGGAAAAAAGCGGTACGGCTTGCCCGTGTGGGGCGGCAGGGTTTCCCCGGCCAGACGCTCGCGGGGGTCGGAAATGTTGTGGATGCGGATAAGATAGATATGCACGGCCATGAACAGCAACAGGCAGGCCGGCAGCACCAGGGTGTGCACGGAATAGAAGCGCGTCAGCGTGAAGCCGGAGATGTTCGCCCCGCCCAGGATGGCGCGGGTGACATAACCGCCCCCGGGGAACTGGTTGGGAATGTTGGCGCCGACCACGGTCGCCCAGTAGGCCTTCATGTCCCAGGGCAGCAGGTAGCCGGTAAAACCCAGGCCCAGCACCACAATGAAGAGGCAGGCCCCGGTAAGCCAGGTGACCTGGCGCGGCGCGGCATAGGAACCGTGAAGGTATGAGACCATCAGATGGCAGAACACCAGAAGCACCATGGCTCCGGCGCCCCAATGGTGCAGGCCGCGGACGATCCTGCCCAGGGGTACTTCGTTGTTGATGAACTTGACGGATTCCCAGGCCTTGTCCGGATCCGGCACGTAATAGAAGGCCAGCACCATGCCGGAGATGACCATGATGATGAAGGTGAGGGCGCACAAGGTGCCCAGTATGGCGCTCCAGCCGGTTGTCGGAGGCAGTTCCTTGTAGAGGAAGGGCTTGATGTACTTGTCCCAGCCCATGGATTCGCGAAGTTTCATTTATACCACCTCCACCTTTATAACGCCGTCCTCGACCTTCCAGGGCAGTCTGGGCAGGGGGCTGGGGGGCGGGCCGGCAACCACGTTGCCATCCAGGTCAAAGGCGCCGCCATGGCAGGCGCACTTGAAGCGTTGGGTCGGGGGATCCCAGGACACCGCGCAGCCCAGGTGCGGACAACTGCTGCTGAAGCAGATGAAGTCTTTCTCGTTGTCACGGCGGATCAGGACGGGCGCCTTCACGGTTTCGCTGTGAAAGGCCTGCTTGCGCACATAGGTGATCATGACCGTGTTGACCGAGCCCACGGGATAGTTGTCGATCCCGCCGGCCGGCACCCATTGGGGCGGCTGTTCGGCCAGGGTGGGGGCCACGGAGCTCACTCCGAGGATGCCGGTCAGGGAAATGGCGGCCCCCATGCCCACAAGGCCCGTGGCGCTCTTAAGGAACGAACGCCGGGCGGGATCGGCCAATTCGTGGCATTTGCAGGAGCAGGGCGTATGCGCTTCGGCCGGCCGCGGCTTCGGGGCGGTTTCGGCCTTTTTCTCGGCCGGATGCGGGGCAAGGGGCTTGAGTTCCTTCAGATGGGTCACGGCCAGGCGCTGGATGTACTTGATGGCGCTGGTGCCGCTGATGGACTTGGGACAGACCTCGGTGCAGTTGAACTCGGTGCGGCAGTTGTAGCAGCTTTCCAGTGCCCGGGTCAGGCGGGGCTCGAACAGGGCGTCGCGCTTGTCGGCCAGCAGGGTGAAGGCGCGGTTCAGTGCCGCCGGGCCGCTGTAGCCTTCGTGGTTGTTGGTCATGGTGCAGCTGGAGACGCAGCAGCCGCAGGCGATGCAGTCGGTCGCCATGCCTATGTCCACCCGCTCCCTGGTATCGGGCTTGATCACGTAGGGTTCGCTACGCTGCTCAAGCGGCTCGAAAAAAGGCAGGGCGTCCTCGTATTTGGCGAAGAAGGGGCCCATGTCCACCACCAGGTCCTTGATGACCGGGAAGTGGTTCAGCGGCCGCAGCGTGATGTCCTGGTTCAGGGGCAGGTGGGAGACGTTGGTCTTGCAGGCCAGCCCTTCACGGCCGTTGATGACCATGCCGCACGAGCCGCACATGTTCACCCGGCAGGCGAAGCGAAAGGCGATGCTTTGGTCCTGCTCCTTCTGGATGCGGATCAGCACGTCCAGGATGGTGGTTATTTCCGGCTTCAGGATTTCCAGGGTATATTTCTGGAATTGCCCTTCGCCGCCCTTTGCCGGGTCGTAGCGGAATATCCGCACCGTCCGGAGGTTGTTGCTCTGACTCATGAGAACCTCCGGGTTAGTAAATGACGAACCAGGCCACGGCGAACAGAACAAGGCCGAAGCCCACGAGCCAGGGAATCAACCAGCGTTGGTGCTTGATGTTCACCAGGTTGAAATCAAGCAGAATGACCCTGATGCCGAGGGTGGCGTGGAAAATCACCGTGAGCAACAGCAGGAACTGCAGGTACGGCTTGTAGGTGAAGAACAGGTGCAGACAAATGAAGAGCACGATCAGCACGGCGCTCACGCGCTGCAGCAGCCAGGCCCACATGCCCACATGGCTGCGGCCGCGGCGGTACGGGTCAATTTCTCCCCATTGCAAAGGCTTTCTGTATTCCGTTTCAGGCGTATTCATCAGGAGTTCTCCGTGTTGTTCTGTATTCATCCGCTCTACTTTTTGTACTTCTGGCATTCTTCAAGAGACTTGTGCTTGAACACGATGTCGCGCTTCTCCCACATCGGCGTCCCGTCCTCGCCGCGCCACAGGAAGGTATTGAACAGGCCGTGCTCGTCCCTTTGTTGCGGGAAATCGCTGCGTGTGTGGGCGCCGCGCGTTTCGTCGCGCTGCAGGGCGGAGGTGGCGGCCATGACGGAAACGTCCATCATGTTCAGGGTGTCCAGGTGAACGTTGAACACCATGTTGTAGACATTGCCTCCGGACACGGCGGCGCTGTCCACGTCCTTGCGCAGGGAAACGAAATCGCCGAGCGCGGTTTCCAGGTCGGCCCGGTTGCGGACGACCCCCACCTTGTTCCAGTTTACTTCCTGGATTTCAGCGCGGTTCTTCAGAGGGTTTTTGCCCTGTTGGCGGGAAAGCGGCGCGGTCAGGCGGGCGACCATGTCATCGGCCAGGCCGGGCCTGGTCTCCTTTACCGAGCGATTTTCCGGCTTGCCAAGGTAGCGGGCTATGGATTTGCCGGCCAGGCGGCCGTAGACGCAGGATTCGCAGATGCCGTTGCCGCCGAGTCTGTTGGCGCCGTGCACGCCGCCGGCATCCTCGCCGGCGATGAACAGCTTTTCCAGGGAGCCCCTGCACTCGGTATCAATAACGCCGCCGCCCATGAAGAAGTGGGCGGAGGGGGAAACGGGCACCATGCCCCTGGCCAGGTCGTAGTTGAACTGGGCGCAACGTTCGGCCATGCCGGGGAAGTTCTTGAGCACGAAATCCGCGCCCAGGTGGGCCGCGTCTATGCGTACGCCGCCTTCGGGGCAGGCCCGGCCGGCCATCATTTCCAGATAGGCCGAGCGGCTGACCACGTCGCGGGTTGCGCGCTCGGCGACATCCGGGGCATGGCGCAGCATGTACCGTTCGCCCTCGCCGTTGTACAAATGCGCCCCGGCTCCGCGTAGTCCTTCTTCCAGAAGCGCTCCGGCCACCACGCTGCCGGGCACGATCAGGCCCGTGGGGTGGAACTGGATCATTTCCATATCCCGCATCATGGCGCCGGCCCTGTACAGCATGGCGATGCCGTCGGCCGACTTTTCCGGGCCGGGAGCGTGGAACCGGTACTGGGTCGGGCCGCCGCCGGTGGCTACCAGGGTGGCCGCCGCTTCCACAACCAGGAAGGCGCCGTTGCGCATGTTGTAGAGCAGGGCGCCGGTTACGGTCTTGCCCTCGCTGTCCAGCAGGAGTTCCACGGCACGGGTTTCCTCAAGCACCGGGATGCGGCGCTTGAAAACCTGCTCCGTGGTGCGGCTGATTATTTCGATGCCGGTAAGGTCGCCCTTGTGCACGGTGCGGTCAAAACACTGTCCGGCAAAGGCTTTCTGATGGATGTGGCCGTCTTCACGGCGATCGAAGAAACAGCCGCTGATGGTTTCCAGTTCCTTGACCGTGGGGGTGGCTTCCTCGACCAGGGTTTTGGCAAGATCCTGGTCGTTGATGTACTGGCCGCCCTTGAGGGTATCCATGAGGTGTTTCTCATGGGAGTCGCCGGGGTCCAGCACCACGTTGAAGCCGCCCTGCACCATCCGGCTGCAACCGCCTTTTCCCTTCAGCGCCTTGGTGGCGATGAGGATATTCAGATCGGGTCTGGCGTCGTGGGCGTATATGGCGGCCAACTCGGCCGCCGCGCCCATGCCCAGTATAAGGAGATCCACTTGCATGTTCGCTTTCATCATTAACAAACCTTGGATAGGAGGGTGTTGGTCACTCGTATGTCTTTGTTAGCAAAAAAGGTACCAGGGTTATTTCACTTGAATCTCATTAATATGACTGGATATATTCACAAGATGACATGATAATTTCCCATAAATGCCAAATAACAGGCTTTATGATGCCTAATATTGGACATTGTATTGATTGTTATTGGCCAAAAAATAAATGCACTCCAGACGTGCTACCAACAGAGCTCTGCCGAAATTGCAAAAATGGTTGCCAGAACCAGTTTGCGGAATAAGTCCTGGTCCATGCGCCTGTTAAGGCGGTTGCCTATGGCGCTGCCCGCCCATACCGCCGGAATGGCCGGCAGTATGCCCATAAGGGACGAGGCGGGCATGGCGCCGATGGCCACGTAGGCGATGGTCTTATATGTATTGGTGACAAAGAAGAGCAGCACCACTGTGCCTACAAAGACGCGGCGGTCACGCGTGGCCGTCATCAGGTACAGGGACCAGACAAGCCCTCCCGCGTGGGCCAGAACCGTGGCCACACCGCCCAGGGCGCCATAAAAATAGATCTGCCCGCCATCAATGCGGCGATTGACTCCGGCGAGGCCATTTTTTAGCAGCCGCACGGGCGCGAAGGATGGGAAAAGATGGCTGGCGGCGTAGAGCATGCCGAAAATGCCCACGCCAATACGGAATCCGTCCGCGGGGATGATCGGCAGCAGCAGCGTGCCGGCCAGCAGACCGGGCGCTGCCGCCGCCAGAAGGCGGGTCAGTTCCCTGGGCGCAAGCCATTGCTTCCAGTAATAACGGATTCCAATCACGTCCGAGGCCAGCAAAAGCGGCGCGCCGAGGCCCAGAGCCATCTTGGCGGGAAAGGCGAGGGACAGCGTGGGGAGCAGAAAGATGCCGGCCCCAATGCCCACCCCGGTTTTGATGAGGCTGGAGCAGAATCCCGCAAGACCCACGATGCAGATTTCCAGCAGGCTCATGCCAGCCTCCTTCGATTCGTGCGTGCACTAATTAAGTTAGCAAAGAGCATGCCTGTTCGGCACAGTTCGGCCAAACTACCGCGACATATGGCAATCGAGCCTGAATGCGCGAGAGCTTCGCCGTCGTTGTTTTTATGGCCTTTTCACCTTTTCAGCGCAAAACCACCTAAAAAATGAACTTGTCGAATGAAATCACGAAGTCGGCAAATTCGCGTATGATTTTTGCCCAATATCAATCTAAATGCTGAATTTTCAGCATTTGCCCAATATTAAGCTTTTCCCCCAGCCTCTCTGGCCTCCGCCCAAAAACGAATCGCCTCTTTTCAATATGTTAACTGATAAATAACGCATGGCATGCCTTTTGCTCTTTCCCCTCCGTAGTGAGTGTCAAGCCCGGCCGTCTCTGTTATTATGATATATAACTCCGTGGCCCGATGTCGCAGACGCGCGTCGCTGGATAACAATTTTCATATTCCGCTCATCCTCTTGCCCTGGATAAGCACCGGGGACGACCATTACTACACGAGTATGCGCTCCACCCCCCGCGGCAAACGGGAGGGGAAACGGATCTTAACCAACTCCCAGTCGGAGGAACCCATGCAAGTAGGATTCATCGGCCTCGGCCTTATGGGCGGGGGAATGACCAAAAACCTCGTGAACAAGGGCGTGCCGGTCAAGGGTTACGACATTAACCGCGAAGTTGTGGACCGTCTGGCGTCGGAGGGCGGCACGGCCGCCGCCAGCCCTGCCGAGGCCGCCGCCGGGGCTGACGTGGTTTTCACCATACTGCCCAACGTCCCGCACGTGGAAGGGGCGATATTCGGAGAAAATGGCATTCTCAAGACTTTGAAGCCCGGCGCCCTGTATGTGGATTGCAGCACCATCCCACCGGACGCGACGAAAAGCATCGGCAAACGTCTGAAGGAAAAAGGTTTTGCCATGGTTGAGGCCGCGGTGGGCCGCACTTCCCTCGACGCCTGGACCGGCACCCTGATCTTCATGGTCGGCGGCGAGGAGGCGGATGTGGCCCGCGTCACTCCCCTGCTGGAAAAAATGGGCAACACCATTTACCACTGTGGTCCCCTGGGAAGCGGCATAGCCACCAAAATCGTCAACAACTACGCCAGCGTGACCATCAACGCCGTGGTGGCTGAAGCGCTTACCCTTGGAGAAAAACTGGGCTGTGACCGCGATCGCCTTGTTGAGGTCATGCAGGGCACCAGCGCGGGCAACAAGCATCTTAGCTCTACCTACCCAGCCAGGGTTTTTGTCGGCGACATCTCACCGGCTTTCGCGATGGATATGGCCTACAAGGATCTCGGCCTGGCCCTGGACGTCGCCGCCACCAATAAAGTGCCTCTTTTTACCGGCGGCGCGGCCCGCCAGGCCTATGCCATAGCGCGCGCCGCCGGTTTTGGCGACAAGGACTGGACTTCCGTGCTCCTGGCTTACAGGGATATGGCAAAATTATAGGCCTCCCCCGTCCGCCCGGTCTGTTGCCGGAGCGGTCCGTGACGGACCTATAAAAATCGCGGAATCCTGGGGCCCGAGGACACAGTCCCCGCGCGGCGCCATCCGGCCGCCGGAGGCGATCCTAATTCCAGGAATAAATCCTAAAATAGAAGAAGAATTCCAGGTCCGGGGCGCGCCCTCCGAGCCGGGGCACGCGGCGGGCATCACACGACCATTTTCTCCGGAACCAGGAATGACAATGGCGCTTTTCGCAGGGAAACAAGTAAACTTATTACTTTCCGAAGGAGAGCCGAATGCCCGTCAGCTACTTGAAAAAAGCGGTCAACACGCCGGAAACGGAAACCGCGACCGCCCGGAAAGTGGTGGCCGAAATGCTCGCCGCCATAGAAGAAGGCAAAGAGTCCGCCGTACGCGAATACGCGCTCAAGCTGGATAAATGGAACGGCGACATAATCATGTCTGAAGCG
>JAVBSC010000015.1:0-14602 GCA_031547305.1 Desulfovibrionaceae bacterium
CCACCACCCGCAAATTCGGGGGCACCGGCCTGGGCCTGGCGATCTGCCAGCGACTCTTAAAGCTTATGGGCGGGGATATCTGCCTGGAAAGCGCGCCGGGACAAGGCAGCGCCATTTTTGTGCGCTGCCCGTTCGAGGTGAGCCAGAACCAGGCCAAAGCCACTGCCGGAGCAACGCTCCATCCAGAAGAGAGCGCGCAGCGGGCGGATTTTTCCGGCCTGAAAATCCTGCTGGCCGAAGACAACCTGATAAACCAGCAGATTGCCGTGGAATTGCTTGAAGAATCCGGGGCTTCCGTGACTGTGGCCGGAACCGGCGGCGCGGCCCTGGATGAACTGGCCAGGGACCATAGCTTTAACCTGGTGCTTATGGATTTGCAGATGCCGGTCGTGGACGGGTACGAGGCGGCAGCCAAAATACGCGCCAACCCGGCATTCGAGGATCTGCCGATCATCGCTATGACCGCCCACGCCATGGCAGACGAGCGCCAGCGCTGCCTGGAACGCGGCATGGACGATCATGTTTCCAAGCCGATCGAAGTCTCAGCGCTTTACCGGTCCATTGCTCTTTGGCGCAAGGGCCGCGCGGCCGGCCGGGCCGCCGCCGGCTATTCCGCGACGTAACGTCTTAAATCCTCAACGCTCCTTAATCCCCACCGCGCACGTTCTTCGCCCAGCCTGCCATATCTGACCATGCCGGCCTTCCGCGCCCGCGGCGCGCCGCCTGACGGCCTTGATATATTCGCGCATGGCGTCATCAATCGATCTCCTATTTGTTAACTCCGAAAAAACCAAACACAACCGTTTTGATTCCGCAAAAAACAGACTGCAGCTCTTATTATTCCGGAAAAAACGGACCGGCATCTCCGGCGATCCTGGCGGTATTTCCATCATATCGTTATAATATTATTAATAAAAAAATATCTTAATGTTCTAACGCAAGGCTGGTAATGCGTCGTTTTTCAGATAAAATCAGTCCGAATAAACTGGATTAAAAAAACTTTCAGCATTTATAATTAATGATGAAAATTATTAATTATAATATACTGTTATATAAAAATAACTTGCATGGCATACTGATTGCTTCTTTATCAGCATGTTCAGCAACGTAACGAGCGCGGCGGTACGTTGCTGAATACAGGCAACATAATTTTAACAGCATAGGAGACGCCATGAAAAAACTCATCTTGCCCCTGGCCATCTTGATTGCCCTGTCCGGAACGCCGGCCTTCGCCCTGAACCTGGGCTTTGACCTGGGCGGCGCCAAAGACTACGGGACCGGCCTGACCTCGTTCCTGGTTGATGACAACGGCGTCAAATCAAATCATTCCATTTTCTTTTCCAGCGACTACAGCAGTCCGCAAATCGGCTCCACCTGGCAAGAGCTCTCCTATACCAGCGCGCCGTTCATGAGCACGGTCATCGGCTGGAGCGCCAAGGAATCTTACATGGCCTTTTCATCGCCAATGATTGTTAAGTCACTCACTTACATGAACGGCGAAAACAACAGCCTGCGCATCCATTTTGCCGACGGCACCAGCGCCGTCCACGAACTGGCGGGCGCCCGGCAAAGAACAACTCTGGATTTCGCGCAGCTCGGCTTTAACAGGGCCATAACCTCCATTGACCTGTTCAACACCAAGGCCGCTGGCGGGAACATAACCGACACCGCGCAGGTTTTTGACCTTTACGGCCTTAACGTAGCGCCCACCCCCATTCCCGCGGCCGCCTGGATGGCCGGCCTGGGTTTGGCCGGGTTGCTTGGTTTGCGCCGCAAAATGAAATAAGGGCTGTTTTTCTAAGAAGATTGAAATTGCCTCAAAATATCCCGGAGCAAACTGGCGTTTGCTCCGGGATATTTTGAGGCGATTCCGCTCTTGATGCCCAGCCGCGGCGCATTTTCCCAAAAATTTCCTTGACTTTTTTTTAAATAAGAATCAAACGCAAAAGACTCTTTCGGTTTGATTAGTATACTACATCTTATTATTCCGCCTGGAGAGCGCAACGGATGAAAGTAAACGACAGCAACGTACTGGACAGAATAGACGATGAGACACTGAAGCTGCTTTCCAGGCACGGAGTCAGAGGCTGGACCATGGACACGGTGCGCGCGTCCAGCGGCCTGGCCAAGGATACCCTGTACCGCATTGTGGGCAGCAAGGAAAAACTGATCGGCCGCGTGCTGATCAAGTATTTCTCCGTGTATCGCGACAAAATGTCCGCCGCTTTGTCCATGGACAAGGAACTTGCCGCCATCTTGCGCCAGAACCTGATGCTGCTGGCGGAGCTTTTGCAAATCCTGCCTCCGGAGCGCATCCACGCGATCCTGCTGGAGTACCCCGCGCTGGACCTGCAAATTAATAATGTCATGGGTGAATATTCCGCGCTGCTCGCTTCTTTCATTGACGACAAAAAGCGCAAAGGACAGATAAAAGCCGGTGTGCGTTCGGATCTGGCTGTCAGAATAATCCAGGCCTTCATGCGCGACACGCTGCGCCGCTCCAACGAGAGCGATATTTATAACGATACGGAAACTTTTGTGGAGTATCTGACCAAGGGAATCGCGGCATATTAAGGAACAATCCATAACGGAAAAGTTGCCAGCCGCCCTTGCAATATCAGAGAAAGTTTGCTTTAAGATAGTAATCGTGCGTTTAGCCGAACATGTTGAATCAAAGCCGCGCGCTTTTTTAAATGCCCGTGCGCGGCGAATCGCACCAACCCCCCGGCAAGCCGGGGCAAAGCACACCTGAGGCGCCCAATGTCCATTCGCAAGAAAATAACCGCCTTCTCCCCGCTGGCCGTAGCGGCTCTGGCCGCCCTTTTGCTCGCCGCCTGCGAAAAAGAGGCCCCCCAGCAGCAAAAGGCTTCGTCCCCCAAAGTCAACTACGTCACCATCAAGTACGAAGCCGTGCCCAGCGTAATCCAGCTGCCTGGCCGGGCTTCCGCATACCTGCTTTCGGATGTGCGCCCACAGGTGAACGGCATAATCCAGCGCCGCCTGTTTACTGAGGGCGACATGGTCAAGGCCGGCGACGTCCTGTACCAGATAGACCCCCTGCTTTACCAGGCGGCTGTGGACAACGCCAAGGCCAGCCTGATGAAGGCGGAAGCAAACCTGGTCTCCGCGCGGCTCCTTGCCGAACGCTACGCCCAGGTGGTCAAGGTGAACGCCGTAAGCCGCCAGGACTACGACAACGCCAAGGCCGCCTACGGCCAGGCCAAGGCGGACGTGGCTTCCGCCAAGGCCGCCCTGGATTCCGCCCAGATAAACCTGGGCTATACCAAGGTCACCGCTCCGGTCAGCGGACGCATCGGCATTTCCACGGTCACGCCGGGCCAACTGGTTACGGCCAACCAGCAAAACGCCCTGACCACGGTCCAGCAGACCGACCCCATGTATATTGACGTCACCCAGTCCAGCACGGATCTGCTGCGCCTGAAAAAAGACCTGGCCTCCGGCCGGATCAAGTCCAGCGGCCCGAACCAGACGGAAGTAAGGCTGATTATGGAGGACGGCACGGAATATCCTCACAAGGGAACCTTGCAGTTTACCGACATAACCGTGGATAAAAGCACCGGATCCATCACCATCCGGGCCACCTTCCCCAACCCGGACGACCTGATCCTGCCCGGATCCTACGTGCGGGTGGTGCGCGACGAGGGCATCAACGAAAAAGCCGTGCTTGTGCCTCAGCAGGCCGTGCTGCGCGACGCCATGGGTATGTCCAAGGTTTTGCTTGTGGATAAAGACGGCAAGCTGGAGTCCCGTTCCATAAAAACCGGCCAGGCTATCGGCAACCGCTGGCTGGTGGAAAGCGGGCTTAACCAGGACGACAAGGTGATTGTGGACGGTCTGCAGAGCGTGCAGAACCTGCCGGTCGGCGCCGCGCTCCAGGCCGAGCCCATGGCGGAAAAAGCCGCCGGGGCCGCCCAGGCGCCTCAACAATCAGGCAATGCGGCCGCGCCGGCCCCCGAAGCCGCCAAAACCGCCGCCCCGGCCAAAAACTAGACCGGATGAACATTTGCATTATTCATCCGTCGCGGCAATCTAAAGGCGAATACGGCCTAAACAGTTTGCCTTTTACCAGCACCGCCCCGGCCGGGTATAATCCGCTTCAGCCTTTGATGCCGGACGGGTTGTTTTAAAACCAAATCGTTCCCCAAGGATTCGTTATGGCTCATTTTTTCATAGATCGACCAATCTTCGCCTGGGTTATCGCCATACTGATCATGATGGCCGGGGCACTTTCCATTACCACGCTGCCCATTGCCCAGTACCCGAACATAGCCCCCCCGGAAATCGCCATAACCGCCTTTTATCCGGGCGCGTCCGCCAAAACCGTGGAAGATTCCGTGACCCAGGTCATTGAACAGCAGATGAAGGGCCTGGACCATCTGAACTACATGTATTCCAACAGCGATTCCATGGGCAACGCCACAGTCAACCTGTCCTTCCAGCCCGGCACGGACCCTGACATCGCCCAGGTGCAGGTGCAGAACAAGCTCCAGTTGGCCACGCCCCTTCTGCCCCAGGCTGTGCAACGCCAGGGCATGGCTGTTAAAAAATCAGCCAAAAACTATCTGTTGGTGGTCGCCTTTGTCTCCGAGGACGGCAGCCTGAGCCGCGGCGACATCGCCGACTACGTGGCCAGCAACGTCATGGACCCCATCAGCCGCGTGGACGGCGTTGGCGAAGTCACGCTCTTCGGCGCCCAGTACGCCATGCGCATCTGGTGCAACCTGGACATGTTCCAGAAATACCAGCTTACCCCCAGCGACGTGTCCAACGCCATCAACAACCAGAACGCCCAAATCGCCGCCGGACAGTTAGGCGGCCCTCCGTCGGTTTCCGGCCAGACCATCAATATTACGGTCAACGCCCAAAGCCGCCTGGAAACAGTAAAACAGTTTGAAAATATCCTGGTCAAGGTCAACCAGGACGGCTCCACCGTGCTGCTCAAGGACGTGGCCAGGGTGGAACTGGGTCCGGAAAACTACAACAGCGACTCCCGCTACAGCTATTTTGGCAAAAACGGCCAGGCCATCCTGGGCAAGCCGGCCGCCGGCCTTGCCCTGCGCCTGGCCAGCGGCGCCAACGCCCTGTCCACCGTGGACGGCGTAAAAGCCGCCCTGGCCAAGATGTCTCCGTTTTTCCCCAAGAGCGTGATCGTGGCCTACCCCTATGACACCTCGCCCTTTGTGCGCATTTCCATCAAGGAAGTGTTCAAGACCCTGATTGAAGCCATAGTGCTGGTCTTCCTGGTCATGTACATCTTCCTGCAAAACTTCCGGGCCACGCTCATACCCACCATTGCCGTGCCCGTGGTCTTGCTCGGCACGTTCGGGGTTCTGGCCGCGTCCGGGTTCTCCATCAACACGCTAACCATGTTCGGCATGGTCCTGGCCATCGGGCTATTGGTGGACGACGCCATTGTGGTGGTGGAAAACGTGGAGCGCCTCATGCGCGAGGAGCACCTGTCCCCGCGCGACGCCACGCGAAAATCCATGACCCAGATCACCGGAGCTCTGGTGGGCATAGCCATGGTTCTTTCCGCCGTGTTCATCCCCATGGCCTTTTTCGGCGGCTCCACCGGGGTCATTTACCGGCAGTTCTCCATCACCATCGTCTCGGCCATGGCCTTGTCCGTACTGGTGGCCCTTATTCTTACCCCGGCCTTGTGCGCCACTATTCTCAAGGAGCATGATCCTTCCGGCCATAAGGGCAGCTACGGCGTCTTCGGCTGGTTCAACCGCATGATGGACAAGGGCACCAGAGGCTACCAGAACAGCGTCGCCGGCATCCTGAACCGCCGCGCCCTGTTCCTGCTGTTTTATGTGGGGATTGTGGGCGGCATGGCCTATTTGTTTTTGCGCCTGCCATCCTCGTTTTTGCCGGAAGAAGACCAGGGCATCATGTACGCCCAGATCCAGCTACCGGCCGGAGCCACCTTTGAAAGAACCAACGAGGTTATTTCAAAGGTGGAAGATCATTTCATGAAAGATGAAAAAGATGCGGTCTCCGGCATCATGTGCGTGTCCGGATTCAGCTTTTCCGGCAACGGCCAGAATAACGGAATGTGCTTCATCAAGCTCCGGGACTGGGAAGAACGCTCGAGCGACAACCTGCGCGTGCCGGCCCTGGCCGGCCGGGCCATGCGCAAGTTTTCCCAGATCAACACCGCCAGCGTTCTGGCCTTTGGACCACCGGCGGTCATTGAGCTGGGCTCGGCCTCCGGCTTTGACTTTGAACTCACGGACCAAGCCAACATGGGGCACGCGGCCCTGATGCAGGCCCGCAACACTCTGTTGCGCGAAGCCAGGCAGAACCCCAACCTGGTGCGCGTGCGCCACAACGGCCTGGAAGACACGCCCCAGTACCAACTGGACATAGATATGGCCAAAGCCGGCGCCCTGGGGCTGTCCGTGGGCGAGATAAACACGGCCGTGTCCACTTATTGGGGCAGTTCCTACGTGAACGACTTCATGGACCGCGGGCGCATCAAAAAGGTCTATATGCAGGCGGATGCCCCCTTCCGCATGCAGGCCGAGGATTTCAGCAAAATATTCCTGCGCAACGCGGAAGGTAAGATGGTGCCTTTCTCCGCCATCGCCCCCGGCACCGGACACTGGGTTTACGGCTCGCCACGCCTGGAGCGTTATAACGGCGTCTCCTCCGTGGAAATACTCGGCGAAGCCGCGCCCGGCCAGAGTTCCGGCCAGGCCATGACCATCATGGAAGATCTGGCCAAAAAACTGCCGTCCGGTTTCGGATTTTCCTGGACCGCGCTCTCCCAGCAGGAACGCCTGGCGGGCGCGCAGGGCCCGGCGCTTTACGCCATCTCCCTGCTGGTGGTTTTTCTCTGCCTGGCCGCACTGTACGAAAGCTGGGCCATTCCCTTTTCCGTCATGCTGGTCGTGCCCATCGGCGTACTAGGCTGCCTTGGCGGGGCCTTCCTGCGCGGGCTGCAAAACGACGTTTATTTCCAGGTCGGCCTTCTGGTCATCATCGGCCTGTCCGCCAAAAACGCCATCCTGATCGTGGAATTCGCCAAAGAACTGGAAGAAAAAGGCGTCGAACTCGTCGCCGCCACCCTGGAAGCGGTGCGCCTGCGCCTGCGGCCCATTCTCATGACCTCCCTGGCCTTCATTCTGGGCGTTCTGCCCCTGGCCATCAGCCGGGGCGCGGGTTCCGGCAGCCAGAACGCCATCGGCACCGGAGTCATGGGCGGCATGATCACCGCCACAGTGCTGGGCATTTTCTTCATCCCCCTGTTCTTCGTGGTGGTCTGCACCCTGTTCCGAGTGCAGGTGAAGCACCACTCCGCTGAAGCCGAACAATCCGCCCAGCATGCGGAATAAGGACTGCCCTATGCGTACCGCCTACCTCATTCTGAAAGCAGCAATCATTATGGCCTGCCTGCCTATGGCCGGGGCCTGCACCATGATCCCGGAATACAACCGCCCGGCCGCCCCCGTGGACCAGAACTGGCCAGGCGCGCAAACCGGCGCTGCCGCTCCGGACAATCAACCCTGGAAAAGCTTTTTCACGGACCCGACCATGCAGTCCCTTATAGAGACAGCCCTGGCCAATAACCGCGACTTGCGCGTGTCCCTGCTGAACATCGAAAAAGCGCGCGGCATGTACCAGATCCGGCGGGCGGATCTTCTGCCCACCGTCAACGTTTCCGGCGCCAACCAGAACCAGCGCCTGCCGGACGATCTTTCGCCCCTGGGCTCCTCCACCATCCAGCGCCAAAGCGCCCTGACCGTGGGCTTCACCGCCTTTGAGCTGGATCTTTTCGGCCGCGTCCGCAGCCTCAAAGAAGCGGCCCTGGAAGATTACCTGGCCACGGAAGAGGCGGCCCGCGCCGCCCAGGTCAGCCTGGTCTCGGCCGTGGCCTCCGCATACCTGACCCTGGCTGCGGACCAGGACCAGCTCCGCTTGGCCGAAGATACCATGAAAACCCGCGCGGACACCTACAATCTGGTGGATGCCATGTTCAAAAATCACCTGTCGTCCCAACTGGAAGTCAGCCAGGCCAAATCCTCTCTGGAGGAATCCAGGCAGTCTGTTCTGCGCTACAAAACCAGTGTGGAGCAGGACAAAAACGCCCTGGTTCTGCTTCTGGGCGCGCCCCTGCCCGGCGATACGGCCCTGGCGGACAGCCTGGACAAGGTGGAATCCCTGAAGGATGTGCCCGAAGGCCTGCCCTCCCAGCTTCTTGAACGCCGACCGGACATCCTTTCCGCCGAGCACCGGCTCAAGTCCGCCAACGCGGACATCGGCGCGGCCAGGGCCAACTTTTTTCCCACCATCGGCCTGACCGGCAACGTGGGCGTGGCCAGCGCGGATCTGGACAATCTCTTTACCGGCGGACAGGGCGCCTGGCTTTTCGCTCCATCCGTTACCCTGCCCATCTTTGACACCGGCCGGAACATCGCCCGCCTGGACGTTTCCGAGGCGGAGCGCGACATTGCCGTGGCCCAGTACGAAAAATCCATCCAGACCGCTTTCCGCGAGGTGGCCGACACCCTGGCCCAGCGCGCCACGGTGGACGACATGCTGGATTCCCAGACCTCCCTGGTGGAATCCAACTCCCTCAGCCTCACTCTCTCCGAAACCCGCTACAAAGCCGGCGTGGACAGCTTTATGAACGTGCTGGATTCCCAGCGCACTCTGTTCCTGGCCCAACAGGGTCTTATCTCCACCCGCCTCCTGCGCGAATACAACACCCTGACCCTCTACAAAACCCTGGGCGGCGGCTGGCAGTAGAATGAAGATAAAACGGGGAGGAGCCGCCTCCCCGCGCCACTCCGAAGTTTGAATTTTACGCCTCAGACAAGCGCTTTGCCAACGGCACGCGCTCTCAGTCAGGAAAAAACCGGCCCCCAAGGCCGGTTTTTTGTTTTTGACTACGGCTAATCAAGACAAAATTGATGTACAGTATACTACTATTTTTTCTCAACAATATAAAAAATAATATTACCGGCCCCTGAGCGGGTATAAAAAAATATCCCGATAAATTTGTTCAGACTTAAAGGAGTTGATTCGGATAGAGCACTTCAAGCTCGAAAAAATTACCGCAAACAAAAAAGCGTGCCTGGCGCAGACGCGCTTTTTTGTCCGTCAGTACTTATTGATTAAAGCACTCGGAGGAGTCCATGTCTAAGGCCTTTTCTCTTGTCCTGGCGTTGTTTATGATTTTTGGCGGCACAGCCAGGGCCATTGCCGCTGAAAAGCCCATTGAGCTGAATTTCCTGAATTTTTCCAGCAATGAGGATTACACCCAGTCCAATCTCTCCAAGGTCATTGCGAACTTTGAGAAGGAAAACCCAGACATCAAGATCAAAAGCGCGTCTATTGGAGTCGGCGAGATACGCAGCCAACTGGTCATGATGATGATGGGCGGCAATCCGCCTGACGTGGCCCAACTGCACATAGGGGACGCGGTGACCGTGTACACCATGGGCGCTCTCTACTCCGCCGAGGAATTGTACGACAAAGCGTTCATCGACAATCTGAACCCCAAATTTTACGATGAAAGCCTTTACGAGGGAAAGCACGCCGCGGTCGTCTGGTCCCCCAACACTCTGGCGTTCATGTATAACAAAAAGCTTCTGAAACGGCTGGGTTATGACGCTCCGCCGAAAACCCTGGATGAAGTTGACGCCATGATGAAAAAAGGCAAAGCCCGGATTCCGGAACTCATCGGCATCCAGCTTGACACCACCATACGCGCGGTGGGTTTCTCCCATATGTGGAATTTCATGAACCTTTTTGAATACGAGCCCATCAAGGGCAAGACGGTCAAGTTCAACAGCCCGAACATGATCAAGTATGCCGAATGGCTTCGCCGGACGGTCAAGGAAGGCTACACCCTGCCCGGCAAGCGCTTTGGCGAATTCCGGCCCATGGCTGCCCAGGGGCGCGTGCTCTTCTGCATTGAAGGCACCTCGCACCGTAGCCAGCTTCAGGCCAAGGACAAAAATATCACGGATCAGGAATATTACGACACCTGGGGAGTCATCCCCTTCCCAACCGGACCCTCAGGCAAGCACGTGGCCTCGCCGGACGACCATTCTCTGGTTGTTCTGCGCAGCACCAAGCACAAAAAAGCGGCGGCGAAATTCGTGGAATACCTGGTCGCCAATCAGGAAGCGCTCAGGCAGTACCAGTCCGTGTGCGGTTTTTTGCCAACGACCAAGGATTATGAAACGGTCACCCCCGGATCCTTTGATGATCCCACCAGGAATAGCATTATGGAATACGCGGCGCCATACATCGTCAATCCGCCTTACGGCCCAAACTATGTTAAGGCGGCCACCCTGGCCATGACAGCGGTGCAGGAGATCATCACTTCCGACAGACCGGTCAAGGACATCCTGGACAGCTGCCAGGCCAAGCTTGAGGGAATTTTGCAGTAAAACCGCATAGAGGCTTCACGTCCGGCGTGGGAGCCGCGGCTGCTCCCACGCCGGCGCGCGGCTACCGAACCCGGAATAAAATCCACCCGATGCCGGAGGAATATATGAGCGCGGACGGACAAAAATCATCACTTTCCGCCAGAATGTCTCTGGCGGCCAAAAGCCTTGTTCAAGCCTCGTCGCCCAGAACACGGGCGATAACACCACGCGTCTTCAGCCACGATGACGGTCCGGAAAACGGGATGTTTTTTGGCGGCATAGGCACGCCATGCGTGGGGCGGGATCTGGACGGACGCTTCGCCCGCTGGCACCTTGAGCCCGGCGCGCATGTGCGCTTCCCGGTGGAAGAGGCCGGATTAATGCTGGCCTGGCGGGATTCCTCCGGGGATGGGCATTTTCCTCTGGATGCCCGCGCTCTCGGTCTTGCCGGGCATCCGGAGCCGGACGGCGGTTATGCTGCCGCCTCGGCAAAGGCCGGGGTGGAAAGCCCCCTGTCCTCCGCCATTGATTTTGCTCCCGTTCCAGGCCTTACGCGCCATGTGAGCGTTTTATTCCCGTTTATGTACGAAGAGTATTCCGCGCCTGGCCTTCCCTTCACTCTGGTTCTGGAAATTTTTTCGCCTCTGGCGCCGGGCGACGAGACGGCGGCCTCCTTGCCGGTGACCTTTTTTGACGCGCATATCAAGGCTAAGCCGGGAGCAACGGATTTGCGCGTCGGAGTTTGCTTCACTTGGCCGAATTTTCTTGGCTGGCGAGGCGGATGGGTAAGCGCCTGCGATCGCGGCGGCTTGCCCTGGCCCGGCCAGTACAGCGCCGGCAATACCTGCCTGCCGGATGATTTTCCTGGATCCGGGCTTGGCTGGAGCGGCACGGCGGCACTACAGACGCGTCACTCTTCCCGCCCGGTGCGCGCGCCGCTGGAGGGACAATGCCTGATCTTCGCGGCGCAAAAAGCCGCGCCCGGCCGCGCCGGGGCCGTGACGGCCGAATTTTCGTCCGAAGCCTGCTTTAAAGCCGGGCAGAACCGCATAGGCCGGCCAGCCCATGAGCAGGAGCACACCCTGGCCTGGGCGCGAACCGCCTTTGCGCGGGATCTGGCCTTGCCGCGGAGCGGCCTTTCCTGGACGGCGCACTGGGACGAAGCGTTGGGCTCGGCCGTGGCCTCCACAGTTTCGCTGGGCGACGGCGAATCCGCCGATTTAAGCTTCGGGCTGGTCATGGACTGCCCGCTGACCGGGTTCGGCAAGGGCAGAATGTGGGAATCCGCCTACACGGCGCGCTTCGGGGCATCCGGCCGCAATGCGGCTAAAATCAGCGCGCACGCCCTGCAAAATCACGATTCCTGGCTGGAGACCCTACATGCCTGGCAAATCAACCACATGGAACGCCTTGCGCCGCGTCTGGGCGCCGCTGTGGCTGCGGCCATGCTGAACGAACTTTTCTTCCTGAACGGTGGCGGCAGCGCCTGGGTGAGCAAGGCCAGGCCGGACTCCGATATTCCTTCCCCCGTCCTGGGAAACGGAGCGCATTTTGGAATCCCCGAAGGCATGGACATAGGCTACCACTATTATAACACGCTAGATTTGCTGGTATACGCCTTCGCCTCCGTTACCGCGCACTGGCCTGGACTGGCCGGATCGGTCTTTGCGGATTTCCTTAAAACCGTGGATATGGAGACGCCGCAAAACCGCATGATCTACCGAGAAGGAGAAATGCGGCGCCTGCTGGCGGCCGGCAAGCTGCCGCACGATCTGGGCGCCGCGCCGGAAGACCCCTGGCATGATCTTAACGGTTACCAGATGCGCGATGACAGCAACGCCTGGCTGGATCACAACCCTACCTTCATTATCAGCTATTTTCTGCACTGCCGCCTTACCGGAGTAAAGCCAGGCCCCGGAGAATGGGCAAACCTCAAACGCGCCTGGTATTTCATGCTTTCCCAGTCAAAGGAAAGCAAAGGGATAAACGGCCTGCCCCTGCACAAGGCCTTTGGGGATTCCACCTGGGACAATATCGGCCTTAAAGGGGTCTGCGCCCATTCAGGCTCAGCCGTTCTGGCGGCCAACGCCGCCATGGCCGCCTTGGCTGGAGAATTCGGCGAAGCGGCGCTGGCCCGCGAGGCGCTGGAATATCTTGACGCGGCCCGCGGGGAATTCGATGCGCGCCTCTGGACCGGAGAATATTATCGCGCCTGCGATGCTGGCCGTTATAACGCATGCCTGATGCCGGATTCGCTCGTCTGGCTTATGTACGCGGAACTGGCCGGTCTTCCGGCAATCCTTCCGCAGGAGCGTGTGCGCGCCCACCTTGGCGCGGCCCACCGGTACGCCTACAAGCGCCACGGCTTTCATGGCCCCTTGCTGATCTGCGAGCCGGAACGCGCTTCATTCCCGCCCGACGGCGGCGATATAGGACTGCAGGTGAACGAGGTGCTCGTTGGCGCGGCCTGGGCGTTCACAGCGCACGCCTACCACGCCGGGCTGCACAAAGAGGCGCTGGAAATGGCCGCCGACATGGCCGGGTATCTGCAGCGCGACTCCACACTGCAATTCCGCTCTCCGGCCGCCTGGGACAGGGATGGGCGCTTCCGCGCTCCCTACAATATGCGCCCGCTGGCCATCTGGCTGCTGGCTCTGGCCGCGGGCAACACGGAAAAATGAATATCCGGCGTTTCAAAAGTCAGTTTCATGGACTTAAACAGTTTCCACATTCTATCCATATAACATGGGGTTTTCGCGGATCGCCGGGAAGCGCTTGACAGCTTTTGGCGGAAACGGATAATCTTAAGAAAATAACGCAACCAGCGGCCGCTACCAGGAGGTTCGCTGGTTTAGTTTTTTAAATGTTTCCGCACCCGCTCTTCAGGAAACCCGAATTACTTCAGCCCGCAGGGAGTGATATGCCCGCAATAAATCCCATTGACACCCATATCCGCTTCGACCGCGACAATTCCCGCCTGATCCTTCTGGACCAGCGCCTGCTGCCCGCGCAGGAACAGGATTTTACCTGCCGTACGCTGGACGAGGCGATTTTCGCCCTCAAACACATGGTGGTGCGCGGCGCTCCGGCCATTGGCGTCACCGCGGCCTGGGCCTGCTGCCTGGCTCTGGGGGAACTTCTGGGCAAGGGGAATACACAGGATTGGCAAGTTAGTCTGGATTCGGAACTGGAACGCCTGGCCCTGGCCCGGCCCACGGCAGTGAACCTGCGCTGGGCCGTGGAGCGCCTGCGCCGGGTCTGGCGCGCGGACGCCCCGGCCGCCCCGGCCGCCCTGCTGCAGGTCTGGCTGAACGAGGCTGAAGCCATGCAGCGCGAGGACGTGGAAATCAATCGCCGCATAGGAGCCTTTGGGGCTGAACTTATCGCTGACGGCGACACGATCCTGACGCACTGCAATGCCGGCGCCCTGGCCACTGCCGGATACGGCACGGCCCTGGGCGTGATTTACGCGGCCAGCGAAGCGGGCAAAAATGTAAAGGTCATTGCCGACGAGACCCGGCCGTTCCTGCAAGGCGCGCGCCTTACGGCCTATGAACTGCACAAGGCCGGCATTCCTGTTAGCGTGGCCTGCGACAACGCCTGCGCCCTGCTCATGCAGAAAGGCCTGGTGCAAAAGGTGATCGCCGGAGCGGACCGCATTGCCGCCAACGGAGATTCCGCCAACAAGATCGGCACGTTAGGCGTGGCTCTGCTGGCCAAACATTTCAACATCCCCTTTTACATCGCCGCCCCGCTCTCCACCATTGATCCCGCGACCCCGGACGGCGCGGCCATTCCCATAGAAGAGCGCCCGGAGCGCGAAGTCACGCATGTGGGGGCGGCGCGAATCGTCCCTTCCGGTGTGCCGGTTTACAATTTTGCCTTTGACGTGACCCCGGCGGATTTGATAAACGGCATCGTCACCGAAAAGGGTGTGCTGCGTCCGCCGTACGTCCGATCCATTAAAAAAGCTTTTACTTAACCATTTAACTCTTTTGGGGGGAATCATGTTGAATTGCAAAACTCTCGCTTTAGTCCTGCTGCTCGGCCTGGGCCTGGCGCTGGGCGCCTGCCAGCCCAAAGCCGGCAACACCGTGGCCGCCGGGGGGGATCTGGTGGCCGCGGCCACGGCCAGCGAATCCGATCTCAAAGCCGTGGCCAAACAGATGCGCGACGTGGGCGACGCGGAAAACAAG
>JAVBSC010000012.1:0-11140 GCA_031547305.1 Desulfovibrionaceae bacterium
CTGGCCTGCATCACCAGCCTTTCGGAAGGCAACCAGATCAAGGGCCTGCTCATGGGCGTGGCCGGGTTGTTTGTGGCGGCTATTGGTTCGGATCCCTTGAGCGGCGAGATGCGCTTCACCTTCGGTATTCCGGCCCTGAGCGGCGGCATAGACCTGATGCCCGTGGTGGTGGGCGTGTTCCCACTGGCCGAACTGTTTTACCGGGTCTATGAAGTGCATGCCGAAGTCGCCCCCACGGCCATTGACTGCAAGAGCATGATCTTCCCCAAATTGCGGCAGTGGAAAAATCACCTGACCACGCTTCTGCGTTCTTCCTCCATCGGAGTGCTCCTGGGTATTTTGCCGGGCACCGGGGCCACGGCCGCCACCTTTATCAGCTACGGCACGGCGCGCGGGGTTTCACCCTATAAGGGCAACTTCGGCAAGGGCGAGCCGGACGGCCTGATCGCGGCGGAGTCCTCCAACAACGCCGTGGCCGGCGGCGCACTGGTGCCCACCCTGGCCCTGGGCATTCCCGGCGAGCCGGTCATGGCGATCATGCTGGCCACCTTCACGCTGCAGGGCATCACGCCGGGCGTGCGCCTGATGGCCGATAACCCGGAAATCGTTTACTGCACCTTTATTTTGTTGATTCTGGCCAACTTTATGATCATTCCCACGGGCATGCTCACGGTGCGGGCCTTCAGCCGGCTGATCCGCTTCCCCACGGCCGTGCTGCTCGGGATAATCGTGATCTGCTCCATCCTGGGCGTGTACCTGCCGCGCGGCAACATGTTCGACGTCTGGGTGGCCCTGCTCATCGGCCTGGCAGCCTTTGCCATGCGTTTGGGCAACTTCCCGGCCGCGCCTTTTTTGATCGGTTATGTGCTCGGGCCGCAACTGGAATACCGTATCGGCCAGGCTTCCATTTATCAGGGCGATCTGTCCCTGCCGGCCTACATCCTGACTTCTCCCCTGGCCGCGACGCTTTTCGGCATTGCCCTGTTGCTTCTGATTTCGCCCCTGATCAAACCTTTGCGTGCGAAACTACGCAAATTTGGCGATTGAGTTTTTGTCCCTTGCTTTTAAACACTTTAAAGTTAAGGAGATTCCACATGCTCAGAAAAAGCCTTTTCGCCTTTGCCCTACTGGGCATTCTGGCCGCCGGCTTCATCCCGCGAGCCCAGGCCGCGGATTTTCCCACCAAACCCATAACCGTCATCGTGCCCTTTGCCGCCGGCGGCGAAACCGATCTGGTGGCCCGCATGCTGGCCGCCAGCATGGAAAAAATCCTGGGACAGAACGTGGCCGTGCAGAACATAACCGGCGCTTCCGGGGTTACGGGCATCAGCAGCCTGATCAGCGCCCGGCCGGACGGCTATACCCTGGCTGTCACCCCGTCCGCTCCTCTGGTTATGCACCCGCATATGCGCGAAGTGCCCTATAACTTGGATTCCTTCACCTTTGTCGGCCGCATCCTTAAATCCCCCTATGTGCTTATGGTGGACAAAAGCTCGCCCTGGAACAGCCTGGGGGATCTGGTAAAAGACGCCAAGGCCAACCCGGACAAATACTTCTGGGGTTCCAGCGGCGTGGGCAGCGTGCCGTATTTCGCCCAGATGGATCTGTTCCGCAAGCTGGGCGTGTCAATAAAGCACGTGCCGTTCTCCGGCGATGCGGACGCTCTGCAGGCCCTGGCCGGCAAGCGCGTCCAGACCTACACATCCACGGCCGGCGTGCTGGAAAAATTCGACGTCAAGGGCCTGGTTTTGCTGGACGCCGCGCGCGATCCGCTGCTGCCCAACCTGCCCTGCATCAAGGAACTTGGCGTGGAAGCCTACTACAGCCAGTGGATGCCCCTGCTGGCCCCTAAAGATCTCCCCGCCGATGTTCTGGCCAAGCTGGGCAAGGCCATGGAAGAAGCCTGCAAGGCTCCGGAATTCGTGGAGTCCCTGCGCAAGCTGAGCCTGGTGCCCGGCTATCTGAACGCCAAGGACTGCAAGGCATTCGTGCTTTCCGAGTCCGCCCGCAACGCCGTGGTCATCAAGGAACTCATGACCGCGGAAAAGAAGTAAAAAAACTGGGGGGGCCGGGGCCGAGCCCCGGCCCCGGCAAGACATGTTCGAAACAAGAGGAAAAAATGGTTAAACGCAAAAATGCCATAGTGATTATGCTGGACACGTTGCAGTTCAACTACCTTGGCTGCTACGGGAACAAATGGATCAAAACGCCCAACCTGGACTTTTTCGCCACCCAGGGCGCGCTTTTTGAAAACGCCTACACCGAAGGCCTGCCCACAGTGCCCTGCCGCCGGGCCATGCTCACCGGCCGTTACACTCTGCCGGTCAAGGGCTGGTCGCAGTTGGACGTGGACGACACCACCATCGCGGACCTTTGCTGGGGCCAGCCCATCGACAGCGCCCTGGTGCACGACGCCGGCCCCTTCCGCCTGCCCAAATTCGGCTACGCGCGCGGCTTTGACAACGTCAAGTTCATTCACGGCCACGAGACCGACCACCAGTACTACGCCCAGGACGAACTGTACGGCAAAATGAAGGCCGAGGATTTTTACGAGGACCACGTCATCGAGCAGGCGGACAAAATCCTGCAGGAAGACGTGATGCGTCCCCTGATGAACCAGGTGGAATGCCATCTGAAGGAGCGCCAGTACTGGAAGTCCGACGAAGATCAGCACTGCGCCCAGATCATGAAGGCCGCTGACCGCTACCTGGAACAGGCGGACCGCAACAAGAGCTTCTTCCTTTGGGTGGACTGCTTTGACCCGCACGAGCCTTGGGACCCGCCCTCGGTCTACGATCCCAACCTTAAATGCCCCTATGACCCGGACTACGGCGGCAAAGACATGTTCCTGCCCATCCAGGGGCACGTGGACGGCCTGTACACCGAGCGCGAGCTGCATCACATCCGCATGCTCTACGCTGAAAAAGTCACCAACGTGGACAAATGGTTCGGCTGGTTCATGGAGCGCCTGCGCCAGAAAGGCCTGGAAGACGACACCCTGGTCATCGTGGTTTCGGACCACGGCTCGCCCATGGGCAACGGCGAGCACGGCCATGGCATCATGCGCAAGTGCCGGCCCTGGCCCTACGAGGAACTGGCCCACATCCCCTTCATGATGCGCGGACCGGGCCTGCCCAAAGGCAAGCGCGTCAAGAGCTTTGTCCAGTCCTGCGACGTGGCTCCCACAGTCACGGACTGGCTGGGCATCGGACCGCACCCCTCAATGCAGGGCCACAGCCTGCTTCCCCTGGCCAAAGGCGAAGTGGACAAAGTGCGCGACTTCGCTATTGCCGGCTATTACCGCTATTCCTGGTCGATCATTACGGAAGATTACTCCTTCATCCACTGGCTGCGGGCCGAGGAGAAAACCGTTGGCGACGCGCGCTTCGGCATTTACGGCCGGGGCCTGGCGGAATCCACCGCCCACATTCTGGAAATGAAAAAAGCCAACGCCGTGCAGGACCGGGACACGGCCTTCTATAACCGAGCTTACGAAGAACACAAAAAAGCCGCCACTCTGGACGGCGAGGAGCAGTGGACCTGCACGGCGGCCAGTTCCAGCGAAGTGCCGGAGCGCGACGAACTCTACGACCGCCGCAAGGATCCCTTCCAACTCAAGAACATCGCGGCGGAGCAGCCGAAAAAGGCCCTGGAACTGCTGGACAAGCTGCGGGAGTTCATGGGTGAAGTGAAGGGTTGCTAAGAGAGTTGAGGGGCTCCGCCCCTCAAACTCCCCGCCAGGTGACGTGGTCCCCTGGACCCGTAGTTATTAAAACCGCCATCATGCATTACGTGATGGCGGTTTTGCAAATTGGCCGCAAGGGTCCGGTAGCTCCTTGGGTTGCACAGCACGCGCGGTAGCGCCCCGGAGCGCCAAGGCGGCGCCTCTCCGGTTCAGTCGGTCCGGCGTATATGCCCTACCCAGCGGCAGAACAGAATGACGAAGAAGGAAGGGATGGTGAACAGAGCGGCGGGTAGGGCGTCGATCAGGGTGAAGAAGTTAAAGCCCAGAAGCATGGCCAGGACGTTGTTGGTGACGCAGAAGGATATGCCCAGGCCGAGCTGTTGGGGCAGGGGCCAGCGCCGGGCCAGGAGCGCTCCGCAGCCGAAGAAAATAACGCCGCAAGCCGTGACCGTGGTCAGGCTGGGCAGGATAAGCGTGGGGTTGTCGCGCAGCATGGGCGAATACCTGGCGAATATGGCGATGTGGGACAGGGCCAGCCCGGCTATGGAGATCCAGTAGCGGCCGGACATGAGCCGGCCGCTGAGGCCTGGCAGGAAAGCTTGGGCCAGTTGGGCCAGGAGGTAAGGGATGAAAATCATGGAACAGATATCCAGGCTCATGCGCCAAGGGGAGAAAGAAGCCAGCAGATCCGGGCTGTAGCCCAGGAACGGCAGAATAAGGGCGGTCAGGGCCGGCAGGGTGAACGGGGCCAGAAGCGATGTGAGCACGGTACCGCCCAGCACCAGAGAGATATCCGCCCGCATGAGCAGAGCAAAAAACGAGGAGCTGGCCCCGGCCGGCGCTCCGGCCAGCAGAAAAACGCCCAGAGCGAACTGGGGGGCGGTAAGGTAAAATACGCCCAGGGCCAGAAAAGGCACCAGGACGAGCTTGGCCACAATAAGCAACGCCAGGCGGCCGCGCAGAGCAAAGGCCTGTTTGAGCACCTCCCGGGTGCGCAGTCCAAGAAAGCTCAGGAAAAGCAGAAGCATGATATTGCAGCGCGGGTACCACTCCAGCGGTCCGGCGAGATCGGGAAGAAGAAAGCCAGCCGCGACGGAGGCATAGGCCACAAAGATTAACAGCCAGTCTTTAAAGCTCAATCCGGTTCTCCGATGCGGATTTGGAAATGCGCGTCGCGCATGGTTCTCCAGCTAACCTTTTTCCGAATTAAACGGTTCGATTATTTTCAGGGCCGCGTCAAAGTCAAAGACCGTCATGGCCCGCTCAAGCTTTATAAAGTCTCCAGGCGGCAGTTGGGACAACACTGCCCGGTGCTGTTCCAGAAATGTCCCGGCTTCGGCGTCGCCCTCCATCAGAAGGCCAGCGAGCCGGCCAAGGAGTTGGGAGAACTCGCCGGAGTTTCGGGCGGCTGGCGCTGGCCGTTCCGCCGCGCTTGCTGCGGGCATGGCGGACTGGAGAATGTCCATAAATTCCTGAAGCGCCTCCCGCACATTTGGCAGCAGTTCGGCAGGGCCGGCTTGATCCGCCGTCGTCCCGGATGCGGCCTGCTCCAGTTTTGCCGCGGCGTCCCGCAGAGGACTATAGCCCAGGCTGGCTCCCAGGCCCTTGAGCGTGTGGGCAAGACGAGCCGTTTCGCTTAACTCGCCAGCCTCCAGGGCGGAGGCCAGCAATGCGCCGTCCTTGGAGTGGAGTTCCTTAAACTGCGTGAGCAGCTTGAGGTACAAGGATTTTTTACCGCCCAGGCGCGCCAGTGCGGAGTTCACGTCCACGCCGGCGAGTCCGGACAGGATGATGTCCTCGCCCGTGCATTCCCGCCCTGGCCCAACAGGCAGGCTGCCTTCCGGGCAGTGGACCGGAGTTGTCGGTTTTATCCAGCGCTGTAAAACCGCGAACAGCCCGGTCACTTCTATGGGCTTGGCCACGTGGTCGTTCATGCCGGCGGCCAGGCAGTTTTCTTTTTCACCGGTCATGGCATGGGCGGTCATGGCGATTATGGGCAAGTCCGCGAAGCGCTTGTCGCGGCGGATTTGCCGGGACGCTTCGTAGCCGTCCATCACCGGCATCTGCAAATCCATGAGCACGGCGTCAAAGCGGTCGTCCCGGCTCAAAATCTCCAGGGCTTCCCGCCCGTTTTCCGCCACGATCACGCTTATGCCCGCCTCGGCCAGAATTTCGCTGGCCACCTGCTGGTTGACCTGGTTGTCTTCCGCCAGGAGCACGCGGGCGCCGTTAAGCCTGGCGAAGCTTCCATCGGCCGGCAAACCGCTGGCCGCAGGAGCGTGGATGGCCTGCCCGCCCAAAACTTCCGCAATGGCGTCAAAAAGCTGCGAAGGATTGATCGGCTTGTGCAGGAGCAGGCTAACGCCGTTTTCTTCCAACTGGAGGTTCAACTCCCCCCGGCCGAAGGCGGTGATGAGGATCATGCCCGGCGGCCGCTTCAGGGCGAGTTCTTTGTGAATATGCCGCACGGCCTCCAGGCCGTCCACTTCCGGCATGCGCCAGTCCAGAAGCGCCAGGCGGTAAGGGGAACCGGCCTCTTCAGCCTGAATAAGTTTGCTGTACGCCTTTTTGGCCGAAGAAACGGCATCCGCTGCAAAGCCAAGCCCGGCCAGCATATCTTTAATCACGGTCCGGGCGGCCTCGTTGTCATCCACCACCAGAATGCGGATTTCAGCAAAGGATTCCAGGCGCCTGGGGGAGTCGGGACGGGCCTGCTCGCTTTCCGTCACCACGCTGAAATGCACCGTGGTGCCCTGGCCCGGGGCGCTGTCCACCCGGATCCAGCCGCCCATCATCTCCACCAGCCGCCTGGTTATGGTCAGCCCCAGGCCGGTACCGCCGTATTTTCTGGTTATGGAGCCGTCAGCCTGGGTAAAGGGCGTAAACAGACGGGCCTGTTGGCTCGCGGTCATGCCTATGCCTGTATCGCGTACGGAAAACTCCAGAACCACAGGCTTGCCCGACCAGGCCGCCGGACCAGGCGGAACCTGGCCGTCGGGGAATTCCCTGACCTGGCAGCTGACCACTATTTCCCCGCGTTCCGTGAATTTGATCGCATTGCCCAGAATATTGGTGAGCACCTGCCCAAGCCGTAGGGGATCCCCCTTGAGCTGCTGGGGAATATCCGGATCCACTGCAAAAACAAGTTCCAGATCCTTGTCGCTGGCGTTCTGGGAAAAAACGCTCCCAAGATTGGAAAACACCTCGTCAATCTTGAAGCCGATATGCTCTATGTCCAGCTTGCCGGCCTCTATTTTGGAAAAATCAAGCAAATCATTGATGATGCCCAGCAGGTTGTTGCCCGCGTTGTATATTTTGCTGATATAATTGTGCTGGCGGGGAGAGAGTTCGGTTTTCATGGCCAGGTAGGCCATGCCGATGACAGCGTTCATGGGGGTGCGGATTTCGTGGCTCATGTTGGCCAGAAACTCGCTCTTGGCGCGACTGGCTTCGTCCGCCAGCTTTTTGGCCTCGCTGAGTTCCTGAGTGCGCAACTCCAAAGCCCCGGCCATTTCGTCAAGGGCTTTGGCCAGAGAACCCATCTCGCCGCCCAGGCCAGGCAGTTTTGATCTGGCCTGTAAATCCCCGCCGCCAAGGCTTTGGGCCACCTTTACCAGACCGCGCACCGGGCCGGCCAGGGTCAGCCGGCCCAGGGCCCAGGCCACGGCCAGTCCAAGCAGGGACGACAGGCCAAAGGCCAGGAGCTTGCCCATGAGCAGCCTGTTGGCCTCCGCGTAAGCATCCCGGCTTTCCGTGGATAGCAGGATGGTCATGAAGGGCGTTTTATCGTCCGGCAGCATCAGACGCCGGAAGGCCAGGATGCGCTCGGAGTCCTGGTCCTTGTCCATGGTGATCAGCCCGCGATCCGTAGCGGAGTTTTCCAGTCCCAGCCGGATGTTCAGGTCAATCCGCCCGCCCGGAGCATTGTATTCCGGCCGGGAATAGACGACCTGGTTTCTGGAGTCCAGCAAAAGGACTCTGGAGCTTGGAAACAGGCCGTATTCGCCGGGGTCGATGTCCCGGCTGTCCAGCTTGGCCACAGCAACCAGAAAGCTTTTTATCCGTCCAAGATGATCGGTGTTGGGGCGGGCGAAGTAAAGCCGCAGCCCCTGCCCGTCCGCCGCCGGGGAGTATTCGCCCGCGGTGAACCGGCCTTCGGACGCGGCTCTGGACACGGAGTCGCGGTTCGCAATGCTTGTGCCCACGGAGCCCGGCAGGGCCGCCGCTATGACCAGACCGTTTTTATCGGCCAGGAGCAAATCGGAATAGAGGCTGTGCGTGGCCAGAAGGCTGCTGAAGAGTTCCGTGCAGGACTGATAGTCCAGGCGGCGCACTTCTTCCAGCAACGCCAGCGTGTTCAGCAGGGAATTCGCGTTGTCCGCCACCAGCCGCTGTTGGGCGCCTATGCTGTTGACAGTGTTCACAGCCCTGGACTGGGCCTGAAGAATGTCTTTTTCCTTGGAGTCCACGCCGGAAAGCACAATGAGCGCAAGCCCCGGCAAAAGAGCCAGGATGACCAGAAAATACATGGTGCGCCCTATGTAGCCGAAAAACAAATTCTTCACGAAAGTCCTCCGGGAGAATTCCAGCCGGCGCTGATGAGCTGACTAATTAGAGAGGCATTATATCCACTACAATCGGCATGTCAAACACCGGTGTTGTAAAAACTCAACGGATACAGGCGCCATGGACTAATTGCCTGGTCATGCCGGCAAAATTTTTTGTGAGGAATGGAGCTTGGTTTTTTTGAAAAGAAAAGTTATTCTGTATAGAAATAAAAATATGAATGCCGTTCCTGGGAGGGGGCAGACATGAGTGAAAAAACTGATCCCAAACGCCGGGCGGCCCTGCGGCTTATCGGCGCTTCCGCCCTGGCCGGCGCTCTGACCGGAGTAAAGCCCGCTCTGGCGGATGATTGGAAGGTTTCCGGCAAGGACGCGTTTGCCGCCATACATACCCGGCGCAGCCACCGCGCCTTTACCGGAGGCCCCATTCCGGATGCGGATCTGCAGGCCATTCTGTACGCGGGCATGAGCGCCCCCAGCACGCACAACTGCCAGCCCTGGGAATTTGTGGTGCTCAAGCCGGGCGGATCACTGGAGCGCATAATCCGCGCCGTGCCTCGCACCGAGTACTTGAACAAGGCCGGGGCCGTCCTGGTTTGCTGCGTGAATATGGATTTTGAGTGGCCCAAAGAGGCGCTGCTCTGCTCCATGGCCTGCTGCAATATGAACATTCTTCTATCCGCCGCCGCCATGGGCTATGGGGCGGTGTGGATTGAAATTACCCCGGACGAGGAGCGCGTGGAAGCCTGCCGGGAGGTGCTCAGGCTGCCGGAGAAGATTCTGCCCCTGAACCTTATCCCCCTGGGCGTGCCCAGCGCGGCGATTCCGCCGGAAAACCGCTACAAACCCGAGCGGATTCATTACGATACCTGGTAGGCGGATTCTACCTGCTCTGCTGTTTGGCCCAACTGTCCTTAAGGGTCACGCTGCGGTTCCAGACCGGGTTTTCCGGAGTGGAGTCCTTGTCCTTGCAAAAGTAGCCCAGGCGCTCAAACTGCACCCTGTCGCCAACCCCGCATTGCGCCAGGGCCGGCTCTATGAAGGCGCGCCCGACCTTGAGCGAATCCGGGTTCAGGCAATCCAGGAAGGTCTGCCCTTCCGGCATGTCTTCCGGATCGTCGCGGGTGAACAGGTAGTCGTACAGCCGCACTTCCGCCGGCAGGGCCTGGCCCGCGCTGACCCAGTGCAGAGTGCCCTTAACTTTGCGACCGTCCGGCGTATCCCCGCCCCGGCTCTGGGGATCGTACAGGCAACGCAGCTCAACGATTTTTCCATCCTTGTCTTTGACAACCTCGTTGCAGGTAACGTAATAGGCGTAGCGCAGCCGGACTTCCCCACCCGGCTTGAGGCGGTGGAACTTGGGCGGCGGCACTTCGGCAAAATCCTCCGCTTCGATTAGAATCTCCCGGCTGAAGGGCACCTTGCGCGTGCCCAGGTCCGGATTTTCCGGTGAAAGCGGCATGTCGAACCACTCCACTTGGCCTTCCGGGTAATTTTCTATGACCAGCTTGATTGGATTGAGCACGGCCATCAGACGCGGAGCCACGCGGTTAAGGTGTTCGCGCACGCAGAATTCCAGCATGCCGAATTCCACCACCGAGGGCGCGCGGGCCACGCCCACTCTGGCGCACAGCTCGCGTACCGCCTCCGGCGGGTAGCCCCGGCGGCGCATGCCGCTCAAGGTCGGCAGGCGCGGGTCGTCCCAGCCGCCGACCTTTTTTTCGGTGACCAGTTGAATCAGCTTGCGTTTGGAAAGCACCGTGCGGGTGATGTTCAGCCTGGAGAATTCCGTCTGCCTGGGCCGGTATGCCCCCAGATTTTCCAGAGTCCAGTCGTATAGTTCGCGGTTGTTCTCAAACTCCAGGCTGCACAGGGAATTGGTGATGCCTTCCAGGGAGTCGGAAATGCAGTGCGTAAAGTCGTACATGGGGTAGATGCACCAGGCCTTACCGCTGCGGTGGTGCTCCGCGTGCCGGATGCGGTACAAGGTCGGGTCGCGCATAATCACGTTGGCCGCGCTCATGTCTATCCTGGCCCGCAGCACGTGCGAGCCGTCCGGGAATTCCCCGGCCCGCATGCGCCGGAACAGATCCAGGTTTTCTTCCACGCTCCTGCCGCGGTACGGGCTTTCCTTGCCCGGCAGTGTCAGCGTGCCCCGGTACTCGCGGATTTGCTCCGCGCTCAGGCTGTCCACATAAGCCTTGCCGGCCTGGATCAATTGTTCCGCAAATGCGTAAAGCTTCTCAAAATAGTCAGAAGCGTAAAATTCCCGCTCTTCCCAGTCAAAGCCCAGCCAGCGCACGTCCTCTTTAATCGACCGCACATACTCGTTGCTTTCCTTGAGCGGGTTGGTGTCGTCAAAACGCAGATTGCATTTGCCGCCGTATTCCTTG
This sequence comes from Desulfovibrionaceae bacterium, assembly GCA_031547305.1. Classification (GTDB taxonomy): domain Bacteria; phylum Desulfobacterota; class Desulfovibrionia; order Desulfovibrionales; family Desulfovibrionaceae; genus JAVBSC01. The sequence goes on from JAVBSC010000012.1 coordinate 10,644, forward strand.
GCCAGGCCAAAATTCAAGCAGATGGACTTGGCATGCCCGATGTGCAGATAGCCGTTCGGCTCCGGCGGAAACCGCGTATGCACCCGGCCGTCAAAGGTCCGGTTCTTGATATCCTCATCAATCATCGCCCGGATGAAATCTTTGCCGGGTTCCGGTTTTTTTTCGGCGTCGTTATTCATTTTGGAATTGTCTCCGTTTGAATTGAGGGGGCGCCGCCCCCTCAAACTCCCCCGGCAGGGGGCGTGGCCCCCTGCACCCGCAACTATGAGGGCGCGGGGGGGAATTTTTTCTTTCAATATACCATTCTCCGTACCCTCATAAATGGGTTGCAAGGGGTATTGCCCCTTGCCGGGGGCACGGGGGCGGAGCCCACGTTCGCTATCAAGTCAACTTCAATTAATTCTCTTTAAGCAATTCTTCGACGGCCTGAACGATATTGCCCACGGTAAAGCCGAAGTATTCGGCCAGGACTTTGCCGGGGGCGGATTCGCCGAAGC
>JAVBSC010000117.1:0-27406 GCA_031547305.1 Desulfovibrionaceae bacterium
TCTTCGGCCGTGCAGGAGCTTTCCCGCATGTCTCAGGAATTGCGCAGGGTTATGGAGGTTTTGAAGTAGAGTGATATCCTGGGGAGGCGCCCCCTCCCCAGGATATCATAATGGGAGAAATATGCTGACCACCGCGCCGGGATTTTCGCCCGGAGGGGCGTTTTGCAGGCGCAGTTTGCCGCCGTGGCTGCTGACGATGCTGTCCACTATGGGCAGGCCCAGCCCGCTGCCGTCGTCCTTGGTGGTAAAAAACGGGTCCAGGAAGCGGTCCAGGGGCTGGTCGGCATTGAACCCCGGTCCATAGTCGCGTACGCGTATCTCCAGCCCCTTGCCGCCCGTGGGCAGATCCGCGCGGAGCAGCAGCACATCCACATGCCCGTTCTGTCCCACGGCCTGGATGGCGTTGCTGAGCACGTTGTACAGGGCGCGGTAGAGCAGGTCTTTGTCTCCGGTGACCTTCAGGTTTTTTTCCTGGTCCGCTTTTTTCAGGTTGAGCTCAATGTTCAGGCGGGCCAGCTCTGGCTCCAGAAAAGCCAGGGCCTGCTCCAGAACCGCATACGGGGTCACCGCGTCCTGGGCGGGCCGGCGCGGCCTGGCGTAATCCAGAAAGTCGTTTACGGTCTGGGAAAGACGCTTGGATTCGTCATACATGGCCTGAAGAATTTTGGCGGCCATGGGGTCTTCGGCGGCGGCCTTGCGGCCCAGCAGGAGTTCCGCGCTGGAGCGGATTATGCCAAGGGGGTTGCGGATTTCGTGGGCTATGCCGGCCACCACCCGGCCCATGCCGGCCAGCTTTTCATGCTGGTGCAGTTCCAGAAGCAGGCGCTGCTCTTCTTTGGCCCGGCGGTCCAAAACGTTTTGGGCCCGGCGGATGAAAAGGATAAGCAGGCTGAAAAGCAGCAGGGACGAAAGCAGGGTTACGCCGATGATGCTCCACTGAAAGCGCACCACGCTGCGCACGTCATCGGTCACGTCGCGGGTGAATTCCAGCACGCCCATGACCGGGCCTTCTTCCTCCGAGGAATTCAGGCGGTTTTCAATGCGCAGGGGATAAATGATGCGCAGATGGAAGGAATCCTGGGCCAGGGCCGGAGAGAAAAAGGCCTTCCAGTAAGGCACTGTGGACACAAGGTCAAAAGTCGCGGCATCTGAATCCACCAGGGCCTTCTTGACGGCTTCGGAGGCCAGATCCTCGCGCCAGAGCACCGCTTCGTCCGTGGCGTATGTGACCATGTTGGAATGATCGTAAATGCGCAGATCCTGGACGTGCAGACCGTGGATGACCGACTGGACCAGCATGTCCAGGCGCTGGTACTGGGCCGGCTGGCGCAGGGCGATGCGCCCGAAGCCCACCAGGGTGGGCAAGGTGAAGCGCCGGTAGATCTGGTGGTTGAGATTGTCGGCCAGCAGGTTGGAAAACTCCTGCTGCTTGACCAGCAGGGTGGAGCGCGCCGCGTTGCTTATAAAGGTGGCCAGCAGGCCGGACAGAATCAAAATGAGAACCAGGGTGACCCAGGCCAGGGACCGGGCCATGCTCAGGGGGGCTTTTTCCTGAACCGGCCCGGTCTGTCTGGAAGTTGCGGCTTCTTCGGACATTAAAAACTCTGCAGGTTTTCCCGGGCGGCCAGGAATTCCGCCAGCAGGGCGGATTCCTTGGAATAGCCGCCCGCGCCCAGGCGGGCGTTGGCCAACCTTTTGCCCAGTTCCACAGCCGGCTGATCCAGGGGGTTTATGTCAAGCAGCCAGCCGCAGAACAGCGTGGTCAGCTCCAGCAGGGCGATCAGGCCGCCGGCCGAAGCTTCGCCGGGGCTGTCCATGCGCAGTTCCACCAGCGGGGTGGCGCATTGGGTAAGGGCCATGCGGGTGCCCAGGGCTTCGGCCTGCAAAAGCTCGCCGAAGCGCCGGCCGCGCAGCCAGGACCAATGGTCCGGCAGATCCGGGCCAAAACTCCGGCCCTGGGCCAGGGCCGGGCAGGTCAGGAACAGGCAACCCTTGTCGCGCGGCCCGTCCAGGAACATCTGCTGTGTGGAGTGCTGGTCCGTGACTCCCACGGCGGGCAGGGGCATGGAGCCCTTGCCTTCCTTGCCCAGGCTTTCCGCCCAGAGCTGGGCGAACCAGGCCCCCAGGCAGGACCAGAGCGGAATATAGGAAAAGAAAATCAACTGGCTGTAATCGTTGTGCTGGAGTTCCCTGGCCCACAGGGCCAGCTTCCAGGCCGGGTGGTCCTTCAGGCCGGCCGGGCTGGCGCACAACGGGGCCATAACCTCGGCCGCGCCGCCCATAAGGGCCTTCCAGTCCAGGCCGCAAAAATAGGCCGGCACAAGGCCCACAGCGCTAAGGACCGAGTAGCGGCCGCCCAGGTTGTCCGGCACGGGCAGGGCGGCCAGGCCTTTTTCATTGGCTTCGGCGCGCAACTGGCCGTTTTTTTCATCGGTGATCAAAAGGACGTGCTTTGTCCAGTCCGCGCCCAGGGCGTCCGTGAGCCATTTGCGGGCCAGAAAATACTGGGCCATGGTTTCTATGGTGCCGCCGGACTTGGATACGGCCACCACCAGGGTCTCCGCCGGCGGCAGGGCCGCCAGCCAGGCTTCCAGCGTTTCCGCGTCCACGTTGTCCAGAATCCACAGCCTGGGCCCCTGGTGATTCGGCCAGTCCTGCCGCGGAAAAAAAGCCTTTTGCAGGGCGCGCGGCCCAAGGGCTGAACCGCCGATGCCCAGGAGCAGCATATGCTTAAGGCCCTTGAAGCGTTCCATGACTTCAGGCAGGGCGGCTTCCAGCCCGGCCCGGTAGGGCATGTTGATGAAGGGCAGAGTTCCGGCCGCGAGTTCCGCGCCCAGGCGGCCGGCAAAGGCTTCAGCCCGCCCGGCGAAGGATGGGGAATCAAGCGCGGTATGCCGTAAACGCCCGGCAAAGGCGTTTGTCCAGTTCAAATGACTCATATGTGCCTGCCTTTAGAACCCATCTCAAAATCACCTCCGGCTGCAAAATCAGCCTTTGGGCATCCTTGCGTCAGTGTCGAAAAAGTTTTCTTGCGGGGTGCCGCGAATTCGGTTTTTTCGCCGCAAGGTTGTTTTCGCGATGGGTTCCGTTCTGATTTTTACGGTTGCCGCCGGGACTGGCCGCAACCCGTTTTTAACGCTTTATCAGAACTTTTCCGACTTTGTCCAAGGCTTCGATCAAAGTTTCATCGCTGACCGCGTAAGATATGCGCACGCAGTTGTCGTCCCCGAAATCCAACCCAGGCACCAGAGCCACGCCGGCTTCTTCCAGCAGGCGGGCGCACATGGCCGAGGAATTCGGCATGCCGGCATTATAAAGCGCGTGCACGTCCGGGAAGGCGTAAAAGGCTCCCTGGGGCTTGGGGCAGACCACGCCGGGCCAGGCGGAGAGCATATCCATAAGCAGATCCCTGCGCCGCAAAAAGGCCTTGCGCATTTCTTCCACCGTATCCATGCCGCCGGTCAGGGCGGCCACGGCGGCCTTCTGGGATACGGAGCAGACGCTGGAAGTGGACTGCCCCTGGATTTTTGAACAGGCCTTGATCAGGTCCGGGTGCCCCAGCAGATAGCCCACGCGCCAACCGGTCATGGCGAAGCTTTTGGAGACCCCGTTCATGACCACGAAGTTTTCCGGGTGTTTTTTCCACCAACCGGCCAGGCTGGTTGGTTTGGCCGGGGGGTAGACCAGGCGGTCGTAAATTTCGTCGGAAATGATCAGCACCTTGGCGGCCACGGCCCATGCGGCCAGGGCGTCCAGCTCTTCCGCGCTGTAAGCCGCGCCCGTGGGGTTTGAGGGGGAGTTTATTATGCACCGGCGCGTTTTTGGTGTGCGGAATTTTTCCAGATCCGCCGGCGTGATTTTAAAGCCCTTTTCCGCGCGGGAAGGCACGATCACCGGCAGGCCGCCGGCCAGTTCCACCATGGGCGGGTAGCTCACCCAGAAGGGCGCCGGAATAAGCGCTTCATCCCCCGGGTTCAGGACCGCGATCAAAAGGTTGTACAGGCACTGTTTGCCGCCGTTGCCCACAATGATGTTTTCCGCCGAGGCTTCGGCGCCGTAGTGCTTGTTGAAGTAGCCCGCCGCGGCCGTACGCAGATCCGGAATTCCCGGCACCTGGGTGTAGCGGGTGAAGTGGGCGTCAATGGCGGATTTGGCGGCCTCGCGGATATGCGTGGGCGTGGCGAAGTCCGGCTCGCCCACCGACAGGCTGAGAATATGGCGGCCCTGCGCCTTCAGATCCTGGGCCTTGGCGCTGACGGCCAGGGTGGCGGAAGGCTTGAGCCGCCTGACTCGTTCGGAAAGCTGCATGGGGGCTCCTTTCTTGTTGAGCTGAAACGATTTCATATGCGGAAGATTTTCGGAAAACTTACGATTAATTTGTGTCTGATAGCAGTTTAGCCCCGGCCTGTAAATCAGTTCGCCGTTTGGGGGCGGCCGGGTCATGTCTTTTTGCCCGCGCGGCGCGCCGCTCCGGCCGAGTCTTTATTCCGCCCCTTGGCGGCATGGATGCGAATCGCGCCGCCGGCCGTCGCGTCCGGGAGCCGCCGAGCCTGCTGCGTCGCAGGGAATTATGCACCGTAGAGTACGCTCCATCACGGCAGGATCATCATGCCGGAGAGCAAAAAAACTGTAGTGCCAATAGTTCCTGGACGGCGCGGCCGCAAAAGCCGCTCGCGCGCTCCGTCCGCCGGGCATGAGATAGAACCAGGTTATTCTAACGCTATTATCGGGAAAGATCCCAGACGCAAGAAATTTCAAAATATACCATCAGTTATATTATATACTATAGATTCATTGTGAACATTGATTCCAGATACGCATCATGCGCGTCTATTTTGTTTGGCCGCTTCAGTTTTTATAATATGTTCTTGATGATGGTTGGCGTAGTGTATAGATAGCGGTTGATCCGCCGTGCGTTTTCAGAGAGGCTGAATGGCCCGGCGGCCTTCATCCGGAGCATTTAAGGCTTGAAGCGGCCGCGTGACGGCAGCCGGAGCCGCTTCAGGCATTATGTCGCGTCAAACGCCGCAAACAGACGCAGCAATTCCAGAGCATTTTAACTTTGATATTTTCCTGCCCGGTAACATGCTCTGGCGCTGCGAAGCCCGGCGTAGCCGTCCCGTGAGTTTTTCGCAGGCGGGAAAATCCGGCCGTTAAACGAAATACTCAAGCGTAATTCGCTCCAGGAGAGACCGGGTTGCCGCGCTCTCCGCCGGCGGGTGAAAAATCCGCGTCGCGGCTGTTTAAAAAACCGGCTTTGTAAAAGCTTGTTGAATCAATTCGGAGCGATCATGCTTTTGCCTTCAAGAACAATTTTGCTGGACAGGCGGGGCCGGAGCATCATCCGACCGCCCAAGCCGGCCGTCATCCGTGCCGCTTCCGGCTCGTCCGCGCCCGGACTGGTCAGATGGAAGCTGGACGCGGCGGCCGGGCGGATAACCTTTGCCTCGGATCTCTGCGCCATTCTATCCTGCTACGATCCGACAAAGTGCAAGGAAACGCGCGCAATTTCACTGGATCGCCTGCACCAGTCAGACGCGGATTACTTCCGGCAGGTCTGCCATGATTGCCTGGCCGGCCGCGCGGCGGTCGCCGAAGCTCCGGTGCGTCTGCGCTGCGATACCGGCGGTTGGATCTGGCTGCTCATGCGTGGAGTGAAAATGCCGGTTCGCGGCGGCAAGTCCGCCTGCATAGCCGGAACAACGGTGGATGTGACCCGCCTGCACATGAACAAACGCTTTGTCCCCTGCGGGGAAGCGCCGGCCTACGAGGCGATGCTGGAAAATTCGCCGGATGTGATTCTGCGTTATGATCGGGCGCTTTTTCCTTTGTACGCCAATCCCACCCTGGCCGAATATTTCACCTACAATCCGGAAACCTTGGGATGCACGCCCATGGCGGAACTGAACATCGCCAAAGACGCCCGCGAATTTATCATTTCCAACGTGCGGGAGGTTTTTGAAACCGGGCGGGCACGCTACGGCAGGCATTCCATGCTGACGCTGAAAGGGCGGTGTACCGGGGATTTTCGTTTTTGGCCGGAATTCGGGCGGGACGGCCAGGCGGCTTCCGTGCTCATGCAGGTTCGCGACATAACGGAAACAATGCACCGGGAAGAAGAAGCCAGGCTCGCGGCCAGGCGCTTTTCCGCCCTGTACCGGCTTACCCAGATGGATGATACGACAGAGGAGGAATTGATCCGTTTCGTGGTGGAGCAGGCGGACGCGCTTACGGGCAGCCGTTTCGCCTTTCTGCACATAGCGCGCTGCTGGCCGCGCGGTGAAGGCCGGACCTTCTGGTCCAACAGCCACCTGGAGCTTGTTGACAGCCTTTCATACCTGCCGCATAGTGACATCCCCCCCAACATAAAGGCCGCACTGGAAAAAAGCGTGGATGTTCCGCCCCGGCCGGGCATGCGCAACAGCCCGGACGGAAACCCCCTGTTTGTAACCACAAACGCGAAAATTCCGGTTACCCGCTATCTTTATGTGCCTATATCCGAAGCCGGGCAGTTGGTCTGCATTGCCGGCGTCTGCAACAAGGAGCGCGACTACGACGAGGCGGATCTGCGCGAGTTTGAACTGTTCATGCGCGGGGCCTGGCTCAGGCTGCGGCGCTTCCAGGCCATGCAGGATCTTCGGCTGGCCAAGGAAAGCGCGGAAAAAGCCAATCGCTTCAAGGACGAATTCCTGGCCAACGTAAGCCACGAACTGCGCACGCCGCTGAACGGCGTTCTGAGCATGCTCCAGCTTCTGGAAATGTCCACCTTGTCAGCCAACCAGGCGGAATACGTGCAAACCGCGCATTCTTCCGGCAAAGCCCTTTTGCGCATCATTTCAGATATACTGGACTATTCGCGCATCGAATCCGGGCGCATGGATCTGCGGTTTTCGCCATTTGACATAGAGGCCACCCTGGAGGCCACCATCCACCTTTTTGCCGGAGAAGCGGAAAAGCGCGGCCTTAAGCTGAGTCTGAACAAGGATAGAGCCCTTCCCAGGACGCTGGTGGGCGACGACGCCAGAATCCGCCAGATTCTGTTCAACTTGGTGGGCAATGCCTTTAAATTTACCGAAAAAGGCGAGGTGGAGGTGGAATGCCGCCTGTTGCCCGCCCGGCCTCAGGGCAGGATCTGCCTGTATTTCGCGGTACGCGATTCGGGCATAGGCATGGCCGAGGAGTCCCACGGCCTGATTTTCAAGCCTTTTACCCAACTGGACAATTCAGACACCCGCCAGTACGCGGGCACCGGCCTGGGCCTGGGCATTGTGGCCCGCCTTATTCAGATGATGAACGGCAGCCTGTGCGTGGATAGCGAGCTGGGACGGGGCACGACGGTTCATTTTTCCTTGCCCCTGGATGACGGGGCCGCCTGCCCCGGCGTTTTGGAAGCGTCCGGGGCAGGCCGTTCGAAAGAGGAACAAGAGCCTCTGAACATATTGGTGGCGGAAGACGACCAGACCAGCCGCTTTGCCATGAGCACCCTGCTGCGGCGCATCGGGCACCGGGCCTTTTGCGTGAACAACGGCCGGGAAGCTCTGGAGGCTCTAAGTCTTTATCCCTTTGACTGCCTGGTTACGGACATTCAAATGCCGGTGCTGGACGGGGCGCTGGCCGTGCGGCATATCCGGGACGGAAAGTGCGGCGGCTTCAAGGCTTCTTCGGAACTCACGGCCAGAATGCGGACATTCTTCTGCCAGGATTCGCTGGATAAGGCCGAGGTGCCCAAAGACCTTATGGTCATAGCCGTATCCGCCCACGCCATGAGCGGCGACCGGGAGCGTTTTTTACACCAGGGAATGGATTTGTACCTGTCCAAGCCGGTCATTTTTTCCGAGCTCCAGGCCGTGCTTAAGGAAGTGCAGCGCAGAAAGCGCCTGGAATGATTATTCCGACGCCCTCAGCATCGCTTCCGGTAAATGCCGCAAAATATCCATAATCTGCGTTGAGGGATCCGGGCCGGCCAGCGCGCCCATCCAGCGGTTTACCCTGCAGGCGGACAGGCAGGCGGAAAGCGTGTCGCGCCCGGCGGCCAGAAAGGCCGTGGCCAGCCCGGTCAGCGTGTCGCCCGTGCCGCCCACGGCTTCCATGGCTTCCACCATGGGCTCTTCAACCCTGGCCAGCACCCGGCCGTTTTGCACCAGATAATCGTTGCGGCCCTTGACAAGCAGGGTTTTCGCGCTGTTTTCCGCCTTAAACGCCCGCTCGGCAAGCGCCGGGGCGTTTTCTTCGTCTTCCAGCAAAAAGCCTCTGGTGTAAAAAGGGTGGGGAGCTTTTTCATCCGCCAGAAAAGCCAGTTCTCCGATGTCCGGCGTGAACAGATCGTAGGACGCGGCATAGCCGCTCATTTTGGCCACGTACATGTAGCCGGCGTCAGCCACCAGAAATGGCCTGGGATTCAGGCCCTCCAGTCCGGCCAGAATGCGGCTGTGCCAGTCCAGGTCCGGCAGCAGGTAGTGGAAGGTCAGGCCGGATCCGGCCAGATCCGGCAAAAGCTCCAACAGCCTGGCGTAGACCAGGCGGCTGCCCCGGCCTTTGCCTTCGTCGCCGGCCATGAGCAGTGCCGGAGGCGGGATGTCCAGGCTGGCGCAGGCCAGGGCGGCGGCGGCGGCCAGGGCCGGGGTGCCCCGGTTCACCGGCAGGCGTAAGTCCCGGCCGGGAAAAAACAGTTCCCCGTCCCGCAGGCGGTATGCGCCATCCACAAGCGGAAAATCCAGCTCCGGGGCGGTGCCCGCGATCAACCAGCGCATAGCCGGCGCGCCTCCTCAAAAGCCAGCTGCAGGGCGTAGCCGCACAGGGTCTGACCGTGGGCGCGCGGCTCTTCCGGGTCCGTCAGGCGTCCGCCCACAAAGAGTCCGGCCAGAAAAGGCACGTCCGGGCAGCCGCCGCCGGAAATATTGACGATGCGCAAGTCGGACTTGCGCACGCTTATTTTCATGTTGGCGGCCCGGACCAGCAGGTATTCCCCGTAATCCTTGACGTTGAAGATGGATACCGGCTCCAGGAGCAAATCCCGCAGGGGCAGGGCCTTCGGCTCAAGCCCCAGGGGCCGCAGGATTTCCCGCGCCGCCAGTTCCTCCACTATGGGGAATTCGATCACCAGGTCGCAGCCGCTGCGCAAATCCGGCGGCGGACCTTTTACGCTGACCGCCAGGCCGGCCTTTTTCAAGGCTTCTTCCGCCCGGATGACTTCGCCGGTATGCTCGAACACCAGGATGCCCCGGTCCGTGGATTCATGGGCGGAGCGGGGCATTTCCCCGGCGGTTTCAGGCTTGCGGCCAAGCAGGCGCTCCAGAACCCCACGCATGTTCAAGCCTAAGCCTGGTTAGGCTTTTTAGCCAGGCGCAGGATGGATTCCTCACCTTCACGTTTAGCCACGGAGCATTCCCAGCCCATCTTGGTCGCGGCCCGGCTGACGTTTTCCAGGGCCGCCTCCGCGTCCACCAGAACTTCAAACCCGGCGTCTTCCCGTTCCATGGCCCGGATGGCCAAAAGCACCGGCTGCGGACAGGAAAGCCCGCGCGCGTCAATGGTATTCATACTTTTTCCTTATTTCGCCACGGAAGCGCGGTTGAAAAATCCCACGGCCAGGCAGACCGCGAAACCTATGCCCACGGCGATCGGGCCGTAAGGTCCGACTCCGGCGGCCGAGCTGGCCAGGCCGAAGTTATGGGCGCAGGCCGCGCCCAGAATCATGCCCAGGACAAACAGGGCGGCGTCGGAATCGCCTTCCCCGGCCAGGAAAAGCTGGCGGCCGGGGCATCCGCCGGCCAGGGCGAAAGCCAGGCCGGCCAGGGCCATGCCCGCGAAGTTCCATAAGCCGTCGGTGTGGGCCACGGGCTGCCCGCTGAAGCCGGGGCGGAACTGCCCCAGGGCCAGGTTCATCAGAAAAGCCGCGCCAACCAGGGCCACAATGCCCCAGAACAGGTGCAACTGGCGGAACAGAAAAAGATCCCGCAGCGCGCCCATGGTGCAGAAGCGGCTGCGCTGGGCCAAAGCCCCAATCAGCAATCCCCCGGCCAGAGAGATCAGCAGCGGGGCGTGGGAAGCGCCGGGCCCCTTCAGGGAATACCAGAGAATGCCGCTGCGCGCTTCGTCCTTTATCTGGGGAAAAACCAGCGGCAAGGCCAGCAGGCCAAGGAGCAGAACCGGCAGGAACAGCCCGGCGGCCTTGCTCTGCGGTATGCCGCGCCCCAAGGTGAAGCCCTGGCGGAAGAACAATGTGCCCACGAACACCCCGGCGGCCAGGCCGGCCAGGCCGAGCAGGGCGTTGCCGTCGCCGCCGGCCAGGCGCAGCAGGGCGCGCCAGGGGCAGCCCAGAAACACCAGCGCTCCAACGGCCGCGCAAAAACCCAGGGCAAAGCGCAAAGCCGGCGCGGAACCGCCGCGCGGCCGGAAGTCGCGAAAAGCCAGAGCGGCCAGAAAAGCCCCAAGGCCCAGGCCGATTATTTCCGGGCGCAGATACTGGACTATGTCCGCCCGGTGCAGGCCCAGGGCGCCGGCTATGTCCCGCTCGAAGCAGGCCACGCAGATGCCCATGTTGGCCGGGTTGCCGGCTTTTTGCAGCAAAGCCGCGATTATTCCCAGCAAGGCCCCGGTCATGGCCACACCGGCCGTGGTGCTGAACAGATTTTTCAATTTCGCCATGCGGCACGCTCCTTGGTAATTGGACACCTTGGAACATAACGCCGGTATAATGTTAAATACTTTTTATCAATGCATAGTCGGGGAATGTATAGAGTATTTCAAGGTTGAAATGCTCCAACAGGGGCATGCGCGGCATGGCTCCGCGCCAACGGGGAGCGGGCGGGCTTTTGCCGCTGTGAACGACCGGCGGAGCGATTAAAAAACCAGAACGCCCAGGCCGCGGCCGTTGAGTTTATGGCAAGCCCTAAGGGATTTTGCAAAGCCGGCTTACGCGTGCAGGCCCCATCTGTGGATGGTGCGGCGTTCCACGGTTTTGAAGATCAGGTTTTCCACCAGCAGGCCGATAAGTATGACCATGAGCAGGCCGGCAAAAACATTGGCTATCTCCAGGGCGTTTTTGTTCTCGTAAATGAACCAGCCCAGGCCGCCGTTGCCGGAACTGACCCCGAAGACCAGCTCGGCGGCGATCAGAGTGCGCCAGGCACAGGCCCAGCCGATTTTAAGGCCGGTAAGAATGCTGGGGAACCCGGCCGGGATAAGGATTTTGCAGACATAGGAAAAACCTTTCAAACCGTAGTTCTGCCCAACCATGCGCAAGGTGTTGGAAACCGACATAAATCCGGAATAGGAATTCAAGGCCACGGCCCAGAGCACGGAATGCACCAGCACAAACACTATGCTGCCGTTGCCCACGCCGAACCACAAAAAGGCCAGGGGCAGCAGGGCGATGGCCGGCAGGGGATTGAACATGGCGGTCAAAGTTTCCAGAAAATCCCGGCCGAGGCGGGTGGTGATGGCCAGCACGGTGAGCAGGGCGGCCAGGGTAAGGCCGGCCAGGTAGCCTATGAGCAGGGTCTGGATGGACAAGAAAATCTTGCCGGTCAGGCCGCCGCTGATCAGGCTTTTGGCCAGGGCGGAGGCAGTGGCGCTGAACGTGGGGAAGAGCAGGTCGTTGTTCAGGTTGCTGGCGTACATTTCCCAAAATGCGGCCAACACCACCAGAATGAACAGTTTGCGCACGACGTTGTTGCCGTAAACGCGTTCCCAGGCGGTAAGCTTTTTCTGGACAACGCCGAAGGTGTTCTCCATGCTTTCAACAACGATTTCCGGGCGCTCCACCAGCGCCGGCAGATCTTTTCGGGCGGCTTCGGGCGGTCTGGAATCCACTTTTACGGCGCTCATGCGGTTTCCTCCTTTCTGTCCGCGTCGGAATGTCTTGGGCTTTCGGCAAAAAGCATGGTGTTGATTCTTTCCGAAAGAGGCACCTGGTTTTCGTCTTTTACGTCAACGCCGCTGGAATTGAGTTCCGCCTTGACCCGGCCGGGGTGGGGCGAAAGCAGCAGGATGCGGTTGCCGATGATGATGGCTTCGCTGATGGAGTGGGTGACAAAAAGCACGGTAAAGTGCGTGTCGTCCCAAAGCCGCATGAGCTCTTCCTGCATCTTGCGGCGGGTCAGGGCGTCCAGGGCGGCGAAGGGCTCGTCCATAAGCAGGATTTCCGGCTCCATGGCCATGCCTCTGGCAATAGCGACCCGTTGCTTCATGCCGCCGGACAAGGTGTGCGGGTGGCTGTCCGCGAATTTTTCCAGGTTCACCTTGCAAATGTACCGCATGGCCTTTTCCTCGGCCTGACGGACGGTGTATTTGCCGCAGTTGAGCAGCGGGAACATGACGTTTCCCTTCACGGTCTTCCAGGGCAGGAGCTGGTCAAACTCCTGAAACACCATCATCCGGTCCGGTCCGGGGCGGGTGATCCTTTCCCCATTCAGGGTCATGCTCCCTTCCGTGGGCGTGAGGAATCCGCCAACAGCCTTGAGCAGGGTGGACTTGCCGCAGCCGGAAGGCCCGAGCAGCACAAAACGATCCGCTGTAAACACCCGGAAATCCACCCGGTAAGTGGCAGTGACCAGGTGCTCCTTTGTTTTGTATTGCAAGGTCACGCCGCGCACGTCAAGCAGGGGCCGCGGGACCGTGGAGGTATTTTGCATCTGGGGTGCTCCTGAAGAAATATTTATGTTAAACCGGGGGTAGAATCTCCCGGTTTAACAGTTAACTTCCCGGCATTGAATGGGCGATGGGGAAGAAATAGTCCTTCCAGGACGCGGCGCCGGTCTTCACGCTGCCGATGCGGAACATGAAGTCGTGGAAGCGCTTGGTATATTCCGGCGTGGGACTGTATTTGATGTCGGGGTTGGTAATCCAGCTGATCACGTCCGCTTCCGGCGAAGGGCTTTTTTCCGAAGCCATGTAAATGGCGGCGGCCTTTTGGGGGTCGTTCTTGATCAGGTTCATGGAATCCTCAAGCGCGCTCAGGAAGACCTTGGTGAGCTTGGGGTTTTCTTTATAGAACTTGGAAGTGGTCCAAAACACGTTGATGGTGCCGGGGCCGCCGAGCACATCGTAGGAGCGCAGGATGGTGCGCACGCCGGGCAGGCTCGTTTCCGAGAAGCAGAAGGGCGGGGCCACCATGTGGGAGTCGATGCCGGACTTGCCGCCGGCCAGGGCGGTGTAGCCGTCCGGGTTGGACATGGCCACGCTGTACTTGTCCAGGCGGAAGCGTTCGGATTCGCCAAAGGCTTTTTCAGCGGCCATCTGAAGGATTATGGCGTTGGTGGAGACTTTTACCGCGGGCAGGGCGATTTTGTCGCCTTCGGCATAGTCCGCGATGCTCTTGATTTTTGGGTTGGAGGTGTTCAGGTTGATGGGCGCGGCGTTAAGGGCGCACACGGCGTTGACATCCAGCTTGCCCTTGGTTTTGTCCCAGAGGATCAGGAACGAGGTGATCCCGCCGGACGCCAGGTCAAGCTGGCCGGCCAGCAGGGCGTCGTTCATCGGGGGGCCGGCGCTGAACTGGGTCCAGACGGCTTTAACGTCGCCCAGGCCCTGGGCGGCGGCCTGTTTCTCCAGGAAGTTTTCGCTCTTCATGACCAACAGGGGCAGGTAGCTGAGTCCCGGCTGGAAGGCGATGCGCAACTCCTTGGCTTCCGCATGCGCGCTTTGCGCGTAAGGGCCGCAAATGAGAAGAGTGAAGGCGAAAAGGCCCAGAATGAACCCGCTGAGGGAACGCCCGTGTGAACGCAGAGTTGAAGCCATGATTCCTCCGTCTGGTTACAAGGTTTAGCTTACGGCCTGAGCGCCGCCGTACGTGACCGGCGTTGCCGGCCGTCCGCTTTTTTGAAGGCAGGCGGCTGTGTAAATACGATATGACTGTGGCTTTTACGACCTGTTGTTCCATATTACGAACACGTGTTCAATATATAGTATCCAAGGTGTAAGTCAAGTTGTTTGGCGGAGGTGAATTTTGCCAGCGCGATGTTTCCGGGCCATTGCCGAAAAATATATAAGCCGCGGCGATTCTTAGGGGCTGGGATTGCCGGGCTGCCGGTGTGCTCTTGTTCTCCCGGGGATTGTGCTTATTATGTTAGAATAGGATGATAGATGAATACGCTTCAAAAAGGAGGCTCGCCATGCGCGTTTGCACTTATTTGAGTTTCAAGGGCCGGGCTTTGGAGGCCATGGCTTTTTACGGCGGAATTTTCCGGACCAAACCGGAGTACATGACTTATGCCGAAGTGCCGCCCACTCCGGAATTTCCGGTGGGCGACGATATGAAGCATCTGGTAATGCATGGGGAACTGTTCATTGATAAGGATCAGTCCATCATGCTCGGGGACGATACGCGGCCTGGTGAAGGCGTCATGGGCAACGCGGTTTCCCTGGCGTTGCTTCTGGAGGACGAGGCCGAGCAGCGCCGCATCTTCGCGGCCCTGTCGGAAGGCGGCATGGTGCTCATGCCGCTGGGCGAGACCTTCTGGAGCGCCAGCTTCGGCTCGGTCACGGATCGCTTTGGCGTGACCTGGCACCTGAACTTGTGCAAGGAGCCGCCGGTCAAAGCTGGGTAAGCCTGGAAGCGGGGGGCCGCTGGCCGCGATTTTTCAGGTTCCGGGCGGCGCCCTGCTCGCGGCCGGACCGGCCTGTACCCTGCGCCGTGATGCCGCTCCGGATGCTCCTTGCCGGAAGCAATGTATTGCTATATATTTGCCATACTATTAATTTCGGTGGGTGGAGCATATATGGAAATAACCATCTGGGGCGCCCGGGGCGGCATTCCCAGCCCTTCCCGCAATACGCAGCGCTACGGCGGCAACACATCATGTCTGTCCGTCCGCGCCCGCGGCGGCGAGTTGCTGGTTTTTGACGCCGGTTCCGGCATTCGGCTTCTGGGCGACAATCTGCCCAAAAATGGCGAGTGCAGCCTGTTCATCACCCACGGGCACAACGATCATATTCAGGGGCTTGTCTTCTGGGCTCCGTTATTCAATAAGGACTGGACCATCCACATCTACCGCCCCGAATGGCTCAAAGACATCCCGGAGCGCATTTTTGACGGCACCCTGTTCCCGGTGCATTTTCACGAGCTGCAAAGCAACATCACCCTGCACCCGCTTACAAACGGGCAGAGCGTTCAAATAGGCGGGGCCACGGTGACGGCCATGGCCACCAACCATCCTGGCGGCAACCTGGCCTACAAGGTCAGCGTTGACGGTTCGACTTTTCTGTATACCGGGGATCATGAACTGACCGGCGATTCGCGGGTGCGGGACATGACCGCCGGGCTGCTGGCCGGTGTGGACGTGGCCCTGGTGGACGCCCAATACGCCAGGGAGGACTATCATCCCGGCTGGGGGCACTCCCGTATGGAGGACTGGGTTCAGCCGGCTCTGGATGCCGGGGTTTCCCGCCTGGTTTTTTCGCATCACGCGCCGGAACGCGGCGACGCGGAACTGGAGCTGGCCTTAAAACGTCTGCAGCGCGAATATTCCGGCAAGCCGATTGAAATATCCCTGGCCCGCGAAGGACTTGATGAATCGGAAGAGGAGCGCTTTGACGCCGCCTCCCAGCGCGCGGACATTGTGGATTTTATTAACGAACTGTCCAGGTATAGCGAGGAAAACGTGCTCCTGGACCGCATTCTGGCGGAATGCCGCCGGGTTACCAACGCCGACGCCGGCACGGTGTTTCTGGCGGACGGCGGGGATTTGATTTTCGCTTACACGCACAACGATACCCTGTTCCCGTCCAACGCCGCCTACAAGCACGCTTACGCCAACGCCCGGCTGCCGCTGGATACGCATTCCATCGGCGGCTATGTGGGCGTGACCCGGAACATTCTGAACATTCCCGACGTGCGCGGCCTGCCCCCCGGCCTGCCTTACGGCTTTAACGAGGATTTTGACAAAAAGACCAATTACCGCACCGAGTCCATGCTCACCCTGCCGCTGGTGGGGCGGGGCGACCGCTTGCTCGGCGTGCTTCAGATCATCAACAGCATGGATCCCGAAACCGGACGCGCGCAGCCCTTCAGCCGTGGAATGGAACACCACGTAAAGCTGCTCGCCAATCAGGCCGCCAGGGCCCTGGAACTGAGCGGCCTGCTGCGCGAGGACATCAAGCGCCTCCTGCACATGGCCACATTGCACGACCCCATGGAAACCGGCCCGCACGCGGAGCGCGTGGGCGCCATAGCCGCGGAAATTTACCAGCACCACGCGGAAAAGCGCAATGAGGATCCGGATACGCTCCGGCACTTCCGCAGCCGGCTCCGCCTGGCCTCCATGCTCCACGACCTGGGGAAGGTGGCCATTCCGGACAGCATTCTGAAAAAGCCCGGCAAGCTGGACGACGCGGAGTTCACCGTCATGCGCAGCCACACCGTGGCCGGATCCACCCTGTTTTTGTCCGGCAACTGGGACATTACCATGCTGGCGCACGATATAACCCTGCACCACCACCAGAAATGGAACGGCACGGGCTACAGCGGCTCGCCGTCCATTCCGGTGCTGGCCGGCCGGGACATTCCGCTGGCCGCCCGCATCACCGCCATTGCTGACGTCTTTGACGCCCTGGTTTCCACGCGCTGTTATAAAAAATCCTGGACCTGGGAAGAAGGCCGCGCCATGATCCGGAAGGACGCCGGCACCCACTTTGACCCGGACCTGGTGGAATCTTTTATGGCCGTGGATGATCTGCTGCGGAAGATCTATATTCGCTATCCGGATTAGAACATTTTACCGGATAGAAAAATCTTAAAGCTAAAATGCTCTATATGCCGTCCACTTTGTCCAGAATGCCGGCCAGCCAGGCCAGGGTCACCCCGTAATTGGTGATGGGCACGCCCTGCGCCTTGGCTTTGGCCACTCGGGCCAGCATGTGCTTGCGGTTGAACATGCAGCCGCCGCAGTGGATGATCACGTCATAGGGCGTTAAATCCGCCGGAAAATCCGCGCCGCTCACCACGTCCACGCTCAGGCTTCGCCCGGCGCACCGCCGCAGCAGGGCCGGGATTTTTTCCCGGCCGATATCCTCGGCCAAAGGGGCGTGGGTGCAGGCTTCGGCAACCAGCACGCGCGAATCCGGCCCCAGCCTTCCCAGGGCCTCGGCCCCGGCCCTGAAGGCCGCCAGGTCGCCCTTGTTGGCCGCCATAAGTATGGAAAACGAGGTCAGGCGGCTTTGGGGCGGCTTTTTGGCGTGGACGGTTTCAAAAACCTGCGAATCGGTGATGATCAACGCGGGCGGTCCGGCCAGGGCGGCCAGGGCGCTGTCCAGACAATCGGCGGTGGAGCTGACGACCAGGCATTTTTTATCCAGCAGCTCGCGGATGGTCTGGACTTGCGGCAGGATAAGGCGGCCTTTGGGCGCCTGGAGATCCTGCGGCATGACCAGCAGCACCACGTCGCCGGCGTTGGCCAGGCCGTCCGTCAGGCCGCGCGTGTTCCAGTCCGCCGGCAAAAGACGCATGACGCCCTCAAAAATTCCGGGCAGGCCATCGCCGGTCCGGGCGCTGACCAGCAGGGGCCGCGCGCCCAGCTCCTTTTCCGCCAGATCGGCGGCCCTGGCGGCCGCGTCGCTGTTAGCGCCGCCCGGCCATTCGTCAATTTTATTGATTACATACAGGCAGGGCGTGCCTTTGGCGCGCAGGGCCCCGGCCCAGGCTTTTTCCCCGGCCAGGCCGCCCCCTTCGCCAGGGGCGCTGTCCACAAAGTTGGGAGGGGAGAGTAGCAGCACGGCCACATCGGTTTTATCCGTGGCCTGGCCGGCTTTTTCCACGCGCAGGCCGCCCAGGGGGCCGACGTCGTCAAAGCCGGCCGCGTCAATGAGCACGCATGGTCCAAGTCCGTGAATTTCCATGGATTTGTACACCGGGTCTGTGGTGGTGCCCGGCACGTCGGAGACAATGGATACCGCATGTCCGGCCAGGGCGTTGACCAGCGATGATTTGCCCGCGTTGCGCCGGCCGTAAAAACCTATGTGCAGGCGGTTGCCGCGCGGAGTGGCGTTCAGGTCCGTGTTCAGGTTGTCATTATGCATAATCCCCTCGTTCCAGGCTTATTTCATAGCCGACGGCGGCCACCCGGCGCTTCAGGTCCGCCAGGTTTTCGGCGGCTTCGGCTCCGGAGGAAAGTTTGCCGTTGTACAGCGTGTAATTGGCGCGCGCTCCGGGTGGAGAAAGGTTGGGCATGAGCACGTTGGCCCCGGCCAGGATGCCGCGCTCCCGCCCGTCTCCGCCGGAATCCAGGGTGGCCGTGCCCAGGGCGGTGGTGGCGGGCAGCAGGGCGCGGGGCAGGAGCAGCCGGGTCAGGGCCAGCAGAACCAGCGTTTGTTCCACTCCTCCGGGCGGCTGATCTCCGAATGGCGTGTCCCGGTGCGGCAAAAACGGCCCTATGCCCACCATTTGCGGCTGAAGTTCCCAAAGAAAGCGCAGGTCGTCCGCCAGCGCGGCCGTGGTCTGCCCCGGCGACCCCACCATGAAGCCCGCGCCGGTCTGAAAACCCAGGGCCTTTAAATCCCGCAGGCAGCGGCGGCGCGCGGCAAAGGTCTGGGCGGCCGGGTGCAGCAGGGAGAAGTGCCCGGCATTGGCGGTCTCGTGCCGCAGCAGGTAACGGTCCGCCCCGGCCTGGCGGAAGCGGGCGTAAGTGGCCCGGCTCTTCTGGCCTATGGACAGGGTGAGCGCGCAGTCCGGCCAGGCGGCCTTGATGGCGGCGATGAGGCTGACCATCCGGTCCTGCGTGTACCAGGGATCTTCGCCGCCCTGGAGCACAAAGGTGCGAAAGCCCAAGGCGCGGCCGGCCTCGCAGCGGCGCAGCACTTCCTCCGGCGTCAGGCGGTAGCGCGCGGCCTTGCGGTTGGAGCGCCGGATGCCGCAGTACAGGCAGTCGCAACGGCAATGGTTGGTGAACTCGATGAGTCCGCGTGCAAAAACGCGCTTGCCATAAGCCTCTTGCGCCTTTTGCCGGGCCAGGCCGAACAATTCTTCCCGCATATCCGGCTGTGCGGCGCGGCGCAGAATTGCCGCCAGCAACGAGGCATCCGGCGGGAGCCCGGCCAGCAGTGGTTTAAGTAAAGAGTCCATGCCGCGTTAAAAGCGCAAATCGCGCTCGCCGCTCCGGATGCGCTCCAGGTAGTCCATAGTGCGGGCGCGTTGCCTGGCGTTGGGAATATGCGGGACTTCCCCGGCGATCATTTGCCCGCCCATCCGGCGCAGTTCGTCGTCCGCATAATCTTGCAGGAATTCCTTGAAGGTGAGCAGGGCGTTGGGCAGGCAACAGTTGCCGATCTGGCCGGATTTGGCCAGGGGCATGAAGCGGTCGCCGGTGCGCCCTTCGCGGTAACAGGCCGTGCAGTAGCTTGGCAGATAGCCGTCCCGCACCAGGCCCTTGACCACCTCCAGCGGCGCGCGGTGATCCGCCACTTCAAACTGGGGCGTATCCGCCTTTTCCGCTTCCTCCGGGTGCGCGTATCCGCCCACACCCACGCAGGAGCCGGCGCTCATCTGCGACATGCCGACTTCCAGAAGCTCGTTGCGGAAAGCCTGGCTTTCGCGGGTGGTGACGATCATGCCGGTGTATGGCACGGCCAGACGCGTCACGGACACCAGCTTCTTAAAGTCGCGGTCGCCCACCAGGTGGGGAAAGGCGGCCCGGTCCACGCCTTCGGCCGGGAGCAGGCGCGGGAAGGAAATGGTGTGCGGCCCCACGCCGAAGCGAGCCTCCAGATGCTCGGCATGCATGAGCAGGCCCACAACTTCGTAGCGGTGATCGTACAGGCCGAACAGCGCGCCTATGCCCGCGTCGTCAATCCCGCCCTCGCCCATGGCCCGGTCCATGGCTTCGGTGTGCCACTCGTAATCGCGTTTGGGGCCCTGGTGCAAAGCCAGGTAAGTGGGCTTGTGGTAAGTTTCCTGAAACAGGATGTATGTGCCGATCCCCGCTTCCTTAAGCCGGCGGTAGTTGGCGCCGGTGGTGGCGGCAATGTCCACGTTGACCCGGCGGATGGCCCCGTTGGCCAGCTTTTCGGAGTAAATGGTCCGGATGCACTCCAGAATGTAGTCAATGGGGCAATGCTCGTCGTCCTCTCCGGCTTCCAGCAGCAGGCGTTTGTGTCCCATGGCCTCCAGGGCGCGCACCTCCGCGCGCAGTTCGTCCTGGCCGAGCCGCCGCCTGGGAATGCTGTTGGAGCAGCGATAGCCGCAGTAGGCGCAATTGTTGACGCAGTGATTGGAAAGATACAAAGGCGCGAACATGACGATGCGCTTGCCGTAGATCTTTTCTTTGATCCACCGGGCCAGGGCGTGGATTTTCGCCAGGTCCGCCTCGCTTTCGGCCTCCAGAAGCACAGCGGCTTCGCGGTGGCTCAATCCTTCGCAGCGGGCGGCCTTTTCCAGCAGGGATTCGATCCGGCCGGGAATGGCGGACTGGGCGCGGGCTTCTTGCAATGTGGCGCGGATTTCCGCGTCGTCCATGAATACGTTGCTGTCGGGAGAATGGGGATCATACATGTTTTTAAACCGTCTTTAATTAATTATATGGGAAGCGGTTATTCCGCGTTTTTTTCTTTTTGCCTGGTCAGGGCGGATTTGACCGACACATGCGGGATTTTGCCAAGCTTGCCCGTCAGCGCGGAAATGTCTTCCATGCTGCCGTCCACGGCCAGGGCGATGATGGAAACGCCCCGGTTGCGGTAGGGTATGCCCAGCCGGCCCACAATAAGGTCGGCGTGCTGGTGCAGAACGGCGTTGATGGCCGTGGAGGATTCCAGATTTTCCACCACAATGCCCACCACGCCCAGGCGCATTTCTTCCATGTTGTCTCTCCTTTGCTTTTTCTGGAGCATCCCGGACTGGTAAAACGCAAAAGGCGTTACCCACGCCGCGGCAAGCCGGTCGGAGGAAAACGCCTGTAAAAAAAGCGCCCTTTCATCCCGATCCCGAAAACTCCGGCCAATGCGGCCGGGTGCGCCGAGGCCGCCAAAAGCCTTTGCGCAACGGATCAAAGAGGAAGGACGCTGTGCGAACAATATCGGAAAACCGCGCGCCTTCCTGCTCGGACGCCGGTCTTCGCAGTCGGGATGCCGTCAGCTTGCCGCTGTATCGCCGGCCCGGCGGAATGGGACGTCATGGTCTTGAACCGCCGGGATGCGCGAACAACGCGCCAGCCGGAGCACGCCGCCCGGCTGACAAAAAGAAAATACGGAATGGCGGACAAAAAGGCAAGGAATCAGATTGGCGGCCTAAACTATAATCGCTCCGGCGTAGCCCACCACCTGGTCCATGTCCGCGCCCAGAGATGCGCCGGTTATGCCGGAAGAGGTGTAGGCGGTGACGCAGCACTCCGTTGCGCCGAGTTCCAGGCAGGCGAACAAGGCCAGGGTTACCGGCGCCACCCCGCACATGGTTATGTGTTGGCCCAGCACCGTTTCGTTCAGGCCTTCCGGGTCCAGGGCGCGGATTTTCTCCAGGGCCAGGGCGTCGCGCCGCACGGCTTCCTTGTGCGGGATGTAGTGGCTCATGTCCGTGCTGGCGATGATGCAGACTTTACGGCCTTTTTCCCGTTGTTCCCTGATTGCCCCGGCCAGGGCCAGGCCGGCGGCCTTCAGCGATGGCAGGCGATGCTCGCGGGCGCACAGGGCCGCTATGCGCAACCTGGGCTGCTTGACCTGTAAAAACGGCAGAATCACTTCCAGCGAGTGCTCGCTCAAATGGGCGCGTTCATCCAGGCTGAAGCCGGCCTTGCGTTCCATGAGCGCATGGTTGAACTCCGTGTCCACCGGAGTCACTCCCAACGGCGTTTCCCAGGCCCCGTCAGGCCAGAGCGCCAAAAGCGAGCCATGCCCGGTGTGGTTCGGGCCGATCAGCACAACCAGCTCCGGCACCTGGACCTGCCCCAGGGTAAGCCCGGCCACTCCGCCGGAAAATATGTGCCCGGCGTGCGGCAAGATTACGCACATGGGATCTCTGCCCGCGCAGTGGGTCATATGTCGGTCTGAAAGAGCCAGAAAGGACTGCACGCCCCCCTGCAGTTCGGCCGCGCTGGCCGGGTAAAAACGTCCGGCGACAATGGCTCTGCGGTTCATAAAAAATCCCCTTATAATCTACCTGTTGGCGAGAACCTGGCCGCGTCCCGGTTCAGCCTGGCGCTGCGCAGTTCCGAGGCGGCGGTGCGGCCGTAAACGGAATTCGGGTATCCGGCGGCAATATCCTCCAGCCCTTTTTCCCAGGCTTCCAGGTTGCCCCGCTTCTGGTTGATTTTGGCGATGCGGTAAAGCACGCCCTGGTAATCCGAAGAATCCTTCTGCACGTAGGTCAGGTATTGCTCCGCGTAGCTCATGGCTTCGGCCAGGTGGCCGGCGGTTTCCGCAATGCTCATGAGCGAGCCGATCTGGTTCTTTATTTTTTCCGTATCCGCCTTGTCCGGGTTTTCCCTGGCCAGGGTCAGCAGGCGGGAAAGAGCGTCCTGCCCGATGTTGTAGGCGTTTTCCAGATCCCGGCGCTGCTCGGCGTCCCGGGCCAGGAAGTATTCGGCGTAGGCCTGCTGCATGGGCGGCAGGTCGCCCTGCTCGTAAAGTTTTTGCCAGATGGGCGCGGCGTCGGACATACGGTCCTGGTTTTCATAGGCCAGGGCCAGGGCATAGTTCAACTGGCGCTGCGTTTCCGGGGTAAGGGTCCACAGGGCCGTGCGCGCGGCAAGATCCTCAATGCCTTTCCAGTTGTCGTGGTCCAGGTGGGTGGTCAGGGCCAGGCTCAGGGCCATTTCCGAATACTGCTGGCCGCGTTCGCCAACGATTTTGCCGCCCAGGAAAAAAGGCTCCAGCACGTTCAGGGCTTCATCCACCCGGCCTTCATCCCGGTAGCTCACGGCCAGGGCCACGCGGCTTTCCGGATTCATGGCCTCCTGCTGCTCCCTGAGGATGGGGTATCTTTCCCAGATTTCGCGCATGCGGGCATAGCGCTGATCGTCCACGCTTTCGGCGGACATCACGGCAAAGGTTTTCAGGGCCACGTCCTTGGCCTTGGCGGCGATGTCGCTTTTGGGATCCGCCTTGACTATGGCGGAGCACTGGTCCAGGGTCGCGGTGTATTCCTTGTAGAACAAATGCCACATGGCCAGCTTGAGCCGGGCCAGGGGCACAAGAGCGCTGTTCGGGTGCTGGTTGATGATTTTTCGGTAGGCTTCCATGGGTTTGGGATTGTACGGCCGCTCGAATACGGAGTACATCTGGGTTATTTCCGGCGCGTCGTACAGGCCGTCCTCGGCCAGGCGCATCAGGGCCACCAGCCCGCCGTCCTTGTCCGGGAAGCGGCGCACGGCTTCCTCGTAAACCTCCTGGGCCGCCTTTTTCCGCTTCCGCATGCTGTAGATGTCGCCCAGGCGGGCCAGGATTATGTCGGCGGAAGGCCCGTTCGGCTCCAGGTTGTAGTAGGTCCAGTAAAACTGGGCGGCCCGGTCCAGTTGGTTCAGCCGGAAGGCCACGTCCCCCATGATGTTGAGAATGGGCGGGTAATCCAGGTAGTAGCGCGGCCAGCGCCGTTCTATGAACTCCACGATTTTGAAGGCCAGATCATAATAGCCGAGCTGATAATAGGCCCTGGCCAGGCCCAGCGAGGCCTCGCGCGTGTAGGGGCTGTCCTGGTAGTTCTGGGTGATGTGCTGGAACTGGTCCGCCGCTTCCTGCCAGTTTTTGTGCTCAAACTGGTAATCGCCCCAGTAATAATAGGACAGGGGGATCAACTCGTCATTGGGGTAGTCGCGGCGCAGCACGTTGAAGTAGGCGGCGGCCTCGTAGGTGTTGTCCACCTTCAGGTTCATGTAGCCCAGGCGCAGCAGGGCGGCGGCGTTGCGCGGGGATTTCAGGTTGTAGTTCATGGCGTCCGTGGTGGCCGTGACTATCTCAGAATACGCGGCCGCCGGATTGTCCTTGTGCAGGGCGAAGATCATGTCCGCCCGGCGGTGCAGCACCAGCTCGCGCCGCTCCTTGTCCAGCTTGGGGTTTTTGAGCAGGGGATCCAGCTTGGCCAGGGCGTCGGCGTACTTGGAGTCCTTTACGTCCTCTTCCACGGCTTTCAGGACTTCCGCGGGATCCGGCGGCGGGGGCACGATGTTGCCTTTTTCGTCCCGGTAGACTTCCACTGTGGGGCCGGCGCTGGCGTTGTCCTGCCGGGGGGGCTGGGGCCGCGCGGCAGGAGCCTGGGCTGTGGCGTTCGGCGCTCCCGCGATGGCGGCTCTGGTTTCGCCGTCCAGGCCGGCGGTCGGGGCGGCGGCTCCGTTGCCGGGCTGATCCCAGTCTTCCGGGCCCCCCTGGTTCAGGCGGGAGCGGAACACATAGTCCGGGCCGGAAGCCGGGAGTGGTCCTCGGGAAGGTTTTGCCGGCGCTGAGGCCGTGGCGTTGGTTTGCCCGGCGGCCGGCGGAGCGTGGTTCGGACCGGCCGGGTCCGTGGCGCGCAAGGGGACGCTTTGCGCCGCGGACTGCGGCGTGGCTGGAAGCGCGTGGGGGGCCTGGCCGGCCGAGGGCGCTATGGGCGGAGTCCGGGCAGCCGGCTGGGCCTGGCCGCTGTTATCCTTGGGGGGCGCGGCGTCCGTCCGGCGCGGGGCTCCGGCCTGGCTCGCTGCCGGAGCGGCTGGTTGCCTGGACGTGGGCGGAGCCGGCGGCCTGGGGCCTGAGGCGTCCGTACTGGCCCGGCTGCTTAAAAAAGCCGCTTCCGGGTTTTGTTCCTCCGGCTGGATCTGGGGCTGCCCGGCCGGAGGCGGAGTTTGGGGCGGAGCGGCGGCCGCGCCGGTTCCCTGAGCCGTCGGCGCGCCTGACGGTATTGCCGGGGTGGAGGAAGTGGCGGCGGTTTGCCTGGCCGGTTGCGGGGCGGCCGGAGTCTGCGCGACGGGCGCGGCCTGCGGCGTCATTTGCGGAGCGGGCGCTTGAGCGGGGAGAACCGTTTGCTCCGGCGCGGCTTGGGCCGGCGGAGTCGGCGCGGGGGGGGAAGCTGGCGCCGGACTGGCCGTTTGGGGAGCCGCTTGAGCTTGAGGAGCTTGCACCGGCGCCTGGGGCGTCGCGGCGGGCTGGGGCTTCCAGCGCGTGCCCATGGGGTCGCTAAAAATATCTATGACCAGCCGGGTGGCGCTGGGGCGGCTCACAATATAGCCAAAGGCCGGGCTTTTGGTGTGCAAAAAACCGCCGTCCGGGCCGGATTCCCAGCCGTCAAACAGCCTGGCCCCGGCCGGGGCCTCTGTTTTTTGCTCTTGCGCTGCCGCGCCCGCCGGGCGCGGCAGCGGCACGCTCAGAACCCGCTCGCCCACCCGGCTCACGCCCTGGAACGGGCCTTCGCCGTTGTCCAGATTTATGGTCACGCGTTCGCGGTCCGCCAGCCCGCTCCACTGCACGGAGGCGCAAAGGCCGGCGCGCGTCGGAAACGCGACGGTCAGGCAAAGCGCGAGCAGCAGCTTGATCAAGCCGGTGAAACGGGCTCTATTCACTCTTTGTTATCCTGATAGGCAAAAAATTATTACCCTTGAAGATACTCGCTATGCAAAAAATATTCCCGCCCATCAGGCGGTATCCATGTTGCGCTTCTTCAGCTTCTCTATAAGGGTGGTGCGTTTGATGCCGAGTATTTCCGCGGCCTGGTTCTTCACCCCGTCCGCATCGGCCAGAGCCTCGTTGATCAGGCGCTCTTCAATGTTGTCCAGAAAATCCTTAAGGTTCATGTTGTGGCTGTTCATGTCCGACAGACTGGGCCAGGAAAAGCCCTGTCCCAGGGGCCGTTCCAGAACGCGCTGTTCCAGCGGGCTGACGATGTTTCCGCCAAGTTCGCCGGGTGGAAGCTGGCCGACGGAGTCCAGTATTTTGCGCGGCAAATCCGCAAGCTGCACAATATCGCCGTCGCACAGTATGGACAGGCGTTCCATGATATTTTCCAGCTCGCGCACGTTGCCCGGCCAGGAATACACTTGCAGAACCTTGCGGGTGCCGGGGGCGAAGGCCAGTTTTTTACGATCTTTCTTTTTGCAGAACAACTCAATAAAATGATCCGCCAGCACCATAATGTCCTGGCCGCGTTCGCGCAGGGGCGGCAAATGCAGGGGGATCACGTTCAGGCGGTAATACAGGTCTTCCCTGAAGCGCCCGGCCTGGACTTCTTCTTCCAGATCCCGGTTTGTGGCCGCCACTATGCGTACGTCCACCTTTTTGGCTCCGCTGCCGCCGACGCGCTCGATCTCTTTTTCCTGCAGCACGCGCAGGATTTTAACCTGCAGGGTCAGGTCCATTTCCCCTATTTCGTCCAGGAAGATGGTGCCGCCTTCCGCCAGTTCAAAACGACCCTGGCGGGTGCGCACGGCATGGGTGAAAGCGCCTTTTTCGTGCCCGAACAGTTCGGACTCCAGCAAATCCTTGGGTATGGCCCCGCAGTTGATGGGAACAAGCGGTTTGTCGCTGCGCGGGCTTTTGGCGTGCAGCGCCCGGACCAACAGCTCTTTGCCCGTGCCGGATTCGCCGGAGATCAGCACTGTGGAGTCTGTTGGGGCCACCTTGCCAAGTACCCGGAAAATCTCGCGCAGGGAGCCGTCCTGCCCGACTATGCCAGAATTTTGCGTGTTCAATTGCATCCCCCTGAAACAATCATCCAAACCCCGGCCGTAAAAGCATTTTACGCATAATCTTCACTAAACCTATAAACTTTAAACTTTGACTGTCAATCTTATGACGCAAAGTCAAGTGAAAAATAAAAATGTTTTTTGTTGACACTCGCCGGCCTAATGCGTAAACACCTTCTTCGCGCTTTGGAAATCGCCCGCAAAACGGCGGAGAAGGCGCGCATTTTATGGATTCCGGCCGTATTCAGCAAAGATCGCCGCTCGTTTTCAGGCCGCTGGCGGGAATGGGGATTTATTCAACCTCTTGCCGGTATTTTTGGGGATTCATGAAGAAGTTTAGCATTTTGCTCGCTCTGGTTTCCGTTCTTGGCCTTGGCGCTATCGCGCACGCCGGATGCACCCAGGAAGAGGCCCAGCAGAAGGCCGTTGCCCTGAGCGCCAAGATTCAGGAAGTGGCCCGGAAGGATCCCAACAGGATCGTGGCCGTGAACCAGGACATGCAGGCCCAGTTGCCTGAACTGCGGAAGAACCCGAACGACATTGAGGCCATCTGCAAGTTTTACGACGATATGCTGGCCAGGCTTCAGTAGGCGGGCCGGGTTTGATACAGATTTAAGAAGGTTGTTAAGTCTGACAACAGCCGGGTGAGCGCGTCTTACGCGGTTGCGATTCAGGTTTAAGCCTGAGCGGAGCGGAAGCTCCACGATCATTGACAATTAAATAGGGAAGGAAAGGAAGTGCTTTCGCGGCGATGCGAATCGGCGTGTGGAGCATTTGCGGGAAAGAATAAGAATAAGAAGGGCAACAGGCGGATGCCTGGGCGCCGGAAGGCGAAGAAAGAC